>NZ_JCADBG010000029.1:0-115344 GCF_059358815.1 Streptosporangium nanhuense
TCGACTCCCGGCTGCGGGCCCGCGCCCACACCCGCGAGCACGGCGAGGACCCGGCCGAGATCCGCGACTGGACCTGGCCACAGTAAGGAGGTCAGGGGTGGGGAGCGGGTGGACACACTCGGCGTCGGTCAGGTTCGGGCCGGCGGGGTGGCGGCTGGAGCGTGGGCGGGCTCGAAGAGTTCGACGAGGTTGCCGGCGGGGTCGGTGAGCAGGATCTGGCGGCCGCCGGGGCCGGCGACCACGTCGCCGCGGAAGGACAGGCCGGCGTCGCGGAGCCGGTCGATCTCGGTGTCGAGGTCGTCGACGATGAGGTGAATGCGGTTGCGTCCGGCGGGGGTGCCGGGGGATGTGGCCCGAGCGCCGGAGCTGGCCGGTCCCGACAGCAGCAGCCGCAGCGGTCCGCGCACCACGTCGGCGAAGGCGGGCGACGCGTCGAGTCGCAGGGTGAAGCCGAGGTGGGTGGTGTAGAAGCCGACGGCCGCGGTCACGTCGTCGACGAGGTAGCGGACGGCGGCGAGCTGGTCAGAGGTGGTCTCAGAGGTGGTCATGGCTGGGCCTCTCGCGATGTGAGAACGGGGAGCAGGTGGCGGACGCGGGTGTCGATCTCCGCCACGGCATGGGCGAAGGCGGGGTATCCGGCCTGCTCGGCGGCGGGGTCGGGGATGCTCCAGTGGATGCGCCGGGACCGGTCGCCGAAGTCGGGGCAGACCTCGCGGACCTTGTCGCACAGGGTGACGACGTGGTCGAAGTGGCGGCCGGTCAGGGTCTCCAGGTGGCGTGGGCGCTGATCGGCGAGGTCGATGCCGTGCTCCTCGCGCAAGGCCCGGACGGCGTCGGGGTGCAGGCGCGGCCGGGGGTGGCTGCCCGCGCTGGTGACCTCGAGGTGGCCTCCGCCGCGGTGGCGCAGCAGGGCCTCGGCGATCGGCGAGCGGGCGCTGTTGCCGGTGCAGGTGAACAGCACGGCGGGCCGACGCGCCGATGCCGGGAGCGGCTGAGGTGCGGCCGGGGCGAGGCGGAGCGCGGGGTGCAGCACGAGGCCGGTGGCGGCCAGGGCCTCGGCGCAGCGGTCCAGGTCCAGGTGGTGGTAACTGTCGCGGGCGTCGGCGCTGCTACGCCTCATGGTGACCAGGCCCCCGTCGCGCAGCAGCCGCAGGTGGTAGGAGACCAGGTTCTGCGGGTGGCCCACCAGCTCCACCAGTTCGCGTACCCGGTAGTCGCCGGTGGCCAGCTCGGACAGCAGCCGCCATCGCAGCGGATGGCCGGCCAGCCGCATGAAGGCCGGGGCGGGTTGAGCCGGGGTCACCACGCCGCGATAATACATCAAACCAGTTTGATGTATTTGGTTGTAGCGGGATGGCCGTCCGCCTGGGCCCTCGCCGCCCTGGCCGCTTACCTGCCAACGCCTGGTACATCGCCGCCGGCGCCGCCGTCGGTCTGGCCCACACCCTGCTGACCTGAAGGACTCCCCGATGACCGGCACCACCTCCGGCTGCCCGTACTGCCCGCTGAGTACCGCTGCCGCCGAACCGCCCGGCGGCTGGGTCTACCGCGACGGCCTCTGGCTCGTGCACCACGGCCCCGCCGAATCCTCCAGGCCGGGAACCATGAAGATCGTCTCCGTGCGCCACTACACCGACTTCGCCGAGATGACGCTGGAGGAGGCGGCGTCCTTCGGCAGCCTGTTGCGCGCGCTCGATGCCGCCATGCGGGCCGGCACCGACGCCGAGCGCGTCCACCTGGTCTCCACCCGGGACCGGGTCCAGCACTTCCACGCCTGGCTCTACCCCCGCCCGGCCTCCCATGCTCTGCGCGGGACGGATTTCCTGAACGCGCCCCAGCGCAGCGAAGCCGCCGACGTCGACCTGGCAGCCGAGGCCGTGCGCCGGCACCTGTCTGGGCCGACACGGGTTTCGGGATAACCTTCGTCACTCGGTACGATCGCGATCCCGTACCGGTCGTGACCTGGGCGCAGGCCGGAAACCTTGACGGCCTTGTAGGTGGTCACGCCCGCGCAGGTCAGCGGGGCGGCCTCGGCGGGGGAGACGCCTTCGGGGACCGGGACGACGTGGGCGGCGTGGGCGACGGCGTACTCGGCGTACTCGGCGTACTCGGCGTACTCGGCGTACTCGGCGTACTCGGCGTGGCCGCCGTCGACGGTGCAGCCGGTGTTCTGCTGGGACGCGCGCAGGGTCTCGCGGCCGCTGACGCAGTACTCGCAGGTTCCGCAGGCGTAACCCAGCCACGGGACGGCCACGCGCTCGCCGACGGTCCGGCCGGTCACCGCCGAGCCGGTCTTCTCGATGACACCGACGCCCTCGTGCCCCGGGGTGAAGGGCGGTGCCGGTTTGACCGGCCAGTCGCCGCGGGCGGCGTGGATGTCGGTGTGGCACAGGCCGCTGGCCTCGATGCGGACCAGGACCTGGTGGGCCGCGGGCTCGGGAACGGGGATCTCTCGAATCTCCAGGGGCCTGTCGAACGCGGTGACGACGGCAGCGCGCATGTTCATGGTCTTGTCTCCCCTTCGCTTTCACCTCCGAGTCTTCCGCGGGGTGGCCGGGCGGGGCAGACCCGAAGGTCCCGGACGGTACGGTCGTCGGTCACGGCCGCGCGGAAGGCCACCGAGCCCAGGTCCTGCGGCGCGTCGACGTCCTCGCCGAGGGCTTTCCCGCCGGGTCTTTCGTCCTCGCCGCGCGAGCCGTCGGCCTCTTCACCCGCGAACCGGCGGGCGAAATCCTGAAGGCAACCGGCGGAAAGGTGGGGATCGACCTCCGATCCCCACCTTCCGCGGAGCGTAATGGAGAAGGGGACGATTCCGATGCGTGCGCTCGTGGTCTTCGAATCGATGTTCGGCAACACCCAGGCGATCGCCGAGGCCGTCGCCGACGGTCTGGCCACCCGGATGGAGGTGGACCTGGTCGAGGTCGGCGACGCCCCGGTGCCGGTTCCCGATGAGGTGGACCTCCTCGTCGTCGGCGGGCCCACCCACGCCTTCGGCATGAGCCGGCCCAGCACCAGGCAGTCGGCCGCCGAGCAGGCCGAGCAGGCCGCCACCGAGCTGGTGTCCAAGGGGCGGGGACTGCGCGAATGGCTCGCCACCCTCGGCGGCCACTCCCGGGACCTGGCGGCCGCGGCGTTCGACACGCGGATCAAGAACCCCTGGCTTCCGGGATCGGCCCGGCGCGGCGTCGAGAAAAACCTGCGCGGGCACGGCTTCGCGATCTTGTCCAGCTCGCAGAGCTTCTACGTCTCCGGCACCCCCGGTCCGCTCCTGGAGGGGGAGACCGGCCGAGCCCGCCAGTGGGGAACGACGCTGGCCGCGGCCCGGCAGGCCGGCACTCGCAGGATCACGTGACGGTCGGCCCGGCGTCACGCCCGCGAGAGGGGTGTGCAGGCCGGGACGACGAAACCCGCGCAGGCCGGGCCGGACGCCAGGACACCTGCGCGTGTGCGCCGCACCTGTACGGCATCTGCGGGGACCGGCTCCCGGACGGCCTCACTTCTCGCCGGCTCACCAAGCCCGCGTGGTTTTCGGGGAGACGTTGGTCCTTGTGGCCGGTGACGTTCGGCCGGTGCCGAACCTCTCTCGCGGGTGTGCGATGGAGGTGAAGGTACGGAGGCTCTCTAAGAGGAGGCGGCCATGACCGGACTGATCGTCGTCGGTACCGACGGATCCGCACCCGCGACGGCGGCGGTGCGGTGGGCGGCCGAGGACGCCGCGCGCGGCGGTGCGGCCTTGAAGATCGTGCATGTGCGCGAACCGTGGAGCGCCCTCGTTCTCCTTTCCGGCACAGGAGAGGAAAGCGACTCGGCCGAGCACGGTTACCGCGTGCTGGCCGCGGCCGCACAGCGGGCCCGGGATCACACGCCCGACATCAAGATCACCACTGCTCTGGCGACCGGAGCGGTGGTCGAACGGCTGAAGAGTGAATCCGAGCGGGCCGACGCGCTCGTGATCGGCGGCAGGGGCGTCGGCGGGTTCGCCGGGCTGGCACTCGGATCGGTCGGGCTCGCTCTGGCGGGCCACGCGGCCGGTCCCGTCGTCATCGTCCGCGCGCCGGTCCGGACCGCGCACGACGTGATCGTCGTGGGGTTCGACGGGTCGGAGCACTCGCAGGCCGCGCTGGAATACGCCTTCGCCCGGGCCCAGCAGCGCGGATCGCGGCTGCGGGCGGTCTACGCCTGGCAGATGCCGATGCTCTCGGCGTACGCCCTGGGCTACAGCCCGGTGCTGAAAGGTGTCTTCGCCGACGAGGCCGAGGCCGCCCGGCGGTTGCTGGCGCCCTACCGGGAGAAGTGTCCAGATGTCGCGGTGGAGGAATCGATCGTCTGTGATCATCCGGTCCGCGTACTGTCCGAGGCCTCGCGCCAGGCGGACCTGGTCGTGGTCGGCTCACGAGGGCTGGGCGGATTCGGCTCGGCCGTGCTGGGCTCGGTCAGCCACGGCGTGCTGCACCGGGCGCACTGCCCTGTCGCCGTCGTCCGCCCCCGCCTGAACGAACGATGACGCCGAATCCCTGACCGTGCCGTTGGAACCGTTGGTTCATCGGTATGGCGGGTGATGCCGCGACGGTTTCGTGCCGGGAGGGCTCAGCCGCGGCGGACGTGCGAGGCGCGGTGGACGGCGACGGGCGCCTGGGCGTGGTGGAGCAGGGAGCGTACGGTCGAGGTGAGGAACATCGTCCGGCCGGGGGCGCCCACGATGACCAGCTCGGCGCTCTCGGAGGCGTCGATGAGCGCTTTGGCCGGATGTTCGTGCACGACGTGCTCGATGAGGGTCACGTCGGGGAATCTCTCCCGCCAGCCGCCGAGCGACTCGGCCAGCAGGCGGGCCTCTTCGTCGCCGACCTCTTCGACGTCGTAGACGAGTGGCTGCATGTCGCCGGGTGCTCTGGTGGCCGGGTGGGTCCAGGCGTGCACCGCTCGTAGCGGGCGCCGGCGCAGAGCCGCCTCGTTGAAGGCGAATTCCAGGAGGGGGTCCTGGCCGGTGCGTCCGGTGAGGCCGACGGCGATCTCGGTGTCTTGGGCGGTGGGCGGCTGGTTGACGATCACTACCGGGCGTGGGGATCGGGCGGCCAGGTCGTAGCTGACCGAGCCCAGGAGCAGTCCGGTGAATCCGCCCAGGCCGCGGCGGCCGACGACGATCAGCTGTGCGGTCTCGGCCGCGGCGGCGATCGCTTCGGCGGCGCTTCCGTCGAGGATCTCGGTGGTGACCGTCAGGGTGGGGGCGTCGGAGCGGGCCTGCTCGGCGGCTTGCCGGAGCAGTTCCTCGCAGGCGGCCTCCTCGGCGGGTCCCCAGTGGGCGGGCTGCGGGACGAGGGGGACGTCGTAGGCCCAGCGCAGGGCGGCGTGCACGACGTGCAGCGGCGCTTTTCTCAGCGTGGCCTCCTGCGCGGCCCAGGTCACGGCCTGCAGTGAGGACGTCGAGCCGTCGACGCCGACGACGATGGGGTCTGTCATGGTCATCACCTTCGGTTCGTCGCCAGGGACAGGTGCTCTGATCTCGGCCGTCGGGCCTGTTCGATCCGAGGCCGACCGAGATCATCTGTTCGCGCTTTTCGTGTTCCCGGTTCCTCCCATTCTTGGTGGCCCCGTCAGCTGTCTGGTAGGGACGAAGGTCCCCTGGGGTGCCGTCGGATGCCGCGTCGTCGCCCGATTGGGAACGGCCGGCGAAAGATCATGGTGTCCGCCCTGTTTCCGCAGGTCGGCGCTGTGACGGGAGGAGGGCGGAAGGTCCCGCCAGAGTGGGACCTTCCGCCCTCCTCTGTGGAGCCTGTTCCGGCGAGCATGGAGAGAGGGAGGTGAGGGCAATGACCGATATCCGGGAGGTCGTCGTCGGTTACGACGGTTCCGACTTCTCCATGCAGGCCCTGGAGTGGGCGATGGACGAGGCCGAGCTCGGGAAGATACCGCTGAGGGTGGTCCACGCGTGGCGGTGGCCGTACGGGGAGGCCGACGAGGAGGCCAGACTTCATCTGCGCAAGGCCGCCGAGCATGTGCTGTACCACGGGGCCGACTGTGCCCGCGCGTGCAGCACGCTGACCGATGTCGCCGCGGATCTGTACGAGGGGGCGGCCGCTGAACGGCTGGTCGAGCTGTCGGAGCGGGCGGCACTGATCGTGGTGGGTTCTCGTGGCCTGGGCACCCTGGCCAGGACCGTTCTGGGGTCGGTCGCCGGCTATGTGGCGGCGCACGCGCGCTGCCCGGTGATCGTCGTACGCGGGCCCGGCCCGATTCCCGTGCCGAGGGAGCGCGGTGCCGTGGTCCTGGGGATGAGCGGCGACACCCCTGACGGGGTGATCGAGTTCGCTTTCCGTGAGGCCCGCATCAGGCAACTGGATCTGGCGGCGGTGCATGCCGGGCGGCTGCAGCCGCTGGCGCACGACACGCGGGTCGCGACGAAGGCGGCGGAGGACGGCATGCTCGAGCGCCTGGGACCATGGCGGACCGCCTACCCCCAGGTGGCCGTTCGTGCTTGTTTCGCCGCCACGTCCGCGAAGGATCTCCTGGTGGACGCGTCGAAGGCGGCGAGCCTGGTGGTGGTCGGCGGAGCACGTGAGCACGGCAGGCTCGGCTCGACCTCCAGGTCGGTTCTTCAGCACGGACTTTGCCCCATCGCGGTGGTTCCCGCCGGCTGGGAAAGCTGGCGGCGGGACGAGCCCGCGTTGTCGGACTCCGGCGTCCTCGGTGACGCCCAAATCTTCGAAAGCCGGCCGAGGTACGGCTGAGAGGAGGCGGATCATGACGCTTCGGGTAAAGGACGTCATGGGCACGGTGGCCATCGCGGTCCGTCCGGAGGCGGCGTTCTCAGAGCTGGTGAGGACCATGCGCCGCTTCAAGGTGGGCGCGGTCGCCGTGATCGACGGCGAGGGGCGTCCCATCGGGCTGGTGTCGGAGGACGACCTGTTGCTGAAGGAGGTCGACGCCTCGCGCGGCGAGGTGGTCCTCGCGGGTCACAGGCGATGCCGGGAGCACGAGAAGGCCGCTGGGATGACCGCGCGGGACATCATGACCAGTCCTGCGCTGACGGTCATCGAGCAGACCGAGGTGCGAGAGGCGGCCCGTCTGATGCACGCCAACCGGATCAAGCAGCTACCGGTGGTCGACGTCGCCAGCGGGAAGATCGTCGGCACCGTGCACCAGGGCGACCTGCTGAAGGTCTTCTCCCGGCGGGCCTGCGACGTCCTGGTGGACGTGGCGGCGGCCATCGCGGGCCTGCGCCTGGATCCGAAAGCGCTGACGATCACGGTGGAGGCGGGGGTGGTCCGTGTCGCGGGGAAGCTCGCCAGGCGCTCGCAGATCGCCGACATCGTCGAGGCCGGGCGCGGGGTGGATGGGGTCGTCGACCTGGACGTCGACGCCACGTATGACGAGGATGACGTGCGAACGGGCCGGTAGCAGGACGCGAGCGGTGGGCTTGTGTCCTTGGGGTGGCCGTTCGGGCCTGCGGGCCGGCCCTTGACGCTGACGCTCACCGGGGGCTTGGTGAGCGCCTGGCGGCTTGTGATGTCACGGAGCGGTGTCCTCACCGTTTCGTCCCGGGCCGGAGTGCCGTCGACGTCCCGCTTCGAAGAGCCCCGGGCCGACATCTTTTCCGCGCGGGTATCCGGTGGGGTCGTGTACGGCTGGTCAGGTGATTGTCATCGTGGAGTAAACGATGGTGGGGCGGATGGATGTCGGCTCCTCGGCAGGACGGGTGCCGTGTGCCCCGGTGCGAGACTTGGGGTATGGCGAAGGCCGAGCCGGGCACGTTGATCGCGCACATGCGCCTGGATGAGCTCTTGGCGGAGTTGCAGGTGCGCCTGGAGGCGGTGCTGGCGACCCGTGACCGGGTGCACGCGCTGTTGAACGCGGTGGTCGCGGTGGGCAGCGACCTTGATCTGGAGACCGTGCTGCGCCGGATCGTGGAGGCCGCCACCGCGCTGGTGGACGCCACCTACGGGGCGTTGGGGGTAGCCGGGGACCACAGCACACTTATCGAGTTCGTCCCGGTGGGGCTGAGCGAGGAGGAGATCGCCAGGATCGAGCACTGGCCGCACGGGCTGGGCCTGCTGGGGTTGTTGATCAAGGAGCCGCAGACGCTGCGATTGGCTCACATCTCCGATCATCCGGCGTCCTACGGTTTTCCGCCGGGCCACCCGCCGATGGGGTCGTTCCTGGGGGTGCCGGTCCGGGTGCGCGAGGAGGTGTTCGGCAACCTCTACCTCACCGAGAAGCGCGGGGGAGGGGAGTTCGACGCCGAGGACGAGGCGATGGTGACGGCGCTGGCGAGTGCGGCCGGGGTGGCCATCGAGAACGCGCGGTTGTACGAGGAGACCCGGCGCAGGGAGATGTGGCTGCAGGCCTCGGCGGAGGTCACCACGAGCCTGCTGTCGGGCGCCGAGCCCCACGAGGTGCTCGTGCTGATCGCGCGGCGGGCGCGGCAGATGGCCGGGGCCGATGTCGTGGCGGTTTTGCTGCCCGATGAGGATGGGCGGGTCCTGCGGACGTTGATCGCCGATGGGGAGGCCTGTGATCAGGTGGCCCATGCCGAGGCGTTGATCGCCGACTCTTTGGCCGGGCAGGCTTTCATCAGTGGTGAGCCGCTCATGGTCACCGATGCGTGCGAGGCGACGGTGCCGATCGTGATCGCCGAGTACGTCTCGCTCGGTCCGGTGGCGGCGGTGCCGATCGGCGCGTCGGGAGGTGTGCGGGGGGTGTTGTCGCTGGGCAAGCGTTCGGGGCGCATCCCGTTCAGCCGGGACGAGCTGCGCACTTTGCACTCTTTTGCCGGGCAGGCCGCGATTGCCCTGGAGCTGGCCGAGAGCCGGATGGACACCGAGCGGCTGAGCCTGCTGGAGGATCGCGACCGGATCGCCAAGGACCTGCACGACGTGGTGATCCAGCGGTTGTTCGCCGTGGCCATGACGTTGATGAGCACGGTGCGGCTGATCGAACGGCCAGAGGTCTCCTCGCGGGTGCGCAACTCCATCGATGAGCTGGACGGCACGATCCGGCAGATCCGCTCCACCATCTTCGCCTTGCAAGCCTTCCCCCAGCAGGGTGATTTCGGGTTGCGCGCGCAGATCGTCACCTTGGTGGAGGGGGCGCGCGGTCATCTGGGTTTCATGCCGGGCCTGGAGATGGAGGGCCGGTTGGACAGCGAGGTGTCACCGCGAGTGGCCGAGCACCTGCTCGCCGCGTTGCGTGAGGCGTTGTCCAATGTGGTACGTCATGCCCAGGCTTCGAAGGTCGATGTGTCGGTGGATGCCGGCCGGGAGCGGCTTGTCCTGACCGTGGCCGACAACGGCATCGGGCTGTCCGCCGATGGCAGGCGCAGCGGGCTGCGTAATCTTCGGGAGCGGGCCGAGCGGCTCGGCGGGTCCTTCACCGCAGGCTGCCCGTCAGAGGGAGGCACCCGGCTGGTGTGGAACGTTCCCCTGGGTGAGAGGGAATCGCGACAGGCCGCCTCTCAGGCGCGCTGAGGGCCCGGCCGGCATGGCGAGCTCCTCGTCATCGTTCCCCGGTGGGGGTGTTGTCCCGGTCCCAGGTGAGTTCGTCGATCACGTCGACGACTCCGTTGATCTGCCGGGTCATCCACAGCGCGATCCGCGTGTCCGCGCGCAGGGTCATCCGCCCGCTCAGCGTCACCACGCCGTCCTTGACGGTGACCTGGACACGGGAGGTGTCCATCCACAACGATCGCGTCAAGACGTCCACGCGGACCTCGTGTTCGATGTCGTGGTCGGAGCGGACGAACACCTTCAGCAGGTCGCAGCGGCTGACGATGCCCGTCAGGCGATCGTGCTCGTCGAGCACCGGGAGCCGTTTGACGCCTTTCTCGTGCATCAGACGGCCGGCGGCCACCACCGGGGCGTCCTTCGATATCGTGACCGCGGGGGCGCTCATCAGGTCCCGGGCCACCTCGCCTCCGGTCTTGTCCGCGCACGGCTTCCGCCGTGGCGGTGTGGGTGAGTCGGGGAACCGCTCCCGGAGTTCCTGTCCGCGCAGCAGGTCGGCCTCGGAGACGACACCCACCACATGGCCGTCGTCGTTCACCACCGGCAGGGCGCTCACCGCGTGGGTGAGGAGCGTCTCGGCGATGTCCTTGAAACAGGTGTTCTCACCCGTTGAGATCACCTGACAGGTCATCACGTCCTTGACGGTGACATGGCGCATCTCTGCCTCCGGCACGCGGTGACAATCGAAGCCGCCGGTTGAAGGTGCGGCGGTCGAACCGGCCGTTTGACGGCCCGGCCGATCGGTTCGTTCGGCCGCGTGGCCGTCCGAGGCCGGCGAACGAGGTCGGGCGATGCGACCTGGCCCCGATGGGGCGCCGCGTTCATCGGCCGCGATTGGTCCATACGGGCAGCATCGGTCATGATCAGGGCATTCTGTAGGGTCCAAGTACTCTTTTGGCGGGGACTGTCGGCTCTAAGGGATGCGGTCGAACCGCTCAGTGGCCGCGTCTTCCTCCCTTCAGCCGCAGTTCGGCCAGATCGGTGACGACAAGATCGGCTCCAGCGGTCCGCAGGGCCTGTCCCTGGTCGTGCCGGTCGACCCCGATGACAAGTTTGAATCGGCCTCGCCTGCCCGCCCGCACGCCGGCCAGGGCGTCCTCCACGACGGCCGCCCGGTCTGGGCTCACGCCCAGTCGCCGGGCCGCGTACAGGAACAGTGCGGGATCGGGTTTACTCGCCAGTCCCAGCCGGGCGGCGGCCACGCCGTCGACCCGGATGTCGAACAGGTCGGTGGCGTTCGCCGCGTCAAGTACTCGCGCGCAGTTGCGGCTCGCCGAGACGGCGGCCGTGAGCACGTCGCGGCGCCGTAGTTCGCGCACCAGATCAAGGGTCGAGGGGAACGGGGTCACGCCGTGTGCGCTGATCTCGGCCCGGAAGGACGCGTCCTTCGCGGCGGCGAGGCTCGCTGCCGTGTCCGGATCGACCGCGATGTTTCGGGAGCGAAGAAAGTCGTTCACCCCGTCCAGCCGGGATTTGCCGTCGACGTGGCGCAGATAGTCCTCGCCGACGTCGAAGGGCGGGAATCGCTCACCGGAATGTTTTGCGTACTGGTCCAGGAAGGTGTCGAACACCTGTTTCCACGCGGCGGCGTGCACCCTGGCCGTATCGGTGATGACCCCGTCGGTGTCGAAGATCATCGCGGTGATCTCTGCGAGGTCCACCACTGCGGGAGCCGTCACGAAGCGGCCCCTTCCTACGAGGTACGGCGTTGCTCGGTCTCACCGTCAGGGCTGATTCGTCGGAAGACCGCGCGGGAGGAGGGGAGCGCCCCGAGGTGGGTGATCGTTCGAACGGCCGCCCCGGCGTGGATCACCGGCCGTGCCGGATGCGGCGGCCGGTGATCTCGGAGGGAGTGATCTTGACGTAGAGCTCGCGGTCGCCACCGGCCCAGGGCCGGACGCTCAGCGCCATCACGGCCGCCTGCTCCTCGGCGGTGGAGACGTGGTGGACGCCGCCGCGGATGAGCACGCTCCAGCCCTCGCGGTTGGCGTCGTCGATGCGATCGACCTCGAAGGCGATTTTGAACTCGACGCCCTTCACCCCGGTGCTCAGGTTCGCGTCGAACGGTCCGCCGAAGGCGGTGCGGAAGATCACGCAGTTCTCGTGCAGGACGTAGTTGACCGGCAGGATCGTCGGGCCGCCGAGGTCGTCGAAGGCCAGCCGGCCGATCCCGCCGGGTGAGATGAGCCGCAGACACTCCTGCGTGTCCAGGCGCTCCAGCTCGGGATGCAGGGCGGCTCGCCCCTGCCCGGGTGGTTGGTCGACGGTCGCCCCGAGGAGTTCGGCGGCGCTGGTGTCCAGCGCCAGGGCCAGGCGCTCTATGGTCTCGATGGCGGGCGCGGCCGCTCTCTGCTCCACGTAGGCGAGGTAGGAGGGGTCGATTCCCGCCCGGTGCGCCAGTTCCTCCCGGTCCAGGCCGAGGCTTTCACGTCGTCTGGTGATCCGGCGGCCGAGGTCACCGGCGGCGGCGAGGCGTTCAGCCATGGGATTCTCCCCTCAAAGGATGGACATCGTCAGCGGAGGCCGGCTTCGTGCGGCATGCGGCGGAGCCGCGTCGGACACGGCGCCGGGCCCTGGTGGGCGGCCTCTGGGGACGTCTTCTCACTGGGAACGCTACGGTGGGGGAGGGGAGGGAAACAGGGCCGAAAGTCCTGCTCATCGTGGCCGGGTGACCTTGTCTCCTGCGGCCCCCGATCCGGGCGCGCACCGTGGCCGGCAGGCCGCACCGGCTCACCGTGGCGGCCAGGTACTCATCCCCTGCGACAGGCCGGTACGGCGTCGGGGTGCCGGTTCGTCAACGGAGCTGACGGCGCAGGGGAGAGGGGCCGGGCGGGGCCGGGGCCAGCCGGATGCGCAGGTCCACCGCGACGGCGCCGCAGGGACCGGCGACAATCGGGTTCAGATCCAGTTCGGCGATCTGAGGAAGGTCGTCCACGAGTTGCGCCACGCGGACGATGTGGTCTTTCACCGCGGCGGTGTCGGCCACCGGGCGGCCCCTGTAGCCGAACAGCAGCGGCGCGCAGTGCAGCTCCTGGATCATCTCCGCGGCGTCCTGACCGGCCAGCGGAGGGCTGCGGAAGGCGCGGTCGGTGAGCAGCTCGGCGCTCACGCCTCCCATGCCGACCATGACCAGCGGGCCGAAGGAGGGGTGGCGGACCGCGCCGACGATGATCTCCACGCCGTCGGGGGCCATCGGCTGGACGGTCGCGCCGGTCATCTGCGGGCCGATCGTGTCCTTCATCGCACGGTAGGCGCCGCGGACCTCTTTGAGGGTGCGGAGCCCGAGCCGGACGCCGCCGACATCACTCTTGTGCACCGGGCCCGTCGCCTTCAGCGCGACGGGAAACCCGAGACGGGCGGCGGCCCGGGCGGCCTCCTCAGCGCTGTCCACGGTGGCGAACTCCACCACGGCGAGGCCGTAGCAGGCGAGCAGCCGGGCCGCCGTCGCCGGGTCGAGCCAGCGGCCCGCAGGGTGTCGCGACAGGTCTTCCTCGACGAGCTCGCGTGCCGCCCGGAGGTCCGTCCCTTCCGGGGGGACGCAGGGGAGGTCCGGACGTGAGCGCCACCGCGCGTAGCCGGCGACCCGGCTCACCGCCTGCACGGCCTGCTCGGGAAAGGCATAGGCCGGAACCGGGCCGATCGTCTCGTCATGGCCGACCACGCAGGCGACCACGGTCTTGCCCGCCGAGCCCGCCACCCGCGCGATCGCCTCACGGGTCCGCTCGAGCCCCGACCCGAACGGCGGGGTGTAGACGATCAGGACCACGTCGACCTCCGGGTCCTCCAAGGCGGTCAAGGCGGCGAACTCCAGTTCCTCGGCCTGCCCGTCGGCCGTCAGGTCGACCGGGTTGGCCACGGCGGCGGCCGCCCGCAACCGCGAACGCATCCGCTGCTGGGTGGCCGGTGACAGTTCCGGGACGGCCAGGCCGTGGCGCTCGCAGGCGTCGGCGGCCAGCGCCTGTGGCCCGCCGGAGTTGCCGACGATCGCCATCCGGCTTCCGGCGGGCAGTGGCTGGGTGGCCAGAAGCCGCGCGGTGTCCAGCAACTCCCGCATGCCGTCGACGCGGATGACCCCGGCGGCGCGCAGCAGGGCCTCGACGGCGATGTCCGGGGTCGCGGCGGCGGCGGTGTGCGAACGCACCGCCCGATCCCCAGAGGTGCTGCGGCCGCTCTTGATCGCGACGATCGGCTTGTGCCGTCCCACGCGGCGGGCGATCCTGCCGAACTTGCGCGGGTTGCCGAAGGACTCCAGATACAGGGCGATGACCTCGGTGCGCGGGTCGTCCTCCCAGTACTCCAGCAGGTCGTTGCCGCTGACGTCGGCCTTGTCGCCGACCGAGACGAAGGAGGAGAGCCCGACCTTGAGTTCGGTGGCGCGGGCGACGAGCCCGGCGGCCACCGCTCCGGACTGCGACATCAGCGCCACGGTGCCCGGCGGCGGAGGATGCGGCAGGAAGCTGGCGTTGAGCGCGGCACCGGTGTTGACGATTCCGAGGCAGTTGGGGCCGATCAGCCGCATCCCGCCGGTACGGCAGATGCGCAGCAGTTCGGCCTGGCGCGCCGCTCCCCGCGAGCCGGTCTCGGCGAAGCCGGCGCTGACCACGACGAGGCCGGCCACACCGTGACCGGCGCACTCACGCGCGACGTCCAGGACGGCGCTCGCCGGAGTGGCCACGACGACCAGGTCGACCGCCTCGCCGATCGAGGACAGGTCCGGATAGGCGGTGACGCCGAGGATCTGGTCCGCCTTCGGATTCACCGGATAGACCGGTCCGGGAAAGGCGCCGTCGAGCAGGCTGCCCAGCAGCCGGTGCCCCACCCGGTCCGGATCACGGCTCGCACCCACGACGGCGACCGACCGGGGCGACAACACCCGCGCCAGCGAGGCGCGCTCAGCCTCGTGGTCGCGCCGCTCGATCGCGGCCCTCAGCGTGTCCGTGGGGCGCAGGTCGATCCGGACGCGCACCTCCGCGCCGTCGAACTCGCGGGTCGCCGCCAGGCCGAGGTCGGCGAGGACCTTCAGCATCGCCCCGTTGCCGGTGAGCACGTCGGCCACCAGTTCGCCCACGCCGTGGGCCGCGGCGTCGAGCGCCAGATGTTCAAGCAGGAGGGTGCCCAGGCCGCGCCCGTGTACGTGGTCGTCGATGAGGACGGCCACGTCGGCGCTGTGGTGGTCCTCGCCGGGAATGTACTCCGCGACCGCGACGATGCTCCCGGCCAGGAGGGCGACCTGGGCGTGCCCGCGGTAGTCGGGGCCGGTCAACCGGTCCATGTACCGGTGGGCCGTGGCCCGGCCGGCGGTGAAGAACCGCAGGTAGGCCGATCTGGCGGAGGTGCGGTCCACCAGGGCGTGCAGGGCCGCGCGGTCCGTGCCGCACAGCGGCCGGACGTGGGCGATCTCCCCGTTTCGCAGCAGCGCGTCACATTCGTCAAAGCTCGCCATGAGGCCAGCCTTTCCCGGCGCCCGATGTCGCGTCAGGGGTCCTTCGGCCTCATCGCCCGGCTGAAGGTCACCGGCCGGGGTCCGGTGACGGGTCCGGGCCAGATACCGATCACGGTTCCCCCGCCGGCGGACCTCGAAGTGATCGCGGGCGGATGGGCAGGCTCCCCCATACCTCAATCCTTCCCCTGGTCACGGTCGGCGACTTCGCTGCCGGCGATCGACTACCGTCCCTCGGGCGGGTTCGGATGCCTCGGCCGTGATCGACGTGAGAGCGACGCGGCTTTCTCTGCGGAACGCTCTTGCTCGGGACCGGTGGGCCGGTTTCCGCCCACGGGGTCGCTGATCAGGACCTTCGGCCCTGTCGGCGGCGTGGTTTTCCCGTCGATGGTGGTGAGGGGGGTCTCTTTGTCGCAGGTCGCGAGGTGAACGAGATGTTCGGCAATCGCCATGACGCCGGAGTGCGGCTGGCCGGGCGGCTGCGCGGGTTCGCCGGTGCTGGGAACGTGGTCGTCGTGGGGCTGCCCAGAGGTGGCGTGCCGGTGGCGTTCGAAGTGGCCAGGGCCCTTCACGCTCCGCTGGACGTGATCGTCGTCCGCAAGCTCGGGGTGCCGTTCCAGCCGGAGATCGGGTTCGGCGCCCTGGGGGAGGGCGGGGTGCGCGTGGTCGACCGCGACATCGTGCGGCGCGCGAATCTCACCCAGGAGGAGGTGACCATGGTGGAGGAGCGGGAGCAGGCCGAACTCCTGCGCCGCGGGCGCCGCCTGCGTGGTGAGCGTGCTCCGGTGGATCTGGCGGGCCGTACGGTGATCGTGGTGGATGACGGCATCGCCACCGGCGGGACGGCTCGTGCCGCCTGCCAGGTGGTTCGCGCACGTGGTGCCTCACGGGTGGTGCTGGCGGTTCCGGTGGGAGCGCCGGAGACGATCGAGAGCCTGCGTGAGGTGGCAGACGAGGTGGTCTGCCTGCGGGCGCCGGAGTCCTTCTACGCGATCGGCGCCTGGTACCGCGATTTCTCCCAGACCACCGATGATCAAGTGATCGAGCTGCTGAGCCGGGCCGCGGCCTCGGCGGACGGGGGCGGAGGGCCGGCCACGCAGCTCCACCTGCTCGACCGCCAGGTGCGGCACAGACGGCACCGGCGGGTTCCCGCGCTGGACGACGATCCGGCATGGACGATCCGCGAAACGGGCACCGACCCGTCGCGGCACCGGGTGACCGAGACGCTGTTCACCCTCGGCGCCGGGGGTTTCGCCACCCGCGGGTCGGTGGAGGAGTCCACCCCGGGGTCGGTTCCGCTGGTGCTCGCCGCCGGGATCTACACCGGGACCGGCTCCGAGCAGCACCTGCTGCCGGGACCCCAGTGGACCGGGCTCATCCTGCGGCCACCTCCTGAGGAGGACCTGCGCGTGCTCGATCTGCGCGCCGGCGTGCTGGTCCGGGAGGAGATCGGCCACGCCCCTCCCGTACGGACACTGCGACTGGCGTGCGTGAGCCGGCCGGGGGTGGTGGCGATGCGCGCCGAGGCGGGCGTCGGGCGGCTGCGGGCGGGGTCCCCCCTGAGCTCTCCCCCGGAGGGCGAGGTCACCGAGGGCCGGCTCGACGGCCACGCCTGGTCGCGGGTCACCTCCGGCCACGCGGGCGTGGCCGCCGTGGCGACGCAGCGCACGGGCCGTGACGGGGAGGTACGCACCCTGGAACGGATCGTCGCCTACACGGCCGACCCCGCCCGCCGACCGGTGCCGCGCGATGCCGTCGCGGCACTGGAGGCGGCCGGAGAGCTCGGCTTCGACCGGCTGCTCGCCGAGCAGCGGGCGGCGTGGGCCGCGCGCTGGGAGGCCGTGGACGTCCGCATCCCCGATGATCCCGAAACGCAGCTCGCCGTACGATTCGCACTGTTTCACCTCTGGGGCAATGCCGGCCGTGGCGAGGAGGCGGCGGTCGGCGCGCGAGGGCTGTCAGGTGAGGCCTACGCCGGTCATGTCTTCTGGGACGCCGACGTGTTCGTCCTACCGGCCCTGGTGAGCATGGATCCCGCCGCCGCCAGGGCCATGGTCGTCTACCGGCTCCGCCGCCTGGCGGCGGCACGGGCCCGCGCCGCCGCCCTGGGCTTCTCCGGTGCGCGTTTCCCCTGGGAGTCCGCCGCCACGGGCGAGGAGGTGACCCCCGCCCGCGGGCATCTGGGCGGCGAGGCCGTCGCCATCCTCACCGGGCGGATGGAGGAGCACATCACCGCCGACGTCGCCTGGGCCGCCGCCCACTACGCGCGCTGGAGCGGCGACGACGGATTCCTGGCCGGGCCCGCACGCCCTCTCATGATCGAGACCGCCCGCTACTGGGCGTCGCGCTGCCGGGTGGACGATGACGGACGGGCCCACATCGGTGAGGTGATCGGGCCGGACGAGTACCACGAGGCGGTGACGGACAACGCGTTCACCAACGTGATGGCCCGGTGGAACCTGCGCCAAGCGGCCGATCTCGTCACCGCCGGCTGCGAGGAGGGCCGCCGGTGGCGCGTGCTCGCGGACCGCCTGGTGGACGGCTACGACCCCGCCTCGGGCAGGTACGAGCAGTTCGCCGGGTACTTCCGCTTGGAGCCGCTGACGATGGCGCGGGTCGCGGTCCCGCCGGTGGCCGCCGACCTGCTGCTCGGCCGCGAACGGCTGGCCGGCATGCAGATCGTCAAACAGCCCGACGTCCTCATGCTTCACCACCTGGTCCCCGAGGAGACCGAAGCGGGCTCGCTGGAGGCCGACCTCGACTTCTACGGCCCCCGTACCGCTCATGGCTCGTCACTCTCACCGGCGATCACCGCTTGCCTGCTGGCCCGGGCGGGCCGCCCGGACGAGGCGCTGGGCCTGCTGCGCATCGCGCTGACCCTGGATCTGGAGGACCTGACCGGGACCACCGCCACCGGCCTGCACATGGCCACGTTCGGGGGCGTGTGGCAGGCGCTGCTCACCGGCTTCGCGGGAGCACGGGTACGCGGCGGGATCTTGTGCCTGGATCCCCGGCTTCCCGCGGCGTGGGGAAGCCTCGGCGTGCGATTTCACTGCCTGGGCCGTCGGGTGCGGCTGGACGTCACCCGGGAGGCGGTCGAGGTGCGAACCGATGGAGCGCTGCGGCTACGGCTGGGCACCGGCGAACCGCAGGACGTGGCCGGCTTCGTCCGCCTGCCGCGGGACCGCTGACACACGGAGAGGAGGGGACATGAAAGACGTGCTGGCCGTTGTCGACGACGCGGGCGCGGGCGCGGCCGTGACCGGTGTCGCCCGGGCGATAGCCGAGGTTCTACGCACGGGTGTTCGAGAGATTCACCTCGCCGCCGGCTCCCGGGCGCGGGACGCCACCACGACGGTGCTTCGCGAGCTGGAGCGGACGAACACGGTTCTCGGCGTCCTCGCCGGCGACGCCTCGTCCCCGGCCTCGTCCCCGGCCTCGTCCTGGTGGATCGTGCGCCGCTCCACCAAACCGGTCGTCCTGCTGCCTTCCTCGCCGGCGGCCTCCGGCCATGTCATCTCCCGGGTGCTCCTGCCGCTGGACGGCTCCTTCGAGGCCGCTGCCGCCGTCACCGGGACCGCGGAGCTGTTCACCCGTACCGGCGTCGATCTGGTGATCTTGCACGTCTTCGACGAGGCGACCGTTCCCCGCTTCTGGGATCAGGCCGCACACGCCCGGCAGGCGTGGCAGCAGGAGTTCCTGGCCCGTCACTGCGCCTACCCCGGGGTGCGCATGGAGCTTCGCAGCGGAGTGGCGGGAGAGCAGGTGGTGAACGTGGCGGCGGCCGAGCGTGTGGATCTCATCGCGCTGGGATGGTCACAGCACCTCGACGCGGGAAGAGCCCGAACCGTGCGCGAAACCCTGGCCGGCGCCCGCGTCCCGGTCATGCTGATCCCGGTGGCGCGGCATGAGGGGGCCTCACCATGAGGTGGGGGCCGGTGACCTGGTACCGGCCCGCAGGGCCGAGGGTTCCGCCCTCCTGCGACGATCTCCTCCACGACGGTGAACCCTCCGGTTGGAAGTGAAGCAGGCCGGCCCGACCGGCCCGACCGGCTCGACCGGCTCGACCGGCTCAAGGCGCGGCGGCCTCTTCGCCGCCAGGGCACGCCGAGAGGTGAAGCATGTCATCAAAGGTCGAGGAAGGGTAGTCAAGGGCTAAAAGTCCCTCCCCGGTGGATCCATGGGATCTGATGGGTCGCGGGCAGCGGGTCCATGATGAAGGTATGAGTTCGGCCGACCGTTTCGACGCCTTCCGCGCGCTGGCCGACCGGCGTGGACGTCCCGGTGCCCGGCTGACAGAGGCCCTGGCCGAAGCCGCCACTGATTCGCCGGACGGCCCGCAGGCGTGGGCACCCGAGGTGGCGAGGCGGTTCGGGCTGCCGGCGGCCGCCGGGCTGGGCCCGGCCACCTTCTACGCCGATCTCGCCGCCCGGCACGGTCGCCGTCACGTGCGGGTCTGCACCGCCGCGGCCTGCTTCGCCGCCCGCGCCGGCCGCCACCTGAGCGAGGTCGAGAACGCGCTCGGCGCCACCGCCGACAGCGCCGGCCCCGATCCTCAGGTGTCGCTGCAGACGGTCCGCTGCCTGGGCTACTGCTACGCGGGCCCCGCCGCTCTCGACGGCGACACCCCCTGCACCGGCCCGGACCTCGCCGGCCAGCTCTCCGGCCGCGTACCGCCACGGGCCCCCTCGATCCCGGCGGCCGACGCCACCGGTGATCCGGTGGTGCTCGCCGGCGTCGTCGCCCGGGAAGCCGCCTGGCAGGTGTGGCCGGAAACGGTGGGGGCGCGCACCCCTGAGCAGATCCTGGCCGAGGTGGCGGCGTCCGGGCTGCGAGGGCGCGGCGGAGCCGGATTTCCGGTGGCCGCCAAGTGGGCGGCCACCGGCGGCTCACCCGAGACCGTGGTGGTCGCCAACGGCGACGAGGGCGATCCCGGCTCCTACGCCGACCGGCTGCTGATGGAGGCCGACCCGGCGCGGGTGCTGGAGGGGCTGGCCCTGGCCTGCCTGGCCTGCCGGGCCCGCCGCGCCGTGGTGCTGGTGCGCTCGGAGTACCCGCGGGCGCCGGCCCGGATGCGGGCCGCGGTGCGAAAGGCCTACCAGGACGGGCACCTGGGACGAGGGATCCACGGCAGTGACCTGGAGCTCGACGTCGAGGTGGCCGAGGGCGCCGGCTCCTACGTGGCCGGCGAGGAGACCGCCCTGATCGCCGGGCTGGAAGGGGGACGCGGATGCGCCCGGCCACGGCCGCCCTACCCGACGCGGCAGGGCCTGTGGGACGTCCCCACCGTGGTCAACAACGTCGAGACGCTGGCCGCCCTCCCCTGGATCGTGCGACGGGGCGGCGACGCGTACGCCCGGCGCGGCACGCGGGCCGAGACCGGCACGAAGCTGGTCTGCCTGTCCGAGCGGTTCGCCCGGCCCGGCTGCTACGAGGTCGAACTCGGCACCTCGGTGCTCGGCATCGTCACCGAGCTGGGCGGCGGCCTGCGCGAGGGGGCGCGGCTGGGCGTTTTGCAGGTGGGCGGGCCGCTGGGCGGCTTCCTGGCCCCCGACCGGCTGGACGTACCGCTGACCGACGCCGATCTGACGAGCCGCGGCGCGGCGCTCGGACACGCCGGCCTCGTCGCCTTCGACCGGCGCGTGGAACCGCGGGAGGTGCTGCGGCACGTGTGGGAGTTCGCCGCCGCCGAGAGCTGCGGGGCCTGCTCGCCGTGCCGGGTCGGCTCTGGCCGCGGCCTGGAGATCGCCGCCTCCGGTACGCCCGCCGGCGAGGAGTACGCGCGGCTGCTGCGGGTGATGGGCCAGGCCAGCCTGTGCGCCTTCGGGCGGCGGGTTCCCGCCGCCGTGCGCAGCCTCGCCCGCGCCTACGGGGACCGGCTGAAGGGGTGGGACCCGTGAGAGTCACCGTCGACGGCATCACCGTCCGGCCGGCCCAGGGCTCCTCACTGCTCGCCGCGGTACGCCTGGCCGGCGCCGAGCTGCCCACGCTGTGCCATGACGACCGGTTGACCCCGGCGGGCTCCTGCCGAACCTGCCTGGTGAGATCGGGCGGGAACGTGGTGGCCGCGTGCGTGACCCCGGCCGTCGACGGCGCGGCGGTCGAGGTCGCCGACGACGCGTTGCGGGTACTGCGCCGCGAGGCCGTGGAGGTGATCGTCACGGCCCTGCCGCCCTACGCGCTGGACGGCGGTGCGGACGACCGCGAACTGGCCCGCGTCTGCCACGCGATGGGGATCGCGCCGCAGACCGCCCAGGGGCGCGGCGGCCGGGGCCGCGACGACAGCCACCCCTACATCCACCTGGACCGGGATCTGTGCATCGCCTGCGGCCGGTGCGTGCGCGTGTGCGCCGAGGTCCAGGGCACCTTCGCCCTCACCCTGACCGGCCGGGGCGCCGACACGATGGTCGCCCCCGGCACGGGCGGGCCGTGGGCGCAGTCCGACTGCGTCGCCTGCGGCGGCTGCGTCGACACCTGCCCCACCGGGGCGCTCACCGAACCCGGCCTGCCCCTCGGCGGCGGGACGGCGGCCCTGAGGCGGACGACGACCACGTGCGGCTACTGCGGCGTCGGCTGTTCCCTGGAGGCCCTCACCCGTGACGGTCAGGTCGTGGCCGTCCTGCCGGACCGCGAAGGCCCGGTCAACCGCGGGCACGCCTGCGTCAAGGGCCGCTTCGCCCACGGCTTCCTGCGTTCCCCCGAACGCCTCACCCGGCCGCTGCTGCGCCGTGACGGCCGCCTGGAGCCGGTGACCTGGGACGAGGCCTTGGAGCACGTCGCCCGCGGCCTGCGGGCCGCCGTCGCCGCCGGCGGTCCCGACGCGGTGGCGGTGATCTCCTCGGCGAGGGCCACCAACGAGGAGAACTATCTGATCCAGAAATTCATGCGAGTCGCCGTCGGCACCAACAACATCGACAACTGCTCCCGGCTCTGCCACGCCCCCTCGGCCGCCGGGCTGACCGCCTCGTTCGGCCTGTCCGGCGGCACCGACACCTTCGACGACGTCGAGAGGGCCGACTGCCTGCTGCTGGTGGGCGCCAACCCGGTCGAGGCCCACCCGGTGGTCGGCGCCCGGCTGCTGCAGCGGGTCCTGCGCGGGGCGCGGCTGGTCGTCGCCGACCCCAGGGCCGTCGGGCTGGCCCGCCACGCCGACGTGCACCTGCGGCCCCGCCCCGGAACCAATGTCGCCCTGTTCCACGGGCTGGCGCACACGCTCTGGGCCGAAGGCCTGGCCGACGAGGATTTCCTGCGCCGCCGCGCCGGTGGCCTGCCCGAGCTCCTCGCGCTGCTCGCCGACTACCCGCCGGACCGGGTGGCCGCCCTGACCGGCGTTCCCGCCGAGGACCTGGTCGCCGCGGCCCGGCTCTACGGGCGGGCCGAGCGGCCGGCGATCATCTACGGGCTGGGGGTCACCGAGCACCTGCACGGCACCGACGGAGTGCGCGCCCTGGCCAATCTGGCGATCCTGCGCGGTGCGGTCGGCACGGAGCGCGGCTTCGGGGTGAACCCGCTACGCGGCCAGAACAACGTCCAGGGCGCCTCCGACATGGGGGCGCTGCCCGACGTCCTGCCCGGATACGGCAAGGTGACCGATCCGCTCGCCCGGGCCAGGGCCGAGGACGTGTGGGGAGCTTCGGTGCCGGACCGGCCCGGGATGCGCATCCCGCAGATGTTCGCGGCCGCCCGCTCGGGAGCGCTTGGGGCGCTGTGGATCGTGGGGGAGGACGTGTGCGCCACCGACCCGGACGCCACCCGGGTCGCCGGGGCACTGGAGGCCTGCCCGCTCGTCGTCTGCCAGGAGCTGTTCCTGTCGCAGACCGCTCGCCGCGCCGACGTCGTGCTGCCGGTCGCGTCCTGGCTGGAGAAGGACGGCACCTTCGTCAACTTCGACCGCCGCTTCCAGCGGGTGCGTCCCGCCCTGGCCCCGCCGGGAGAGGCCAGGACCGACTTCGCGGTCGTGCACGCCCTGGCCTCGGCGCTGGGGGTGGATCTGGGCTGCCGGACGCCGGCCGAGGCGCTGGCCGAATGCGGCCGGGTGGCGCCCCTGTTCGCGGGACTGTCCCACGAACGTCTGGACCGGGAGGGCGCCATCGCGTGGCCGTGCCCCGACCCCGGCGGCCCCGGGGAGGCCAGACTCTACCGGGAGCGGTTCGCCACCCCCGACGGGCGGGCGCACCTGGCCGCCCGCCCCTATCTCCCGCCGGGCGAGAACCCCGACGACCACTACCCGCTGATCCTGGTGACCGGACGGCGCTGGGCCCACTACAACTCCGGCGGGATGACCCGCCGAACGGGCAACCTCCTGCTGGATCACACCGACCGGCTCGACCTGCATCCCGCCGACGCCGCCCGGTACGGGCTTCGCGACGGCCGTCCGGTCACGGTGGAGAGCCGTCACGGCCGCGCGACGCTGACCGCCAGGCTGAGCGACGACCTGGTGCCCGGCCAGGTCTTCTGCGCCTTCCACTTCCCCTCCAGCGGGGTCAACACCCTGACCTCCGACCACGCGGACACCGTCACCTCATGCCCGGAGTACAAGGTGACCGCGGTGCGGCTGATCCCCGGGCCCGGCACCGTGGCGCAACGGGGTGAATGACCCGCCCCTCGCCTGGATCACCCCGCGGCTCATCCCGAGCCGGTGGGGGCCTGACAGACCAGACCGTGTCGAAAGGCAGAAGGTCCCTGCGATGAAGGGACCTTTCGCCCTGCTGATGAAGCTCGGCATCGCCTAACGATGGAATCAGAGGTGAGGACCATGACGAGACAACACGGGATCGTCGCCGGCTACGACGGTTCGGACTTCTCCCTGCGGGCCCTGGAATGGGCGACGCAGGAGGCGGAATCCAGAAGGCTCCCGCTCACCATCACCTACGCGTGGCGGTGGCCGTACGGCGAGGCCGACGGTGAGGCCCGGCTTCATCTGAGCAAGGCGGCCGAGCACGTGCTGCTCCACGGCGTCAAATGCGCCCACGCGCACTCCGCGACCGTCGAGGTGGTCACCGACCTTCACGAGGGCTCGGCCGGGCAGCGGCTCGTCGAGCTGTCCGCCGACGCGGAGCTCCTCGTGGTCGGCGCCCACGACCGGGGGATGACCGCCCGGTTCGTGATCGGCTCTGTCGCGGCGTTCGTGGCGGCCCGCGCCCGATCTCCGGTGATCGTCGTGCGTGAAGCGGGCGAGGCGCCCCTGCTCCCGCCACCGAGGCCCGTCGTCGTGGGTGTCAAGGACACCACGCCCGACGCGGTGCTGGACTTCGCGTTCCAGGAGGCGGCCCTGCGGCGTCTGCCCCTGTGGGTGGTCCACGCCGGCCACCCGCGCCCGCTGGCATGGGGCATCGCCATGGCCCACGCGCCCGATCTCGAAGACTCGGCCCGGGCCTGCCGTGAGCGGGTGGAGGAGCGCCTCACACCGTGGCGGCAGAAGTACGCGGACGTCCACCTCCAGGTGCGGTCGGCCACGACCGCGCCCAGGGACGCCCTGCTGGCCGCCTCAGCCGAGGCCGCCCTCGTCGTCGTCGGTGGGGGCCGGACGGCAACCCGCACCGGCCACCTCGGCGCGATCACCGGATCCCTGGTCAGGCACGCGTCCTGCCCCGTGGCCGTCGTGCCCTCCTGTGGGGAGCACGGCTCCTCGCCCACGCCGCCCACCGGGTAGCCGGGACGGCGCCGCACGCCTGGCCGGTGATCGCCCCTTCCGGATCGGTCACCCCGTTCGCCCGAGCGCGGGACCCGAACCGGCGCGGGGGACCGGCACCTACGCCCCGGATCAGCCGGCGCCACCTCCGGACGGCTCCCGGGACAGGAGACTCGGTGCCGCCGGCAGGCCGGATGACCGTCGTTCACGCTCCCCGGGACCTCGGAGGGCTGGTGACGGGGCCGGAAGTCCCTGAGGAACAGGCCTTTGGGCCGCTGTGAAAAGCCCCGCCGGACGGTCGAATGGAAGAAGAAACCCAGGAGCCCAGGAGCTCGGAAATCCAGGGAGGTCGCCATGACAGCGCATGTGGTGGTGGGCGCGGACGGTTCGTCTCCCGCGGACGGCGCGGTCGAATGGGCCGCCGACGACGCGGTGCGGCGCGGATGCGCTTTGAAGATCGTTCATGTGTGCGAGCCGTGGCCCGGTGACATCCCGCTGCAGACCCCGCCGGGCTTTCGCGACTCCGTCACCGAGTACGGCCGGGAGGTGCTGGAACGCGCCGCCGCGCTGGCGCGCGGGCGCGCCCCGCACCTGGAGGTGGAGACCCTCATGGAGGCGGGCCGGGTGAGCGAGGTCCTGCGGCGCGAGGCCGAGGACGCCGAACAGGTCGTGCTGGGCAGCCGCGGGCTGGGCGGGTTCACCGGGTTGCTGCTCGGCTCGGTCTCCCTGGCGATGGCCGGGCACGTGGCCACTCCCGTCGTGGTCGTCAGGGGCACACCGGAACGCACGCACGACCGGATCGTGGTGGGCTTCGACGGCTCCGACCACTCGGCGGTGGCGCTGGAGTACGCCTTCGAGGAGGCCGCCCGCCGCGGCGCCAGGCTGCGGGCGATCCACACCTGGCAGATGCCCCTCGTGGGACCGGGCGCCCTGATCTACACCCCGCTGGTCGAGGACGTCCTGGCCGCCGAACGGCAGGTCTGCGCCGGCACGCTCACCCCGTGGCGGGAGAAGTACCCGCGGGTCGAGGTCGAGCAGACGCTGGTCTGCGGGCATCCGGTCGGCGTCTTGTGCGAGGCCTCGGCGGCGGCGGACCTGGTCGTCGTCGGCTCCCGGGGACTGGGCAGGTTCGGCTCGGCCGTGCTGGGCTCGATCGGCCACGGAGTCCTGCACCACGCCCGCTGCCCCGTCGCCGTGGTCCGCGCCCGAGGGGAGGCGTGATGGACACCGGCCCCCTCCTTGGCACCCTCACCGTGGCGCAGGTGATGAGCCGGACGCTGGTCGCCGTCGACCTCGAGGAGTCCCCGCTGCTGGCCTGGGAGATCATGCGCCGCGCGAGGGTCCACCACCTGCCGGTCGTCGACCGGCACGGCTGCCTGCGCGGGATCCTGACCCGCGAGGACCTCACCGCCCGCTGGTCCGGCGGCCCGGCCGAACAGTCACACATGCGCGTCCGCGCGCTGCTGGCCGATCGCCGCCGCCCGCACACCACACCCGGCACGCCCCTGGCCGACGCCGTCGCCGCGATGCTCGACGCCGGGGTCGACGCGATCGGCGTCATCGGAGAAGATCACCGGCTGGCGGGGATGATGACCGCCACCGACGTGCTGCGGGCCGTGGCCGGCCGCGTCGCCGAACATCAGGAGCCGCCCGAGCTGATGACGGGAATGTTCCGCCTGGTCCCGGTCCTGCCGTCCCACGTCCCCGCCGGATGAGGCGGGGAGTCCGCCTTTGACACGACGTCACCGTCATGGCCGGAGGGTGTTCCCATGAGGCGAGAGATCATCGTCGCGTTCGACGGGTCGCCACACAGCCGTCACGCGGCCGAATGGGCGGCGCTGGAGTGCGGGACGCAACGGGCGAGGCTGACCGTCTGCCATGTCTGGGACGGCCCCCACGCCGAGCGCGAGGCGGCGATCACCGAGCAGCGACGCCGGCACGCGAGCCGTGTCCTGTTCGAAGGGGTGCGGCTGGCCGAGCGGCTGCTACCGGGCCAGGACGTGCGCTCGATCCTGGTCCGGGGAGCCCCGGGCCCCGAGCTGGTCTCGCTCAGCCGGACGGCGAGGATCCTGGTGATCGGATCCCGAGGCCACGGCGGCCTCACCGGGCTGCTGCTCGGCTCGGTGAGCGCTCATGTCGCCGCCCACGCGTTCTGCCCCGTACTGGTCATCCCCCCGCACGCCACCCCACAGGTGTCACACATCACCGCCGTCCACCCGATCCCGAAGATCAGACCGTGGCCGGGCCCAGACCTTGGGATCGGCGAGCCGAAGACCGCCCCCAGCGAGTAGGCGACCGGCTCGCCACCCGGGTCCGGACCGGTAAAGACGACCCCGGGCGTGCCGGTGCGGGCCGCCGCCGCGCTCGTCGCAGGGCCCAAGGTCCTGACCGGGACAGACTTCCGTCTCTGGGCCGAGACGGCTACCCGCAGGAGGCTTGGACGATGAGACGTTGTGGCACTACCGCCTTCCTCGCGGTGACCACGTGCGGGCTACTGGCCGGAGGCGCACTTCACCTGGCCGGCACCGGTAGCGTCGCCGATCTTCTGTGGGCGGCGGTCACCGCCCTCGCCCTGGTGCCCGCGACCGGATGGGTGATCTCGGCGCTGCGAAGCGGCCGGCTGGGCGTGGACGCCATCGCCGTCCTCGCCCTGGCGGGAGCACTCGCCGTACAGGAGTATCTCGCCGGCGCCCTGATCGGTGTGATGCTGGCCACCGGCCGGGCACTGGAGGAGCACACCCTGCGCCGAGCCCGCCGGGACCTGACCGCCCTGTACGAACGCGCGCCGCACTCGGCCCGGCGCTACCAGGACGGGACACCCGCCCTTGTGGGGGCCGAACAGGTGCGACCCGGTGACCTGCTGCTGATTCCCCACGGCGAGCCGGTTCCCGTCGACGGGGTGATCGCGAAAGAACCGGCGCTGCTGGACGAGTCGGCCCTGACGGGAGAATCGGTCCCGGTGAAACGCGCCATGGGGGAGAGCGCGCGCAGCGGCGTCGTCAACGCCGGCTCCGCCTTCGACCTGCGGGCCACCCGTACCGCGGCCGAGAGCACCTACGCCGCGGTGGTACGGCTGGCGCGGCAGGCCGAGACCGACAGCGCCCCCGTCGTGCGGCTCGCCGACCGGTTCGCCGCCTGGTTCCTGCCCCTCACCCTCCTGCTGGCGGGAGCCGCCTGGCTGCTGTCGGGTCAGCCGGTACGGGCCGTCGCCGTGCTGGTCGTGGCCACCCCCTGCCCCCTGCTGCTCGCCGCACCCGCTGCCATCGCCTCCGGGCTGTCTCGTACGGCACGCCACGGCGTGGTGGTCAAGGGCGGGGGAGCGCTGGAAAGGCTGGGGCAGGCCCGCACGCTCATCCTGGACAAGACCGGAACGCTGACCGCCGGACGCCCCCGGGTCGTCGACGTCGTGGCCGCACCCGGCGCCCGCGCCGACGACGTGCTGCGCTGGGCCGCCGCGGTGGATCAGATCTCCTCTCACGTCCTCGCCGCCGCGATCGTCGAGACCGCCCGCACCCGCCGGGTCGAGCTGCCGCGACCGACCGCGGTCCAGGAGAAGCCGGGCATCGGCACCGCGGGGACGGTGGAGTGCCACCGGATAGAGGTTGGTAAGGCGACAACCTCCTCAGCCTCCTCCTCGCAGTGGGAACGAGCCCAGCGGGCGCGGGCCGCACTGGACGGCGCCATGACCGTCTGGGTGAGCGTGGACGGCGAAACCGCGGGCGTGATCATGCTCCGCGACGCCGTACGGGCGGACGCGGCACGAACCCTGCGGCGGCTGCGCGCCGCCGGGATCGAGCGGGTGATCATGCTCACCGGGGACCGGGCCGAGGTCGCCGAGAGCGTGGGCACGGTGCTCGGTGTCGACCAAGTGCTGGCCGAACAGAGCCCCGCCGCCAAGGTGCGGGCAGTACGACAGGAGGCGGCCGAGGCCGTGAGCGTGATGGTCGGCGACGGGATCAACGACGCCCCGGCCCTGGCCGCCGCCGACGTCGGGGTCGCCATGGGCGCCCGCGGTTCGGCCGCCTCCACCCAGGCGGCCGACGTGGTACTCACCGCCGATCGCCTGGATCGGCTCGCCGACGCCATGGACGTCGCCCGCCGCTCCCGCCGCATCGCCGTACAGAGCGCGAGCGCGGGGATGGCCCTGTCCCTGCTGGCCATGATCGTGGCGGCGGCCGGAGCGCTACCGCCCGCGGCCGGCGCCCTGCTGCAGGAGGCCATCGACGTGGCGGTGATCCTCAACGCGCTGCGGGCCCTGCGGCCCGTCCGCGGAACCCGCACGGTGGTCGACGCCGCCACCGAGTCCCTGCTGCGCCGCTTCACGAAGGAACACTCCTCGTTGCGACCGCCCCTGGAACTGATCCGAAAGATCGCCGACGAGCTGGCAGGCGATCCCACGGCGCAGGCCCTTGACCGCCTGAGAGAGGTTCACGCCTTCCTCACCGAACGCCTGCTCCCGCACGAACGGGCCGAGGAACAGCGGCTCTACCCGGCGATGGGACGCGTTCTCGGCGGTCCCGAGGTCACGATGACCATGAGCAGGGCACACGCGGAGATCGAACGGCTCGTACACCGCCTGGGGCGCCACCTGGCTCTCGCCGAGGACGGCGGGGTGCGCCCGGAACAACTCGACGACCTGTGTGCCTGCCTCTACGGCCTGCACGCGGTCCTCCTCCTGCATTTCGATCAGGAGGAGGAGGCCTACTTTTCCCTGGCCTCCTTGTGATCACCGGTTCACGGGCGGGACGAAGGCCGGCCCTCCTGGAAGGAAACAGACCATAAGTCCCTCCGATCAGGGGACTTTCGCCGCTGACGCCTTCCGGGCCGCTTTGCGATCGTTGAGGTGAGGAGGTGCGTCATGAAGGTCAAGGAAGTCATGGGCGGCGCGGCGATCGCGGTGCGGCCGGAGGCGACGTTCACCGAGATGGTCAACGCCATGCGGCGCTTCAAGGTCGGCGCGCTCACCGTCATCGACGCCGACGATCACCCGATCGGGGTGGTCGCCGACGATGATCTCCTGCTCAAGGAGACCGAGGCCGGCGCGCACGCCGGCAGCGTCTTCGACAGCCGCAAAAGACGTCAGGAGCACCGCAAGGCCGCGGGTGGTACGGCCAGGCAGGTCATGACCACCCCCGCGATCACCATCACGAAGGACGCCACCGTCCGGGACGCGGCACGGCTGATGCACCGGTACCGGATCAAGCAGCTGCCGGTGATCGACGCGGTCACCGGGCGCATCACCGGCACCGTCCACCAGAGCGATCTGCTCAAGGTCTTCGTCCGCCCGGCCCAGGAGATCGAACACGAGGTCACCATGATCTGTGACCGGCTCGCCGTCGACCCGGAGACGATAGGCGCCCGCGTCGAGGCGGGGGTGCTCACGCTGACGGGCCGGCTCGCCTTCCGGTCGCAGATCGCCCCTCTGGTCGCCGCGGCCCGCGAGATCGACGGCGTCCTCGACGTCGAGAACGCCCTCACCTACCGATCCGACGACCTGGCCGTCGTCCCGCCGTTCCTGTGACAGGGGTGAAAGCCATGAACACCCGTACCAGCGAGGAGATCACCTCGGTGATCCGTACGGCGATCCAGGCCGCCACGTGGGCGCCGTCGGTGCACAACACCCAGCCCTGGTCCTTCGCCGTCGACGGCGACGAGATCGCGCTGCGCGCCGACAGCGACAGGAAACTGCGCATCGGCGACCCCACCGGCCGGGAGATGCTCATCAGCTGCGGCGCGGCCCTGATGACCATGCGTCTCGCGCTGCGCGCGCTCGGCTACGAGCCGCGGGTGCGCGTGCTGCCCGACCCCGACCGCCCGGCCCTGCTGGCCACGGTACGGCCGGGAGCGGCCGTGGCCGCCGACGAGCACACCCGGCTGCTGTACGCCGAGGTCGAGCGCCGCCGCACCCACCGGGCCGGTTTCACGCAACTGCCCGTCCCAGAACCTTTCGTCGAGGCGCTGGTGGCCGAGGCGGGCTGCGAGGGGGCGCGGCTGACACCGGTCCGCTCCGAAGCGGCGATCCGGGTCCTGGCCGCGCTCACCTGCGCCGCCCAGGACGTACAGGCCCAGGACCGGCCGCTGTCGCTGGAGCTGATCCGCTGGGGGCGGCCGCCGGGCAGCACCCGCCAGGACGGGGTGCCGGCCGAGGGCTACCCGCGCGAGCCCCGGCGGACCCGTCCGCACTTCGCCCAGCGCGACTACACCCACGGCCACCCCTGGGGCAGCGACGCCGACCAGTTCTTCTCCGTCTCCACCGGCGCCGTGGCCATCCTGACCACCAGGGGCGACACCCGCCAGGACTGGATCACGGCCGGTCAGGCCCTGCAGCGGGTCCTGTTGTACGCCTGCGCCCGTGGCCTCGGCGCGGCCTTCCACACCCAGGCGCTGGAGATGCCCCACCTGCGGGAGTTCCTGCGCCAGGAGCTGTGCTCGGACGAGTACCCCCAGATGATCATGCGGCTGGGCGTCACCTTCGACGACACCAGGGGAGTGCGCCGTCCGGTCACCGAGGTGCTGGAGGAACGCTGAGGGACCTGGACGCACCGAGCCGTACCGGTTTCGAGGCGATGGTGGGTGACCTCATGGTGCGCGGCGGCATCGACACCCGACATGTCGGCCGCCGAGGAGACAGGCCGGCTTCCGGATCGACCTGTTCGGTCGCGAGGAACTTCGTCGGCGGGCCACCGAAGGCGTCTCCCCGCGGCGACCGCTGAAGCTCACCACCCCTCTACGGCACCTACGACGCCCGCGGCACCGCCGCGCAGGCCATCGCCGCCGGCCTCGAAGCGGGGGGTGATTGCGTCGTCGACGGCGAGGCGCTTCCTCCTTCGAACGCGGGCAGGGGGCGGAACACGTGAGCCCGCACGACCCCGTATCCGAGCATGCGAGGTCACGGCTCCGCGGAGTACGGTGTCGCAGGGGCAGGACGTGCGGGGGCGCCGCGGGTCACGCCACCCGGAGCAGCTCCAGGGCCGGTCGGCGCGGGGCGCGTGGCACGGCGGGGCCGTACCCGAGACGAATGATCATCTGAGGGTGGCCGCCGGGGTGCCGGGGGTCGGCATGACGGCGCATGTCGCGCAGGTCCAGCGGCTGGTTGAGAAACGACGCGGACACCCCGTGCAAGGTGGCGACGAGTAGCACCCGCTGCAGCGCCTGCCCGGCTCGCAGCCAGTCCGCCGGGCCGTCGCCCGGCGTGGTCACAACGGCGAGCCGCAGGTGCGTCTCGAACCGGGCCCGCTCCCCGCTCACCCGGGCGAAGTCACGCACGGGCGCGAGGTCGCCGATCGGCCGGGGGCCCTGGACGTAGGGCGGCATGCCGTCGGAGTGCGACTGCCCGCAGGTCCACCGCGCCAGCTCGGTGCGGTAGTCACGGTCGCCCATGAGCACCTCCTCGGCCGCGACGACCTCCCCCAGGAGCACCGCGCTCGCCGCCGCGCCGAGGAGGACCAGGTCGGCCCCCTCCATCCGGGCCGCCATGCTCAGCTCGTCCATGACCGCCCGGGGGACGGGCTCGCCGGTGAACGGCTGCCGGTTGGTGCGCCGCGCCCTCATCGCTTCGTACAGGTCGTGCTCGGCCGCCGAGGCGGGCGCGGCGGATGCGGGTCGCACGGCGGCCAGCAGGGTGGGCGAGCCGTCTGCGGCGGGTGGGACGGACCAGGTGACCGGCCGGTGCCCGCTCACGCGCAGGGCGAGCCGGAGGTTGAGCAGGGCCGCGCCGCAGCTGATGTGCAAAGAGCGGCCGCGCGGGTCGGCCACCTTCAGCCGGCGGTCCGGGTCGGCGTGGAGCTCGAGGTACTCCCGGTGACGGACGACGAAACGCCACGGCTGGGTGTTGTGCACCGAGGGCGCGGTGCCGGCCGCGGTGATGAGACGGCGTGCCCCGGCGTGCGTGGCGAGTGGGTTGAGCATGGCGAACCTCCTTGATTGGACTTCCAGCATGTCCGTCCGCCATCTCGGGGACCGCGGACCAAAGCCCCGCCGGTGGCCGGCGTTGGTCCCCACCGTCGTCGGACAGGTCAACCGGGGCCTGCCGGTAAGGCCCAAAGGCCCTGCGCTCACGCGTCCTACGACTCTGCCCGATCCCGGTGCGGCGGCGGATCGTCGAGATCCCCGAGGGAGGAGCCGACATGACCGCGGTGATCGTCGATGGGCTGCGCAAGCACTACGGGCCGGTACGCGCGCTCGACGCAGTGAGCTTCACCGTCGCCGAAGGCGAGGTGTTCGCCCTGCTGGGACCCAACGGTGCCGGCAAGACCACCGCGGTGGAGATCCTGGAGGGCCATCGCGACCGTGACGGCGGCACGGTCTCGGTGCTGGGGTTCGACCCGGCCACCGGCGGGCGCGCCTACCGCGAACGCATCGGGATCGTGCTGCAGGAGGCCGGGTTCGAGGAGGAGTTCACCGTCGCCGAACTGGTCCGGCTGTACGCGGGCCTCTACCCGCACCCGCGCCGCCCGGACGAGGTGATCGAGCAGGTCGGGCTGGCGGACAAGAAGGACGCCCGGGTCCGTACCCTGTCCGGCGGGCAAAGACGCCGCCTGGATCTGGCGCTGGGACTGGTGGGCCGGCCCGACCTGCTGTTCCTGGACGAGCCGACCACCGGGTTCGACCCCTCGGCCCGGCACCGCGCGTGGGAGCTGATCGAGGGTCTGCGCGCCCTGGGTACCACCATCCTGCTCACCACCCACTACATGGACGAGGCCCAGCACCTGGCCGACCGGGTCGCGGTGCTGCGCGCGGGACGGCTCGTGGCCGTCGGCGCGCCGGACACCCTCGGCGGCAGCGCCCGGGGCAGCGTGTTGTCCTTCCAGCTGCCCGAAGGCACGGCCCCGGCCGACCTGCCCGTCCTCACGGGGGTGATCGAGCCGCGCGGCGCGGCGGTGGCCGTACGGACCACCGAGCCTGCCCGTGACATGCACGCCCTGACCGGGTGGGCCCTGGAGCGGGGAGCGGAGCTGACCTCGCTGACACTGTCGCGGCCGAGCCTGGAGGAGGTCTACCTCGACCTCGTCGAGGAGGCCGGTGAACGCTCCGGCGGCCCACCGCCCACCCCCGGGGCGGCTCTTGGGCCCGCGACGAGGAAGGGCCCGGTCACCGAGGAGGAGCCCGCACCCGGGAGGCGGTCATGAACGTCCACCTGGTCGCCCGCCTGGCCTGGCACGAGACGCTCTCGTTCCTGCGCACACCGGTCGCGGCGTTCTTCACCGTCGCGATGCCGCTGCTGATGACGGTGATCGTCGGCGCGGCGGTGGGCAACGAGACCGTCGATCCCGGCTCCGGTGTGCGCGTGATGCAGTTCGTCGTCCCGGTCATGACCGTGTTCGGCATCGCCCAGGGCTGCTTCGGCGCCCTGGCCATCCACCTGGCGGACCTGCGCGACCGCGGCTGGCTCAAGCGCATGCGCGGCACCCCGGTACCGGCCTGGGCGCTGATGGCCGGACTGGCCGGCGCGTCCCTGGCGATCGCGCCGGCGACGGTCGTCGTGCTGCTCGGAGCGGGGCTGGTCTTCTACGACGTGCACCTGGTGTGGCGCACGATGCCGGCGTTGTTGCTCACCCTGCTGCTGGGCGCACTGTGCTTCACCGCGCTCGGCTTCGCCATCGTCGCGCTGGTGCGCAACGCGGCGGCGGTGCAGCTGATCGGCACCGGTCTGCTGCTGGCGCTGGCGTTCATCTCCGACATCATCCTGGTCGGCGCCCGGATGCCGGCCTGGCTGGAGAGCGTCGGCCGGCTCTTCCCGCTACGCCATTTCGCCGAGGCCGTACGCGATGACTTCAACCCCTTCCTGCACGGAGCGGGCTTCCACGGTGATCACCTGGCCGTCCTGGCGGCCTGGGGACTGGGTGCGGGGGCGGTGGCGGTGTGGCGCTTTCGCTGGGAACGGCCGCCGGCGAGAGGGAAGGCGAGAACGGCGCGGACGGGGTCCGGTCACCTGCCGCGTCCCGAGGGCCGCCCTGCGGCCTGGCGGCTGATCGGTGACCAGGCCGCGCACGCCACGCTCCGGCTCCGCCGGGACCCGTCCACGGCGTTCTTCACCGTGCTGCTGCCGGTGCTGCTGCTGGTGCTCATCTCGCTGGTCTTCGGCGAGGTGCGGGTGCAGGGGGTACGGCTGCCGCTGTTCATGCTGGCCGCGATGATCACCTACACGGTCGGGGTGTCGGCCTATGTCAACCTCGCCGAGGCCGTCACCGGCGACCGGGACCGGGGCGTGCTCAAGCGGCTGGCCGGCACACCACTGCCGGACTGGGCCTACTACGCGGGCTGGATCACCTGCGCGCTGTGGGTCACGCTGGCCACCACCGTCGTGCTGGCGCTGGTCGCGACATTCGGCTACGGCGTCCGGATCGGCCCCTTGGCGATCCCCGCGATTTTGGTGACGGTACTGCTCGGGGTGGCGTGCTTCGCCGCTTTGGGAGCGCTGGTGGCGACACTGGTGCCCCGTGCCCCGGCGGCGAACGCGATCACCCTGGGCACCTTCCTGCCGCTGGCCTTCGTCTCGGACGTGTTCATCGTCGGCGGCGGGCCGCTGCCCGATGTGCTGGAGCGGGCCGGGGACGTGCTCCCGCTCAAGCACGTCTCACACGCGCTACTGGCCGCGCTGGACCCGGCGGGCCGCCCCTGGCCGTGGGCGGACCTGGCGGTCGTGGCCGCCTGGACGCTGGCAGGGGTTCTGGCCGTCGCCGTCGTGAACGGCCGGCGGATGAGAGGTGGTGCGCCCTCATGACAGGAACCGGCCGCACGAGAAGAACGCGGAGACGGGGAAGCGGTGGTCGTGCGCGACCAGGCCGCCGGCGCCACCGCGATCGTGGTCGGCGGCAGGGGCCCGCGCGCTGCGCGGCGCCACACCGCGGGCCCTTTACCTCCGGCAGGCGCCGGTGCACGCCCACGCCCATGCCCATGCCCCGGAGATCGTCTACGACATGGACGAGATCCGCCGCGCCCAGCACCAGGGGCGCAGCCGACAGGCAACCTCGTGGCGGCAGACCTACCCGCAGGTGAAAGTCGTTCTGGCGCGCGACGCCCAGATCCGAGCCGTCGAAACCGGCGGGAGGCGCGGTGGCCGGGAACGCCGGTGGCGGGCGCGGGACCAAGGTCCCTCGGGGCAGGGGCCGCTCGGCTCTACGCGGCCAAGCGGCCGTCCTCCAGCCTGGCGGCATGGATGTGCTCGACCTTTCGCGCTGGCAGTTCGGTATCACGACCGTCTACCACTTCTTGTTCGTGCCGCTCACGATCGGCTTGTCAATCATCGTGGCCGGGCTGCAGACGGCCTGGTACCGGACGAGGAAGCCGGAGTACCTGCGGCTCACCCGGTTCTGGGGGCGCCTGTTTCTGATCAACTTCGCGATGGGCGTGGTGACGGGAATCGTGCAGGAATTCCAGTTCGGGATGAACTGGAGTGACTACTCACGCTTCGTCGGGGACGTGTTCGGAGCACCGCTGGCCATGGAAGGGCTGATGGCCTTCTTCCTGGAGTCCACGTTCCTCGGACTGTGGATCTTCGGGTGGGACAAACTGCCGCCCCGGCTGCACCTGGCCACCATCTGGCTCGCCGCGATCGGCACCAACATCTCGGCCTACTTCATCCTGGCGGCCAACTCCTGGATGCAGCACCCCGTCGGCTACCGCGTCAACAACGGCCGCGCCGAACTGACCGACATCTGGGCGGTACTCACCAACTCGACCACCCTGGTCACCTTCCCGCACGTCATCTTCGGCGCGTTCCTGACGGCCGGCGCTTTCGTCCTGGGCATCAGCGCCTGGTTCCTGCTGCGCACGCGAGAGGTTCCGCTGTTTCGCACGTCGGCGCGGCTGGCGCTGGCCATCAGCGCGGTCGCGGCGATCGGCGTGTCGATGTCCGGCCACTGGCAGGCGCAGATCATGACCGAGCAGCAGCCGATGAAGATGGCCGCCGCCGAGGCCCTGTGGGAGGACGAGAGCGCGGCCGGCTTCTCGCTGTTCGCCGTCGGCGACGTCGAGAACGGCCGCAACCACATCAACGTGCAGATCCCCTACGGGCTGAGCCTGCTGTCCACCAACACCCTGGACGGGAAGGTCGAGGGCGTCAACGACATCCAGGCCCGCTACCAGGCACTCTACGGCCCGGGCGACTACCGGCCGGTGGTCGGGCTGGCGTACTGGTCGTTCCGGCTGATGATCGGCTTCGGGGCGTTGTCGGCGCTGTCGGCACTGGCCGGCCTGTGGCTGACCCGGCGCGGCCGGCTGCCGTCGAGCCGCTGGGCCTACCGGCTGGCCATCGCCGGGATCGGGCTGCCGTTCCTGGCCAACAGCCTGGGATGGATCTTCACCGAGATGGGCCGCCAGCCGTGGACCGTCTTCGGCCTGATGCGCACCGCCGCGGCCGTCTCGCCGAGCGTCGACGTCGCCTCGGCGGCGATCACGCTGACCGGCTTCACCCTCGTCTACGCCGTACTGGCGGTGATCGAGGTGCGGCTGCTGATCAAGTTCATCCGCATCGGGCCCCACGAGGAGTCCGCCCCGGAAACCCCCGCGCCCGCGCTGAGCTACTGAGGAATCCCCGCCATGGAACTCACCACCGTCTGGTTCGTACTGATCGCCGTGCTGTGGACCGGCTACTTCGTTCTCGAGGGCTTCGACTTCGGCGTCGGCATCCTGCTGCCCTTCCTCGGCAGGGGAGAGGAGGACCGGCGCACCATCGTCAAGACGATCGGCCCGGTGTGGGACGGCAACGAGGTGTGGCTCCTGGTGGCCGGCGGCGCAACGTTCGCCGCGTTCCCCGAGTGGTACGCCACCTTGTTCAGCGGCTTCTACCTGCCGCTGTTCCTCATCCTGCTGGCCCTGATCGCACGCGGGGTGGCGCTGGAGTACCGCGGCAAATCCGACAGCACACGCGGCTGGGACCGAGCCTTCTTCTGGGGCTCACTCGGCCCGGCCTTCCTGTGGGGCGTCGCCTTCGCCAACATCCTGCGCGGCGTCCCCTTGGACGCCGACCACGAATACACCGGCACCCTGCTGACCCTGCTCAACCCGTTCGCGCTGCTCGGCGGGCTGGCCACGCTACTGCTGTTCACCCTGCACGGCGCGATCTTCCTGACCCTGCGCACCACGGGCGAGCTGCGCCAGGGCGCCTGCCGCATGACCAAGAGCCTGGCCCCGGCGGCGATCGCGGTGGTGATGGCGTTCCTGCTGTTCGCAGGCGGTGGCAGGCCGATGATCTGGTGGGCCGCGGTGACACTGGTCGCGCTCGGCCTGACCGGCGCCGTGGCCGCGACGTCACGTGGCCGCGACGGGTGGGCGTTCACGGCCAGCGCGCTCGCCGTGATCGCGCTCGTCACTGCCCTGTTCGGCGGTCTGTGGCCGAACGTGCTGCCCGCCCTGGACCCGGCCCACAGCCTCACCGTGACCAACGCCGCCTCCTCGCCGTACACGCTGACGGTGATGACCTGGGTCGCGGCCATCTTCACACCCGTGGTGCTGGCCTACCAGGCGTGGACGTACTGGGTGTTTCGCCGCCGCCTCACCGGCGCGACCTGACGATCTCGACCACGGCCTCATGGCCTCCCTCTCGGGCGGTCGTCACCAGGGGCAAAGCAGAACGCCCGCCCCACCACAGTGGCAAGGCCATCCTGGCCCAAGCCTGGCGGTCGGCCGCTTTCTGCCTGGCCGACAGCCGATGCTTCTACCGCGCCTTCGACCGGCTTCACCAGATGGCTGGACCCGGCCCGGCACGACCGCCGCACCCGCCTGCCCCAGAACGAGGCCGACCTGCTCGCCGCTCACGGGCCGGAGCAGGCCACCACCCGGCCTCATAACCATCATCTTCAGTCCAGCCGTTTCAAGAACGGCCCGCCCGTGGCGACCATCACGGACCAATCGTCCATGCCCTCGGCGTCCGCACCGGCCCGGCCGCAAACTACGGCCGATAGACCCGCGGTCATAGGCCGACCGGCCCTGGTACGTCCTCGCGGAGAAACGTTGAGATGGGAGAAAGACAAAGAAACACGAAGGAGAACGACCATGTCCGATCCCGTGATCGTGGGCACCGACGGTTCGGCCGCCGCTTCCGCCGCCGTGGAATGGGCCGCCGACGACGCGGCGCGCATGCGTGCTCCGCTGCGCATCGTCTTCGCCCTGAACCTCCTGCCGTACGACATCCCGAAGTTCTCCACCCCCCAGTGGGAGGATCCCCTGACCCGCAACGCGGAGCGGGTCCTGGCCGAAGCCGAGGCCCTCGTCCGCGAACGCCGGCCCGAGATCGAGGTCACCACCCAGACGATCCAGGGCGCACCCCCGGTGGTCCTGCGCGACCAGGCCGCCGCCGCCACCGAGATCGTGGTCGGCAGCAGAGGCCTGGGCGGCTTCGCCGCAGCCGTACTCGGCTCGGTGAGCATGCACGTGGCCGGGCACGCCCGCGGACCGGTGGTCGTCGTCCACCCCGGACCCCAGGTCGTTCACGGGGAGATCGTCGTCGGCATCGACGACTCCCCGCAGTGCGATCCCGCACTGGCCTACGCCTTCGAACAGGCCGCGCTGCGCGACGCCACACTGCGGGCCCTGTACGCCTGGCAGGCGCCGGTGCACGCCTACGCCCCGGAGATCGTCTACGACATGGACGAGATCCGCCGCGCCCAGCACCAGGTAGCGGCCGACAAGCTCACCTCGTGGCGGCAGACCTACCCGCAGGTGAAAGTCATCGAGGACGTCCGGTGCGGGCATCCGGTCGAGGTCTTGACCGCGGCGTCGAAAGAAGCGGACCTGGTCGTCGTGGGCTCCCACGGCCGGGGAGCCCTGGGGTCACTGGCCCTGGGCTCTGTCAGCCGGGGCGTCTTGCACCACGCCCGCGGCACCGTGGCCGTGGTCCGCTCACCCCTCCCCTGAGACCACGAGCTCCGCGGGTCCCCTCGACGAGCGGACCCGCAGCAGTTCCTCAGCGCCGCAGCCGCCGAACTCGGCGAATCCGGAGCACCCCCATCGCAGGCGGGGCATCAGGACAAAGGTCCCCGGGAACGAGGGCGCACTGCTCTACGCAACCCGCCCGGTCCGGACGAACGTAACAGGCATGACCAGCGTTTCCTCCACCAGCTCAGGGCTCACCTCTGCCGAGGCCGCGGCGCGGCTGGCCGCCGACGGCCCCAACATCCTGCCGCCGCCCCGCCGCGCGCCTGCCGTGATGCTGCTGCTGCGGGAGATGACGCACTTCTTCGCGCTGCTGCTGTGGGGCGCGGCCGTACTCGCCCTGCTGGCGGGGATGCCACAACTGGCCGTGGCGATCGTCGTGGTGGTCCTGCTCAACGGAGCTTTCGCGTTCGCACAGGAGTACCGGGCCGACCGGGCCGGGCAACGGCTGCGGGAGCTGATCCCCGCCGCCGCCACGGTCCGCAGAAACGGCCGCGTCACCCAGATCGAGGCCACCTGCCTGGTCACCGGGGACGTGGTCCTGCTGGAGGCGGGCGACCGGATCTCCGCGGACTTGGAGGCGGTCGAGACCCATGGGCTGGCGGTCAACGAGTCCATGCTCACCGGGGAGAGCGTGCCGGCGCGTCCCGAGGCCGGAAAGCGGCTGTCGGCCGGGACCTTCGTGGTGGAGGGCCAGGCCGAGGCCGTCGTGGCCGCCACCGGAGCACGAACCCGGCTGGCCCAGATCGCGGCCCTCACCCAGGAAGCCGCACGCCCGCCCAGCCCACTCACCCTCCAGCTCAACAAGGTGGTCAGAACCGTCGCCCTGATCGCCCTCGGCATCGGCGCCACCTTCTTCGGCCTGGCCGTGCTGCTGGGCATGCAACCCGCCCAGGGCTTCCTGTTCGCGCTGGGCGTCACCGTCGCCCTGGTCCCCGAAGGACTGCTGCCGACGGTGACACTCTCGCTGGCCCGGGCCGCGCAGCGAATGGCCGCCCGCAACGCCCTGGTCCGCCACCTGGAGGCGGTCGAGACCCTGGGGTCGGCCACCTTCATCTGCACCGACAAGACCGGCACACTGACCCGCAACGAGATGACGGTGACCGAGATCTGGACGCCCGCTCACCCGGCGGCCGAGGTCCTGCGCTCGGCCGTGCTGAGCTCCACCGGCCGCATGGGCGCCGACGGAAAAGCGATCGGCGACCCGATGGAGGTCGCCCTGCACGTAGCCGCGGTGCAGGCCGAAGCCGACATAGACGCCGTCGTCACCCAGCGCCTGCCGTTCGACGCGGTCCGCCGCCGCACTTCCGTCGTGGCCGGCGGCGAGCTGCACCTCAAAGGGGCGCCCGACAGCGTGCTCCCTCTGTGCGCGGCCGTAGCGGGCGCGCAGGAGAAGCTGACCGAGATGAGCGAGCGAGGGTTGCGCGTCCTGGCGATCGCCCGGGGCACCGGGGAGGAGGAGCGGGACCTGACGCTGCTCGGGCTGGTGGCACTGAAGGACCCGCCGCGCGACGACGTGGCCGAGGCGATCGCCGTCTGCCGCCGCGCCGGAATCAAACTGGCCATGATCACCGGTGACCATCCCGGGACGGCCCGAGCGGTCGCGGCCGAGGTCGGCCTGCTGGGGCCGGACGCGCTCGTGCTCACCGGCGCCCAGCTGCCCACCGGAGACGAGGCGCTGGGCGAGCTGCTCGACCGCGACGGCGTCGTGGTGGCCCGGGTGACGCCGGAGGACAAGCTGCGCATCGCCCGCGCGCTGCGCGGACGCGGCCACGTCGTGGCGATGACCGGCGACGGTGTCAACGACGGACCCGCGCTGCGCGAGGCCGACATCGGCATCGCCATGGGAGCTTCGGGCACCGACGTCGCCCGCGAAGCCGCCGACCTGGTCCTGCTGGACGACCACTTCGCCACCATCGTCACCGCGGTCGAGCTGGGCCGGGCCACCTACGCCAACATCCGCCGCTTCCTCACCTACCACCTGACCGACAACGTCGCCGAACTCACCCCGTTCGCCGTCTGGGCACTGTCGGGCGGCACGATCCCTCTTGCCCTCACCGTGCTGCAGGTCCTCGCCCTGGACATCGGCACCGACCTGCTGCCCGCCCTCGCCCTCGGCGCCGAACCGGCCAACCCACGAACCATGAACGGTCCCGCCCGCGCCGGGAACCTGATCGACCGGCGGTTGTTGCGCCGCGTCTTCGGCGTGCTCGGTCCCGTGCAGGCACTGGCCGAGATGGCCGCCTTCACCGGCGTGCTGCTGCTGGGCGGCTGGACGCTCGGCGCCGAGCCCGGGTCCGCGCTGCTCGCCACGGCCTCCGGCACGGCGTTCGCCGCCGTGGTGCTGGGCCAGCTCGCCAACGCCTTCGCCTGCCGCAGCGAGTCCCGCTGGATCGGCCGGACGCACTGGCGCGCCAACCCCCTGCTACTCGGGGCGATCACCTTCGAGGTGGTGGTGCTCGCGGCCTTTCTGAGCCTGCCCGTGCTGACAGACCTGCTCGGCGGGACCTTCCCAGACGCCGCGGGCTGGGCGCTGGCGGCCCTGGCGATCCCCGCCGTGATCCTGGCCGACGCCGCACACAAGGCCTGGCAGGCCAGGAATCGGCTGCGGACCAGGTGAAGGCCACCGGGTCGACAGCAGAGGCGAGGTCTCGATCACCGGTTACCGGCAGCAGGCGAGGTGCCCGGCGAGATCCACGACTGACGACCGTCGGGGAGGTGGAGGGAAGGGGCGGGAGCGAGACCGCGGCCAAGCGGACGCCCAGCGTGATCAGCCCACCGCCGGCCAGGAACAGGGCGGCCGCGGCGACGAATGACCCTGCGCTCAGAGTCCCCGTCCAAGCCAGGAGAGCGCCCAGCCGGATATCGGCGGACACTTGCGCGAAGGCGTCGGCGTTCGTGACGACCAGGGCCCACTCGCCCGTCCGGATGTCCCAGGTGAGGGTCTGGCGGCCTACACCCTCGGCCTGCGCGGTCCAGAACGGCTGCGTGCCGGGGCCGGTGACGGGCGCCCGGCCCGGAACACGAACGGGACGGGCGCCGTCATCCGGGCCGGGGGAGACGACCAGGCGCGTCACCTGGTCATGGGCGACGCCGTCCAGGTAAGTGGCGACCGGCGGCCCTGTGACCACGGAAACCTCACGATGACGAGGCGTTACCCGATGTCGAACGGAGGTCGGCCGGCGCGGTGGCCCAGGACGATGGTCCTTGCGGCAGATGACGTCCGGCCGATACCGCGACTCTCGCGCCGGTGTGTGATGGAGACGAAGGAAGACGGATCTTTCAAAGGAGACGGCTGTGACAGGCCGCACCGTCGTCACCGGAGAGCCAGAAGCGCCGGTCGCTTCGTTCCGCGTCGAACCAATGCCACCCACTACCGAGGAGCCACTCATGAAACGTTCGCACAAGCGCTGGAGTGACCTTTCCGCCCGGCAGCAGGCGGCGATCCTGACGCTGGCCTCCGTAGAGCTGTCGCTCACCGCCACGGCGGCCGCCGACCTGTGGTGCAGACCCGCCGGCCAGATCCGAGGTTCCAAGGCACTGTGGTGGCCGCTGTTGCTCGTCCAGCCGATCGGCCCGATCGTCTATCTCACGCTGGGTCGTGCCCCCTCCACCGGCTGACCCGCCGGCCGGACACCGCGATCCACGGCAGGCGATCGATCACCGATACGGAGGACGGCGGCGCCGGTGACACGATCGGCGGCCAGGTCCGCCAATGCCTGGTCGGCCCGCTCGAAGTCGTAGGCGGTGGTGGTGACGCGAAGTGGACGGCGGGCGGCGTGCTCCAGCAGAGCCTGGCCGTCGGCACGGGTGTTGGCGGTGACGCTGCGCAGCGTACGCTCCTGGAACAGGTGGCCGGAGTAATTCAGCGACGGGATGTCACTGAGATGGATTCCGGCCACGGCCAGGGTGGCGCCGCGGTCCAGGGCGGCCAGCGCCACCGGGACCAGGTCGCCGACCGGGGCGAACAGGATGGCGGCGTCCAGTGGTTCGGGAGGAGCGTCGTAGGCGTCGCCCGCCGAGGCGGCACCCAGCTCCAGGGCGAGCCCGCGGGCGGACGCGGAACGGGTCAGCACGTGCACCGTGGCGCCCCGGGCGAGCGCGACCTGGGCGGTGAGATGAGCCGAGGCGCCGAACCCGTAGACGCCCAGCCGCCCGCCCGGCGGCAACTCGGCGCGCAGCAACGCCCGGTAGCCGATGATGCCCGCGCACAGCAGCGGAGCCAGCTTCTCGGCGGCCTGATCCTCGGGCAGCAGATAGACGAAGTCCTGCGGCACGGTCAGGTACTCGGCGTAACCGCCGTCGGCGTCCCAGCCGGTGTAGCGCGAGTACGGGCAGAGGTTCTCACGGCCTCGGACGCAGTAACGGCACTCACCGCAGGTGGAGCGGAGCCAGGCCACGCCGACCCGGGTGCCGACGGAGAACCGGTCGGCTCCGGGGCCGCGATCCGCGACGCGCCCGACCACCTCGTGCCCGGGCACCGTACCGGGCCGCCGGGGGAGCAGGTCACCCTCGGCCAGGTGCAGGTCGGTGCGGCAGACGGCGCACACCTCGACCCGGACGAGCACCTCACCCAGGGCCGGCTCGGGCACCGGCAGCCGCACCCGCTCCAGCGGGTGAGTGGCCATGGGGCCGGGCCGGCGGACCACCCAGGCGGTCATCGTCTGCGTCACCCTCCCATCGTCACACGTACCGCCGCCTGCACCCCACAGGCCTGGAACGAAACGCCTGATCGCGACCCGGAGCGATCGAAGGTCATACGCCTGCTTGATTCATCGCTGTCTGCCGTCGCCGACCGGTTGCCGCCGGAAAGGGAGACGCCGCGGCCAAGGGCGGCTTTGGCGAGGGTCTTGATCAAGATGATGATTGGCCCGGCTTAGGGCCAGGCGGGATCGACCAAACCGTCACTTTCGCGCCCTGCTCGCCGGGTGACTCGTACTGTGCGGTCGCGACGCCATGACCGGAGTCGAGGGGCAAGAGGTCCCCCGGTCACAGGACGTTCCGCCCTGTCCTGGAATGAATTTCGCGACGGATGATGAGACAGAAGCGAGCGTCGCCAAGGTGGCCCGCACTGGACACAACCACAGGTGGTTCGCGCCAAGAGCGACTGACCCAGCGCTGTGACCGGGAAACGTTTGCCAGGTTGGGTGATCATGCGCCAACCGGGATCACCGTCAGCCGACGGGACACCGTCGCTCCTGTCGCCTCGTCCGTTACCGGCACGGGCAGGCGAACCAGCTGACGGCGTGGATCGGTGCCTTGACGCGCAACTAGGACGTGATCGTGATGAGAGCAGGAAGAGACCGGACGCGCCCACGGGCATGGACAAGGGAGCGTGGTCGGCGGAGCTCGGCCCGAGGAGCCTCGACGAGGTGGTGTCTTCCGAAGCGGGGTCGGAGGCGATACGCACGAGGCGGTTTCACCCCGCGCCCAATCCGCGGCCGGCACCGGGCATGGGCTTTCGTCGCCGGGGGAGCGGTCGGCGTCCTCGTCGTGATCCTCATACTGCTGTGGGGCCCGGGAGCGGTTCTGCTGATCGGTTTCCAGCTGAACCTGTTGTCGCCGGAGCAGCAGGTCATCGCGATCGACGCGGCGCGCTCACAGGTATTGCAGCTGGCGACAGGCCTGTTCGCTGCGGGTGCGTTGCTCTTCACCGGCCGTGGGGTCGTCCTGCAACGTGAGACCCAGCTCACCGACCGCTACATCCGTGCGCTGGGGCTGCTGGGGGACGACCGGCTGGAAGTACGTGTGGGGGCGATCTACGCGCTGGAACGGATCATGATGGACTCCGCCCGCGACCACGGATCCATCGTGGAGACCTTGGCGGCCTTCACCCGGCAGCGCGCCCCGGCTGAGTCGAATTCCTGGAAGAACGCCCCAGCCTGTCCTCACCTGGAAGAGAAACCACCCACCCCCTACCCAACGGCCGACGTCCGGTCCGCCGTGACAGTGCTCGGCCGCCGCCCGAGGGGCCTGGGGCGCCACGGTGCACCCGGGAGGGAACCGCGCCGCCCTCGCCGCCCCCTGCTCTCCTGCGGCACGGAGCACCCGGCGGGCGGAAACCCGCACGGCACACCGAACAGCCCCTATCGGCACAAAACACCTTTAACCATACAGAAGCTCAATTCTGTTTGGTTAAAGGTATACCGTCCCAAGCCCAAAAAAAGCAGCTCTTCGCCCTGTCGTAACCGAACCGGACCGGCACCCATCCGCACTCATCCGTTCCGTCTCACCGAACCCGATCCACAAGGATCCACCGGGGTCCACGCGGAGCCCCCGGCGGGCACCCAGCGCAGCCGGGCAACTCCGGAACGCTCCCGCCCAAGTCGCCTTGATCCGTCGTGATCCGTCGTGATCCGGGAAGGTCGCGTCGCACTATGCTCCACGAGGCGACCGATCCCGCACCGGCTCGGCGCCGGCACCCGACCGCCCTGGAGAAGTCGTCATGACCACGCCCGAGCACATCGCGACCTGGCGCGACGCTCGCTACGACATGCCCGTCAGCCAGCAGCTGGAGCGCTACAACGAGCTGGCCGCCAAGAACGCCTCGGCTCGCGCCCGAAGTGAGCTGGTGGCCCGAGGGGTCTACGATCCGGCGCGGCACGGGGCCGATGACCGGCCTGCGCTCACCGTGGCCGAGCACATCGAGCTGCTGGCGCTGGCGGAGTGCGTCGCGCGTACCGTGCGTCATCCCTCCAACCTGCATCATGCTCTGCTTGCCGGGGTCACTTGGGCGGATATCGCCCATATTGTCGATTCTGATGAGCTCACCGTCCGGCGGGAGTACCAGCGGTGGGCCGACGATCAGCATGACCTCAACCAGCACTACCCCGACCGCGGCATGACCGCCGCCGAGTACGCCGCCGCGACCGCCAGGGTCGCGGAGGGCGCGCAGGACACCCGTTGAGTGGTTTCCCGCCTGGTGGCGTTGACGGCATCGACGAGACGGCGGGCCGCGCGAAGACTCCACGGATTCACTGAGGGGTCTCCCCTGCCGTGGCGCCTCCCGGTGTACGGATGTGCGGGGCGCGGGTCAGGGGAACGGCCGGTTGCCGCCGGTCAGCGGTTCGTGCCGTGTCCGCCCGCCGCGGCGAGGGCGAGGGCGAGGAGGACACCGAGGGGGTGCCGCAGTCGCCCCTCTCCCCCGCATGTGAGGCCCCGAATCCCCCCGTACGTGGCACACCGGGCATGTCTCTCCCCTATGCGGTGCTCCTGGGCAGGTCGGTGGAACTTTTCGCGTGGGCCCTGTGGAGGGCGGGGGGTCGTCTACCGTGGGGGGATGTGCATGATCGGTGATCTGCCGGAGCGTGGCGGGGGTGGCGAGGACGCCGCTCTCCCCGGTGGGCCACTCCCCCGTGGTCATGGGCGGTGGTGGCGTGCGGGCCGTCGCCGGTGACGTCGCCGGTGACAGTGGCGGTGGCGCGGCTGACCCAGGTGGTGGTGTTTCGGCGGGTGGGGATGTGGCACTGGTGCGAGGTGGGTGGCCGTTGACGACGGCCCGGATGTGAAAGGGGTGTCGCCGGGATCATGCGGCCAGCTGATCTGAATCGTCTCAGCGTGGGCGAGTCGGCCGATCGTTACGTGGAACTGGTGCGGGCCAAGACCCTGACCGGTGCGCTGTCGGCGTCGACGGCGGAGGTGTACGCGCGTGATGTGGCCACCTTCGTGGACCTGGCGGGCGAGGAGGTGGTGCTGGACGACCTGACCGGTGAGGACGTCGACGCCGTCCTGCTGGCCTTCGCCCGTAAGCCTGACGGGCGGCGGCGCTCGCAGCCCGACGAGCGGGCGGGTGAGCGGGCGGGCGCGTCGCAGTCGGCCTCCTCGCAGGCGCGGTTTCGGCGGTCGATCTCGGCGTTGTTCAAGCACGCGGTGCTGGCGGGGTGGGTGCAGGTCAATCCGATGGCGATGGCGACGGTGACGGCCAGGGAGCGCGGAGGGCTACGGCCGGAGCGGCGGGCGCTGACCCGTGAGCAGGCGCGGGGGCTGATCGGTGCGGCGCGTGAGCTGGGTGGCGGGCCCGATGGTGGTGCGGTGGTGGCCGAGGCGCCCGTGGCGGGTACGGGGCGGGTGCGGCGGCGTGACCAGCACACCGAGTTGCGTGACGGGCTGATCGTGTTGATGTTGTCGACGATGGGTCCGCGGGTGTCGGAGCTGGTACGGGCGAATGTGGAGGATTTTTACACCAACGACGGGGTGCGTTACTGGCGGATCTTCGGTAAGGGCGGCAAGACGCGGGATGTGCCGTTGCCCGCCGATGTCGCGCTGGTGCTGGAGGCGTATCTGCTGCACGGGCGGATGGCCTCGGCCGAGAAGGCGTTGCTGTTGTCGTGGCGGGGGCGGCGCCTGGCGCGCGGGGACGTGCAGGCGGTGATCGACCGGGTGCAGCGCGGGGTGGATCCCGATCGGCGTCGTTCGGTGACGCCGCACGGGTTGCGGCACACCACGGCCACTCACCTGCTGGCCGACGCGGTGGACATGGACGCGGTGCGGCGGGTTCTGGGGCACAGTGATCTGGCGACGCTGGGGCGTTACCGCGATGAGCTGCCCGGGGAGCTTGAGGTGGCGATGCGGTCGCATCCGTTGTTGCGTGGTCCGGCGTCGGGCTGATCGGCGGCCGGGTGGCGGGCCCGCCGGGTCCGGCGGGTTCTCGCTTCGGGGGTGTTCAGGCGGCGTGTTCTTCGGCGCACACCTCGGCCAGGACGTCGAGGGAGACGTTGAGGGCGTGGGCCAGGGCGGCGACGGTGAAGAAGGCCGGGGTGGGGATGCGGCCCGTCTCTATCTTGCGGAGGGTCTCGGCGGACAGTCCGGCGGCGGCGGCCACTTCGGTCATGCTGCGCGTGCCGCGTGCCTGGCGCAGGATCGTGCCCAGGCGGTGGCCGCGTTCGCGGTCGAGTTCGGTCAGCGGGGGTCGCACCATGTGCCAGATCCTAGCAAGTGCGATAAGAATACCGGCGCATGCCGAGCCCGGCGTGATCGCGCGCCCCGCCCCTGCGGTACGGCGTGGGGCCGGTTCAGGCCAGCAGCTCCCCCACCAGCTGGCGCAGTGAGCGGGCGAACCTGCCGGGGTCGCCCTCCTGGGTGAGGCGGCGCACCATGTCGGCGTCGAACATGCCCAGCAGGGCGTGGGCGACGAAGGTGGCGTCCAGGTCGGGGCGGGTTTGGGTGATCAGGGTCTCCAGGTGGGCGTGCCAGCGTACGTAGGTGGGGTCGGCGTGGCGGTCGGTGGTGCAGGAGCGTTCGTGGGCGGCCAGGAGGGCGAGGTTGCCGGCGGCCAGCTGGGAGAGGGCGTCGAGGAAGGCGACGATGCGCTCGGCGGGTGGGGCGCCCGGTCCCAGTGGTGCCGGGCCTGATTCCAGTGCCTCGCGCAGTTGCACGGCCCGTTCCTGCAGCAGGGCCTGCATCAGGCCGGTGCGGTTGCCGAAGCGCCGGAAGACGGTGCCCTTGCCGACCCGGGCGTGTGCGGCGACCTGGTCAAGGGAGATGTGGGGGCCGTGGGTGGCCAGCAGGTCTTCGGCGGCGGTGAGGATGGCGCGGCGGTTGCGGGCGGCGTCGGCGCGTTCGCTCATCGCTGTCCCCTCTTTGTTTTTCTTTGCGTAACCGGACCGTTAGTCCGTATGTTAGCCCACATCTAATCGGACCATTGGTCCGTTTGGTTGGTGTGCGGGGGGTTTCCGTGCGTCGTCCTTCACGGTCAGGAGCATCCGCCATGCGCGCTCTCGTCGTCGATCCCTCACTCCCCTGCGGCCTGCGCCTGGGCCAGGCCCCAGACCCCGAGCCCGGACCAGGCCAGGTGCTCCTCCAGGTGCGCCACGCCTCCCTCAACCCCGGCGAGCTGGGCATGCTCGCCCAGCTGCCCGCCGGCCACGTGGGCGGCTACGACGCCGCCGGAGTCGTCGTCCGCCCGCCGCCGACGGCACCGGCCCCGCCGCGGGCACCCGCGTGCTGGCCTTCGGTATCACCCCGACCAGGGGTTCGGAGGATTTGACCCTGCCGTAACGTGAGGATGCAGGCTGGCACGGTGAAACCGGGGAACGTCATGAGGCACACGGCACGCGAGGAGCCCGACCGCGTGCCCGGCGGCGCTCGGGACTACGCCGTCGGGCAGGTGGCGCGCATCGCCGCGGTCAGCGTGCGCACGCTGCACCACTACGACGAGATCGGGCTGGTCTCGCCGGGACGGCGCACCGCGGCCGGATACCGCCGCTACACCGAGGCCGATCTGCAGCGCCTGCAGCACGTGCTGTTCTATCGCGAGCTCGGCTTCGCGCTGGAGGAGATCACCGCCATCCTCGACGACCCCGCCACCGACACCCTGACGCATCTGCGGCGCCAGCACGAGCTCCTCACCCGGCGCATCGACCGGCTGCGGGCGATGGCGGCCGCGGTCGAGCACGCCATGGAGGCGAACATCTTGAGCATCCCGCTGACCCCCCAGGAGCGTTTCGAGGTCTTCGGCGACTTCGTTCCCGAGGAGCACGAGGAGGAGGCGCGCCGGCGCTGGGGGCACACCGGCACCTGGCGGCAGTCGCGCGCCAAGGCGGCCGCGATGACCGCCGCCGACTGGGCGCGCTTCACCGAGGAGGCCGCCCGGACGGTGCGTGACTTCACCGAGGCCTATCTGGCGGGGCTGCCCGCCGACGGCCCGCGGGCGATGGAGCTGGCCGAACACCACCGGGCCCACCTCACCCGCTGGTGCTACGACTGCTCCTACGACATCCATCGCGGCCTGGGTGACATGTACGTCGCCGATCCGCGTTTCGCCGCCGGCTACGAGGCCTCGGCCACGGGCCTGACCTCCTACATCCGCGACGCCATCCACGCCAACGCCGATCGCGCCGACCGCGCCGGGCATCCGGCCTGAGCCCGCTTGCCCCCGCCCCTCTCCCCCGGCTCCCGAAAAGGGCGAGGGAGGCAGGGGTGTTCAGCGGGCGGCCACGGCGCCTCCGGCGACCCCTTCCCCGCCGAGTTCCCCGCCGAGTTCCCCGCCGAGCATCCTGCCGTCGAGGTCGGTGTCCTCAAGCTCACCCCTGTCGAGCTCGCCTCGGCCGGGGTCACCGCCGGGGGTGGTGGCCCGCCGGTCGAACTGGGTGCGATACAGCTGCGCGTAGCGGCCTCCGGCGGCCAGCAGCGTGGCGTGGGTGCCCCGCTCGGCGATCCGCCCGTCCTCCACCACCAGGATCAGGTCCGCGGCGCGGATCGTCGACAGCCGGTGGGCGATGACCAGCGCGGTCCGTCCGGCCAGTGCCTCGGCCAGGGCTTCTTGGACCGCGGCCTCGGAGGTGGAGTCCAGGTGGGCGGTGGCCTCGTCCAGCACCACCACGCTGGGGCGGGCCAGCAGCAGCCGGGCGATGGTCAGCCGCTGGCGTTCCCCGCCCGAGAGGCGGTAGCCGCGTTCGCCGACCACGGTGTCCAGCCCGTCGGGCAGCGAGGCGACCAGGTCGGCCAGCCGTGCGCGTCGCAGCACCTGCCACAGCTCCTCGGTGCCGGCCTCGGGGCGGGCCAGCAGCAGGTTGGCGCGGATCGAGTCGTGGAACAGGTGCCCGTCCTGGGTCACCACGCCCAGTGTCCGGCGGATCGAGGCCGCCGACAGCTCGCGCACGTCCACCCCCGACAGCCGTACCGCGCCGCTGTCGACGTCGTACAGGCGTGCCAGCAGTTGCGCGATCGTGGACTTGCCCGCTCCCGAGGAGCCCACCAGCGCGATCATCTGCCCTGCCTCGGCGCGGAAGGACACCTCGTGCAGCACCGTCGCGCCGCCGCGCGCGTCCAGCGTGGCGACCTCCTCCAGGGAGGCGAGCGAGACCTTGTCGGCCGAGGGGTAGGCGAAGCCGACGTTGTCGAACTCCACGGTCACCGGCCCGTCGGGCACCGCGCGGGCGTCGGTCCTGTCGGTGATCAGCGGTCGCAGGTCGAGGATCTCGAAGACCCGCTCGAAGCTGACCAGGGCGCTCATCACCTCCACCCGCGCCCCGGCCAGTGCGGTCAGCGGCGCGTACAGGCGGGTCAACAGCAGTGCCAGCGCCACCAGGGCGCCCGGCTCCAGGCTCCCGCTCAGCGCGTAGAAGCCGCCGACCCCGTAGACCAGGGCCAGGGCCAGCGCCGAGACCAGGGTGAGGGCGGTGACGAACACCGACTGCACCATCGCGGTGCGCACCCCGATGTCGCGCACCCGCTGGGCCCGTGCCAGGAACTCGGCCGACTCCTGGGCGGGGCGGCCGAACAGCTTGACGAGGGTGGCGCCGGGGGCGGAGAAGCGTTCGGTCATCTGGGTGCTCATCGCCGCGTTGTGGTCGGCGGCCTCGCGTTCCATCCGGGCCAGCCTGGCGCCGACGCGCCGGGCGGGCAGGACGAACAGCGGCAGCAGGACCAGTGCCAGCGCGGTCAGCTGCCAGGAGATGCCGACCATCACCACCAGCGTCAAGGTGAGCGTCACCAGGTTGCCCGCCACCCCTGAGAGGGTGTCGCTGAAGGCGCGCTGGGCGCCGATGACGTCGTTGTTCAACCGGCTGACCAGCGCGCCGGTACGGGTGCGGGTGAAGAAGGCGATCGGCATGCGCTGCACGTGGTCGAAGACGGCGCCGCGCAACCGCAGGATCAGCCCCTCGCCGATGCCGGCCGACATCCACCGGGTCAGCAGGCCCAGCGCCGCCTCGGCCAGCGCGATCACCGCGATCAGGGCGGCCAGCCGGAACACGACGCCCGCCTCGGCGCGGCCGATGATCGCGTCGACCACCTGCCCGGCGAGCACCGGTGTGGCCACCGCCAGCACCGCCGACACCACGCTCAGCAGCAGAAACCACACCAGCGGGGTGCGGTGCGGGCGGGCGAAGGCCGCGATGCGCCGCAGGGTGGCCTTCGAGAAGGGCCGCCGGTCCTGTTGGGCGTGCACCGCGCTGTAGAGCGAGTGCCAGGCCGCCATTTCCATGCTCATCACAGGTCACCGTGTTTTCTGTGCTCGTCGTTCGGGGGGATCGCCGGCGGCCGTGCACGGCTCGCGTTCCGTGTCCTGTCGCATCCTGTCGCGTCCTGCTCGTGTCCGGCCGTCCTGCGGGGCAGCGGCCGGCGCCCGGTGGGGGCGCGCGGGCGGTGCCGACACCATGACCCTAGAAGCTGAAGTTAACTTCAGGTCAAGGGCGTCTCCCCCGCCGTGCCGCCCACCTTGCGCAGCCCGCCCGTTCGAGAGCCTGCCCCGGGCTTCTCGCCCGCCGCGTGCCCGGCCCTTCGCGGCTCCCGGTGCCGGTGGGGCCCGGCGGGGTGGGCGGCCCCCCGCCCCCCTAGGCTGGAGGCCGTTCACCCCAGCTCGTCCTCGTCTTTCGATGTCTCCCCTTTGGAGAGGTGTACTCGCCGTGCCGACCGCACTCCGCCTGTTCCGTTACGTGGCGATCGCCGAAGCGTGCTCGTGGGCGGGACTGCTCATCGGCATGTACTTCAAGTACGTCGCCGCCACCGGGGACCTCGGTGTGAAGATCTTCGGCCCGGTGCACGGCGCCCTGTTCGTGCTCTACCTGGCCGCGGTGCTGTACGCGGCCCGCCAGGCCCGCTGGAGCCTGGGCACGGTCGTCGTCGGCCTGGTGTGCTCGGTCCCGCCGCTGGCCACCTTGTGGTTCGAGCGGCGCATGCTCGCCCGCCATCGGGAGCCGGTCACCGCCTGACCTGCGCCCCGCCATCCCCGCCGTCCCCGCCGTCTCACGGGTTTCACGGCCTCGCGGTCTCACAGGTCCAGGACGGCGCGGGTGGCCGCCCGGCAGCGGCGCGGGTCGGTCAGCAGGTCGACGCTGTCGCCGAACTGGTCGATCGAGCCCACCGGCGGCAGTGCGCGCACGCGGGGGTCGGTGACGGCGCCGCTGAGGGCGTCGGCGAACCGGCCGGCGTCGATGACCTGGAAGGGGCGGCGGTGGTAGGGCCGCAGGCTCGCCTCCAGCGCCGGGGCCGCTCCCATCCGGTTGTGCAGGGCCGCCACCCGCCGGTACACCACCCCCAGGTGGTGTTCGCGTTCGCGCCAGGCGGTGGCCGCCATCGCCGCCGACAGCGCGTCCCCCAGCTCCGCCGTGCCCGACAGGCGGGCAAAAGCGCTGCCCAGCCATTTGGCGTACGGCGGGTAGCGGCGGCGTGTCAGCATCACCAGCCGCATCAGGTCGCGGCCCAGGCTCGCGGTGACCAGTGCCGAGCCCAGGTCGTCGCCGACCTCCCCGCACCGGCCGGGGAAGGCCTCCTGCTGGGCCAGGCGCCGCCACTGCCCGGCCAGCACGTAGCGCTCCAGGTCGGGGGGGTACCAGCGCAGCGCGGCGCGGGAGCGCTCCAGGATCTGCAGGCCGTCGTGGAAGACCTCGCCGCTGGTGACCTCGGCCAGCCGTTGCCAGGGGGTCGACAGCCAGTCCAGGACGCTCACCCCCCGCAGCGGGTCGAAGCCGAGCCGTTCGGTGAACCAGGTCGCCGCGTCGCTCACCTGCACGCCGTGGCGCGCGCCGGTCACGGTGGTGCGGTAGCCGCGGAAGTCGGCGGGCAGGTGCTCGTCGACGGCGCACCGGACCGGCTCGGTCCGGTGCGCCGCGACGAACACCACCACTCTGGGTCCCCAGTCGTGGTCGGTGGAGCGTTCGGTGTCGAAGGCCAGCACCTCCGACCCGGCGCCGATCAGCGCGGCGCTGTGCGGCACGTCGGCCATGATCGGCTGTACGACCTGGGTGTAGAAAGCACGCGAAAGCTCCAGGCCAGGTATGAAACTGGACATCATTTCGTCCACTCTGCCTGCCGCGACCGCGCCTCGCACCAGGTTTTCCCCCGGGCCTCTCGCCGGGCAGGCGGCGGAGGTCAGGTGCCCTCCACGGCGGCGGCCGACAGCGGGCGGGCGCGCAGTCCCAGCCGCTCGTACAGGGTGATGGCGGCGTGGTTGTCGGTGTCGACCATCAGCGCGACCCGGTCGTGGGCGGCGGCCAGTTCGGCGAACACGAACCGGCACACCCGCTCGCCGTATCCGCGGCCGCGCAGGGCCGGGGCGGTGGCCACCCCGGCGGCGAATCCCACCGCGGGGCAGGACCAGGCGTCGGCGGCCACCGCGGCCAGGTGCCCGTCGTCGCCGCGTATCCCGGCCCAGCGCCGCACTCCCGCCACGCCGGGCACCGCCCACGCCGTGGGGGACGCCTGTGCGAGCAGGTCGCTGACCTCCCCCTCCTGGGTGCCCGGCAGCCAGTGTGCCCGTCCGAAAGTCCGCTCCTGCCGCGGTGGGCGGGTGAAGGTGGCGCCGGGCGGGGCGTCCATCCATTCGAAGGAGCCGTGCACCCGCATCCGCAGCCGGGCGGCCACCTCCTGGACGAGTGCCTGCTCCCCCACCACCCGGTAGGCCGGGCCCACCCGCGCCAGGGCGTGCTCCACCAGGGTGCTCACCGGACCGGCCGGGCCGCCCACCGTCAGGCGGTCGCGGCGGTTGAGGTCGGGGCAGGCCACCGCGACCGCCTCCCCCAGCGCCCACGCCCGTACCCCGGGGCCCATTCCCTGGGCTCCCCACAGCAGGAGCGCGTCGCCGGCGCAGGCCTCGGCCACCTCGGCGGCGTCCTTCAGCGGCACCGGCGTGCCGTTCACGGTGTTCACAGCGTTCATGGCGTCACGGTGTGCGTGGTGTTCAGAGGATCGCCCCGGGCCGGTAGGCGGCGGCCTGCGGGTGGCGGGCCACGACCTGTGCCACGCGGGCCACGACCGCCTCCACCTGGGCCGAGGCCGCGCCGGTGAAGGAGATCGGCTCACCCAGCAGGGCCGCCAGCCGCGCGGCGTCCAGGGGGAAGCGCTCGTCGGCTCCCAGGCGGGCGATCAGCTCGTTGCCGCCCGAGCCCTGGCGCATCGCCAGCGCCGAGGCCACCGCGTGCTCCTTGATCAGCTCATGGGCGCTCTCGCGGCCCACCCCGGCGCGCACCGCGGCCATCAGCATCTTCGTCGTGGCCAGGAACGGCAGGTAGCGGTCCAGCTCGGCGGCGATCACCGCGGGGAAGGCGCCGAACTCCTCCAGCACCGTCAGCATGGTCTCCACCAGCCCGTCGAAGGCGAAGAAGGCGTCCGGCAGCGCCACCCGGCGCACCACCGAGCACGAGACGTCGCCCTCGTTCCACTGGTCGCCGGCCAGCTCCCCGGTCATGGAGGCGTACCCGCGCAGGATGACCGCCAGGCCGTTGACGCGCTCGCACGAGCGGGTGTTCATCTTGTGCGGCATCGCCGAGGAGCCGACCTGGCCCTCGGCGAAGCCCTCGGTGACCAGCTCGTGCCCGGCCATCAGCCGGATCGTCTTGGCCAGCGAGGAGGGGGCCGCGGCCAGCTGCACCAGCGCGGTGACGGCCTCGTAGTCCAGCGAGCGGGGGTAGACCTGCCCCACGCTGGTCAGCCGGTGGGCGAACCCCAGGTGCGCGGCCACCTCGTCCTCCAGGGCCGCCAGCTTGGCGGCGTCGCCGCCCAAAAGGTCCAGCATGTCCTGGGCGGTGCCGACCGGCCCCTTGACGCCGCGCAGCGGGTAGCGGGCGATGAGCTCCTCCAGCCGGGCGAACGCCACCAGCAGCTCGTCGGCCGCCGAGGCGAACCGCTTGCCCAGCGTCGTCGACTGCGCGGCCACGTTGTGCGAGCGCCCGGCCATCACCAGCTGCGAGTGCGTGGTGGCCAGGTGCGCCAGGGCGGCCAGCAGCGCCACGCACCGGTCGCGGACGACCACCAGGCTGTCGCGGATCTGCAGCTGCTCGACGTTCTCGGTCAGGTCGCGTGAGGTCATGCCCTTGTGCACCTGCTCGTGGCCGGCCAGCGCGTTGAACTCCTCGATGCGGGCCTTGACGTCGTGGCGGGTGACGCGCTCGCGGGCGGCGATCGACTCCAGGTCGACGTGGTCGATGACCTTCTCGTAGTCCGCCCGCGCCTGGGGGGGCACCTCCACCCCCAGGCGGGCCTGCGCGGCCAGCACGGCCAGCCACAGGCGCCGCTCGGCCACCACCTTGTACTCAGAGGACCACAGGTGGGCCAGCTGCGCGGAGGCGTAGCGGGCGGCAAGGACATTGGGGATACGCGGCTTGGCAGTCACGTTGCGTCAGTATATTCCGCCGTCGCCGCCCGCCCCGACCAGGGTCACCGCGTCCCCCCGGGGAAAGGCGGGAGCCGGCCGCCCTTTCCGGGCGACCGGCTCCCCTGCCCATGACCTCTACCGGCTTCTACCGGGTGGTCGGCGCCAGCTCGTCCTTGTCGTAGACCTTCAGCTGCGGCCGCTCAGCGCCGTCCCCGCCGTCCTTGCCGGTGTTCTTGGGCTTGCGGCCCAGCCGCTCCTTGAGCCGCTCCACCATCACGTACAGGGTCGGCACCAGCACCAGCGTCAGCAGCGTCGACGACAGCAGGCCGCCGATCACCACGATCGCCAGCGGCTGGGAGATGAACCCGCCCGAGCCGGTCAGCCCCAGCGCCATCGGGATCAGCGCGAAGATCGTCGCCACGGCGGTCATCAGGATCGGCCGCAGCCTGCGCCGGCCGCCTTCGATCACCGCCTCCACGATGCCCATGCCCTGCTCGCGGTACTGGTTGATCAGGTCGATCAGCACGATCGCGTTGGTCACCACGATGCCGATCAGCATCAGCATGCCGATCAGTGCCGGAACGCCCATCGGGGTGCCCGTGGCCAGCAGCAGCCCGATCGCGCCGGTCGCCGCGAACGGCACCGACACCAGCAGGATCAGCGGCTGCACGAAGCTCCGGAACGCCGCCACCATGATCATGAAGACGATCGCGATCGCCGCCAGCATCGCCAGGCCCAGCTGCCCGAAGGCCTCGGCCTGGTCGGCGCTGACCCCGCCCATGGTGTAGCTCGCCCCGGCCGGCAGCGCCAGCGCGTCCAGCTTGGTGGTCAGCTGCGTCGTCGTGGCGCCCAGGTCGCTGCCGGTGGCCGTACCCGACACCGTGGCGCTGCGCTCGCCGTCGATCCGCGTCACCTGCGTGGGACCGGCCACCGTGGACACCTTCGCCACCTGCGACAGCTTCACCACACCCGTGGCGGTCTGCAGCTTCAGCGCCTCGACGGCCTTGACGTCCTGGGGGGCGTCCGCGGTCCGCAGCACCACCGCGCCCGAGCGGCCGTCCAGCGTCAGCTCGCCCAGCGGCGCCCCGCGGAACCGCTGGGCCACCAGCTGCCCGATCTGCGTCTCCGTCAGCCCCCTGGCCGCGGCCTTCTCCCGGTCGACCCGCACCTCGACGCGCTCGGCGCCGGCCGCCAGGTTGGAGGTCACATCCCGCAGCCCGCCCAGGTCGGCCATCGTGGTGCGGACCGCCTCGCTGGCCGTGCGCAGCGTCGCCACGTCCGGCGCCTGCACGATCACCTGCAGCTGGTTGGTCGACCCGCCGCCGGGCGCGCCCTGGCCGCCGCCGATCGTGACCTTGCCGATCTCGGCCTCGGGCAGCTCCGCCAGCCGCGTGCGCAGCTGCTCCTCCAGCGCCGCGCTGTCGGTGTCCTCGGCCACCGTCAGCGAGTACGAGGCCCGGTCGCCGACGCCACCGCCGCCGCCCATGCCCAGGAAACCGCCGCCGCCGCCCACGTTGACCTGGTAGTCGCGCACGCCCTTCAGCGACGCCAGGACCTCCTCGACCTTCTTGGCCGCCGCGTCCGTCGTCTCCAGGTCGGTGCCGGCCGGCATCCGCTGGCTGACCGAGATCGTGTCCTGGCCGGAGGAGTCGATGAAGTTGGTCTCCAGGCGCCCGGCCAGTCCCATCGTCGCGGCGAACACCACCACGCCGATCAGGATCGTCACCAGCCGCCGCCGCGTCGCGAACCGCAGCACCGGCAGGTAGGCCCGCTGCAGGGGGCTGCGCATCTCCTTGGCCTCGGCCTCCTCACGCACCGCCCGCGCCTGCTCCGGCGAGAGCACCGGCGCCTTCAGGAACCAGTACGCCAGCACCGGGACCACCGTCAGCGACACCAGCAGCGACGCCAGCAGCGCCACCGTCACCGTGATCGCGAACGGCGCGAACAGCTGCCCCACCATGCCGCCCACCACCGCGATCGGCAGGAACACCGCCACCGTCGTCAGCGTCGAGGCCGTCACCGCGCCGCTGACCTCGCGCACCCCGGCCAGTACCGCCTTGCGCTTGGCCTCGCCGTATCCCAGGTGACGTTTGATGTTCTCCAGGACCACGATCGAGTCGTCGACCACCCGGCCCACCGCGATCGTCAGCGCGCCCAGCGTCAGCAGGTTCAGCGAGTAGTCCCCCACCCACAGCGCGATCAGCGCGATGACCACCGACAGCGGGATCGACGCCGCCGTCACCAGCGTCGAGCGCACCGACAGCAGGAAGACCAAGATGACCAGCACCGCGAACGCCAGGCCCAGCAGGCCCTCGGTCGTCAGGTCCTCGATCGAGCGCTCCACGTAGGGCGCCTGGTCGAAGATGACCGTGATCTCCGAGGAGTCCCCGATGGCCCGCACCAGATCCGGGATCTTCTCGTTCACCTCGTGCGAGATCGCCACCGCGTTGCCGTCCGGGGTCATCGTCAGCGACAACCCCAGGCTCGGCTGGCCGTTGGTCCGCGTCAGCGACGTGCCCTCGGCCAGGGTCCGCTCCACCGTGGCCACATCCCCCAGCCGCACCGGCTTGGGAGCCGCCGCCGGGCGCTGCGCCTGGGCCTGGGCGGCCCGCTGGGCCTGCTGGAGCTGCGCCGCCGAGCCGCCGCCGGGCGGCGCCTGGCGGGCCTGCGCGGGCGCCTGCTGAGCCGTCGGCGCCGCGGGCGCGGCCGGCGTCAGGTACAGGTCCTTCAGCTGCTCCAGGGTCGAGATCCGCGCCCCCACCTGGACCGTCAGCGACACCTTGTCCTCGGTCACGCTGCCGGCCGGGATCGGCTGCCCGTTGGCCCGCAGCACCTCGGTGATCGCCGTCGGCGACACCCCCAGCAGCGCCATCTTGCGCAGGTCCGGAGTGATCGTCACCACCTCGTCGCGGGTGCCCGTCACCGTCGCCGAGCGCACTCCCTCGATGGCCTGCAGCTCCGGCACCACCAGCCGCCCCAGCCGCTCGGCCATGACCCGCTGATCGCCGCCGTCGCCCACCGCCAGCTGCATCACCGGGATGTCGTCGGTCCCGCCCGACAACACCTGCGGATCGACCCCCTCGGGCAGCTGCGCCTCGATCCGCGAGACCGCCTGCTGCATGTCGGCGACCGCGGCGTCGATGTCGGTGCCGTACTCGAACGCCACCTGGACCTGCGCCATCCCCTCCCGGGACGTCGAGGTCACCTCCGAGACCCCCTCCAGCCCCTGGAAGCTGTTCTCGATCGGCTCGGTCACCTGCTCCTCGACGATCTCAGGAGAGGCGCCCGGGTAGGAGGCCGCCACGAACGCGCCCGGGAACGACAGCGAGGGCAGCAGCTGTTGTTTCAGCGAGGGAATCGCGAACAGGCCGAACGCGCTCAGCACCAACGCGATCATTATGACGAGGCTGCGGTTGGCGAGGCTCAACCTGGCCAGGGAGGTCATGGGGGCGGGCTCCTCAAGGAGGGATGTCACAACAAGATTCGCCCTAGACTAACACTTCGCCTCATACGAATATTTAACGATGCTTACCAATCCTGATAACCTTCTCAGGAAGCGAGAGGTGAGCGTGAACGACGACCGCGAACAGCTGATCGACCATATCGGCGCCATCCAGCGCGACCTGGGCAGGCTCCTGGCCCAGCACCGCGCCCCCTCCCCTCTCTTCGACTCCAACCTGACCATGCGCCAGCTCAAAGTCGTCATGATCCTCTCCGGCCAGGGCTCCGCCTCGGGCCAGGACCTGGCCACCCACCTCGACGTCGGCCTCGGCACCGTCACCGGCATCGTCGACCGCCTCGTCGCCCACGGCCTCGTCGCCCGCCGCGAGGACCCCCGCGACCGCCGCATCCGCCGCGCCGAACTCACCCCCGCCGGGCGCGCCCTCATCGAGCAGATCGCCGACGCCGGCCTCACCGAGTTCCGGCGCCTGCTGCAACACCTCGACACCCCCACCCTGCGCGACATGTCCGTCATCATGGACAAGATCCAGCAGGCCGCCCGCACCCTCCGCAACACCGCCCCCCACAAAAAGGTCGGATGATAGGTTCTGTCGACGTGACAGCACCCACAGCACCCACAGCACCCACCGGCACCCTCTTCTCCCTCACCGGCCGCACCGCCCTCGTCACCGGCGGCAGCTCCGGCATCGGACACGCCATCGCCCGCGCCCTCGGCGACGCCGGCGCCAACGTCGTCATCGCCGCCCGCCGCGCCCCCCAGCTCGACGACGCCCTCACCCAGCTGCGCGACCACCACATCAACGCCGCCGCAGTCACCGCCGACCTCGCCGACCCCGCCGACGTCACCCGCCTGTGCCACCAGGCCCCCACCCACTTCGGCGACATCGACATCCTCGTCAACAACGCCGCCAACAACATCCGGCCCCCCATGGCCGAACTCACCCCCGGCGACTACGAGCAGACCATGGCCGTCAACATCACCGCCCCCTACCTGCTCGGCCAGTACTTCGGCCCCCGCATGGCCCGGCGCGGCTGGGGCCGCATCATCAACATCGGCTCCCAGCAGTCCCACAAGGCCTTCGGCGACAGCGGCGCCTACGGCATCTCCAAAGCCGCCATCACCGGCCTCACCCGCTCCCAGGCCGAAGCCTGGTCCCCCCACGGCGTCTGCGCCAACACCGTCATCCCCGGCTTCGTCCTGACCCCCCTCACCGAACCCGCCCAGGCCGTCCCCGGCCGCGTCGAAGCACTCGCCGCCCGCACCATGACCGGCCGCAACGGCCGCCCCGCCGACTTCGCCGGCATCGCCGTCCTCCTCGCCAGCGACGCGAGCGCCTACATCACCGGCCAGGCCATCTGCGTCGACGGAGGCTTCTCCGTCCACTGACCCGTCCACTGACCCGCCCGCCGATCGCCCACCGATCGCCCACCGACCCCGTGATCTTCCCGGACCACCGTGATTGAATACGCCCCGGAGCCCAACACACCCGGGGAGCCCATGACCACCACCCACCGGCCCCCCACGGGCGCCCGCAGGGCCGTCTCCCACTTCTTCATCCTCCTCGGCATCACCTCCGGCGCCTGGGCCGCCCGCATCCCCGCCGTCAAACACGACCTCCACCTCAGCGACGGCCAGCTCAGCTACGGCCTCCTGGCCGTGGCCATCGGACTCGTCACCGGCATGCGCTTCGCCGGGCACCTCACCGACCGCCTCGGCAGCGCCCGCCTCATCACCCCCGCCGCCGTCGCCACCGCCCTCACCGTCATCCCCCCCGGCTACGCCCCCACCCTGCCCGCCCTCATCGCCACCCTCTTCCTCTTCGGCTTCACCAACGCCTTCCTCGACGTCTCCATGAACGCCCACGGCGTCGAGGTCGAACGCGCCTACGGCCGCCCCCTCATGTCCTCCTTCCACGGCATGTTCAGCCTCGGCTGCCTCACCGGCGCCGGCATCGGCGGCCTGTTCGCCGCCCTCGGCCTCAGCGCCGCCACCACCCTCACCGCCGTCGGCATCCCCCTCGCCCTCACCTCCCTGTACGCCCGCCGCCACCTGCTGCCCGCCACCCCAGCCCCCGCCGCGACCACCACCGCCCCACGCCGGCGCGCCCCGTGGACCGGCTGGATCATCCTCATGGGCGTCGTCGCCTTCTCGGGCCTCGTCGGAGAAGGCGCCGCCAACGACTGGACGGCCGTCTACCTCTTCCAGAACCTCGGCGCCTCCCAGGCCGTCGCCGCCGCCGGATTCGCCGCCTTCTCCACCGCCATGACCCTCGGCCGCTTCGCCGGGGACCACCTCGCCCAACGCCTCGGGCCCGTACGCCTGGTCCGCTACTCCGGCCTCCTGGCCGCCGCCGGCCTGGCCGCCGCCCTGCTCGCCGGCCAGATCCCCATCGCCATCGCCGGATTCACCCTCTTCGGCCTCGGCCTGGCCACCATCGTCCCCCAGGTCTTCTCCGCCGCCGGCAACCACGACCCCGCCCGCGCCGGACAGGCCATCGCCCAGGTCGCCACCGTCGGCTACGCCGGCCTCGTCGCGGGCCCGGCCATCATCGGCGGCGCCGCCGAACTCGTCGGCCTGCCCGCCGCCCTGGGCATCCCCGCCCTCCTCGCCGCCTTCATGGCCGCCTCCGCCGGGGCGCTGCACCCCCGCAAGACACCACGGCCACACACCCACCCCACCGGCACCGGCACCGGCACCGGCACCGGCACCGGCGCTGACGCTGACGCTGACGCCGGCATCGACGCCGGCGAGACGGACACACGCTCACGATGAGCGGACGGCCCCGCCGGGGCGCGGGGCCGATTCCGGCGTACCCACCGGGCAAAACGCCGACACGGCCACGGCTCTAGGGCTCTTCGGGGGGTGCGGCGCGCCGGTCGTGGTGATCCAGCAGCCTGGACAGCACCTCGGTCAGCCCCCGCCGCTCCTGGGGTGACAGCGGAGCCAGCAGCTCGTCCTGGCATGCGGCCAGCCGCTCCTCAAGCCGCCGCAGCCGCCGCTCGCCCGCCGGGGTCAGCGAGATGACGTTGCGCCGCCGGTCGGCAGGGTCGGGGGCGCGCTCGACCAGCCCGCCCTCGGCCAGCTCGTTGACCGTCGCGACCATGTCGCTGAGATGGATGCCGCTACGGCGGCCCAGCGCGGCCTGGCTGGCCGGGCCGGACTCCTCCAGCGTCGCCAGCAGGCGGTAGTGGTAGCCGCGGGCACCGACGGAGGAGAACCCCTCACCCACCAGGCGGTGCGCGTGCTGGGCGGTCCGGCCGAGCAGCCAGCTGGGCAGGTTCTCCCACCGGGCGGGCGTCCTCTCGGTCTCCATGCGGCCAGTTTAACGACTCGTTCGGCGCACTAATGATTTGCTATCGTTAGTCGAGTAAACGTTAGCCAGCCAAACGAATCCCCGGAGCCCAGAAACCATGATCAAGCCATTCCGCATCGACATCCCCCAGACCGACCTCGACGACCTGACCGACCGGCTCACCCGCACCCGCTGGCCCAACGAGGTCACCGGCGCCGGCTGGGACTACGGCTTCCCCCTCACACGACTCAAAGAACTCGCCGAACACTGGCGCACCAGATACGACTGGCGCGCACACGAGGCCGAACTCAACAAACTCCCCCACCACACCACCGAGATCGACGGCCAGAACATCCACTTCGTCCACGTCCGCTCCCCCAACCCGGACGCCCTCGCACTCATCCTCACCCACGGCTGGCCCGGCTCCTTCCTGGAGTTCCTCGACGTCATCGAGCCACTGTCACGCGACTTCCACCTGGTCATCCCCTCCATCCCGGGCTACGGCCTGTCCGGCCCCACCCACGAACGCGGCTGGGACATCCCCCGCATCGCACGAGCCTGGGCCGAACTGATGCACCGCCTCGGATACGACCACTACGGCGCACAAGGCGGCGACTTCGGCTCGGGCATCTCCATGGCACTCGGCGCGACCGCCCCCGAACACGTCCTCGGAGTGCACGTCAACTTCCTGCCGACCCGGCCGATCCCCGACACCGACCTCGAACTGTCAGAAACCGACGAAGCCCGGCTGGACAAGGTCCGACAACTGATGGCGAACCGCCCGCCCTACCAGGCCCTGCAAGCCCTCACCCCGCAGACCATCGGCTACGCCCTGACCGACTCCCCGGTCGGCCAGCTCGTCTGGATCGCCGAACGCTTCGCCCACTGGACCGACCCCCGCTCACAGATCAGCGACGAACGCATGCTCACCAACGTCTCCCTGTACTGGCTGACCGCCACCGCCGCCTCCTCCGCACGACTGCACCACGACACCCCGCGAGCGACCACACCGTGCCCGGTACCGGTCGGCGTGGCGGTGTTCGCCCACGACATCACCCAATCGGTGCGACCCCTCGCCGAGCGGCTGTACGACATCAGGCACTGGTCGGAGTTCGACCGCGGCGGCCACTTCGCCGCCATGGAGGTGCCGGAACTGCTCGCCGAGGACATCCGCGACTTCTTCCTCACCCGCCTCGGGCACGCCACCCGCTGAGCGCCGACGACCGACGCGGCGTCGGACACGGCCGCCCGTCACAGCCTGACGTACGCCCCCCGAACCGGCCGCCGCCCACGACCGGGTCGCGCTGCCCGAAGCCGACGGGCCGACGGGGCGGCGAAGCCTGCGCACGTGCCTGACGGCGATCGATCGTCGGCCCTGGTTTCGGGTGCGACCGAAAACAGGACGCCTTTGTTTGTGGGTGATGAGTCTTTAGTCCATCGTAAATGATCTTGAACTCCAGCCGATCGCCTTTACAATGTAGATTTATTCAGTGGGCGCCTCGAAGCGGGCCAGCCAGGTGGTGAGGAGCGCCTCCAGGAGTGCCGCCTCCTCGGGAGACAGGCCGTCCAGGAGGCGGCGCTCGTTGCGCATGTGCTCGGCGAAGGCCCGGTCGATCAGCTCCCTGCCCGCGGCGGTGAGCGCGACCACCCGCCCCCGGCCGTCGCTCTCGCTCGGGCGGCGGGCGACGAGCCCGTCGCGCTCCAGCCGGTCGATGCGCTTGGTCATCGCGCCGGTGGTGACCATGGTGAAGGCGGCGAGCTCCCCGGGGGCGCGCTCGAAGGGCGCGCCCCCGCGCCGCAGGGTGGCCAGGACGTCGAACTCCCCCTCCCCGAGCCCGTACCGCCGGTAGACGACGCACAATTGCTCGGTGAGGTGCCCGGCGAGGCGGTGCAGGCGCCCGATCACCCCCTGCGGGCTCACGTCCACATCCGGGCGCTCACGGGCCCACTCGCGCTGGATGCGGGCGACGTGGTCGAAAGTTTCGCTCATGTCCCCATAGTAGCTTCCCGGGAAGGTATATTGCTTCCATGGAAGCCACTTTTCGCTGGACGCTGCTCACCGCGACGGCACCGATCGCGTGGGGGACGACCTACTTCGTCACCCACCAGTTCCTGCCGCCCGGCTACCCCCTGTACGGAGCGGCCATCAGGGCACTGCCCGCGGGGCTCCTGCTCCTGCTGCTGTGCGGGAGGCTCCCACGCGGGTCGTGGTGGTGGAAGTCCCTCGTGCTGGGCACCCTCAACATGAGCGCGTTCTTCGCGCTGGTCTACCTGGCGGCCCAGCTGCTCCCGACGAGCGTCGCCTCGACGATCATGGCGACGTCGCCCGTGGCGATGATGCTCCTGGCCTGGTCGATACTCTCGGAACGGCCGCGGCTCGCGCACCTGGCCGGAGCGGGCATCGGCATCGCGGGGGTGTGCCTCATGCTGTTCACCGGCGCGGCCGCGGTCGACGGCCTGGGCGTGCTCGCCTCCGTCGCGGCCATGGTGATGTCGTCGTTCGGCTACGTACTGGCCAAGAGATGGACCACCGGCACCGACGCCCGCGCCGGCGCGCTGGCGTCGACCTCGTGGCAGCTCATCGCCGGGGGCCTGGTCCTGCTGCCCTTCGCCGTCGCGGTGGAGGGCCCTCCGCCGGCCCTGGACGGACCGGCGATCCTCGGGTTCGGCTACGTCACCGTCGTCGCCACGGCCCTCGCCTTCGCCGCCTGGTTCGCAGGGCTGCGCCACCTTCCGGCCGCGACGGTGGGCCTGGTCGGGCTGCTCAATCCGGTGACCGGGGTACTGCTCGGCACGATGGTCGCCGGGGAGGCGCTCACCGCCCGGCAGCTGTGCGGGCTGGCGCTGGTCCTGCTCGGGATCCTGCTCGGCCAGCCCGTCGCGGCCCGCCTCGCCGCGCGCCTTCGAAGCCGGGCCGAGCTGCCCGGCCCGGCTTCGGCGGGCCGGGCGGGAGACGGCGTGCTCACCGGCGCGCACGCCGGGTGTGCGCGCCGGTGAGCACGCCGCTTCGCGGTGCGGTCACGACCGGCGCGGACCATGCCCTTGAGGCGGGGCCGGCAGGCCGGGAGGGCCACCCCCGTCGCGGCGGCCCGGATCAGGCGGGCTCCGCCGCGCAGGCCAGCTCACGCACCGGGCGCTCGCCCGTGGTCAGGAACGCCGTCACCGCGGTGTCCGCGCACGTGTTCTCGCCGAACAGGTAGACACCGTGGCCGCCCTGGTCGACCGTCACCATCCGGGCCCGGTCGCCGAGCGCCCGCCGCATCTTCATGGCGTCGGCCAGCGGCGTCCCCGCGTCACGGAGGAACTGCGCCATCAGGACGTTCGACGGGCCCCGGTCACCGACGCGCACCGGCGGCTCGACGGGGCCGGACGGCCAGAACGCGCACGGCCGGATGTTGGCCGCCGCCGCGCCGAACATCGGGTACCGCCTCCGGTCGGCTTCGACGTCGCGCTGATAGGCACGGACCGACCGGGGCCAGCGCGAGTCGCCGCAGACCACGTACTGATGGCTGGACAGCGCGTTGTCCGCGTCCAGCACGGGGACCTCCGCCGGCGGCGGCGCCTGGCCGGTGTCGGCCATCTTCCAGAAGTCGGCCAGCGCGGGGAAGGTCGTGTCGCGAAAGAGCATGCCGAACGTGATCATCCGGAACATCGCACCGTCGACCCCGTGCACCGCCGTCCTGTCCAGCCGCTTGACGAGCTCGAAGTACTTCTCGGTCACCTGCCGCGGTGTGCCGCCCAGCCCGTGCTCGGGGTGGGCCGCGGCGTACTCGGCGAAGTCGGGGAGCCGGTCCTCGAAGCCCCGGGCGAACAGGCTCCTGTCCCTGTAGGTGATGCCACGGGGAGGCAGGTTGCTGTCGATCACGATCCGGTCGCCGCGCCGCGGGAACAGCGTGGCGTACACCGCGCCGAGGTGGCTGCCGTAGGAGTAGCCGAGATAGGAGAGGTTCGGCTCGCCCAGCGCCTCGCGGATGCGGTCCATGTCGCGGGCGGTGTTGGCGGTGGTGACGTACGGCAGCATCCAGGCCGTCTTCGACGTGGCACACTGCCTGGCGACGGCCCTGACCTCCTTGGCCCGCCTCGCCACGTCGGCCGTGGTGGCCGCGTACGGCGGGACGTTGCCCTGGAACTGCTGCTCCTGCGTCAGAGCGCAGGTCACCGGCGTGCTGCGGCCGACGCCGCGCGGGTCGAACCCGATCACGTCATAGGTGTCCAGCACGCTCCGCGGCAGGCCGGCGGCCACGAGATCGACCGGGAAGCGCAGGCCCGTCGCGCCCGGGCCGCCCGAGTTGAGCAGCAGCACGCCACGCCGCCGCGCCGGGTCCCCGCTCGCCAGGCGGGACATCGCGACCTCGATCTTCCGCCCGTCCGGGTCGCGGTAGTCCAGCGGCACCTTGAGCGTCGAGCACTCCAGACCGGGCGCGGCGACGTCCTTCGGGCACGTCCCCCACCGCACCGCGCCCGGCGCGCCCGGCGCGCTCGATGCGGCCGTCACCGCGGCCGGCGCCCCCTGCGGGAGGACCGTCGCCACGATGGCGACGGCCAGGGCTGTCAGGGGGGTCAGGGCTCTTCGCAGGCTCAAGTGCTTCATCTGGTCGATTACAGCCGTCTCGGCGCTCGTCCGGCAGTGCGGCCACGTCACCACCTCACCGTGACATTTTCGCAGGTGAGGTCATGACGTGGCGTCACTGGTACCCCCCCGAAGCGATCCGGGGCCCCCTCAGCCGACGTGGACCAGGGGGCGGCGGGCGGTCTCCTGCTCGGCCTGGCGCAGCACCTCGCGGGTGAGCGGCGGGATGTCGCCGCCGCCGAAGACGAGGTAGCGCAGCAACGCGCCGACCGGGTTGCCCTCGGCGGCCCAGTGGAAGTAGACGTGCGGGGTCTTGCCGGTCTGGTCGCGCAGATACAGCAGCAGGGCGGCGATGGCGTTGGCGATGGTGGGGCTCTCCATCCGCAGGATGCGAAACCCGTGGCGCTCCTCACCGATGACGCGCAGCTCGCCGGCGAACTCCGAGGCGTCGGAGACGCTCACCTCCAGGAACAGCAGCCCCTCGCCGGTACGCAGCCGGTGCAGCTCCCAGGCCTCGCGGGCCTTGTCGACGTACTCCTTGCAGTCGCGCTCGTGCGGCTCGTTGGCGATCAGCCGCAGCTCCCCCGCCTCGCTGACGTAGCGGCGGGCCAGGTCGTCCAGGGTGACCTTGGTGACGCGCAGCTCGGTGGAGCGGGTGGCCCGGGAGATCAGCGAGGTGATCACGATGGCCAGCACGAACAGCAGGGCGATCACCAGGCCGTCGGGACGTTCGACGATGTTGGCCACGGTGGCGTAGGCGAAGATCAGCGTGATGACGCCGAAGGAGAGCGCCGCCCGGGTGCGGCCCTCGTTCCAGGCGGCCAGGGTGACCGCGACGGCGGCCGACAGGATCAGCGCGAGCACGCCGGTGGCGTAGGCGCCGCCCTGGGACTCCACGTCGGCGCCGAAGAACAGGGTGATGAGGAAGGAGATGGCGGTGAAGACCAGCACCATCGGCCGGGCCGCGCGCGACCAGTCGGGGGCCATGCCGTAGCGGGGAAGGTAGCGCGGCACGATGTTGAGCAGCCCGGCCAGCGCCGAGGCCCCGGCGAACCACAGGATCGCGATGGTGGACAGGTCGTAGACGGTGCCGAACCCGTCACCCAGATACTCGTGCGCCAGGTAGGCCAGGGCGCGCCCGTTGGCCGCGCCGCCCTCGGCGAACTCCTTGGCCGGGATGAGCACGGTGGTGGCGAAGCTGGAGGTGATCAGGAAGGCGCTCATGATGACCGCCGCGGTGGTCAGCAGCGTGCGCGCGCCGCCGATCCGCCGCTCCAGGTCCCCCTTGACCAGCGGCATCACGGCCACCCCGGTCTCGAAGCCCGACAGGCCCAGGGCGAGTTTGGGCATCACGTACAGCGAGACGGCGACCATCGCCAGCGGGCTGGAGTGCTCGGCCGTCAACGCCTCACCCCAGTTGGTGACCAGCGCGGGGTCGGCGAGCACCCGGTGCAGGGCCGTCCCCAGGACGACCACGTTCAGCACCAGGTAGACGGCCACCAGGACGACGGCGATCGAGATGGCCTCGCTGAACCCGACCAGGAACACCCCGCCGAGGGCGGCGATCAGCGCCAGGGTGACCGGGACCTGCCAGCCGGCCAGGAAGTGCGGCACGAACGGGTTGTGCAGGATGTGGGCGGTGGCGTCGGCCGCCGACAGGGTGATGGTCACGATGAACGCGGTGGCCACGAACCCCAGCAGGAACAGCACCAGCAGCTTGCCGCGCCAGCCCGGCAGCAGGCGCTCCAGCATCGACAGCGAGCCCAGCCCGTGCGGGCTCTGCCCGGCCACCGCCCGGTAGGTCGGCAGCGCGCCGAACAGGGTCAGCGCCACCAGCAGCAACGTCGCCAGCGGGCTGAGCGCCCCGGCGGCCAGCGCGGCGATGCCCGGCTGGTAGCCCAGGGTGGAGAAGTAGTCCACCCCGGTCAGGCACATCACCTGCCACCAGGAGTGCTGCCGCTCGGGCGGCTCCTCGTGGTGGGGGCCGCTGGTCCTGGGGTCGGAGCGTTGCAGCCCCTTCAGCAACCACCCCCGCAGCCCCGAGTCCACCCGTGCCGGCGCCGACGTACCTGCCACTGAATTCTCTCCCTGCGATTCCTGCGATTCCCGCGGTCCCCGCGGTCCTGCGGTCCCTGTGATCCACGTCGTTGCCCGGCTCCCGGCGGGGCCGGACGGCGCGAGCGCGCGCCGCCGGGTGCCGGTGTCCGGGCTCTAGCGCCGGTCACGTCCCGCGGCCGCGAGAATCGAGGGAGATCCGGCGAGAAGGTGGCGTGACAGGTGGCCACCGGCCGGTGAGGGGAGGGCGAGGCGTCCCGGACGGCACAGCGCGGCCGGGAGGGATCGCCGGAGGAGGGGAAGACGAGACACCCCTATTCCCTACCGGTCCGGCCGCCGGGCGCCTAGAAAATCATGCGGATCCATACGCGTTCTTGACGCCGGTTCGTCCAGGTTCCCCCCCTCTCCCCCGGATGCCGGCGTCTCACCGCGTTCTCCCGCCCTGTCCCACAGGGCCTCCGGCACGTCGCGGTGCCCGGCGCCCCACCCCTCCCCCGGGCCGCGACGCCCACGTCTTCACGCGATTCACACGATTCACGCGACGGTCACGCCGCCGCCTCCAGCGCCAGCAGGGCGCGCTTGGCGTCGGCGCCGCCCGCGTACCCCCCGGGACCGCCGTCGGAGCGCACCACCCGGTGGCAGGGCACGACGACGGGAAGCGGGTTGGTGGCGCAGGCGGTGCCCACCGCGCGCACCGCCCGCGGGCTGCCCGCGGCGGCGGCGACCCGGGCGTAGCTCTCGGTACGGCCGTAACCGATCTCCCCCAGGCACCTGAGCACCTCGCGCCGGAACCCCTTCGACAGCCGCCAGTCCAGCCGCAGGTCGAACCCGGTGCGCCGGCCGTCGAAGTACTCCCGCAGCTGGCGGCTCGTCTCCTCCAGGCGGGCCGGGGCGTACAGCACGCGGGGGCTGATGCTCTCGGCGAGCTGACGCAGCACGGCGTCGTGGTCCTGCACGGCGTAGGCCACCCTCACCAGCCCCTGATCGGTGGCGGCCAGCAGCAGCGTGCCGACCGGTGTCTCCAGGGTGCGGTAGGCGACGTCGAGGATCCCCTCACGCCGCGCCCGCTCGGCGAGCCGCCCGCGCAGCCGGGCCATCGCCGGGGCGTCCTGGAGGGGGAGCGCCGCGAACAGCTCCTCGCCGTGCGGGCCGGACGCGCTGGTCATCGGTCAGCCTCCCTTTGCTCGGCCGGTCGCGGATAGGTGCCGCGCAGGGTCTTGATGCCGTCGGCCGCCGCCCTGCGAGCGGCGTCGGCGCTCCCGCCCTGCAGGGCCGCGATCTCCTTGTACGGCAGCCCGGCCAGGTAGTGGTAGGCCACCGCCTGGCGCTGCCGGGCCGGCAGCGCCCCGAGCGCCCGCCACAGGTCGCCGTCCCACTCCTCCGGCCGTCCGATACGGCTGGGACGCTCCGGCAGCGCCTCCACCGGGGTGGGCGCGCGACCGGCGGCGCGGGTGACGTCGATGGCCTTGCGGTGGGCGATCGTCACCAGCCACGCCTCGACGTTCGCCTCGGGCGGCAGGTCCGGGTAGGCCTTCAGCGCCGCCAGAAAGGTCTCCGACCAGGCGTCCTCCGCGTCCTGGGGCCCGAGCACCGCCCGGCACACGCGCAGCACCATGGCCCCGTGGTCGGTCACGATCCGCTCGAAAGGTCGCATGCTCCCACCCTGCCCGTCGACCGCCCCCGCTTCCGGGACCGAAAGGCGCCGTTCAGAACAGCCTCGCCGCCTTCAGGGCGGCCGGCTCCTCCAGGTCCAGCAGGAACCGCTTGCGCTCCAGGCCGCCGGCGTAGCCGATCAGGCTGCCGTCCGCGCCCACCACCCGATGGCAGGGCACGATCACGCTCAGCGGGTTGCGGGCGTTCGCGGCGCCGACCGCCTGGGCCAGCGACGCCCTGCCCAGCCGCCGCGCCAGATCCCCGTACGAGCGGGTCTCGCCGAAGGGGATCTCCGTCAGCAGCCGCCACACCCGCCGCTGGAACTCATCCCCCCGAGGGGCCAGGGGGAGCTCGAAGCCGGTCCGCTCGCCGGCGAAGTACTCCCCCAGCTGACGGCCGACCTCCTCGAAGCCCGAATCGCGGTAGGCGCCCCGCTCTTCCGGCCCGGGGCCGCGAAGGTGACCTTCGAAGTACAGCCCGCTCAGCACGCCGTCCTCGGCGACCGCGGTCAGGTCACCCAGCGGCGACGCGATGACGGTGTGGGTCCTGGCCATGACACTTCGTCCTTTCCCACGCTACGGGACCATCCTCGGCCCTCACCCTCGAAGACGTCCGGCGACCGCGAAACGTGAGATCCGTAAAAGCGGCCGGGGCTGCCGATACCCGGCCGATACGTGACCGAGCGCCGGCGCATACGCGGCGTCAACGGCACCGATGTCCGGTTCGCGAAGGATAACGGCCATGTTCTTCCTTCGAATGCCCGACGTGCTGGCCGTGGTCACCGCGTCCGCGATGACGGTGACCGGATGCGGCGGCGTGAGCGCACCGGCCCGGCCCCCGGCGGCCGCCAAGCCCGGCGCGCCGAGCGCGGGCGACCCGCTCTTCGCCTACCTGGGCAACGGCGGCTACGACGTCGGCTCCTACGACGTGAGCTACGACTACCGCGCCGGCACCACGAAAATGGCCGCCTCGGTGAGGATCGACGCCACCGCGACACACGCCCTGTCCCGCTTCAGCCTGGACGCCGCGGTAGAGAAGATCACCAAGGTGACCGTGGCGGGCCGTCCCGCCGCCTTCCGCGTCTCGGGGGAGAAACTGCTGATCACGCCCGGCCGGGTGCTGCCCCGAGGCCGGCCGTTCCGCGTGGAGGTCTCCTACCGCGTCGACCGCGCCGCCAACCCGCAGTCACCCGCCTTCCCCAGGGACGAGAAACCGCACCGCACCGCCTGGGTCGGCAAGAAGGACGGCTTCGCCGTCATGGGACAGCCCGACCGGGCCCACCTGTACTTCCCCAGCAACGATCATCCCGCTGACAAGGCGAGGGTCACCTTCCGCATCACCACCCCGAAGGGCCTGCGGGCGGTCGCCAACGGAACGCTCCGCTCACGTACGGAGAAGGCCGGCCGCGTCACCCACGTCTTCGCCACCCGCGACCCCATCCCGACCCACGTCGTGCAGGTGGCCGTCGGCCACTTCACCACGCTCAAGGGCACGGGACCGCACGGCCTGCCGCTGCGCAGCCACGTCGCCACCGCCCAGGCCGCCAGGACCCGCGCCCTCGTCGACGGCATCGCCGGGCAGATGACCTGGATGGAGAAACAGGTCGGCCCCTTCCCCTTCGAGACCTACGGCGTGCTCGGCGTTCCCGGCGGCTACAACGGCGTCGCCCTGGAGAGCGCCACCCTGTCCACCTACGCCGTGGAGAACCTGACCGGCACCGACCAGCGCGGCCGGGTGACCAGGGAGGACACCCGCGACGACGCGATCACCATGGTCCACGAGCTGGCCCACCAGTACTTCGGCGACGCCGTCGCGGTGCGCGACTGGAACCAGATGTGGATCAGCGAGGGCCACGCCGAGTTCTACCAGGTCCTGTACGCCGCCGAGAAGGGCTGGCGTGACCTCGACGACCCCTCGCGCGGGCTGCGCGCCCGCTACGACTTCGACGGGGACAAGCGCGCCGAGTCAGGCCCTCCGGGGAAGATGCGGCACGCCCGCGACGTGCTGGTCGGCACCAACACCGCGGGCCTGCTGATGCTGTTCGGCCTGCGGGAGATGGTCGGCGAGGACACCTTCCGGCGGATCGAGAAGACCTTCTTCGCCGAGTTCCGCGGCCGCTCGGCAGGCACCCGGGACTACATCGAGGTCGCCAACCGGGTGAGCGGCAGGGACCTGACCGGCTACGTCAACGGCTGGATCTACGACGCCCGGACCCCGCCGATGCCGGGCCACCCGGACTGGCGGTCCTAGCGCCGCCGGTGCCGCCGTCCGCTTCGGGGGCGACGGCGGCACCGGCACGGCGAGCGCGACCAGAGCGGTTTCACCTGGGGAGGGAGCGCTCCCACGCCGAATCGATGATTGAGCAGGTCAGAATGGGTAGTGACTTCCTCACGACTTTCACAGCGACCGTTCTGATCATGGCGAACACGTCGGCAGCCCCCCGCTGAACGCCACGGACGGCACTCACCGGAGGGGACCGGCATGCACACCGATCAGCGCGGCCACTGGCCGATCAGCACCGACCTGATCGGCCTGCGCCGGCACCTGTACCGCTACATGAGCCAGGTGGGCCTGGCCGGGACGCGACGCGACGACCTGCTGCTGGCGGCCAACGAGGCCGTCATCAACGTGCTGGAACACGGCGACGCGGCCGGCAGCGTGAGCGTCTGGCAGGACGAGGCGGACCTCGTCGTCGACGTCGTCGACGACGCCGGGCGCCTCACCCCCGACCAGGCCGACCGCCACCGGCCCGCCCCGGGCTCGGTCCGCGGTTTCGGGCTGTGGCTGATGGGCCGCCTCTGCGACGAGCTCACCATCCGCCAGAGCGGCGGGCGCTCCCACGTCCGGTTGCGGATGCGCCTGCACGCCACTCCCGGCACCGGGTGACCGGTCGCCCTGGGCCGGCCGGCCACCCGCCCCGCGCTCCCGTACGGCGCGCGGCGCGCACGGGCCATCACCGCCGAGATCAGTCAGCGCGCGGATCGGGCCCCGCGGGAAGATCGACCGTGAGCATCAACGGGGTGGCGACCCCGTGCTGGAAGGCCGCGTCGGCGAGGAAGGCGGCCAGCCAGCCCAGGGCGGCCGGCGACCACTCCGCGAGGGTGCCGTAGAAGGTGACCCGGTGGTGGGTGGGCCCGTGCCACACCTCGTCGACGACGGCGGGCTCCAGGAGCGCCTCGCCCTCACCGCCGGTGGAGACGTCATCGCCCGCGAAGAGCGAGCCGCACGAGAAGACGTCCTGGTCGAACTCCCGCATCCAGCGGAGCATCTCGGGCACCGCCGAGCGGATGGACGGATCCTGCCCGCCGTCCAGCGTCACCCGCACCTCCGCCCTCAGGCGCGGGTCACCGTCGGCGAACCAGCCGGCGTCCTGGAGCAGGGTCACCACGGCGCTCACGCGCGACGAGGTGCCCACCGGGGCCTCGAGGCTCTGCACGGGCAGCAGCACCCGGACCGCCCGCAGGTGAGCGGTGCCGAGGCGCGCCACGACGTCGCCCGCGCACGCCAGGAACGCCTGCACCGGCAGCGGCCGGTCGGCCGGGACCGGCCTGGTCAGCGCCACCTGGAACCACGCGAAGCGCGCAGGCCCCGGCTCCGTGGCCGGAGCCGGGGCCTGCGCCGCGTCGTTCATCCCCCACAGGCCGCCGGACGTGTTCCCCACGGCCTCGGTGAGCCATCCCATCGCCGACGACCTCGCGACGAACAGGCTGTAGGCGTCGGAGGAGGCGTCGCAGGAGGCGACGAGAGGATCCCGCCACGGGTGCGGTGCCAGCTCGCCGTACAGAGCCGCGAGCATGGTGCCGTCGGGCCTGATACTCACGTCGCCCCTCTCCCGTTATCGCCTGCAGTAGATGTTCTGCCCCGGGGTGAAGAGCTTGCCCGGGTCGTCGGCCAGGCCGACCAGGTCCACGTCGATGACGCTACGCCACCCCGTCAGGCTGCCGCTGGTGCAACCCGCCCGGCCGGTCGCGCGGTTGCCCGCGCCGCCGCCGGACCTCACCGTCGCGCTGCCGGGCGTACCGGCGTTTCTCCAGCTGCCGTCAGCGTAGTACTGCTGCAGCTGGACCGTGACTATCGCCAGTGTGGCGTTGCAGTTGCCGTTGACCCACCAGCCGTGCCCGGAGGCCTCGAAGGCGGAGCTGGAGACGTGGACGTAGTCGCCCCTGGTCTGGAAGACGCACACCGCGGCGGGCGCCCGGCCGTTCTCCGGGGAACCCGAGTTCCTCGAGTTCGCCTCGCCCCCCGCCGGGGCGGGCCCCGGGACCGGGGCGGGAGCGGGCGGGGGGGCGGCCCGCACCGGGGCCGCGACCGCCGAGGTCTGCGACATCGCGAGAAGCACCGCGCCCACGATGCCGGCTGTTGTGGAGATCCTGCGAAAGGAGTGACGCATGACCGCACCTCCGAGCTGAGTCGAACGGGATCAGGGGGCTGTCACGCCCCCTGTCTTGCGGTTGAGAACGCACGCAGCGCTGACCTCGATCGACGCGCCGGGCATAAACAAAGTGTCATCGCATTTCTACGGTGTCAAGAAATTCAAAATTGTTGAGCAGCGTTTCGTCATGATATGAATTGCGATTTCTTGTGCATCCCGATGATTCGTCAGATAATCGGTTTAACAAGGGTTTTGAGTGCAATGTCCCATAGGCCGGAAATGGAAGCCGATTTTCCGCCATCGAATTCCGCGGCGACACACGACCGTTCGGCCGGTCTCGTCGGTGCGAGGGTTTTGTTGTGCTATTCGTGTTTTTGCACCAGCCCGACGCCTTTACAATGTAGATCAAGAGCCTGATCCCGGTGAGCCGCGTGAACAGGGCGAGGTCCACCGCGAAGGCAGGACAGGCGCCTCACTGTCGCCTCACTGTCGCCGGGCAGGACGACCGGACATGGCCGAAACCGCCCTCCCCTCCTTCGGCTGTTTCGGCGCCGGATTCGCGCCGCTCCCCCACCCGGCGGCGCGAACCAGAGTGCCGTCAAGAAAGGCCCGATGAGCCGCCGAACCGCACCTGAGCCGCGATCCCGTCCCGTGGACGGAAAAGGTACCCGAGCGCCTGGACGAAACCGCGTCGCCGTCGTTCAGGGTGAGGGCGATCTCGTCGCCGTGGGGGCGGGGTCCGTGGCCGGTGTTTGAATATGTGAAAAGGCCTGTCCCGCCGACAGCCGTTCGACGAGGGTTCGCACGGCCTCTTTCCCGCCGCTCGCTCCCGCCCGGCGACTCACCTGGCAGGCGGCTTTGGCGTACAGCCGGGGATCCGCCGACGCCGCGCGCAGCCATTCGTCGAGCGTGGCCGGGAGGGGCCCGCCGGGGTCGGCCAGGCAGCGGTCGCCGGTCGGGGCGAGGTAGCGGGGGTCGTCGCTGACCAGGACGGCCAGGCCCTCGTCGAACCACTGCGGGACGTCGGCGCCGTCGAGGCGGGCGTGGAGTTCCACGTGGGTCAGCTCGTGCGAGGCGATCACGGGGTCGACGCCGCGCGGAGAAAGCATCACCGACCGGTTCAGTATGGCGATGCCGCGTTCGCGGCCGCCGCCGATCTTGCGGTAGCAGTCCTCGGACAGGCACACGAGGATGTCCGGAGAGCCTTTTCGTCCTCCGAAGAAGGCCCGTACCCGCTCTTTCGCCTGCTCGACGACCACGATGACGTGCTCGCGCCGGGATGGCGACAGGCCCGGTTCCGCGTACAGGCCGGGCCGGAGCCGTTCCAGGCCGTAGCAGCCGGGGCAGGTGGTGGCCGCGAAGGAGGGGAAGGCGATCGCGGTGAACGCCGTGGCGGCGCCGAGGAGGACCGCGGCCACGGTGAGCGTGATCCACGCGAGTCTCCGGCGGCGGCTCTCCCGCGGCGGGATCAGGGGCACGTCGTCCCCCTGGCCGGCAGCCGGCGCTCGGTGACGCGCCTGCCGGCGTGGCCGACAGCGCGGGGGACGGCCGTCGCGGCCGGGAATGTCTTGAGCATGCGTAGAACCCTAGAAGCCCGGCGTCCCGGAGACGCCGCGTGGCGCCCGCCGGATCATCGTGACGGCGCCGCGGCGGGCCGAACAGATCCACCGGATCCCTGGATGGCTGCGGAGCGGCGCCGGCCTCGCCGCCTTCGGCGACGGTCCTCCGGACAGCGCCGGTGGAGCTTGCCCCGGCGGTCATCTGTGCACGAAAAGACGATCGACACGTCGCGCCGCCGGACGCCTGACCGGTCACGGCAGATCAGTCCGTCGCTTCGCGGACGTCCTTTCCCCGCTCGGCGAACGCCTTGAAGTCCCGCATGTGCTGTCGCGACTGCTTGCGGAAGGCACCGGGCATCAGAAGTCCTACCAGCTTCATCGCGAAGCCGCTGAACCGGTATTCGTTCTCGCTCTCCCAGAGCGTCGTCTCCGGGCCGGCTTCGGTCAGCCGGTCGCGCACGGCGCTCCACATGCCCTCGCCGACGATCTCGCGTTCGAAGTGAACGACGCTCGTTTCCGGGATCTCGCGCAGATCCGCCGGTTCCCGGCGTGTGATGGTCTCGGTGCACTCGATCTTCCGTTGGCCCATCCGCATCACGACCCGCGACGTGGTGCCGAGCTGCCCGTGCTCCCCGCTCAGCGGCTCGTGCAGCACCAGGCCCCGCAGCCATTTCGGCAGGTGTGCCGGGTCGGCGAGCAGCTGGACCGCCTTCTCCCGCGGCAGGGCGATCTCGCTGGAGACGGTGTATCTCATGGGCTTTCCTTCCGGGTGTGGGACGACGTGCTTTCGTACTGCTCGCCGCGCTCCTCTGCTGAGGGCACCGCGTCCTGTGTCCGTGAGGTGAGGGGCGGGCGTGTGATCCGCGAGGGCGCCGGTCGGCCCGTCGCGGCAGGGACGTCAGGCCGGGTCGGGTGCGTAGAACCTGGTGGTGGCCTCGACCGCGGCGGCGACGTGCTCCGGTTCGCCACCGGCGGCCAGATGAGCCTGGCCCCAGGCCGCGGCGCTGCGCCGGGCGAACTCGCGTCCTTCGGGCGAGTTCTCGAACTCCTCGTGGTCGGCGATCTCACCGTCGGCCAGGAACCGGGCCAGGGTGAGCAGGGCCAGGTCCCAGCCGACGCCGCCGGCGCCCGGGCCGTAGGTGGGGAAGGAGGGCTCCCCGACGAACGCCGCGTGGATCAGTTCGAGCTCCGTGTCGCCGGCGGGGCCCGGGACCAGGCGCACCTCCACCTCGCTCGTGCCGGGCCAGGCGTCGGCGTCCGGTCCGTAGAGCCAGGACACCTTGAGCAGACGCGGCGGCTCGCACCGGAGGATGTCGCCGTGCTCACCACCGTCCAGCTCGAACTTCCCGCCAGGCCGAAGGTCCCCGGTGACCGGCTTCAGCCAGCGGCCCAGCCGTTCGGGGCTGGTGATGGCGTCCCAGACGTCGTCGACCTCCGCGTCGTATCGGCGTCGCAGCTCCACGGTGTAGGCCTCGCCGGCGGGTAGTGTGCCGTCGCCCATCGCCCGGCGCACGGCGGCCAGCTCGTCCAGTACGTCTTTCATGTCATGCCTCTGTCGGTAGGGGATCGGTTCTGCCCGTATCGGTGCCGGACCCGGCCTGCCGGGCGGGTTTCCCGCCGGCCCGGGGCAGGCGTGCACGCCTGCCCCGGGCCAGCTCGGTCCTCAGGGCGTCGAAGTGTTGTTCCCAGGACCGGCGAAACCGGTCCAGCCACGCGTCGACCTCGCTCAGCGGCGTGGGCTCGACAGCGTAGAACCGCCGGGCGCCCTCGGCCCGCACCGACGCGAACCCGCTGTCACGCAGCACACGCAGATGCTGGGAGACGGCCGGCTGGGAGATGGCGAACTCGGCCCGGATGACGTCCGTGATCGCCCCGGAGGTCCGCTCGCCGTCGGCGAGCAGCTCCAGAATGCGCCGGCGCACGGGGTCGCCGAGGATGTCGAACGCGTGCACGACGGAGATCGTACCGGCCTGCACTTATATAAGTCAAGGGTGATATATGGGTGCCGCATGAGCGGCTCCCGTTCGGCGACCCTTCCCGGCCGGTTTCGCGGCGGGACGTCGATGAGGAACACTCGTTCGAGGGGCCCGTGCCCGGCCGGTCGCCTCACGGGGCCGGCGAGATTCGCACCCGTTCCCGGCCGTCGCGAAGCGGCCTCGGGCGAGGGCCGCCAGGCTCGTCCCGGGAAGTCTCCGAGGAATTGCCGGGGCGTGTCGATCCGGCCGTACCCCGTTCGTCGTCATGGTGAAGGGCGGCCCGTCACGCGAGGACGCGACAGAACACGAAGGAGCCAGACCATGAAGTACATATTGCTGATGTACGGCGCCCCGGCGGCCGACGGAGACGTCCAGTGCGATTTCGAGGAGTGGGTGACCTACGACAAGGCGCTGCGGGAGGCGGGGGTCCTGGTCTCCGGGTACGCGCTGAAGGACGTGAGCACCGCCACGACGGTCCGGGTCGGCCCGGCGGGCGAGCGGAGCGTCACCACCGACGGGCCCTTCGCCGAGACCCGCGAGATCCTCGGCGGCTACGACGTCATCGACGTGCCGAACCTCGACGTCGCGCTCGACTGGGCCGCCCGCTGCCCCGGCGCCCGCTACGGCGGGTCGGTCGTGGTGCGGCCGATCGACGAGTTCGAGGCCTGACGGTGGCGGGCGGGGGCCGGGACGAGGGGGTCGCCGGTGCCAGGTCGTCGGTGGAGTCGGTGTTCCGCGAGGAACGCGGCCGGCTGCTCGCCTCCCTCGTCCACCGCTTCGGCGACCTCGACCTGGCCGAGGAGGTCGCCTCCGAGGCCGTCGAGGCGGCTCTGGTGCACTGGCCGGCCGAGGGGGTTCCGGCCAGGCCCGGGGCCTGGCTGCTGACGACGGCCCGGCGCCGGGCCGTCGACCGGCTGCGGCGGGACCGGACCTACGCCGCCCGGCTCGCCGTCCTGCAGGTGGAGGCGGACCGGGCCGCCCCCGCCCCGCCCGCGGACGCGGACGGCGACCTCCCCGACGAGCGGCTGCTGCTGTTCTTCACCTGCGCCCACCCTGCCCTGCCCGCCGAGGACCGCACGGCCCTGACCCTGCGCTGTCTCGCCGGGCTGACGACGCCCGAGGTGGCGCGGGCCTTCCTCGTCCCGCCCGCGACGATGGCCCAGCGGATCGTACGGGCGAAGAGGAAGATCCGCGAGGCTCGCATCCCGTTCCGCGTGCCCGGTGCCGACGAGCTGCCGGAGCGCCTGCCGGGGGTGCTCCAGGTCATCTACTCGATCTTCACCGAGGGGTACGCGGCCAGCTCGGGCCCGGACCTGCAGCGGCTCGACCTCGCCGAGGAGGCCGTCCGGCTGGGCAGGATCCTGCGCCGGTTGCTGCCGGCCGAGCGGGAGGTCGCCGGGCTGCTCGGGCTGATGCTGCTGGTCCACGCCCGGCGCGAGGCACGCACCGGCCCGGACGGCGAGATCGTGCTGCTCGACGACCAGGACCGCGGCCGGTGGGACCGGGCCATGATCGAGGAGGGCCGTGTCCTGGTGCTCGTCGCGCTGACCGGCGGACCGCCCCGCCCGTACGGGGTGCAGGCCGCGATCGCCGCCCTGCACGACGAGGCCGCGGACGTCGCGACCACCGACTGGCCGCAGATCGTGGCGCTCTACGACGTGCTGCTCGCCCTCACGCCGTCCCCGGTGATCGCGCTGAACCGGGCCGCGGCGGTGGCGATGCGCGACGGGCCGGAGGCGGGCCTGGCACTGCTCGACGAGCTGGCCGGCGAGCCGAGGCTGCACGACCACCACCCCTACCCGATGGCACGGGCGGACCTGCTGCACCGCCTCGGGCGCCTCCCCGAGGCCGCGGCGGCCTACCGGGAGGCGCTCGGCCTGGCCGGCACCGACCCCGAACGGGCACACCTGCTGCGCAGGCTCGACATGGTCGAGACCCGCGGCCCCGACGGCACGGCCACCCCCTGACGGCGGGACATGCCGCCGTCACCACCGCGTGGACGCCTTACCGGGAACCGTCGCGGGTGCGTCCCGCCGCGAACCCTCACCACCACATGGACACCTGACCGAGAAGAGCCCTGCATGGATGACGAAGAGATTTTCGCCTGGACGGCGGACGAACGGCTTGGCGTCGCGGCGCTTCTCGGCGAGCTCGACGACCACGAGTGGCGGGCCGCCTCCCTCTGCCCCGGCTGGACGATCCACGACGTGGCCGCTCACCTGACGCTCTCCACGCACGCCCTGGTCCTCGACACGATCAAACGCGCGATCCGGACCCGGGGCGACATCGACCGGGTGTTCGCCGACCAGGCGCGGGACCGGGCGGCCAGGTTCGGGCCCGCGGAGCTCGTCGCGCAGCTCCGCGAGACGGCGGGCTCACGGCGCCGCGGGCTCGGCTCCCGCCCGCTGGACACGCTCGTCGACGTGCTGGTGCACGGCCAGGACATCGCGCGCCCGCTCGGGCGCGTGCGGGAGACGCCCGCCGAGCGGGCGGTCGCGGGACTCGGCCGCGTCCTGGGCACCGGCTTCTACGGCGCTCCCAGGCGTCTACGCGGTACGCGGCTGGTCGCCACCGACCTGGACTGGTCGGCCGGTGAGGGGCCGGACGAGATCCGGGGTCCGGCCGGTGACCTCCTGCTGCTGGCGACCGGGCGGGCCGCGGGGCTGGCGGGCCTGTCCGGGCCGGGCGTCGAGCGGGTCGCGGCCGCCCTGTAGGGGGCGCCGGGATCGTGGCCCTGCGGGGGCTGGTCTCACCACGGCCTCCCCGGGCGCGGTCCCGGCTGCCAGGCTCGCCCCCATGAGCGCATTCACCGACGGCGAGATCGCGTACCTGACCGGTCAGCCACTGGGACGCCTCGCCACGGTCGGCCGCGACGGCAGGCCGACGGTCAGGCCGGTGGGGGTCGTCTACGACCCCGAGGCCGGGGCGATCGTGATCGGCGGGGTCGCCGGTTCCGGCATGGCCGCGAGCAAGAAGTTCCGTGACGCGTGGCACCACCCGGACGTGTCGTTCGTCATCGACGACCTCGCGGCCGTGGAGCCGTGGACACCGCGCGGGATCGAGATCCGGGGGTACGCGCGGACGTACACCGAGGGCGGGGAGCGGGTGGGCGAGCGCCTCGAGGCGCCGTTCCCCTTCGACCCCGCGTGGATCCTGATCCGCCCGCGGCGGATCCTGGCGTGGGGCATCGACACCAGCTCCTTCGAGATGTCGGCGCGCGAGGTGGCCTGAGAGGGCGCGGGCTCAAACTTCCACCTTCCGCGAAGCCGTACGAGGCGGCCCGGCTCCGGCAGGACGGTTCCAGACGGCTCCTTCGAGCACGGCTTCCGCGAATCCCACGAACACCGATCCTCAGGAAGGACCCTTTTTGCGTTACCGACCGCTGGGCCGTACCGGGCTGCGGGTCTCCGAGCTGTTCTTCGGCGCGATGACCTTCTACGAGCGCGGCGGCCCCGACGTGCCGCAGGAGTACCGGGCGATGCTCGACGCCTACGCCGACGCCGGAGGCAACGTCGTCGACACCGCCTCGGCCTACGGCGAGAGCGAGGAGATCCTCGGCGAGCTCCTCACCGGCCGCCGCGACCGTTTCGTCGTCGCCACCAAGTACACGCTCTCGCGCGACCACGACGACCCGAACGCCGCCGGCAACCACCGCAAGAACCTCACCCTGTCCCTGGAGCGCAGCCTGCGGCGGCTGCGGACCGACCACATCGACCTGCACTGGGTGCACGTCTGGGACCGCCACACCCCGGTGGAGGAGACGATGCGGGCGCTGGACGACGCCGTACGCGCCGGGAAGATCCTCTATGTGGGCGTCTCCAACGCGCCGGCATGGCTGGTCAGCCGCGCCAACACCCTGGCGGAGTGGCGGGACTGGACGCCGTTCGCGGGCCTGCAGGTGCCGTACAACCTGCTCAAGCGCGACGTCGAGCGGGAGCTGCTGCCGATGGCCGAGGCGTTCGGGATGAGCGTGGCCGCCTGGGGGCCGCTCGCCGGTGGCGTGCTGTCGGGGAAGTTCGCCGGCCGGGAGGCCGCTGAGAGAGCGGAGGGGGCCACCCGGGTCGATCCCGGCTCCCTCACCGCGCGGGACCACGCGGTCGCGGGTGCCGTACGGGAGGTCGCGGGCGAGCTGGGCGTCACGCCGGCCCAGGTGGCGATCGCCTGGACCCGTGCCCGCTCCCCCGCCGTCCACCCGATCGTCGGCGCGAGGAACGTCGAGCAGCTCACCGACAACCTGGGCGCGGTCGGCGTCGTCCTGCCCGAGGAGGCGGTCCGGCGCCTGGAGTCGGCGACGGGGTTCGAGGCGGGATTTCCCGGCGACTTCATCGCCGAATGCGAGGCCGACCCGTGGGTGTTCGGCAGGGCGCCCACGGAGCCGCGCGCCCGGTCATGATCACGGAGGTCACCGCCGGAGCCGTCACCGACGCGAGCACGGGGAGCACCGGGAGCACGCGCGCCGTCATGTCCACGACAGCGAGGCGGGGGACGCCTGCCGGGTCTCCCGCCCCCGGTGCCCGGCGAACACCACGATGAGTTCCAGCCCGCCCCCCGGGTTGGGGGTCGCCTGCACGCCGGCGCCGTGCGCCTTCGCGATCGACGCGACGATCGACAGCCCGAGCCCGGCCCCCTGCTCCCGGGTCGTGTGCAGCCGCCGGAAGGGTTCGAAGAGATCGCCGAAACGCTCCCACGGCACCTCCGGGCCGGTGTTCCTGACGGTCAGGATCCCGCGGGCGAGCGTCACCTCGACGGTCCCGCCGGGATGGTTGTGGCGGACCGCGTTGTCGACGAGGTTGGTGACGAGCCGGTTCAGCAGGATCGGATCGCCCTGGACGACGAACGGTTCCGTCCGTGCCGTCACGGTGACGTCGCCCGAGCCGCTTTCGGCAAGCACGAGGTCCACCACCTGGTCCAGGGCCACCGGCCTCCTCCTTTCCAGGCCGTGTTCGGCCTGGGCCAGGACCAGCAGGGCGTCGATGAGGTTCTCGGTGCGGCGGTTGTGGAACAGGAGCTTGTCGCGGATCTCGCCGACGTCCTCGGGGAGGCCGATCTCGATCGCCGCCCGCTGGACGGCCAGGGGGGTGCGCAGCTCGTGGGACGCGTTGGCGATGAACCGCCGCTGCCCCTCGACCGAGCGTTCGAGCCGTTCGAGCATCGCGTCGAAGGTGTCGGCCAGTTCCTTCAGCTCGTCCTTCGGCCCGGTGAGCGCGATCCGTTCGTGCAGGTTCGACAGCGACAGCCGCCGCGCGGTGGCGGTGATCCGGTGGACGGGCCGCAGGATCCGCCCGGCGACCAGCCATCCGACGACCACCGACACCAGCGTCAGGACCACCACCGTCAGCGCGGTCACCTCCCACTGGTAGCCGATGACGTCGTCCACCAGTCCGGGCAGCGGCACCGGCGCCGGCCTGTCCGGCGACCCCGGCATCCCCGGCGACCCCGGCATCCCCGGCATCGGCGCGCCCGGCTCGGGGGGCTGGGGCACCGGGAACCGTGCGATCCGCGTGTGCAGCGCCTCGCTCAGCAGCAGGTTGACCGAGGTGAGCAGGACGACCGAGGTGAGCAGGAACAGCCCGGAGTAGATCAGCGTCAGCCGTACCCGCACCGTCGTCACAGCAGGTACCCCGCGCCGGGAATCGTCTGGACGCACGGCGGGTCGCCCAGTTTCGCCCGCAGGCGGCTGACCACGACCCGCACCACCGTCGTGAAGGGGTCGGCGTTCTCGTCCCAGGCCTCCTCGAGCAGCCGCTCGGAGCTCACGACCGCGCCGTCGGCCCGCATCAGCACCTCCAGGACGGCGAACTCCTTGAGCGACAGGTGCAGGTGCCGTCCGTCCCGCGACGCCTGGAGCCGGTGCGTGTCGACCACGATGCCATGCCGCCTCAGCACCGGCGGCACCCGCGACAGGCTGCGCCGTCCCAGCGCCTTCACCCGCGCGACCAGTTCGGCGTAGTCGAACGGTTTGGGCAGGTAGTCGTCGGCGCCCATCCCGAGCCCCTCGACCCGATCCGGCACCGACGCCGCCGCCGTCATCATCAGGATCCGCGTACGGCTCCCGCGCGCCACCAGCTCGCGGCACACGAGGTCGCCGTGCATCCTGGGCAGGTCCCGATCCAGCACGAGCACGTCGTAGTCGTGCAGCGCCAGCCGTTCCGCCGCCGCGGCCCCGTCGTACACCACGTCGACGGCCATGGCGTGGCGGCGCAGTCCCACCGCCACGAGATCGGCCAGGTCACGTTCGTCTTCGGCCACCAGAACCCGCATGCCGACGTTCTTACCCGAAGGGGGGTAACAGCGGCGTTAACCATTTCGTTCACCGCCGTGCAACCCGCCTCCGGCCACGCTGGCCGCCATGATCAGAACTCTCCGCGCGGCCCTCCTGGTGACGGCCTGCTCCGTGGCGGTGTCCGCGTCCATGCCCGCGTCGGCCTCGACGCCCCGGCCGAAACCCGCCTCGCCGTCGGCCGCGGCCCAGGGCGGGGACTGCGCGCCGGCCACGGCGCCCCCGCCGGAGCCGGTGCCGCCGACCTCGGTGAACACGCTCCGGCAGGCGTACTTCTGCGTGCTGGACAACTACTACGGCGGCCCGGCGATGGACTCGAAAGAGCCGCTGAAGAACGCCTTCTCCGCCTACACCCGGGACCTGATGCGGCGCGACGCCGACCGGGCCGGTCTCCAGCTGCCCGCCCTGACCGGCGACCGCGGCACCGACTGGGCCGCCGTCGCGAAGGTCCTGGGCACCGGCGACCCGGCCGCGCTGCGCGCCGCGATCACCGGCATGGTCGCCGGGCTGCACGACAACCACGCCCGGGTGGCCAGGCCGACCCCGCCGCCGGAGGGCGAGCCGGACGGGCCGGTCGGAACGGGCATCGCGGGCATCTCCGCCCAGCAGGGTCCCCAGCTCGACCCGGCGGCCCGGCCTCCGCTGTTCATCACCCGCGTCCTGCCCGGCAGCCCCGCGGCCAAGGCCGGCGTCAGACCCGGCGACATCGTGGTCAAGGTCAACGGCGTGACGCCGTTCGTCGGGGACAAGGTGAACCAGGGCTTCGTCGACGCCGTCACCGCCGCCGACCTGACGCGGATCACCCTCAAGCGTCCCACCACGGGACGGACCCGCACGATCGAGCTCAAGGAGGGCCCGATCACACGGCAGCCTCCGGCGGTGACGTCGAGGACGCTGCCCGGCGGCGTCGCCTACGTCCAGCTGCCCGGGTTCTACGAGGGCGCCGCCGACCAGGTCATCGCCAAGCTGAAGGGCGGGCCCAAGGCGGTGGTCCTCGACCTGCGCGGCAACGGCGGCGGGTCGCCCCGCGAGGTGACGCGGCTGCTCGGCGCGTTCGCGCACGGGAAGATCACCAGCTACTTCTGCCCGCTCAAGGGCGACTGCGTGCCCAACAGGACCGACGACAGCGTCCCGCTGCTCGGCCTGCGCCTGGTCGTCCTCACCGACCGCGGGTGCGCCTCGGCCTGCGACGACTTCAGCGCGGCCGTCAAGGGCAACAAGCTGGGCACCCTCGTCGGGACCCGCACCGCCGGAGCCGTCTCCGGCCCCGCCGCGGGGTATCTCCTCGACGACGGCAGCGTCCTGCTCCTGCCCAAGGTCCGCCACCTCGGCCCCGACCGCGAGATCATCGACACCGTCGGCGTGCCGGTCGACCACCACGCTCCCCTGACCGCCCTCGACCTGGCCACCGGGCGCGACCCGGGCCTGTCCAAGGCGCTCTCGCTGCTGTAGCCGCATGGTCCGCGGGCGTGGGTGTGCCGGCGGACCGTACGGGGTCCTCGAAGTACCTTTGAGTACCTTTGAGTACCTCTGAGCGCCTCAAGGCGGGCGGGCCGCGGTTCCGCCGGCCCGCCCGCCCGGCCCGCGTTCGCGCGGGGAGCGCCCGATCCGGGGCTTGGACGGCGCCCGCGTCCGCGCGAGGCGCCTATCGTGCGACGGGCCGGTACACGATCTTCCTGGTGGACCGGCCGGGGAAGACCACGACGAGGTGCTCCTCGAATTCGGCCGACTCCCGGGCGTAGACCCGCAGCCGGTAGCGTCCGGCGCCCTTCACCGCCAGGTTGGGCAGGGGCGCCCCGGCTCCCTCGTCGCCGCCCTCGGAGTACTCGGGTACCCCCAGATGGCCGCTGCGGCTGACGATGCCGACCTCGGCCACCTGGTCCCAGCCCTTGAGCCGGGGCGGCGGAACCGAGCCGAACGCCTTGACGGTCAGGCACATCGGCTCGTTCTCGCCGTAGGTCACCACGGCGGCCGAGCTGCCGGCGGAGCCGACGAACCCGTCGTCCGAGGCCGCCTCGAAGGCCCCCTCGTCGGAGGTCTCGTCCCCGGCGTCGTAGACGTAGTATCCCCCGCCCTCGAACAGGAAGTACGCCGCCGTCCCCTGCCGCCGGGCCCGCAGCCCCGGCCAGGGGTCGGCGCAACGGGCGTTCGACGCGGCCACGTGACGATCCTCGTCCGCGCCCACCTCGGCCTCGGAACGCGGCAGGCCGGGCTCGCGCGCGGCCATCGCCTCGGGACACAGGAACACCAGGACCTTCGGGTCGGCGCCCCACGTGCCGCGCGCGCTCCCGGCCCGCGCGAGCAGCGCCTCCCGCTCCTCCCCGCCCGACGCGGCGCACAGGTGCCTGCCGTAGGAGAGGACGTACTGGTCGGGGAGGGTGTCGGGGAACATCGACGGGGTGTCGTACGTCCGGGCGCGCGCGTGGCAGAGGAACGCCTTCTCCCTGTCTCGCGGCCCGGTGTCGCCGTAGCGGCGGTGCGTGAAGGTCCACTCGGCGCACTCGTCCTCCCAGCCGCCGCCGTAGGTGAGCCGGGGCGTCTCCTCGGGCTGGATCACCACGAGCAGCGGCAGGAGTACGGCCGCCGCCAGGGTCGCCCTGAGCGGGTGGGAGGGCCCGCCCCGGGAGGCGGCCGGCGCGCCGGGGCCGGTGAGCTCGCGGGCGGAGCGGACGAGCCACACCACGTGGAAGACGTTGAACCGCACGAACGGGCCCGGGGCCAGGAAGGCGAGCAGGGGGACGATCTGGGAGGCCATGCCGAGCAGCGGGGTCAGCAGCGACAGCACCAGGCCGAGCCTGCCGATCGTGATCGTGGTCTCGCTCCAGCGGCCGTCCTGCCGCTGGCCGATGATGATCATCGCCTGCCAGGCCAGGACGAGGGTCGGCAGGATGCGCTCCAGCACGGCGCGCCGGCCGGCTCCCGGCACCGGGCTCAGGGAGGAAAAGTGGAGAACTGTCAACTCCGCGTACAGCGGCTCGATCGCCCGGCCTGTCGTCGTACACCGTCAAAGCGGATATTGCCTACCATTTATGCAGGAATTAGGGTGATCCTAACGTGACCCGCAGAACGGATCCAGTATGACTACCGACAGCACGACGTCCCGGGCCCCCGGCCTGCCGGGGGCGCATGTGATCGCCGACGACGCGGAGGCGATCGCCACGGCCCGCGCGCTGGCGGCCGAGTTCGCGCCCGGCGCCGCCGAACGCGACGCCGGGCGGCTGCTGCCCGTCGCGGAACTGGACCGGCTCTCCGCGAGCGGGCTCCTCGCGATCACCGTGCCGCGCGAGCACGGCGGCGCGGAGGTGAGCGCCCAGACCCTCGCCGAGGTGGTGCGCCTGCTGGCCGCCGCCGACCCGAACATCGCGCAGATCCCGCAGAGCCACTTCGTCTACGTCAACGTGCTCCGCCGCCAGGGCACCCCCGAACAGCGCAAGTTCTTCTTCGGCGAGGTGCTCGCCGGCGCCAGGCTCGGCAACGCGCAGTCCGAGGCGGGCACCAAGCACGTGCAGGACTACCGCACGCGGCTGGTGCCCGACGGCGAGGACGGCTTCCTGCTGCGCGGGGTCAAGCACTACAGCACCGGCGCGCTGTTCGCGCACTGGATCCCGGTGCTGGCCAGGCACGAGGACGAGACGCTGCACGTGGCGTACGTGCCGAGGGACGCCGACGGGCTGACGGTGATCGACGACTGGGCCGGGATGGGCCAGCGGACCACGGCCAGCGGCACCGTGCGCCTCGACGACGTGCGCGTGCCCGCGAACCGCGTGGTGCCGCACCACCTGACGTTCACCGGGCCGCAGCTGCACGGCGCGGTGGCCCAGCTCCTGCACGCCGCGATCGACGTGGGCATCGCCGGCGGGGCGCTGGCCGAGGCGCTGGAGTTCGTCCGCACCAAGGCGAGGCCCTGGTTCGAGAGCGGGGTGGACAGTGCCGCCGAGGACCCGCTCGTCGTCCAGCGGGCGGGCGAGCTGGCGATCAAGGTGCGTGCCGCGGAGGCGCTGCTGGCCGCGGCCGGCCGGGAGGTCGACGCGGCCGCCGCGGACCTCACCGAGGAGTCGGCCGCCGCCGCGTCCATCGCGGTGGCCACCGCGAAGGCCTACGTCGACCCGGTCGCGGTCGAGCTGGGCAGCGCGGTCTTCGAGCTGGGCGGCACCCGCGCCGGCCTGGACGGCCTCAACCTGCACCGCCACTGGCGCAACGCCAGGACGCACACGCTGCACGACCCCGCCCGCTGGAAGATCCAGCACATCGGCCGCTACGTGCTCAACGGGCGGCTCCCGCCCCGCCACGGCCTGCTCTAGCCCATCCCGCCAGAAGACCGCGACCGACGACGGAAGTGCCATGACAAACCTGACGTTCCACTGGTTCCTCCCCACCTACGGCGACAGCCGCGACATCGTCGGCGGCGGCCACGGCCTGCCCGCGGGAGCGGCCGGCGGCGCCCGCCCCGCCACGCTGGCCTACCTGCGGCAGATCGTGCACGCCGCCGAGCACCTCGGCTTCGTCGGCGCGCTGACGCCGACCGGCGCATGGTGCGAGGACGCCTGGCTGACCACGGCCATGCTCACCGAGACCACCGAACGGCTGAAGTTCCTGGTCGCCTTCCGGCCCGGCCTGGTCACGCCGACCCTGGCCGCGCAGATGGGCGCCACCTTCCAGCGGCACTCGGGCGGGCGCCTGCTGCTCAACGTCGTCACCGGCGGCGAGAGCCACGAGCAGCGCGCGTACGGCGACTTCCTGGACAAGGACGCCAGGTACGCGCGGACGGACGAGTTCCTGCACATCGTGCGGGCGCTGTGGCGCGGCGAGAGCGTCGACTTCACCGGGGAGCACCTGCGCGTCGAGGGCGCGAGGCTGAACCGGGTCCCCGACCCGGTGCCCGACATCTACTTCGGCGGGTCCTCCCCGGCGGCGGGCCGGGTCGCGGCCCGGCACGTGGACGCGTACCTCACCTGGGGCGAGCCGCCCGCCGCGGTCGCCGAGAAGGTCGACTGGGTGAACGGCCTGGCCGCCGCCGAGGGGCGCACGCTGCGGCAGGGCATCCGGCTGCACGTGATCAGCAGGGACAGCTCCGACGAGGCGTGGACGCAGGCCCGCAGGCTGCTCGACGGCATCGACCCGGCCACGATCGAGAAGGTGCAGGCGGGCCTGGCCCGCAGCGAGTCCGAAGGCCAGAAGCGGATGCTCGCCCTGCACGGCGGCAGCCGCGACGGGCTGGAGATCTCCCCCAACCTGTGGGCCGGGGTCGGGCTGGTCCGCGGCGGCGCGGGCACCGCGCTGGTCGGCAGCCACACCGATGTGGCCGACCGGATCGAGGAGTACGCCCGCCTGGGCATCACCGAATTCGTCATGTCGGGCCATCCGCACGTGGAGGAGGCGTACTGGTTCGGCGAGGGAGTGCTGCCGATCCTGCGCGAGCGCGGGTTGTGGGAACACCCCGACGCGGCGCCCGCGCACGAGCCGGCCTCGATCCCGTTCGCGTCCACCGGATCGCGCTGAGCGACGCTCCCCTCCCCCTCGCTCCCGGTGTCGCCGGTCGTCAGACCAGGTCAGACCAGGTCCAGGCGGTCGACCAGCCCGGCGGCGGTGAAGGCGGCCACCAGGTCGTCGCGGCCCTCGGTGAAGTGCGCCCAGCTGTCGTAGTGGACGGGAACCACCCGCCGGGCGTCGAGGATCCCGGCGGCCTCGGCGGCCTGGACGCTGTCGAGGACGATCGGCGCGCCGTCGAACAGGGCGGGGAAGCGGGGAGCCCCGGCGAAGAGGATCGCGGTGTCCACCGGGCCGAAGCGCCCGGCTATCTCCTTCACCACGTCGAGCGAGGCGTTGTCGCCGCTGACGTACACCGTGGGCAGGCCCTCACCGGTCAGGACGAATCCGACGACCTGGCCGGTGATCGGCTCGACCTCCTCGCGCGCGCCGGGCCCGTGGACGGCGGGCACGCCCGTCACGGTGAGCGTGCCGCCGCCGGGGCGGTCGAGCTCGACCGGCTCCCAGTCGGCCAGCCCCCTGGCCCCGCCTCCCAGGCGCCGCCCGCCGTCAGGTGTGGTGAGGGTGAGCGGGACGTCGGCGAGCAGCGCCCTGCCGGAGTTGTCGAGGTTGTCGGGGTGCTCGTCGTGGGAGAGCAGGACCACGTCGACGCGGCCGAGGTCGGCGGGACCGGCGGAGGAGGGCGCGGTCTTGGTCAGGACCCTGCGCCCCTCTCTCGGGTAGTCGCCGGGCGGGTCGAAGGTGGGGTCGGTGAGGAACCTCAGGCCGCCGTACTCGAAGAGGGCGGTCGGGCCGCCGAAGACGCGGACGGGAACCTGCTCGTGGGTCGTACCGGCGGCGGCCATGGAGAACTCCTCACGGATGAATGCTTGGTTATCCGTGAAGGACGGTAGTCGTTTCTCACGGATGAATGCAAGCCGTACCATGAGAGTCATGAGCGCGCCCCCGACCGCCGAGCCCCCGCCCCCGCCCGCGCCGGGGGCGGAGCGCCATCTCGCCCTCGACTTCGTCAACAGCGCCCTCGCGCTGCCCGGCGGGCACGTCCTCGACCTCCTCGGCACCCCCGAGGCGGCGAGCCGGTGGCTCACGGGACACGGCCTCGCTCCGGCCGGCGCGGGACTGCGAGAGAAGTGCACGACGCAACTGCGCTCGATGCGCGAACACCTCAGAGTGTTGTTCGCCGCCCGCGTCGACGGGCTTCCCGCCCCGCCCGCCGCCCTGTCCGCCGTCAACGACGCGCTGACCAGGGTTCCCACCGCCGCCCTGTTGCGCTGGGACGACAGGACCGGCCCCTACCGCGCGGCCCCGCACCCCTTCGACGAGATCCTCGACCACGCCCTGGCGACCCTCGCGGCCGATACGGCCGACCTCCTCACCGGCCCCGACGCCGAGCGCCTCACCGCCTGCGGGTCCGCCCCCTGCAACCGCTATCTGCTGCGCCACGGCCGCCGCCACTGGTGCTCCACCCGCTGCGGCGACCGCGCCCGCGCCGCCCGCGCCTACGCCCGGCGCACCCGGCCGGAGGCGGACTGACGGACGGCGGGTCGTGGCCCCCCTGGCCCGCGAGCCGTCATGGGGGCCATGGGGGCCACAGGGGCCACAGGGGCCACGGCCGTCTCACCGAGACCCCGGCCGTGACCTCGCGGGTCAGGCCGGATCACCCGGAACCAGCGGGGATCAGCGGGGATCGAGGGGATCAGCCGGGGCCCGTGCCGTACAGCGTGGCGAGCTCGGCGACGGTGGCGGTCATCAGCTCGCGCAGCTCGGGCGGCTCCAGCACCTCGATGTCGGCGCCCAGGCGCAGCAGCTGCCAGCAGGCGTGCCTGGTGGACTCGGTCGGCAGGCGCAGCACGACCCAGCCGTGCTCGTCTGGCGGTCCCGCCCCGGCGAGCGCGGCCTCGGCGACCTCGGCACCCACCGTGTAGCTCAGCATCCCCTCGGTGCCGGGCGCCATCCGCACCACGGCCTCGCCGGTGTACATCCGCTCGCGGAAGTCGGCGGTGTGCTCACGCCAGAAGGCGGGCAGGTCGAAGTCGGCGGGGCGCTCGAAGTGCCCCGCCGCGAGCTCGGCGCTCACGATCCGCGACACCCGGTAGGTGCGCGGCCCTCCCTCACCGGCGACCGCCACCATGTACCACGCCCCGCCCTTGAGGACCAGCCCGTACGGGTGGGCCAGCCGGTCGACGTCGCGGGGCCCCCAGCGCCGGTAGGTCATGCGCAGCGGCCGCTGCTCCCACACCGCCTCGGAGACCTCGCCGAGGAAGGGGGCCGGGTCGGCGTCGCGGTACCAGCCCGGGACGTCGAGGTGGAAGCGCTCGCGCATCCGGGAGGCGTGGAAGCGCGGCTCCGGAGGGAGCGCGGCGAGCATCTTCAGCTCGGCGTTGGCCGCGACCTCGGCCAGCCCCAGGTCGGCGGCGGGACCGGGCAGCCCGGCCAGGAACAGCGAGGACGCCTCCTCGGCGGTCAGGCCGTTGAGCCGGGTGCGGTAGCCGTCGAGCAGGCGGTATCCGCCGGCGGGGCCGCGGTCGGCGTAGACCGGCACCCCGGCCGACGACAGCGCCTCCACGTCGCGGTAGACCGTGCGGATGGAGACCTCCAGCTCCCCTGCCAGCTCGGTGGCCGTCATCCGCCCCCGGGTCTGCAGGAGCAGCAGGAGTGAGAGCAGCCGGCTCGCGCGCATGCCGGTCATTGTCCCGCACGTTTGCCAACCTCACATAGTCCGTGTTCAAATGAACACGTGGAAAGCAACAATCGCATCCGCGCGATCATGTCGGCGCTGCGCGGCAGCGACGTCGTCTCCGTCGCGGAGCTGGCGGTCGAGCACGCGGTGTCGGAGATGACCATCCGCCGCGACCTCGACGAGCTCGCCCAGCAGGGCGTGGTCAGGCGGGTCAGGGGTGGCGCGGTGAGCCTGCTGCTGCGCGGGGAGGAGCCGCCCTTCGGGGTGCGCGAGCGCGAGGCGGTGGAGGCCAAGCGGCGGATCGCCGCCGAGGTCTCGGCCCTGCTCGCCGACGGAGAGGCCGTGCTGCTCGACAGCGGCACCACCTCCCTGGAGATCGCGCGCGTGATCCGCGACCGCCGCCTGACGGTCCTGCCGCTCTGCCTGCAGTCGGCCACCGAGCTCAGCGCGGCCCCCCGGATCCGCCTGGTGCTCCCCGGGGGCGAGGTCCGCCCCGGCGAGCTGAGCTTCACCGGCCCGCTGACCGAGAGCGCCATCCGGGCCCTGCGCTTCGACACCGCGGTCATCGGCTGCTGCGGCCTGTCCGCCGAGCACGGCCTCACCGCCCACGACCTGTCCGACGTCGCCGTCAAACAGGCGGCGATCGCCTCCGCCCGGCGCGTGATCGTGGCCACCGACTCCGGCAAGTTCACCCGCACCGCCTTCGGCGCGGTCTGCCCGCTGGAGCGCCTCGACATGGTCGTCACCGACACCGCACTGCCCCCCGCCGAGCACGACGCCATGATCGCGGCAGGCGTCACCGTCCGCACCGTCTGACTGGAGCCCCTCCCCATGCACGTCACCACCCTCGACCGGGCCGTGCTGCTACGCGGCCGGGTGGCGGTCTACCTGCTCTTCCTGCTCGCGGGCATGGCCGTCGGCACCTGGACCGCGCGCATCCCGTCGATCAAACAGGGGCTGGGGCTGAGCGAGGGCGAGCTCAGCATCGGGCTGCTCGGCATCGCCGCCGGGGCGATCGCCGGCATGCAGGTGGTCGGCCGCCTGGTCGACCGATACGGCAGCGTCAAGGTGATGCTGCCGATGGCCTTCGCGCAGGGCGTCGTGCTGATCCTGCCCGCCTTCGCACCCAACCTGGTCGGCCTGGCCCTCGCGCTGTTCGCCTTCGGGGCGGTGCACGGCACGCTGGACGTGGCGATGAACGCCAACGCCGTCGAGATCGAGCAGGCCACCGGTCGTCCGATCATGTCGTCCTTCCACGCCGTGTTCAGCATCGGCGGCTTCCTCGGCGCCACCACGGGCGGGCTGCTCGCCCAGGTCGCCCTCAGCCCGGAGGTGACGTTCATCGCGGTCGCCACCGTGATCGTCGCCCTCGCGCTCTGGGCCGCCCGCTGGGCGCTGCCCCTGACCGCGTCCGCCACCCCCAGCGGCACGGGAGCGGCGAACGGCGGGGGTGGCGGGGTGCTGCTGCTGGGCGTCCTGGCCTTCTGCTGCATGATCGGCGAGGGGGCCGCGGCCGACTGGAGCTCGGTCTACCTGAGCGAGAGCCTCAACAGCTCCGACGGGTTCGCCGCCGCCGCCTACGCCGCCTTCTCGATCATGATGACCGCGGGCCGCCTCGCGGGCGACAAGCTGGCCACCCTGCTGGGGCCGGTCAGACTGGTGCGCGCGTGCGGGGCGCTGGCCGCCGCAGGGCTCGGCCTGGGCCTGCTCGCCGACCACCAGATCGCCGCGGTGATCGGCTTCGGCTGCTTCGGGGCCGGCCTGTCCTGCATCGTCCCGCAGGTCTTCTCCGCGGCCGGCAGGCGCGACCCGGCCAGGGCCGGGAAGGCGCTGGCCCGGGTGGCGAGCCTGGGCTACGTGGGCTTCCTCAGCGGGCCCGTGCTGATCGGCGGCGCCGCCGAGCTGATCGGCCTGCCCCGCGCGCTGGCGATCCCCGCCCTGCTGGCCCTTTTCGTCGCGCTGGCCGCGCGGGCGCTCCGGCCCCCGCCCTTTACAAAGTAGATCAGGTACGGATCGCCATCGGGCTCTCGCGGGTCCACGGGTTCACGGGTCCACGGGTCCACGGGTCCACGGGTCCACGGGTCCACGGGTCCACGGGTCGGAGCCTGGAACAGATCGCCCCGGCCCGCGCGGCCGGGGCGGGAGCGTGGATCACACCGGGTCAGCGCGGGTCCGCGCGGGTCAGGACGTGGATCACAGCAGAGCCAGCGCCTGGGCGGCGACCCCGGCCATGCCCAGACGCTCGGTCAGGCGCAGCGCGCGGCGGAGCAGGTGGGCGGCCTCCCCCGAAGCGCGCGCGCCGTCCCTCAGACGCAACGCCCTGGCACGGTCGAGGTGGAGGTGCGCGATCAGCGGTGAGGCGGCGCCGGCGAGCGGGAGCGCCTCGTCGAAGCACCTCAGCGCCTCCTCGGCGTCCCCCTCGGCCAGGGCGAGCAACCCGAGATAGCGGTCCGTCGGCCCCAGCAGGACGGTGGGCCACCCGGCGAGCGCGATCTGCCCCCGGTGGGCCGACAACCGCTCCCGAACGAGGGCGGCGCACCGCGACAGCTCGGGATCGCCGTGGCCCGCCTCCATGAGCAGCGCGCACGACTCGGCCAGCAGGGCCAGCGTCGGCACCGACCACCCGTCGGGCGGCAGCGCGCCGAGATCGGAGGTCTCGCGGAAGAACGCCCTCAGCCGGTCCCTCGCGTCCTCGTGCCCGCCGATCTCGCAGAGCGCCAGGACGAGCGCCGCGCGCCAGATCGGGAAGTACTCGTACTCGACCACCTGCCTGGCCAGCCCGGAGCCGAAGAGCTCCCCCAGTCTCCCCTGCTCGCGCAGCAGCCAGTAGTGCTGCCCGATCAGGGTCTGCCGCAGGGTGTCGGCGGACATCACCTCGCCCTCCCCCTCCCTGTCGAGCCGCTTCCACTCGGCCAGGACGCGCTCCTCGGCGCGGGCGAACTCCCCGTTCCACACGTCCATCAGCGTGTCGAGGGTGGTCTGCAACCAGGGGCCGAAGACGCGGTGGTTGCGCGCGACGTGCCTGCGGTGACCGGCCACGGTGGCGGCGGCCTCCCTCAGGCGGCCCAGCCTGAGCTGGTCGATCGTGAGGGCGACCATGGCCTCGCTGCGAAAGTGCGCGGACGCCGCCTGGATGCTCGCCTCCTGGAGCCGCTCGGCGATGTCCAGCAGTTCCTTCGGGGAGGCGAAGTCGTACAGGCCCCACCTGCACTCGTTCAGCACCTCGCAGCGGATGAGCGGCCCGGCCCCGGACTCCTCCAGCTCGCGCAGCGTCGCGCGGGCCATCTCCACCCCGGGCCGCAGGCCGGCGTACGTGGGGTCGAGGCTGTCGCTGACCGCCATCGTCTGCTTGTGGGCGAGATGCGCCTGCAGCTGCAGCCGCAGCGGGACCGCCTCGTCGCCGGTGTCGTCGCGCAGCGCCCCCAGGCCGCCGCCCAGCACGTGCAGCAGCTGCCGGTCGGCCTGCCCGGGGTCCGACCAGCGGCGCGCCAGCCTGATCGCCGCCACCGCGGCGAGCCTCGGCAGTTTCTCGCCCTCGCCGCAGGCCCGCAGGTACAGGCGCTCGGCCTCCTCCAGGTCACCGGCGTCGTTGCGCGCGTCGCCCAGCGTGATCAGCAGGCTCAGCCGGGTCTCGGCGTCGCACCGCAGCCCCAGCCCGGCCAGCGCCCACGTGATCGCCGCCTCGGTGGCGAAGCCGCGCTGCTGGGCCCGCGCGGCGCCCAGGCAGGCCGCGGCGACCCGCTCCTCGGGCAGCCCGCCGCCCGAGGAGCGGGCGTGCTCGGCGACGCGCACCGGCAGCGCCGGGTCGATCCAGCCGTCCCCGGTCGTCCGCGCCAGGCGCTCGTCCAGGATCTCGAACGCCCGGCGGTGCAGCTCCATGGCCAGGGCCGGATGGCGCTTCAGCTCCTGGAGCAGGCTCTCCCTGGCCGTGTCGTGACCGAAGCGCAGCCCCTGGTGGTCGAGGACCGTCCCGGCCGTCACGGCCACCGCGCGCCTGCGGTTGGCCTCCCGCCCGTCGAGCTCCAGCATGCCGGCGACGAGGCCGGGGTCGATCTCCCGGCCCAGGGCGGTGACGGCCGCCGCGGCGAGCCAGCGGAACATCGGGCTGGAGGCGGTGTCGTGCCGGGGGAGGTCACGGGGAAGCTCGCCGGCCTCGGTGATCCGGCACAGGTCCAGCGGCAGTCCCCCGGTCTCCCGCACGGCCCTGCCGGTCTCCGCGCGCGTCGGTTCGCGGCCCCATGTCGCGCCCAGCCACTCCGCCACCTCCTCGGCCCCCAGCCGCGACAAGGCCAGCACGTCCATCCGCCCCCGCCAGCGCGACGGCTCGGAGCGGTCGGTGAGCACGAAGCCGACGGGAGCCTCCCCCAGGGCCTCCCGTACGTTGTGCAGCAGTTCCTCGGCGTCGGCGCGGAGCAGGTGGGCGTCGTCGAAGGCGACCAGGAGACCGGCACCGGCGGTCAGGCGCAGCAGGGACACCAGGAGGGCGACCAGGCGTCGCGGGTCGCGTTCGTGACCGGGCCCGCCGAGCGAGACGAACAGGCCCGCCGACATCAGCCCCTCCAGCGTCTCGCGCTCCTCGGCGCCGATCGGGACGGACGGGCCTGCCAGGTCGCGCCGCAGGTCCTCCCAGAGGGTCCCGACCAGCACCCGCCACGGCTGCAGGTCGCCGAGTTCCTGGCACGGGACGGTCACCATGCGCACCCTCGACGGCAGGAGCACGGCCAGCTCCTCCACCAGCCTGGTCTTGCCGACGCCGGGGACGCCGCAGACGGCCAGGGCCACCGGCTCCCCGCGCTCGAGCCGCCCGGCCAGCGCGGAGAGCAGCAGGATCTCGTCCCTGCGGCCGATCAGGGAGCGCGGGCCACCGTGACCGTAGACGTGACCGTGCCCGGGGGCGCGGGCGGCGGGCGGCGACGGCGGGCGGCCGAGGCCGTGCCCGCGCAGGGCCAGCAGGTCCTGTGCCCGGCTCACCGCGTCGTCCCCCGGGGAGACGGCGCGGCGCCGCTCGATCAGCTCCCTCGCGGTGACCGCCCCCTCGTCGCGCAGGGTGATGAGGAAGCGCAGCAGCCACAGCGGGCCGCTGTCCTCCTGGCCCTCGGCGGCAAACTCGGCGGCGACCTCGCCGGTGAGGAATCCCGCGTCGCCCAGGAGGTCGAGCCGGATGGCGACGCGGGCGATGAGCCGGGTCAGCTCCCGGCGCTGCTCCCGCAGCCTGGCGTGGTAGTTCTCGCAGACCCTGGGCGGGATCCAGCCGCCCGCCAGCGACGCGAACGGGTCGCCCGACCACTCCCCGAGGGCCTCCCGCAGCGTCCGCAGGGAGGCGGCGAGCTCGCCTTGCTCCAGCAGTGTCCGCCCGTCGCGCAGGTACGCCTCGAAGCGCCGCGTGTCGACGGTGGCGGCGAGGCGGCCCGGCGCGTCCTCGACCAGCTCGTAGACGTGCGAGCGCCTGGCCCGCGGGATGTCCAGCCCGCTGCCGCGCAGCAGCGAGCGCAGCCGCGAGACGGGCGGCGCCACCTCCACGTGCCTGCCGGAGGAGGGTTCGGACAGTCCGGCGGCCAGGGCGGCCGGGGAGATGGGGCCGCGGGCGGAGACCAGCATGGCCAGCGTCTTGGCCAGCTGGGGGTTGATCTCCCTGGGCACCCCGTCGACCACGATGTCCACGGCACCGAACAGCTTGATCTCGAAGCTCGCCACGTCCACCGCCCGGGGGGATCGAATCGTGTCTTTCCGGCGACGGCTCCGGCTGCAAGGTCATCGCAAGGTTGTCCGCCCCATTGTGGAGACGAGCGTGGAAAGCAGCTCGAAGCGCTCGATAACGATGTCACAGGAGACGACCGCATGGCCAAGATCGAGGATTTTTCCGTGGGCCCGACGGGCGACGGCCCGCGGAAAAAGGCCAGGGAGAATGTTCGACGTGAAAGGAGTGCTGAATCAGATAAACCACTAAGCGTGGCAATAATGGGACAAACGGGTGTAGGGAAGACGTCGCTTCTGAACTGCCTGTTCGGCACCGATCTCGCCGTCGGCCACGTCCGGCCGGTCACCCGGAGGCCGGAGCCGGTCTCGGTACCCGGCACCTCCGGTCACATGCTGACCTTCTGGGACATGCCGGGGATCGGGGAGTCGGGCGCCGCCGACGAGACCTACCTGGCCATGTACCTGGAGAGGCTGATCCAGTGCGACGTCGTCATCTGGGCCTTCCACGCCGACAGCCGCTCCACCGCCTATGACGAGCGGTGCCTGAACGGGCTGCTCGACAGCGTCGCGGTCGAGACGCGGCGGCTCATCATGAGCAAGCTGACCTTCGTCCTCACCAAGGCGGACGCCCTGACCCCGCCCCCGTGGATCTTCGACATGCGCGGGAAACAGGGCACCTTCGGGCCCGGGGGGGCGCTCCTGCGCCGCCTGGAGGAAAAGGCCGCCTACTACGAGAGCGTCTTCCTCGGACCGCGCGCGGACCTCCTCCGCACGAGCACCTACGGCACCGGGGAGTTCACCGTCTCCGACGAAAGGCTCGGTTTCGACCGTCGCGGCGTCCACTATCGCGGCCATTTCTCGCAAGCGGTGTGCGACGCGTACTCGGAGCGCTATCCGGCGCACCGGGAGGTCTTCTCCCGTTTACGCGACAATCACCGCGTGCTGCCCTGCTCGGCGCTGTTCAGGTTCAATCTCACGCGGCTGATGACCGGCGTCGTGAACAGGCTCGGCCCCGCGGCCGTCTTCCACTTCCGGCGCCTTCTCCAGGAGGTGGACGAGCTCACCGACGTGCCGGTGGACACGGCGCGCACGTACGGCAACATGATCATCTGGGACGGCGAGCGCGGCACCAAGGCCTTCGACCTCACCGAGCTCCCCCTCTGAGAGGGAGCCCGGCCGAAAAACCAGGGGACCAGGGGACGGCCGCGCCGCGACGGCGTCCCGCCGGAAGGGGAGACCCGGCGGGACGCCGTCGCGGGTGGCCGGCGCCACCTGACCGGCCGGACGGGGTCCGGCCGGTCAGGGGCGCCCGGGGCCGCCGGAACGCCGGCGGCCCCGAGTCGGGGATTCTCCAGGAGGGTCAGGCCGTACGGAGCCAGGCGGCGGTGTCGGAGGGGAGCAGGTTCCCCTCCAGCGGGCCGCTGGTCAGCAGGACCGACTCGTGCTCGGGCAGGGAGACCGGCTCCTGGCCGAGGTTGACCACGCAGACCAGTCCCGACTCCCGGCGGAAGGCCAGCACCCCCTCCTGGGCGTCCAGCCAGGTCAGCGTGCCGTCGCCGAGCAGCTCGCGGCGCAGGTGCAGCCCGGTGCGGTAGAGGGTGAACATGGAGGTGGGGTTGGCGGCCTGCGCCTCGGCCGTCAGCGCCTTCCACTCCAGCGGCTGCGGCAGCCACGTCGGCCCGGCGCCGAACCCGAACGGCGGCTCGTCGCCCGACCAGGGCAGCGGCACCCGGCAGCCGTCGCGGCCGTGGTCGGTGCGGCCCGAGCGGATCCAGATCGGGTCCTGGCGCAGCTCGTCGGCGATGTCCTCGACCTCCGGCAGCCCCAGCTCCTCGCCCTGGTAGACGTACAGGCCGCCGGGCAGCGCCATCGCCAGCAGCGCGGCCGCGCGGGCCCTGCGCTCGCCCAGCACCGGGTCGGAGGGCATGCCGTGCTTGCGGTCGGCGTGGCTGAAGGAGGTGTCGGCCCTGCCGTACTTGGTGACCGGGCGGGTCACGTCGTGGTTGGACAGCACCCAGGTGGGCGGCGCGCCCAGCGGGATGTGCGTGGCCAGGGTCAGGTCGATCGAGCCGCGCAGCGCCGCCGCGTCCCAGCTGCACGCCAGGAAGTCGAAGTTGAACGCGGTGTGCATCTCGTCGGGGCGCAGGTACTGGGCGAACCGCTCCTGGTCGGGCAGCCACACCTCGCCGATCAGGATGCGGTCGTCGTACTCCTCGGCCACCCGGCGCCAGCCCCGGTAGATCTCGTGGACGCCGTCGAGGTCGGTGTAGGCCTCCTCGCCTCCCAGGCTGTCCATGTCCTTGACCAGCAGGGCCGCCGAGTCGATCCGGATGCCGTCCACGCCCCGGTCGAACCAGAAGCGCAGCACGTCGTGGAACTCCTGGACGACCTCCGGGTTGTCCCAGTTGAAGTCGGGCTGCTCGGGGGCGAACAGGTGCAGGTACCACTCGCCGTCGGCGATACGGGTCCACGCGGGGCCACCGAAGATCGACTTCCAGTCGTTAGGCGGCAGCTCGCCGCCCTCCCCCCGGCCCTCGCGGAAGTGGAAGCGCTCCCGCTCGGCGGAGCCCGGTCCGGCCTCCAGCGCCTGCAGGAACCACTTCTGCTGGTCGGAACCGTGATTGGGGACGATGTCGGTGATCGTCTTGATCCCCAGGGCGTGCGCCTCGGCGATGAACTCCTCCGCCTCGGCGAGCGTGCCGAACGATGGCTCGATGTCACGGTAATCGGCCACGTCGTACCCACCGTCGGCCATCGGCGACGGGTACCAGGGGTTGAGCCAGATCGCGCCGACGCCCAGGTCGGAGAGGTACGGCAGGCGCGCGCGGAGTCCCGCGAGGTCGCCGATGCCGTCGCCGTTGCCGTCGGCGAAACTCCGGAGATAGACCTGGTAGATCGCGGCTCCCCGCCACCACGTTTCGGACATGCTGGAACAACTCCTTAGTAGTTGTCAGTGGGTGACGAGGTCAGCCCTTGAGGCTGCCGGCGGTGAGGCCGGCCATGATGCTGCGCTGGAAGATGAAGAAAACGATCATCGTCGGGATGCTCGCGATCACCAGCGCGGCGATCAGCACGTTCTGCGGCATCTGCGCCGAGAGCGAGGCGATGCCCACGCTGATCGTCATCTTGTCCCCGTCCGGCAGCACCAGCAGCGGCCAGACGAAATCCTTCCAGACGTTCACGACGGAGAGGATGGACACCACCCCGAGGATCGGCCGGGAGACGGGCAGCACGATCGACCAGAGGATACGCGCAGGTGAGGCGCCGTCGATCTGGGCGGCCTCCAGCAGTTCCTTGGGGATCGAGTCGAAGAAACGCTTGAGCAGGAAGATGAAGAACCCGTTGGCCGCGGCGGGAAGCCAGATCACCCAGGGGGTGTTCAGCAGGTCCCAGCCGAAGATCGGCATGTCCTTGACCGTCAGGTAGGCCGGCAGCAGGATCACCATCGGCGGGATCATGAGCGTGGCCAGCATCAGGCCCAGGACCAGGTTGCCCAGCACCGGCCGCAGCTTCGACAGCGCGTAGGCGGCCGAGACGTCGATGGCGAGCGTGAACAGCAGGGCGCCGCCGGCGTAGATGACGGTGTTGGTGAGGAAGGTCCCCAGCTCCAGCTGGTCCCACGCCTCGGCGTACACCCCGAAGTCGAACGACGACGGGAAGAAGCTCGGCGGGATCTGGGCGAGTTCCTCGGGCGACTTGAGCGCGCCGGTGACCATCCAGTACAGCGGGAACACGAACACGGCGGTGAACAGGAGCACCACCGCGGTCAGCACGATGCGGTAGATCCACCGCCCGTGCGGGGTGGTGAGGGTGTGCGGGGAGACCAGGCTCCGGAACTCCCTGGCCGGCTCCTTGGACCTGCGCGGCCGCTTCGGCCTCTTCGCGGAGCTCCGCTCCGGCGGCCGGGCGGGAGCCGGGCGACTGGGTTGAACGGTGAGGTTCGACATCGGCTCAGCTACCTCCTTAGCTCTGGTTGTCCCGCGACAGGCGCAGGTAGAAGGCGGAGAACACCATCAGCACGACCATGAGCATCAGCCCGAGCGCGCCTCCGGCGCCGAAGTCGCCGAAGTTGAAGGCGTACTGGTACATGAGGTAGGCGACGGTGAGCGTCGCGTTCTCCGGGCCGCCGCCGGTGAGCAGGTACGGCTCGATGAAGACCTGCATGGTCGCCACGATCTGCAGCAGCAGCATCACCAGCAGGATGAGCCTGGTCTGCGGGATCGTCACGTGCCAGACCCGCTTGAAGAGCCCGGCGCCGTCCAGCTCCGCGGCCTCGTACAGCTCGCCGGGGATGCTCTGCAGCGCGGCGAGGTAGATCAGCGTGCCGGTTCCCAGGTTCATCCAGGTGGAGACGATGACGAGGGAGATCAGCGCGGTGTCGGTGGAGTCGAGCCAGCTCAGGGCCGGCAGGTGCGCCAGGTCCAGGATCTGGTTGAACAGGCCGGCGCCCGGGTCGTAGAACCACTTGAACAGCAGCACCCCGACGGCGGGCGGCAGCATCACCGGGAGGTAGACGATGAACCTCAGGTAGGCCCGCGCGTGCCGCAGCTCGTTCAGCACGATCGCCGCCACGAACGGGACGACATAGCCGAACACGAGCGCCAGGCCGGTGAAGGCGAGGGTGTTGATCCACGCCTGGGCGAACGCCGAGTCCTCCGTCACGGTACGGAAGTTGTCCAGGCCGACCCAGGTGGGGTCGTCGACGAAGTTCGTCTGCTGGAAGCTGAGCAGGACCTCCCTCACCATGGGGTACCAGGAGAAGAAGGCGAAACAGATCAGCGCCGCGCACAGGAACCCGTAGGCGGTCAGGTTGCGTCGCAGCCCTCGCCGGAACGCTCCCGGCTTCCGCCGCCGTGGACCTTTCACGGTCATAGTGGTCATCGGTTGACTCCCGATATCGACATGAGTTTCGGGGTGCCGGCCGACGGGCCGGCACCCCGGGTGTCAGAAGGTCAGCTCGACTTCGCCAGCACCTTGTTGGCCTTGGCCTCGGCGTCGGCGAGAAGCTTGTCGATGTCGGCGTCCTGCCTGGTCAGCACCGCGGACATGGCCACGTCGAGGATCGCGTAGAGCTCCTGCGACTTCGGCGGCTCAAGCTTGTTCTGGATGGCCGCGGAACCCTCCACGAAGGGGGTGAAGTTCTCCACGGGAACGGTGGCGTTCGCCTTGCGCAGCTCGACGATCTCCTTGCCCGGCGCGGTGTCGCCGTACAGGTCGGGGATCGGCAGGCCGACGGGGCGGCCCTGCTGCTTGCTGCGGGCGTAGTTGAACTGGCCCTGGCCGGGGGTCAGCTCGTGGAAGTCCAGCCACAGCATGGCGGCCTTGATCTTCTCGGGCGTGGCCTTGGGGTTGATCATGTAGCCGTCGCCGCCGCTGAGCGAGGCCTTGGCCTCGGGCAGGGCGGTGACGCCGTAGTCCTCGAACTTGCCCTTGAAGTCGTTGTTGACGGCCTGGACGACGTCGGGGGCGCCGATCATCATGCCGAGCTTGCCGCCGCCCATCATGCGCATCAGGTCCTCCCACTGGAGGAGCTGCTTGGCGCCCATGCTGTTGTTGGTCCAGCGCATGGTCTTGAGGTTCTCCAGGACGGCCTTGCCCTCGGGGCTGTTGAAGGCCGCGGCCTTGCCGTCGGGGGTGACCATCTCGCCGCCGCGCCCGTAGAGGGAGGCGGCGAAGTGCCAGCCGCCGGTGTTGCCGGCGCTGTACTCGCCGAAACCGACGTGCCCGGGACCGAGCGCGGTGATCTTCTTGGCGGCCTCCTGCACCTCGGCCCAGGTCTTGGGCGGTGCGGCGGGGTCGAGGCCGGCCTGGGTGAAGAGCTTGCGGTTGTAGACCAGGCCCATGGAGTAGTTGTTCCTGGGCAGGCCGTAGAGCTTCTCGCCCTCCTTGAAGGTGGCGAGCACGTCGGGCCGGATGTCGTTCAGCAGCTTGATGTCACCGACGTACGGGGTGATGTCGGCGGCCTGACCGGCGGCGATGATCTTCTTGATGTCGGTGAAGTAAACGTAGAAGACGTCCTCCATCGAGCCACCGGCCAGCTTCGCCTGGAAGGTGTCCGGGTTGATGCAGGGGAAGGCGTCCTTGCTGTCGATCGTGATGTGCGGGTGCAGCTTCTTGAACGCTGCCACGTCCTCGTCCCAGGCGGTCCGCTCCAGCGGGTTGCTCTTCGGCGGCTGGCAGCCCACGGAGATCGTGACCGGGGCCTCGGCACCGGCGGCACTCGGCTTGGTTTCCGCGGCCTGTGATCCGCTGTCGTCGTTGCCGCACCCGGCGGCGGTGAGCGCGATGGCTGCGGCGAGCAGCATCGAGAGCTTGGGGGATTTCATCCGAGGCACTCCTTGGCGGGTCGGTTGCGAGAAACATATAGAGGCGTGCAGGAAGTAGCAAGAGCCCGTCAATTCAGATGCAAAAAAGTGACAGTGATCGATCCGCCATCTCCCGGTAACACGCTCGCCGCGAGCGGAACCCCCTTCCCACCTGGGGCTACACACGGATGACACGGAGTGGAGTCATCCACTTGCGGGAAGATGCATGATGACGTCATCTTCCTGTCGAAATTTTTAGAGGCGATCGCCGAGGAGACCGGAAATAGGGGCGCGGGAGGGCCGGGGCCGAGGATGGGCACGACGCGGCCGCCGGGCCGGTGGGAGCCCTGGCCAGGCGGTGGAGGAAAGGGCCCTGCCGAGGGGCCGGACCTGGGAGGACGGCGGGACGCCCGGCACCCGGGAAACGCCGGTCACGGCGGCCGGGCCGGCACCGGGGCGACGACCCGGCCGTCCCGGACCTGCCGCGGACCTGCCTCGGGCCGGCCCTGAAACGGTCAGGCCGATATCGCCCCGGGCGCCGCCGGGGCGGTGGAGGCGCGGACCACGAGTTCGGGGTCGAACAGCAACTCGCCCCCCGGCAGGGCGGCGGCGTCGATCTGGCCGACCAGCAGGTCCACGGCCGCGCGGCCCATCGCCTCGATCGGCTGGCGCACCGTGGTCAGCGGCGGGTCGGTCCGGTTCATCATGGCCGAGTCGTCGTACCCGATCACCGAGACGTCGCGCGGCACCGCCAGCCCCTCGCGCCGGGCGGCGCGCACCGCGCCGAGCGCGAGCAGGTCGCTGCCGCAGATCAGGCCGGTGACGCCGCGTCGCACCAGCCGGGTGGCGGCGGCCTGGCCGCCCTCCATCGAGAACATGGCGTGCTCGACGAAGCGGTCGCCGAACTCCATGCCGTGCGCCCGCGCGTAGGCGGCGAAGGTCTCCAGCTTGCGGCGCGACGGCATGTGGTCGGCGGGCCCGAGGAGCATCCCGACGCGCTCGTGACCGAGGGCGCGCAGATGGCCGGCCGCCATCTCGGCCGCGGTGACGTCGTCGCAGGAGACCTGGGAGAAACCGAGGTGACCGGCCGAGGCGTTCACCAGGACGGCGGGCAGGCGCCGCTCCAGGATGCGCGCGTAGTGCTCGTGGGAGGCGTCCCCGTCGGCGTACGCCCCCCCGGCGAAGACCACGCCCGAGACGTGCTGCGCCAGCATCAGGTCGACGTAGTCGGCCTCCTGCAGCCCGCCCGCGGTGCGCGTGCACAGCACGGAGGTGAACCCCTGCTGGGCGAGGGCCCCGCCGACGACCTCGGCGAACGCGGGGAAGATCGGGTTGTGCAGGTCGGGGAAGACCAGGCCGATCAGGCGGGCACGGTCTCGGTGCAGCCGGGTCGGGCGCTCGTAGCCGAGGGCGTCGAGCGCCGTCAGCACCGCGTCCCTGGTCGACTCGGAGACGCCGCGCCTGCCGTTGAGCACGCGGCTGACCGTCGCCTCGCTCATCCCGACCCTCTTGGCCACCTCAGCAAGCCTCCGCGTCATACCCGCAAGCATACGGCGGCTTTCGCAAGTGTTTACATCCATTTTGCGGATCGATGTCATACCAGATCGTGATCATGACGCGTTATGTCGGCCTGAGATGCGGGCTTCATGCCCCGATGGAGGCGATTGCCGGACCTCACCTCGACGGCCGCAACGCTCTTACCGCGCAGCTCCGCCCGCTTGCGGGCCTGGAGAGACCTGCCCGGCGTCGCAGCCATGACAACGGAGTACTCCGCCTGATCGATTCTTTGCGACACACGGATAAAATATTGCGGCTATCTGTTCGTCATCCTATGAATTTTGTATCACCCGATACCGCTCTTTTGTCAAGACGGCAGCACCTCAGAGCCGTCCGGCGCCCCGGAGGGGTCGTCGGTCACACCCCGGCGGTGTCCAGGGACCCGCGCCCGGCACCTCCTACTACTCCCCCGGTCGTAGGCCCTCGCCCGCCCGGCCCCTCGTACCCCCGGAGAAGTACGGCCGAGCGCTTCGCAGGGGTGACGACGCCCGCGCCCCGGACCGGGAGCCTGGGCAGCGAAATCCCACGGAGGTGTCCATGAGTTCCCCACCCGCTCCGACCGGCCGGGCCCGCGTACCGGCCCCGGCGGATCCGGCCCGCGTGCCCGCCCGGACCGATCCGGCCCGCGTGCCCGCCTGGATCGTCTGGTCCCTGCGGGTCACCGCCACCCTGCACCTGGTGACCGTGCTCGGCCAGGCGGTCATCGCCGGCATGTTCGTCACCGGCGAGGTGGACATGCTGGCCCACCACAACCTCGGCGCCGTCATCACCACCGTGCTGGTGGGCCTGCAGCTCGTCGCCGCGATCACGCTGTGGCGGCCGGGACGCGGCCCGCTGTGGCCGCTCGGGGTGAGCCTCGTGCAGGCGACGCTGGTGAACGTCCAGTTCGTGCTCGGCCAGGAGCGCCAGATCGCGATGCACATCCCGCTGGCGATGGTCGTCTTCGGCATGGCCGTGTCGATGACCGCCTGGACGTGGCGGGGACAGCTGATGTGGCGGGGACAGCGAAGGACGGCGGCGTGATCTCCAGAAGGCGTCTCCTGGGCGGCGCGCTCGGCGTGACGGGCCTGGCCGCGGCCGGATGCGGCGCGGTGTCGGCCGAGACCGCGGGCCAGGCCCTGTCCAGCGCGCTGCCGCTGCCCCGGCCGTTCACCGTCCCGCTGCCGGTCCCCGCCGTGGCGCGCCCCGCGCGGCCCGGTCACTACGAGGTGGTCCAGCGCGCCGCGAAGGTGGAGATCGTCCCGGGGACGACGACCGAGGTGTGGGGGTTCGACGGCACCTTCCCCGGGCCGACCTTCCAGGTGCGGCGCGGCGGCCCCGTCACGGTCCGGGTCCGCAACGAGCTGCCCGTGCCGACCTCCACGCACCTGCACGGCGGGGTGACCCCGGCCGGCTCCGACGGCTACCCCACCGACCTGGTGGTGGCCGAGGGCCGCGGCTTCCGGCCCCCGCCCGGCGGCCACTCCCACCACGGCATGCGCGTTGACCCTTCACAGTGGACGCTGCACGCGGGGGCCAGGGACTACGCGTACCCGCTGGACCAGCGGGCCGCCACGCTCTGGTACCACGACCACCGGATGGACTTCACCGCCCCGCAGGTCTGGCGAGGGCTGGCCGGGTTCATGATCGTCGGGGACGACGAGGACGACGCGCTGCCGCTGCCCAGGGGCGAGCGGGACGTCCCGCTGATGATCTGCGACCGCGCGTTCGAGGAGGACGGCTCGTTCCGCTACCCGGCGGTCGATCCCAGCCTGCTGGTGAGCGCCGGGGTCGAGGCCGCCTACATGGAGGGGGTCGAGGGCGACGTGATCCTGGTCAACGGCGCCCCCTGGCCGGTGCTCGAGGTTTCGGCCACCCGATACCGGCTGCGGCTGCTCAACGCCTCCAACGCCCGCCGCTACCGGCTGGAGCTGGCCCCCGGCGGCGCGTTCGTCCAGGTCGGCAGCGACGCCGGGCTGCTCGCCGCCCCCGTCGCGCACCGGGCGATCACGATGGCCCCCGCCGAGCGGTTCGACGTGGTCGTCGACTTCTCCGCCTACCCGGTCGGCGGCGAGGTGACGATGGTCAACACCCTCGGCACCGGCCCGGCGCGTGACGTGATGCGCTTTCGCGTCGTACGCCGGGCCCGGGAGGACAGCGCGGTGCCGGGGCGCCTGGCGGCGGTCGAACCGGCCGTCAGGTCGTCGGCCGCCGCCTCGCGGCTCTTCGACTTCCGCAGGACCGGGCAGGGGCCCGAGGCCTCCTGGACGATCAACGGCCTGCCGTTCCGGCCCGGCAGCCCGCTGGCCCGCCCCCGGCTCGGCACCACCGAGATTTGGCGTCTCACCAGCGACTTCCACCATCCCGTGCACGTGCACATGGCCCACTTCCAGGTATTGTCGCGCAACGGCCGGGCCCCGGCGGCGACGGACGGCGGATGGAAGGACACCGTCGACGTCCGCCCGTACGAGGTGGTCGAGGTCCTGGTGCGCTTCGAGGGCTTCCGGGGGCGCTACATGATGCACTGCCACAACCTCGAACACGAGGACATGGCGATGATGGCCGACTTCGAGGTGGTGTAGGGGCGCCCCCGGCCGTACGAGAGCCTCGTGGCGCCGGGGCGCCGACGAGTTCCCCGGACGCGCACGGCGTCGCGCGGTGATCGTTTGACCGGTCCCCCGGACCCGCACGGCGTGGCGCGGTGGCCGTTTGGGCGGGGCCCGTGGAGGAAGCCGTACCATCGGCGGTCCACAGGGGGGATGGGAACCATGGCTGAACGACTGGTGGTGATCGGCGGCGACGCCGCGGGGATGAGCGCGGCCTCCCAGGCCAGGCGCAGGCGCGGGCCCGAGGACCTGCGCATCGTCGCCTTCGAGAAGGGCGCGCACGCCTCCTACTCGGCCTGCGGGATCCCCTATCTCGTGGGCGGGGAGGTCACCGGCGTGGACTCCCTGATCAGCCGGCGCCCGGAGGTGTTCCGCGACGAGCTGGACATCGACCTGCGGCTGCACAGCGAGGTCGTCGAGATCGACCTGGACCGGCGCGCGGTGGCCGTGCGCGGCGAGCGGGGCGACGACCCGAGCTGGGAGCCGTTCGACCAGCTCGTGGTCGCCACCGGCGCCGTTCCCGGCCGCCCCGACCTGCCCGGCGCCGACGCCGAGGGGGTGTACGGGGTGCAGACCCTGGACGACGGCATCGCGCTGCTGCGGGCCCTGGAGGACAAGCCGCGCAGGGCCGTGGTGGTCGGCGGCGGCTACATCGGCCTGGAGATGGCCGAGGCGATGGTACGGCGCGGGCTGGAGGTCGCGCTCGTCGACGCCGCCGAGCAGCCGATGAGCACGCTGGACCCCGACATGGGCGCCCTCATCGCCGACGCCCTGCGCGACCTGGGCGTGGAGGTGCACCTCGGCGAGTCCATCGAGGGCTTCGAGGAGTCCGGCGGGCGGGTCACCGCGGCCCGCACCGAGAACCGGACCCTCCCCGCCGACCTGGTCGTCCTCGGGCTCGGCACCCGGCCGAACAGCGCGCTGGCCAAGGCCGCGGGCATCCCGGTCGGCGAGACCTCGGGGATCGTGACCGACCGGCGGATGCGGACCCCGGTGGAGGGCGTCTGGGCCGCCGGTGACTGCGTCGAGACCTTCCACCTGGTCTCCCGGCGGCCGGTCGCGATCGCGCTCGGCACCCACGCCAACAAGCAGGGGCGTGTCGCGGGCATCAACATCGGCGGCGGGCACGCCGCCTTCCCCGGCGTCGTGGGCACCGCGGTGTCCAAGATCTGCGAGTACGAGGTGGCGCGCACCGGCCTGTCGACCGCGGAGGCGGCCAGGTCCGGGTTCGAGCCGGTCGGCGGGATCGTGGAGTCCACCACGCGCGCCGGATACTACCCCGGCGCCCGCGAGATGAAGATCAAGACGATCGCCGACCGGGGGACGGGCCGCCTGCTGGGCGCCCAGATCGTCGGCCAGGAGGGCGCCGCCAAACGGATCGACGCCCTGGCCGTCGCCATCTGGAACGAGATGACGGTGGAGCAGATCTCGGGGCTCGACCTGTCGTACGCTCCCCCGTTCGCCCCCGTGTGGGATCCGGTCCTGATCGCCGCGCGCAAGGCGGCCGAGCACATCGACCGCCTGGACGGGAAGGCCTGAGCCTCCGTTCACGAGAAGGGCTGAGCGGCCGGTTCACGGGAGGGGCCGGTTCACGGGAGGGGCCGGGCTCCCGGTTCACCGTCCTGGCGCCCGCCGGCGGAGCCGCGCCGCCGCGCGCCCGCATGATCGATCGGGCGCGGGAAAATCCGCGGGAATGGTTGGGCCGGATGAGAGCGGGCAAGGGCGAAGAATCCAAGTCCCGATCCCGACAAGGAGTAGCAATGCTCACATTGACGGACACGGCAGCCCAGGTAATCCGGGATCTCAGCTCGCAGGTGACAGACTCTCCGGACACCGGGGTTCGCATTTCATCCCAGAGCGACGGAACCGGATCGCTCGTGCTCTCGATCGCGGAACACCCCGAATCCGCCGACAGGGTGGTGGAGTCGGAAGGGGCACGAATCTTCCTCGACCCGCAGGTCGTGGACATGCTCGACGACAAGTCGCTGGACGCGGACGTCGACGAGGGGGGCGGCGTCGCGTTCCTCGTCACCGAACAGCTTCACTGACCACCCGGGCCGGACCCGGCGGCGGGCCCCGGTCCCCTCTCCAGGGGACCGGGGCCCGCGTGTTCTCGTAGGCGACCGGCGGGGCACGCCCCTCAAGATCCGCACAGATGTGCGAGAGGGCGTGTCCATCTCTCCCGGGCCCGTGCGGCACGTGGCCGGGAGGCAGGCGCCTGCGGGCGGTGGCCGGGGGTCAGGCGCGGGCGCTGCTCAGGGCGAGCGGGTCCTTCGGCGCACCGGCCTTGGCCTTCTCCATCTCCTCGCCGAGCTCCTGGAGCCTCTTGCGTCCCATCGCCTCCCGCACCTGCGGGAACCACTCCTGCTCCTCCTCCTCGACGTGATGGCGCACGTTCTCGATCAGCACCGTGACCTTGGCGTCGAACCGCTCGTCCTGGGGGTCGAGCTTGGTCAGCTCGGAGAGCATCCAGACCACCACGTGGTGCTCCTCGACGCTCTCCAGGACGTGGTCGGAGGTCTCGGGAACGCTCTCGCGGGCGGCCGGGTAGAAGATCTGCTCCTCGATGTGGGCGTGGGCGGTGAGCTCCTCGATGATCTGGTCGACGAGGTCCCGCTTCTTCTTGTACGCCCGCTCGCCCGCGTTCTCGAACTCCTTGAACAGCTTCTCGACGGTCTTGTGGTCGTCCTTGAGCAGAACGATCGCGTCCATATCTTCTCCTCCTACGACTTTTACGACATATCTGGTGTGTCAGGGATTGAGCAGGACCTTGATGGCCCCGTCCCGCTTCTTCTGGAAGATCTCGTAACCGTGCGGCGCCCGGTCGAGGGGGAGCCGGTGGGTGGCCAGGTCCATCACCCCGAGCGGGTCGGAGTCGTCGGTCACCAGCGGCATCAGGTCGTCGATCCAGCGCTTGACGTGGGCCTGGCCCATCCGCAGGGTGACGCCCCTGTCGAACATCCTCAGCATCGGCATCGGGTCGGCCATGCCGCCGTAGACGCCGACGACGGAGATCGTGCCGCCGCGCCGTACCGTGTCCACGGCCTGGGTGAGCGCGGCCAGCCGGTCGACGCCCGCGTTGGACATCAGCGGGGCGGCGATCGCGCCGGGCAGCAGGCCGGTCAGGGCGTGGGCGAACTTGGCGACCGGCGAGCCGTGCGCCTCCATGCCGACCGCGTCGATCACCGAGTCGGTGCCGCGCCCGCCGGTCAGCTCCCTGACCGCCCCGGGGATGTCCTCGGTCGCCGAGGCGTCGAGCACCTCGGCACCGTGCCTGCGCGCCATCGCGAGCCGCTCGGGCACCCCGTCGACGCCGATGACCCGGTAGCCGAGATGCCTGGCGATCCTGCAGGTCATCTGCCCGATCGGGCCGAGCCCGAAGACGGTGACGCTCCCGCCGTCGGGGATGTCGGCGTACGCCACCGCCTGCCAGGAGGTGGGCAGCACGTCGGACAGGTAGACGAACCGCTCGTCCGGCGGCCCCTCGGGGACCTTGATCGGGCCGAACTGCGCCTGCGGGACCCGCAGGTACTCGGCCTGCCCGCCGGGGACCTCGCCGTACAGCCTGGTGTAGCCGAACAGGGCCGCCCCCATGCCCTGGTCGCGGACCTGGGTGGTCTCGCACTGGGCGAAGAGGTTCAAGCCGCACATGTGGCAGTGGCCGCAGGAGATGTTGAAGGGGATGACCACCCGGTCACCCGGCTTGATGGCGGTGACCTCGGGGCCGACCTCCTCCACGACGCCCATCGGCTCGTGGCCAAGAATGTCGCCCTCGCCCATGAAAGGCCCCAGGACCTCGTACAGGTGCAGGTCCGAACCGCAGATCGCGGTGGTGGTGACCCTGATGATCGCGTCGTTCGGTTCCTTGAGCACCGGGTCGGGAACCTCCTCGACCCGTACGTCGCGTTTGCCGTGCCAGGTGAGAGCTTTCATGATCTTCTCCTCGGGGGGATGTCAGCGCAACCTCGGCAGGACCTCTTTGGCGTAGAAGTCGAAGAAGGCGTCCTGCTCCTGGCCGATCTGACTGATGTAGACCTCGTCGAAGCCCGCGTCGACGTACTCCTTGATCGCCTTGATGTGCACCTCGGGATCGGGGCCGCAGGGGGCGGTGATGTCGCCCTCGGTCACCATCTCGGCGAGCTCCTCGAAGTGGCGGGGCAGCGGCAGCAGCTGCATGGCCTCGCCCTGGATGCCCTCGGTCGGCCAGATCCGGTGCGCGGTCCTGCGGCCGGTGGCCTCGTCGGCGGCGTGGCAGACCTTCAGCCCGCCCTGGGTGGGCTTGCCCGCGCCACCCGCCTTGTGGAACTTCTCCACCAGCTCGGCGTTCGGGGCGGTGCAGATGTAGCCGTCGGCGATCTTCCCGGCCAGCTGCACGGCCTTGTCCCCGAAGGCGGACATGTAGACCGGCGGCGGCTCGTCGGGAAGGGTGTAGAGGCGGGCGGTGTCGACGCGGTAGTGCTCTCCCCGGTGGGTCACCAGCTTCCCGCTCCACAGCTTCCGCATGAGCTCGACCGCCTCCTCGAGCATCTCCAGCCGCTCGGAGGCCGGGGGCCAGCGCGAGTCGACGATGTGCTCGTTGAGCGCCTCGCCGGTGCCGACGCCGAGCCGGAACCGGCCGCCGGACAGCGCCGCGCTGGTGGCGGCGGCCTGCGCGATGATCGCCGGGTGGGTGCGGACCAGCGGGCAGGTCACGGCGGTGGTGATGGGCAGCGAGGTCGCCTCGGCCACCGCCCCGATCACCGACCAGACGAACGGGCTCTGGCCCTGCGCGTCCAGCCACGGATGGAAGTGGTCGGAGATCCACAGGCTCTCGAAGCCCGCCCGCTCGGCGAGCTTGGCCTGCCGTACGAGCTCCGCCGGCCCGTGTTCCTCGCTCGACAAGAAGTACCCGAACGTGGTCATTTTGCCTCCCCGATCGCCTGAGCTGCGGCGACGTCTCCCTTACCCCGTCCGCAAAGGTCAAACAGAGGGATGTGAGGGAAGCGGCGAGATCTCCTCCCCGACCTCCCCGGGGAGGCGGCATAACCCGATGGCGAGCCCGGCCTCGGGCTTGGCCAAGACCTCTGCCCCGCGATCGGGACAGGGGTCCAGGGGCAGGAGGCCGTAGATCGGAGACCGAAGATCGGAAAGGGCGCGGGGACCGCCGCCGGGCCGGGGCGGGTTCGGCCGCCCCGGCCGGGCCCGGTCGGCACGGCGGCCCGGTCAGTACGGCGGCCCGGTCGGCACGGCGGTCAGGTCAGTACGGCGGTCAGGTCAGTACGACCAGGTCCAGTCGCGGATCTCGGCCGGGTCCTCGCCGTGCTCGCGGGTGTGGGCGCGGGCCCGCAGCCGGGAGTCGA
>NZ_JCADBG010000003.1:0-472861 GCF_059358815.1 Streptosporangium nanhuense
GTGTCCACCACCCCCACACCCGTCAACGTCGTGTTACCCGTGTTGAGGACCGCGTAGGAATAGACGATCGTCCGGCCGGCCGCCACCACCGTGCTCGGCGCCGCCGTCTTCAACAACGCCAGACTGGGAACCGGGGCGGCCGTCACCGTCGCCGTCGACGGATTGGAGGCCACCGCCGGACCCACCGGCGGCGTCCCCGACGCCACCGCCGTGTTCACCACCGCCCCCGCGTCGATGTCGGCCTGCGTGATCGTATACGTGCTGGTGCAGATCGTCGCGGCCTGCGGAGCCAACGTCGTCACCGGACACGTCACCACCGGCGGCGCACCCGAACCCGAGAACGACGTGTCCACCACCCCCACACCCGTCAACGTGACGTTGCCGTCGTTGACGACCGCGTAGGAATAGGTGATCGTCGGGCCCGCGGCCGTCACCGTGGCCGGCGCCGCCGTCTTCAACAGCGCCAGGCTGGGAGCCGGGGCGGCTGTTACCGTCGCCGTCGTCGGATCGGAGGCGACCGGCGGGCCGGTGGGTGGAGTGCCCGACGCGACCGCGGTGTTCACGATCGACCCCGCGTCGATGTCGGCCTGGGTGGTCACGTAGGTGCCGGTGCAGGTCGTGGTGGCCGCCGGCGCCAGCGGCGTCGCCGGGCAGGTGATCACCGGAGGTGTCCCCGTCCCCGAGAACGACGTGTCCACCACACTCACGCCGGTCAACGTCGTGTTACCCGTGTTGACGACCCGGTAGGAGTAGACGATCGTCCGACCGGCCGCCGCGACCGTGCTCGGCGCCGCCGTCTTCAACAACGCCAGGCTGGGAGCCACCACGATCGTCACCGTCGCCGTCGACGGATCGGAGGCCACCGGCGGACCCACCGGCGGCGTCGCGGACGCCACCGCCGTGTTCACCACCGATCCCGAGTCGATGTCGGCCTGCGTGATCGTGTACGTGCTGGTGCAGGTCGTGGTGGCCTGCGGCGCCAGCGTCGTCACCGGGCAGCTGATCACCGCAGGTGGTCCCGAACCCGAGAACGACGTGTCCACCACACTCAGAGCGGTCAACGTCGTGTTACCCGTGTTGACGACCCGGTAGGAGTAGACGATCGTCCGGCCGGCCGCCACCACCGTGCTCGGCGCCGCCGTCTTCAGCAACACCAGGCTGGGAGCCGGGGCGGCCGTCACCGTCGCCGTCGACGGGTTTGAGGCCACCGGCGGGCCGGTGGGCGGCGTCCCCGAGGCGACCGCGGTGTTCACGATCGACCCCGCGTCGATGTCGGCCTGCGTGGTCACGTAGGTGCTGGTGCACGTCGTCGTGGCCTGCGGCGCCAGCGTCGTCACCGGACACGTCACCACCGGCGGCGCACCCGAACCCGAGAACGACGTGTCCGTCACGTTCAAAGCGGTCAACGTCGTGTTACCCGTGTTGACGACCGCGTACGAATAGGTGATCGTCCGGTCCGCCGCCACCACCGTGCTCGGCGACGCCGTCTTCAACAGGGCAAGGCTGGGAGCCGGGACGGCCGTCACCGTCGCGGTCGACGGATCGGAGGCCACCGGCGGACCCGTCGGCGGCGTCCCCGACGCGACCGCCGTGTTCACGATCACGCCCGCGTCGAGGTCGGCCTGCGTGGTCACGTACGTGCCGGTGCAGGTGGTCGAGGTCTGTGGCGCCAGCGTCGTCACCGGACACGTCACCACCGGCGGCGCACCCGTCCCCGAGAACGCCGTATCCACCACATCCACCCCGGTCAACGTCGCGTTACCGGTGTTGACGACCCGGTAGGAGTAGACGATCGTCCGACCGGCCGCCGCCACCGTGCTCGGCGACGCCGTCTTCAACAGTGACAGGCCGGCGGCCGGCTCTCCGGTGACCGTCGCCGTCGACGGGGCGGACACGACCGCGGGGCCCACCGGCGGAGTGCCCGAGGCGACCGCCGTGTTCACGATGGATCCCGCGTCCACATCGGCCTGCGTGGTCACGTAGGTGCCCGTGCAGGTCGTCGTGGCCTGTGGCGCCAGCGTCGTCACCGGACACGTCACCACCGGCGGCGTCCCCGTCCCCGAGAACGCCGTGTCCACCACACTCACACCGGTCAACGTCGTGTTGCCCGTGTTCACGACCAGGTAGGAGTAAGTGATCGTCTGACCCGCGGCCTCCACCGCCGAGGGGAAGGCGGTCTTCAGCAGTGACAGCTCCGGGTTGGGTGCGGCGATCACCGTCACGGTCGACGGATCGGACGTCACCGCGGGGCCCACCGGTGGAGTGCCCGACGCGACCGCGGTGTTCACGATCGTCCCGGCGTCCACATCGGCCTGGGTGGTCACGTAGGTGCTGGTGCACGTCGTCGAGGCCTGTGGCGCCAGCGTCGTCACCGGACACGTCACCACCGGCGGCGTCCCCGTCCCCGAGAACGACGTATCCGTCACACTCACACCGGTCAACGTCGTGTTACCGGTGTTGACGACCAGGTAGGAGTAGGTGACCGTCCGGCCCGCCGCCGTCACCACGTTCGGCGACGCCGTCTTCTGCAGTGCCAGGGTGGGAGCCGCGATGATGGTGACCGTCGCCGTCGACGGATCGGAGGCCACCGGCGGGCCGATGGGCGGAGTGGCCGACGCCACCGCCGTGTTCACCACCGCACCCGCGTCCACATCCGCCTGCGTCGTCACGTACGTCCTCGTACACGTCGTCGACGCCTGCGGAGCCAACGTCGTCACCGGACACGTGATCGCCGACGGCGTCCCCGAACCCGAGAACGACGTGTCCGTCACGCTCAACGCGGTCAACGTCGTGTTACCGGTGTTGACGACCAGGTAGGAGTAGGTGATCGTGGTGCCCGCCGCCGTCGTCGTGCTCGGTGACGCCGTCTTCTGCAGTGCCAGGGTGGGAGCCGCGGTGATGGTGACCGTCGCCGTCGACGGATCGGAGGCCACCGGCGGGCCGGTGGGCGGCGTCCCCGACGCCACCGCCGTGTTCACCACCGACCCGGCGTTCACGTCCGCCTGCGTCGTCACGTACGTCCTCGTACACGTCGTCGACGCCTGCGGAGCCAACGTCGTCACCGGACACGTGATCGCCGACGGCGTCCCCGAACCCGAGAACGACGTGTCCGTCACGCTCAATGCGGTCAACGTCGTGTTACCCGTGTTCACGACCAGGTAGGAGTAAGTGATCGTCAAGCCCGCCGCCGTCACCACGCTCGGCAACGCCGACTTCAACAGCGTCAAACTGGGAGCGGCGGTGATGCTCACCGTCGCCGTCGACGGGTTTGAGGCCACCGGCGGGCCGGTGGGCGGCGTCCCCGACGCCACCGCCGTATTGACCACCGACCCGGCGTTCACATCCGCCTGCGTCGTCACGTACGTGTTGGTACACGTCGTCGACGCCTGCGGAGCCAACGTCGTCACCGGACAGGTGATCGCCGACGGCGTCCCCGTCCCCGAGAACGCCGTGCTCGTCACCCCCACCCCGGTCAACGTCGTGTTACCCGTGTTCACGACCAGGTAGGAGTAGGTGATCGTCGCGCCCGTCGCCGTCACCACGTTCGGCGACGCCGTCTTCAGCAGCGTCAGGCTGGGAGCCGCGGTGATGGTGACCGTCGCCGTCGACGGATCAGAGGCCACCGCCGGACCCGTCGGCGGGATCCCCGAGGCGATCGCGGTGTTCACGATCGACCCGGCGTTCACGTCCGCCTGCGTGGTCACGTACGTCCTCGTACATGTCGTCGACGCCTGCGGGGCCAGCGTCGTCACCGGACAGGTGATCGCCGACGGCGTCCCCGTCCCCGAGAACGCCGTGTCCACCACACTCACACCGGTCAACGTCGTGTTACCCGTGTTCACGACCAGATAGGAGTAGGTGATGGTCAAGCCCGCCGCCGTCACCACGTTCGGCGACGCCGTCTTCAGCAACGTCAGGCTGGGAGCCGCGGCGATGGTCACCGTCGCCGTCGACGGCGGAGACGTCACCGGTGGGCCGGTGGGCGGAGTACCCGACGCCACCGCCGTGTTCACCACCGCCCCGGCGTTCACATCGGCCTGCGTCGTCACATATGTGCTGGTACACGTCGTTGACGCCTGTGGCGCCAGCGTCGTCACCGGACACGTCGCCACCGGAGGCGCGCCCGTCCCCGAGAACGCCGTGTTCGTCACCCCCACCCCCGTCAACGTCGTGTTACCCGTGTTGACCACCAGGTAGGAGTAGGTGATCGTCCGGTCTGCCGCCGTCGTCGTGGTCGGCGACGCCGTCTTCAACAGCGTCAGGCTGGGAGCGGCCACGATGGTCACCGTCGCGGTCGACGGAGCCGACGTCACCGCCGGACCCGTCGGCGGAGTACCCGACGCCGTCGCGGTGTTCACCACCGACCCGGCGTCCGCATCGGCCTGCGTCGTCACGTACGTCCTCGTACACGTCGTCGACGCCTGCGGAGCCAGCGTCGTCACCGGACACGTGATCGCCGACGGCGTCCCCGTCCCCGAGAACGCCGTGTCCACCACACTCACACCGGTCAACGTCGTGTTACCCGTGTTGGTGATCAGGTAGGAGTAGGTGATCGTCCGGCCCGCCGCCGTCACCACGCTCGGCAACGCCGTCTTCAGCAACGCCAGGCTGGGAGCCGCCGTGATCGTCACCGTCGCCGTCGACGGAGCCGACGTCACCGCCGGACCCGTCGGCGGAGTACCCGACGCCGTCGCGGTGTTCACCACCGACCCGGCGTCCGCATCGGCCTGCGTCGTCACGTACGTCCTCGTACACGTCGTCGACGCCTGCGGAGCCAACGTCGTCACCGGACACGTGATCGCCGACGGCGTCCCCGTCCCCGAGAACGACGTGTTCGTCACCCCCACCCCCGTCAACGTCGTGTTACCCGTGTTGACCACCAGGTAGGAGTAGGTGATCGTCAAGCCCGCCGACGTCACCACGCTCGGCGACGCCGTCTTCAACAGCGTCAGGCTGGGAGCGGCCACGATGGTCACCGTCGCGGTCGACGGCGGAGACGTCACCGGCGGGCCGGTGGGCGGAGTGCCCGACGCCGTCGCGGTGTTCACGATCGACCCGGCGTTCACATCGGCCTGCGTCGTCACGTACGTGCTGGTGCAGGTCGTCGACGCCTGCGGAGCCAGCGTCGTCACCGGACACGTGATCGCCGACGGCGTCCCCGCCCCCGAGAACGCCGTGCTCGTCACCCCCACCCCCGTCAACGTCGTGTTACCCGTGTTCACGACCAGATAGGAGTAGGTGATCGTGGTGCCCGCCGCCGTCGTCGTACTCGGCGACGCCGTCTTCAACAGCGTCAGGCTGGGAGTCGCCGTGATCGTCACCGTCGCCGTCGACGGAGCCGACGTCACCGCCGGACCCACCGGCGGAGTACCGGAGACGATCGCGGTGTTCACGATCGATCCCGCGTTCACGTCCGCCTGCGTCGTCACGTACGTGTTGGTGCAGGTCGTCGACGCCTGCGGAGCCAGCGTCGTCACCGGACACGTGATCGCCGACGGCGTCCCCGAGCCCGAGAACGCCGTGCTCGTCACCCCCACCCCCGTCAACGTCGTGTTACCCGTGTTGGTGACCAGATAGGAGTAGGTGATCGTCCGGCCCGCCGACGTCACCACGCTCGGCGACGCCGTCTTCAGCAACGCCAGACTGGGAGCCGCCGTGATCGTCACCGTCGCCGTCGACGGAGCCGACGTCACCGCCGGACCCGTCGGCGGAGTGCCCGACGCCGTCGCGGTGTTCACGATCGACCCCGCGTTCACGTCCGCCTGCGTGGTCACGTACGTGTTGGTGCAGGTCGTCGACGCCTGCGGAGCCAGCGTCGTCACCGGACACGTGATCGCCGACGGCGTCCCCGTCCCCGAGAACGCCGTGCTCGTCACCCCCACCCCCGTCAACGTCGTGTTCCCGGTGTTGGTGACCAGATAGGAGTAGGTGATCGTCCGGCCCGCCGCCGTCACCACGCTCGGCGACGCCGTCTTCAACAGCGTCAGGCTGGGAGCCGCCGTGATCGTCACCGTCGCCGTCGACGGAGCCGACGTCACCGCCGGACCCGTCGGCGGAGTACCCGACGCCACCGCCGTGTTCACCACCGACCCGGCGTTCACGTCCGCCTGCGTCGTCACGTACGTCCTCGTGCACGTCGTCGACGCCTGCGGAGCCAACGTCGTCACCGGACACGTGATCGCCGACGGCGTCCCCGTCCCCGAGAACGCCGTACTCGTCACCCCCACCCCCGTCAACGTCCTGTTCCCGGTGTTGGTGACCAGATAGGAGTAGGTGATCGTCCGGCCCGCCGCCGTCACCACGCTCGGCGACGCCGTCTTCAGCAACGCCAGACTGGGAGACGACGCGGCCGTCACCGTCGCCGTCGACGGCGGAGACGTCACCGCCGGACCCGTCGGCGGAGTGCCCGACGCCGTCGCCGTGTTCACGATCGACCCCGCGTCGATGTCGGCCTGCGTCGTCACGTAGGTTCTCGTGCACGTCGTCGACGCCTGCGGAGCCAGCGTCGTCACCGGACACGTGATCGCCGACGGCGTCCCCGAACCCGAGAACGCCGTGTTCGTCACCCCCACCCCGGTGAGGGTGGTGTCACCGGTGTTGGTGACGATGTACGAGTACGTCACCGTCTGGCCCGCCGCCGCCACCGTGCTCGGCGACGCCGTCTTCTGCAACGCCAGCGACGAGATCTGCACGGGAACCACCGTCGAAGAGTTCCCGGCGGACGTTCCCTGCTGGGCCGGCGTGTCGGCACTGGAGAATCTGACGCTCGCGGTGTTGGTCACCGTCGTGCCGGGCGAGTTGGGGCCCAGGGTGACCCGGAACGTCACGGAGGTGGACTGCCCCGGTCCCAGGGTGCCGCCGCTCGTGGCGTTCGCCCCGGTTCCCAGTTGCGCGCTGACCTGGTTGCCGACGAACTGCGCCTGGTCGTCCCCTGGCGCGTCCGTCTTGGGTCCCGCGTTGGGTCCTGACGCCACGACGATGCTCCCCGGGACGTAGACGGTGTTCGCGGGGATCGGGTCGAAGAGCAGCACCCCGATGGCGTTGTCGTCTCCCGTGTTGGTCACGGTGAGGGTGTACTGGATGACCGAACCGGGCACGGGGGTCCCGCCACCGATCACCTGGGCGGACTTGGCCAGCTGGATGTTCGCCTGGCGGAGGTCGATCTGCGTGAAGAACGCCTGCGGCCAGTACGCGTCTCCCGTCGTGCTGAAGGTGAACCGGGCCGAGGTGTCGTTGTTACGGAACGCCGACGACGCGTCGATGATGTTGGAGTCGTACCCGAGCGTGTTGGTGTAGGTCGGGTTCCGGTCGGTCACCTGGCTGCCGAGATTGGCGATGGTGGAGTTGAAGAAGTTGTTCGCCGGGTGGAGGGCGTCGCTGAGCACGGTCAACGGCCCGTTGGTGCTCTGGATGCTCAGCGAGTCACCGACGATCGCGTTGTCGCCGTCGAAGGCGATCTCACCCAGCTGGACGTTCACGGACCCGATGGTCGGGGTCTGGAATCCGGTCACGGTGATCGTGGTGTCCGGGGCACCGTTCTGCTGGTACAGGAAGCCGTCGGACACCGAGATGTTGCGCAACGGCAGGGACGCGTCCCGGTAGGCCACCACCAGCGACCAGCCGCCGAACGCGCCGAGGCCGTCGAACCCCCGGGCGGCCTGCACGTTTCCCACCGAGTAGGTTCCCCCTCCCGTCGACGCCACCAGGGAGGTGACGTCCGCGGAGGCCCCGTAGACGATCCCGTTGTTGGTGACGTTGTCGGGGGTGTCGCCGATGTCGGCGGCCGAAGCGGTGATCGTCCGGTAGGCGGTGTCGCCCGGAGCCTTGATCAGCACCTGCCCGCGCAGACCGATGTTGGGCGCCAGGCGGTTGCCGGCCGGCAGGCCCGTCGTGTCGGTCGTGGTCTGGCTTCGCCCGCCCCAGTACAGGCGCGCGTACGCCACCTGCGCGCCGGCCGTCAGCGTGAGGTTGGCGGTGCTGGAGTTGAAGGTCGTCGCGTCGCCGTCCACGTCGATGAAGGTGGCGGCGATGCTGTTGTTGCCCGAGCCGTTCCGGACGGTGGCGCAGTTGGTCACCTGCGGGGGGTAGCAGGTCACCACCGCGTTCGCCGCGCGGGTCACCGCTCCCCGGTAACTGCTCGTGTAACGCTGGGAGAAGGGGATCGGCGCCCGGCGCGCCGTTCGCGCACCCGCTTCGGACCCCCGTCGGTCCGGCCTGCTCTCGCTCGGAATCCCCGTGGCGCCCTTCTGCCGCGCGGCCTTGCTCTCAGTGCTCTCAGCGCCCTCAGCGCTCTCAGCGCTCTCAGCGCTCTCAGCGCTCTCAGCGCTCTCAGCGCTCTCAGCGCTCTCAGCGCTCTCAGCGCTCTCAGCGCTCTCAGCGCTCTCAGCGCTCTCAGCGCCCTCAGCGCTCTCAGCGCTCTCAGCGCCCTCAGCGCCCTTTCCTGCCGGACCGGCCGTCGCACCGGTCTCGTCGGCCGGTGCGTGCTCCCCGTCAGCCGGTGCGCGGCGCTCGTCGGCCTGCGCTTCGACCTGCGTTCGGGCCGGGACACCGGCCGGGGTGCCGGTCCGCGCGCCGGTCGGGGCGTCGGTCGGGGCGTCGGCGGCACCGGGCTCGCCGACGGGCGTGCCGACGGCCTCGGGACCGGCGGTCGTGCTCCGGCAGTCCCGCCCCGCGCGCGCGTTGACCGTCGGGATGGACATCCGGTCACCGGACGCCCGGACGGCGTACCGCACCTCGATGCTGTCACCCGCGCTCACATCGCCCGCCCACCTGAGCAAGGGCTTGCTGTAGGTCAACGCGCCCGAGGTCGCCCGGCTCTCACCCACGGTCTCGCCGCCGGGGACGGCGGAGAGGTCCTCGGCGAAACTCGCCCCCTCCGCGTCGACGTCACCCGTGTTGGCGACGTGCACCGTGACGATCGCGCGGTCGCCGTCGCGTCGCGCCTCCCGGGTCAAGCGCAATGTGGGGCCGGTCCCGTCTGAGCCACATGTGATGACAAATGATGGGGTGTTGCTATCACCATGAGATGCGAAAAGGGGGGTATACGCTATCGACCCCAAGCCAACCGCACACACCATAAATCCTGACAAGGCACTCCCAAAGAAGCCCCTCCGCACATGAGCCCAGAGCAGCAAGGCCGACCTCCCGCAGGAATTCCGACAAATAGTGTCGAATTATCTAACGGGGGGCCGAGCTTTCCGCGGCGATATTGCCCCGACCACGGCCTTAAGAGGATAACCGGATCATCAGCGACCGAAACGTCAGGCGCGCGGGAGTCGTGATCTGCCAAATTATGCTGCTCTAACAGTTCAATTTCTTTACCATAGCCGCTTTTTCCACAAAAAGCCTACAATTGCGATTCGCCGGATATTGTCCATTACGGGGACAGTCTGAGCGAATGTCTGCCTGACGATGTCCCGACCCGGTGCAAACCGCGCCTGCCCGCCCGGCGTCCAACCGTCGACAAGGCGGCCGACGGTGACGGCGTCGGGAACGGCCCGGGGCGCCGTGGTGCGGAGGGCCGCGTCGGGAGGCACGCCGTGACGGCCGTGAGCGTCACGGCCGTCACGGGCGTACGGCGGCCCCGGTCAGGTGAGGAGACCGTCCCCGATCCAGCCGTTGGGCGAGCATCCCGGCGGGATGGCGAAGACGGCCGAGCCGATCGGGGTCGTCCACTCGTTGAGCAGGTCGGCCTCGGCCAGCCTGCGCTGGATCGGGACGAACTGCCGGGAGACGTCGGCCTGGTAGGAGGCGAACAGCAGCCCCGAGTCGGCGTGCCCCTCCGGGGTGAGCCCCTCGTCGTAGTTGTAGACCCTGCGCAGGATCCGCAGGTTCGGGTCGGCGACATGGGCCCGGCGGATGTGGGCCTGCTCGGAGATGACGGGGAAGCCGATCGCGTTGAGCTTCTCGAAGTCGGCCGCGTCGTGCTCGTCGCGCCCGGTGAGCGGGGCGCCGTTGTCCAGGCGCCGGCCCACGCTGAACTCCTTGCCGACCCGGTCCACGGCGTCCCAGGTCTCCATCTCCGCCCGGATGCGCCGCAGCACCAGCGTGGTGCCGCCGCGCAGCCACTCGGGGCCGTCGCTCACCCACACGGCCCGGTCGAACCCGGGCGCGCCCGGTGCCGGGTTGACGGTCCCGTCGAGCTGGCCCATGACGTTGCGCTGGGTCATCCCGGCGGGCTGGGTGCCCGCACCGCGCCGGAAGCCCCGCTGGGTCCAGCGGACCTTCGCGAAGGAACGGGCGTCCTTGACAATCATGCGCAAGGCGTGGGCCAGGGTGAGGGCGTCGTCGGCGCAGATCTGCAGCAGCAGGTCCCCGCCGCTCCACTCCTTCCTGAGCTTGTCGACCGCGAAGGCGGGCAGCGGCGCCGCCGCCGCCGGCCGGCGGTCGGCGAGTCCGGCCGCCGTGAAGAAGCCGGGACCGAACCCGAAGGTCACGGTGAGCCTGGCGGGCAGGACGGCCAGTTCCGGCTCGGTGTCGGCCAGGGCCGGCCTGCCCTGGGTCAGCCGCCGGGCGTCGTCGGTGAGCAGCCGCATCATCCGGACCAGCGCCTCGCGGTCGGTGTCCGGCAGCAGATCCAGGCCGACGAACACCCCGTACGTCTGAGGCGCCGTCGCGATCCCGGCCTGGTGGACCCCGTCGAAGGGTTCCGTCGCGGAACCGCCGGAGACGGCGGACACCGCCGAGGCGGCCTGGGGATGCGCTTGGGGGGCGACTGGGGGGACAGCCTGGTCGGGGGCACACGCGGCGAGGGCGCCGACCGCGGTGGCGGCGCCTCCCGCGAGCAGTCCCCTACGGCTGAGTCGGGGTTCCCGCATGAGTTCTCCTCCGTTTCCCGCTCAGCCGTTGCTCTCGCCCATGTCCATACCTCCGTCGCCCCCGTCGCCCTTGTCCCCCTCGTCGCCCCCCATGTCCATGCCGGGCTGGTAGTCCTCCTTGCCCCCCGCGAACTCCTTGCCGACCGCGGTGAACTCCACGGTCTTGCCGTCCTTGAGGGTGAGGGTGAAGGGAATCTGCGCGCCGGGCTTCACCGCTTCGGTGATGCCCATCAGCATGATGTGGTCACCGCCGGGCTGGAGCTGGTGGGTGCCCCTCGCGGGGATCACGAACCCGCCGCCCTTGGGCCGCATGATCATCTTCCCCTTGGAGTCGACGACCTCGTGCAACTCGATCTCCGGCGACAGCGGCGAGGCGCCGGAGACGACCGTCACCTCGGCGTCGGTGTTGTTGACCAGGGTGCCGAAGGCGGCGCTCATCCCCTTCTTCGCGGTCTTCACCCACGGGTCGGTGATCGTCAGCGCGGTGGCGGCGACGGGGGCGGTGGAGGGGGTGGCCGCGGGCGCGGCGGTGCTCGGGGCGGCGACCGGTGCCGTGGTGTCCTGGGAGCCACATCCGCCCAGGACCATCACGGCCGCGATCAGGGCGCCCGCGGGGACGGTACGGCGGATCGCGGCACGGTTGACACGACTGATACGACGAGCAGACACGTTGGGGCCTTTCTTCTGGCCGGACCGGCAGGCCGCGGCCGAACGCCGCCTCGATAGGGCCATACCGGACACGCAGCCGGGATTGTCACGCTGATCTGGTCCGCCGGGCAGCCGGAAGGCCGCGTCGGCGCAGGCCCGCGCCTACAGACACGCGGACTCGGGAACAGGCCCGCGCGTACGGACGCGCGGACCCGGGAACAGGTCACGACCCCGGGTGACCTGGGTGGTCAGCCGGAGGTGAGGGTGACGATCCGGGGAGGGCCGCGCCGGCTTACGGCGTGGCGCAGCACGGCCGGGCGCAGGACCCCCGGCTCGATCGCGTCCGCGGTGAGGAGGGAGGTGTACGCCGGGGTCACGACCACGACGAGCACGCGGCCCAGCCGGGCGCCGAGGCGACGGAGCAGCGCCCACAGCACCGCCTCGCCGCGCGCCAGCCACAGCGCGGTCAGCCCGACGGCCCAGCCGTGCGCCACCAGCATGCCCAGGCCGGGCAGCAGCCCCGAGTGGACATGCCCGATCATCTCGGTGGGGGACGCGGCGTGCGCGAGGGAGAACAGCACGTGCAGCCCGGCCTGCGTACCCGCCAGCAGCGGCAGGATCACCGTCAGCGTCCGTTCGCGCCGCGACACGGCGAGAGCCACGACGAAGGCGACCGCCAGGGCCACGGTCGCGGTCGGCACGGAGACCGAACCGCCCGCGAGGACGTGCGCCATCACGCTCAGCCCCAGGCAGACCGCCCCGAAGGCGGCCGCGCGGGCGAGGCGGAAGGGAAGCGTCGCGGGCATGGTGGAGAAATCATCCCACGCCACCCGGGCGGTGCGAAGTTCGAGGCCTGTGGACGTTTCGCGCCCACCCCGCCCCGGAGCGTCGGCAGCGCCTCCCCACCGCGGATCGCCGCAGCTCCCCGCGCCGGCCCGGACCCCTCGAAGCCGTGAAGATCACCCCGAGGGCATCGGGGCGATCCACGCTCCAAAAAATCTTGAAAAGAAATCGGGCCGCCGTGTCGAATCGGGCCGGGCCCGTTCGAAGCGTGGTCAGAGGGCCGCAAGGAGCACCGGAACCGGCCCCGGACACGTGAGGAGAGGGCCATGACCCAGCAGACGACGAGGACCGCGAACACGGCGCCCCGCGACCCGGGCCTCACCAGGGCACTCCTGGGCTGCGGGGTCGCCGCCGGGCCGGTGTACGTCGCGGTGTCCCTCGCCCAGGCGCTGACCCGGGAGGGCTTCGACCTCACCCGCCACGCGTGGAGCATGCTCGCCAACGGCGGCCCCGGCTGGACCCAGATCGCCAACCTCGTCCTCGCCGGGCCGGCGAGCGTCGCCTGCGCGGCCGGCCTGCGCCGGGCCCTGTCCCCCGGACGCGGCGCGACCTGGGCTCCCCGGCTCGTCGGCGCGTACGGGCTGAGCCTGGTCGGCGCGGGGATCTTCCGGGCGGACCCGGGGATGGGCTTCCCCGCCGGGGCGCCCGAGGGACCGGGACCGGTCAGCTGGCACGGGATGCTCCACTTTCGAGTCCGCGAGGGTGGTCGCGGGGCTCGCCCGGATGGTGCACAACGTCGGGCCGGCCGAGGAGCTGGCGCAGGACGCCCTCGTCATCGCCCGCGTGACCGCCACGAGCGGTTGACCGGCCCCGCGAGGTTCCACAGCCGCCGTACTCACCGGTAACTAAGTAGTGGCACTCAGGATCCGGGAGCGGATCGTCACGACGATGGTGTGCATGACACGACCGGTGAAGAACTCGACGACGACCGCCTTCTACGCGCAGGCCGTCCTCTCCTTCGGGCTGTCCGTGGCGGCCCTGGCGATCGGTATCGCGTACCTGCCCGTGACCACCTGGGTCCGGTCCTTCATGGGGATCGGGCTGCTCTACGTGGTGACGTCGACCTTCACCCTCGCCAAGTGCGTCAGGGACCGGAACGAGGAGGCCTCCGTCGTCGGCCGCGTCGACCAGGCCAGGCTGGACAAGCTGCTGGCCGAGCACGACCCCTTCAAGAACGACTGACGCCCGCGCGGGCCGCCCGCCGCGCCCGCTCCCGGGGGACGGGCGCGCGTCTCAGGGCCCGGCGTGCTCGTACCGGTCCGTGCCGGTCCGATCGTGCGAGGCGGCCGGGGGCCCGGCCCCGGGGCCGGGCAGCACGTCGACGTCGGCGGCGCTCATCGGCCGGTCGCACACCGAGCAGCGCAGCTCGACGTGGCCGATCTCGCCGCAGGCGTGGTGGCGGTAGAGCACCGGCGGACCGGCCTCGCCCGCCGTCCACCGGTCGCCCCAGCGCACCATCACCAGGAGCAGGTCGCACAGCTCCAGGCCCTTGGCGGTCAGTGTGTACTCGTGGCGGGGTGGCCGGCTCGAATACTCCCGCCGCTCCAGCACATCGTTCTCGACCAGCCACTTGAGCCGCTCGGTGAGCACCTTGCGTGAGATGTCCAGGCTCTGCTGGATCTGGTCGAAGCGGCTGATGCCGACATAGATGTTCCGCAGGATCAGTGGCGACCACGGCTCCCCGATGACATCCAGCGTGCGGGCGATCGAGCAGGCCATGTCACCGAATCGGGTTCGCTGCATGAGAGCAGTCTAGGCGAGAGGGTTCCCTTAAGGAACGGTCCCCTGTTAGCGTCTACCGGGTAAGTTCCTTGAGGGAACCCACCGGAGGGAGCACGTCATGAACGATCCCCGGGTCGTCTCGGCCGAGGATTGGCAGGCCGCGCGGGAAGCGCTGCTGGTGAAGGAGAAGGAGCACACCCGCGCGCTCGACGCGCTGGCCGCCGAGCGGCGCAGGATGCCGATGGTCAGGGTCGGCGGGGAGGAGGACGGCGGCGGGTACGTGTTCGAGGGCCCGGACGGGCCGGTGAGCCTGCTCGACCTGTTCGACGGGCGGCGCCAGCTCGTCGTCTACACCTTCATGTGGCTGGGCGGTGGCGACTTCTGTTCGGGGTGTTCGATGTTCACCGACAACATCGGGCACCTGAGCCACCTCCACGCGCGCGACACCTCCCTGGTGCTGGTGTCCCGCGGCCCGCTGGCCGAGATCATCCCGTTCAGGGAGCGCATGGGCTGGACGATCCCGTGGTTCTCCTCGCTGGGCAACGGCTTCAACGACGACATGGGGGCGGGCGACGGGTTCGCGCTGAACGTCTTCCTGCGCGACGGCGACGCCGTCTACCGCACCTACTCCACCGCGGGACGGGGAGTCGAACGGCTCGGCAGCGGCTGGACCTTCCTCGACCTGACGCCGCTCGGCCGCCAGGAGACCTGGGAGGACTCCCCCGAGGGCCGGCCGCAGACCCGGCCCTACGAGTGGTGGCGCCTGCACGACGAGTACGAGGCGCCGGCACCACTCGATCGATCATCTCCCGACGGGGAGCCGGGACGCCGATGACGAGGAGGCCCGCGATGACCGGGACGACGCCCGTCGCCGAACTCCTGTTCGACGACGCCGACGCGACACCGATCAGCACGGACGAAGCGACGATCAGACCGTGGGACGAGGCGCGGGCGTGCCTGGATTCCGCGCCGAAGGCCTGGCTCTCGACGGTGTGGCCCGACGGCCGCGCGCACGCCGCGCCCGTCCTGCTGGTCCGAGTCGGCGACGCGTCCTGGATCGCCACCCGCCCGACGTCCCGCAAGGCCAGGAATCTCGCCGGCAACCCCCGCTGCGTCATCACCGTCGCCGGAGAGACCCTTGACCTCGTGGTCGAGGGGACCGCCGTCCGGGCACGGGAGGAGGACGAGCTCCGGCGGGTGGCCGCCGCCTTCAGGACGAAGTACGGGTGGGAGTTCGCGGTGCGCGACGGCTCCGTCCACGAGGACAGCCTCCCGGGCTCACCCGAGTACGGCTTTTACCAGGTCAAGCCCACGCGCGCTTTCGGTTACGGCACGGACGGCAGGACGGCGACACGCTGGCGGTTCGGGTGAGCGGATCACACCGTGGGGAAGGTGGGCGAGCAGCCCGCGTCGCCGACCAGGCCGATCCGGCCGCACGACCAGAAGTCCGCCCGGATCCGGGTGATCGAGTCGCAGCAGAGGGCGGGGCTCCGGTCCATCTCGTCGAGTTACTTAACGGAAGGTAAGTCATCCGCACGGGCATGGACAGGCACTTACCTATCGTTAAGTCAGTTGTCTTCGCCGTGCCGGTACCCTTGGTCCGAGCACGAGGACGCCCGCGCGTACGGGAGGTCCGGCGCGAGGACAGGAGAGAACGACAGGTGGCCAGGCCGTCCGACACCAAGGCGCGCATCCAGGCGGTGGCACGGGAGCTGTTCGCCGAGAAGGGCGTGCAGCAGACGAGCCTGCGCGACATCGCCGACCGCCTCGGGATCACCAAGCCCGCCCTCTACTACCACTTCACCTCGCGGGAGGACCTGCTCCGCAGCATCGTCCAGCCGCTGATCGACGACGTCGACGCCTTCCTCGCCGACACCGAGGCGAACGCCCCGCAGAGCCCTCGCGATCTCCTCCAGGGCTACTTCGACATCACCTTCCGGCACCGGGAGGTGACCGTGATGGTGGTGCGCGACCTGTCCACCCTGGCCCACCTCGACCTGGGGCCCCGCATGGGCAGCTGGCGGCGGCGGCTCATCGCCCTGCTGCTCGGCCCCGACCCCGACCTGGCCGCCCGCGCCCGCGCGGCCGTGGCCATCGGCGGGCTTTCCGACTGCACCGTGGAGTTCGCCGACGTACCGGCCGCGACGCTCGGCCCCCCGGCGGTGGCCGCCGCGCTGGCGGCCCTCGCGGCCGCCCCGCCCGCGGCGGGGTGAGGCGCGCGGAAGGCGGCGTCACCGGGCCGGGCACCGGTGAGGAACGGACGGGCATCGGCGAGGAGCGGACGGGCATCGATGAGGAGCAGCCGGGCACCGGTGAGGAGCGGACCGGCCGGCCCGGACACGTCCGCGGCGCCGACACCCCGGCGGTGTCGGGCGGACGCCACGGAAACGCACCCCCATGTGACACACTTCCGACATCGCCACGGCGACATCGATCGGTCACACCGCCCGCCCCATCACAACGGACGTTCCACGGGCTGACGCCCGCGGCCGCCGATCGGAGGTCCACATGGACCTGTCCACACACGCCCACCCGGACTGGATGGTCTGCGGCGTCGCAGGCGAGATCGACATTTTCACGGCCCACGCGCTCCGCGAGCACCTGCTGACCGCGCTGGGCCGCCCGGGACACCGGCTCCTCCTCGACATGTCCATGGTCACCGCCATGGACACCAGCGGGGTCGCCGTGCTGCTCTCCACCCTGCGCAGGGCCGTACGGCAGGGCGGCACGCTACGGCTGATCGCGCCGGCGCCGGTGGTGCGCGGGCTGCTGAAGGCCAGCGGGCTGTCGGAGAGGTTCGCCGTCAGCGCCGATCTGGCCGGGGCACGGATCGCCGAACCGCTGCCGGCCGGTGCCAGGTGAGCGGAACCGCTGCCGGCCGGTGCCAGGTGAGCGGAACCGCTGCCGGCCGGCGTCAGGCGAGCCGTCGCCCGCGTCCGACGTTCCGGTCCGGGAGGCCCCGCGTTCCGGCTCCCGACCTGCCTCAATTGATTTATTACTAAAAGAGTGAGGAAACATCACAAAAGCGTCAAACGAGTCTAAAGTTAGCTCATGGTGACTCATCGCACGGCGGTCGTACCGGCAGATTCGGGAAATCCCGGTAAGTGTCTCTGCGGCCATCCGGCCGATTACGTGATCGAAACGCGCTGGTTCTCCGGCAGGCACTCCCGCGACCCGGTCTGCGCGCCCCACGTCACCGAGGTCCTCCAGGGGATCGCGAAGCAGAACGCGCGCCGCGACGGAGGGTGAACGCCCCGCGGGAACCGGCCGCGAGCCCGCCCGCGCGCCGGTGATCGGCACGTCGGCCGCGCCGTCACCATGACCGAGGCATGCCCCGCGGACGCTCCGGGCCGCGGGCTCCCGGCCCTCGGCCCGGCCGCCGGTGACGCCTTCGGGAAACGCGCGAGAACACCGGCACCGCTGCCGGGAACGGCGAATCCGGCACCCCTTTCCGCGTCGTGCCACTTCGCGGCATTTCCCGGCGAAGCGCACAGGCTGCCCTCAGCCCTTCGGCTCGCCACCTCCAATTCGTTTTCCTGATGTTTCTCCTGTTCCTTCCGGCGCGACCGGGACGACCGGGACGACCGTGGCGGCGTCCGGCCTCAGGGAGCCGGAGATTCGCGAATCTCGGCCAGGGAGATCCGCATGGCGTCGGCGGCGCGCGTGAACCAGTCGGAGATGGCGGCCAGCTCGTCCGGACCGTAGCTCTCGAAGAGCTCGGTGAGCCGCCGGTAGGTGGGCTCGTACGCCACCGCGATGCGGGCGGCGGTATCCCCCTCCGGGACGATCCGGACACGACGGCGGTCGTGGGGGTCGGGAACGCGCCGGGCGTAGCCGGCGTTCTCCAGGCGGTTGACCACGCCCGTGACGGCCCCCGTGGTGAGACCCGCCAGCTCGGCGAGACGTCCCGCGGTGAGCGCCTCCTCTCCCGCGCCGAGGATGAAGCCCAGACACGTCAGGTCCGTGACGTTGACGCCGAGGCGCTCGGCGAGCGTGTGCTGCCCGACCAGGCTCAGCGCGATCAGCTGGTCCATCCGGGCCAGGACCTCCAGCGGCGACGCAACGGCCTCGGACTTGCGTTCCACCACAGATTCTCCTTACTATCTAAGAAGCTTAGCTCGTGAGATAAATGATACGGGCGGATTCAACCTAGCGCCTGCCACCCGGCCGCCCGCCACGGCCTGCCAAGGCCCACGAAGTGCGACGGGGACGGCGGGGGCGGCGCTTCAGATGGAGGGACATCGTGGGGATAAGAAAAGACCTCGCGGAGTTGGCGGAGATCCACGAAGAGCACGACATGGGGCACACCGTGGCGGGCTGGACCGGCTCGATCGTCTGCATCACCGGCTTCGCGATCTCCGGGGTGGCGATGGTGGCCGCCAGCGTTCCCTTCTTCTGGATCGGCGCGGGGGTCGTGGCCCTGGGAGGCGCCCTGGGATGGCTTCTCCACCAGATGGGACTCGGCAAGGAGATCGGACCACGGCCGGTGTCCGAACGCGGCATGCGCCGGCGCCCGGCGCCGAGCACACCGGGAGCGGCGGAGCCGCCCGGAGGAGCGACACGATCCCGTACGGAATCCCCCGCGTCCGCCCCGGCCCTGTCCGCCCGCCCGGCCCAGCCCGTGGCGGCGGCCCACGTCGCCTCGGGCACGCGGTCCAGCCTCTGATCCGGTCATCCGATCGGTTCGTACGTCGCACGCCCAAGCCCCGGCGTCACCCGGGGCGCGCAGGCCGGCCCCTCGATCGAGGGGCCGGCCTTTCGGTTTTCCAGCCCGCCGCCGCCCGCTCCAACCCGTTCCGGCTCGTCCCCGCCCGCCCACGGACCGTCTGCCCCGCTCCGATCCGGGCAGGCCGGTGCGGGCAGGCCGGTGCGGGCAGGCCAGTGCGGGCAGGCCAGTGCGGTGGAGGCCGGTGCGGGCAGGCCGGTGCGCTGGAACCGGCGGGGCGGGAGTGTCGATCCGAGGACGAGGGCTCAACGACCGAGACTTCGAACCGGCGGTCCCCTCGCAATCCGCCAGAGAGGACGAAATCACGCAAGTACACTGTAATTCCCCGCCAGCGGGGCAACCAGTACTGCATACCTGGTAATACGGAGGGAACGCCCGCCCTGTGAACTGCGGGTCTAAGGAGTCTTTCCATGCCACCCGAAGGTGTGAACACGCTCTCGATATCGGCCGGTGTGCGCGGAAGCGCCATCGTGGTCCGAGCGATCGGCGAGCTCGACTACGACTATGCGCCGACCTTCCGGAAGGAGATCGTTCGAGCCTGGGGTCTGAGCGCCGACGGCTCACCCTCCGAGCTTCGGTCTCCTCCGTCGCCCGGCTCATCGGCCGAGACCCCGTCTTCTCCATCGCTCGACCCGCCGTCCGAGATCCCCGTTTCTCCGGCCCTCGGCTCGCCGTCCGAGCCTCCGGCTCCTCCCGTGACGCTCTCCGGCCCGCCGTCGCTTCTCCTGGAGGCACCGCTCCTCCCGGAAACGCCGCTCCTCCCGGAAACGCCGCTTCTCCCGGAAACGTCGTTTTTCCCGGAAACGTCGCTCCTCTCGGGAACGCCGCTTTTCCCGCGATCGCCGCTTGAGCCGCCGTTCCTCTCCGAGGTCTCGCCGGCCTCCGAGGTCCCGCTGCTCTCTGGAGGTCCGCTTCCCCCGGAGCCGTCGCCACCGCTGTCGCCCGAGCCCCCTTCCCCGTTCTTTCCCGGGAGCCCGCCTCCCCCCTCCCCGGGGAGCCCACCGCCCCCGGGAAGCCCGCCACCGCTCTTCCCCGACAGTCCCGCTCCCCTCTCCCCGGACAGGCCACCAGCGGACGAGTCGCCATCGGGCGGGCGGCCGTCACTCTCCACGACGGCCTCGCCCGCTTCCTCGCCGCGGGTCCTCCCCTCCTTCGAGACGTCTCAGGACACGCGGGCCCAGGTCGGCTCCTGGCTCATCCTCGACCTGGAGGGGCTCACCTTCTGCGACTCCACCGGGCTCGCGGAACTGCTGTGGATCCTGCGCAGGAGTCAGGAGACCCGGACCCGCCTGGTGCTGGCCGGGGTGAGCCGGACGCTGCGCCACATGATGGCCACCACCGGGCTCCTGGCCTACTTCACGATGGCCGCCTCCGTGGAGGAGGCCCTGCTGGAGGTGCCCGGGGCGGCGGGGGGACACTGACGCGCGGGTGGACGACGGTTCCGTCCTTGGCGGCGTGAGGCGGATCTCGCGATCGCGAAACGAATTTCGCGATCGCGAAACGGTCCGCCGCCATCCGGAGCCGGTGAGCCGGCTCCGGACCGCGGCGGCCGACGGGGAGATCGTCCCGTCGGCACGGGACTCCCTTACGGGAGACTCCCGCGGGAGACGCCTCACGCCGGACATCCCGCGGTGACGCCCGGGAAACCCACGGCGACGCCCGGGAAACCCGCGATGACGTCCGGGGAGGACGCGTCCGGGAAGACGCGTGCGGGAGACGTCGCGTAGAAGTCTGAGACGTATGTCGTTAAAAAGCACTCATTCGCCTGACAAGTGGGTCAATATCTTCTTACGGGAAAATCCACTATCCGGCGAAAGTGGGGTCCCGATGCGGAAGACGTCACCGCGGACGACCGCGGAAGCACTGCCCGAGACCCTGGACGGGCTGCCCGTGGCACCCGGGGAATTCCTCGCCCTCGTGTCCGTGGACTTCAGCGGGACGTACCAGGTCTACCTGGCGGCCAAGGACGAGCGCATCAAGATGACCAGGCTGTCCATGAGCCTGCTCGCCGCCCCGTTCGCCGCCGCGGTCGCGCTGGCCAGCGCGAAGGTGGTCAGCCCGGTCATGCTGACCACCTGGCACAGCGTCCCCTGGCACCTGTTCGCGATGGTCGCCGCGTTCGGGCTGCTCAGCGTGCTGCCCTTCCTGCGGCTGATCGAGGCGGTCAACGCGCACATGAGGACCGCGCGGGCGCTCAACAACTTTCGCCTGCTCTACGCGGTCCATCTCAAGGACCAGTTCTCGGCCCTCGGCTGGACTCCGAACCTGCCGGTGGATCCCCGCTACCCGGAGACGTACGCGCCGATGGCGTGGCCGGGGATCAACGTGATGATGCTGGCCCTGGTCAACAGTTCCTACATCGCGGTCGGCGTGCTCGGGATGATCGGGGCGGCGCCGGCCACGGCCCTGCTTCTGGTGATCATCGGCCTGCTCGCGCTGGTCCACTATTTCGTCTACTACGTTCGCGCGAATGTCTCCCGGCAACGCCGGCTCCCACACAACCCCTTCCATTTCCCCAACGTGGAGACCTGAATGTCCGACCTCCTCAGATTCGCGTCTTGTGGGGAGACGTGGATCTGGCTGATGCGACACGTGACACACAACGGCGGGCCCGCCCTGGACGACCGCGGCCCGATCATCGAGGCTCCGGCGGTGCTTTTCGAGGTCACCGGCCTGGCCTGGGACGATCCGGTGCTGAAATGCTACGGCGACGCCGGGAAGATCCCGCTGTACTCCAGCAAGTTCAGCGAGCGGTCGGTCGTCCCGCCGTTCAAGTACAGCTACGGGGGGCGGCTGCGCCAGTTCCTCGGCGTCGACCAGCTCGGCTGGATCGCCGACGTGCTGCGCGCCAAGCCGTACACCAAGAGCGGCTGGATCTCGCTGACCGCGCCCGGCGAGCCTCCCGACGCGGTGCCCTGCCTGACCAGCCTGGCCTTCAGGCTTCGTGCCGGGCGGCTGGTCATGACCGCCGCCTTCCGGTCGCAGAACGTGTTCACCTCCTATCTGAACTACGTCCCGCTGCGCGGCATCCAGAGCGAGGTCGCGGACGGCCTCACGGTGGGCTGCGGGTCGATGAGGGTGTTCGTCGACGTGCCGCACATCTACACCGCGGACGAGGCGGCGGTCGGGGAGATCCTCCAGCTGTCGGAGCGCGGCGGGCCCGGCGAGGGAGCACCGGCGCCGGGCCCCGATCGTCGGATCTGCCCCGTTCGCTGACCTGGCGGGCCGCCTCCCGGGACGACCGGCCGCCTCCCGGCGTCCGCCGTCCCGGGACGCGGCCCGCGACAGGTCACCGCGTCACAGGGAGGCGAGGTGGGCGGCGACCTCGTGCCGTCCCCCGTGCTCGGCCCACCCCAGGGGCGTGGCGCCGAACCGGGTGTCGCGTACGGACGGGTCCGCGCCGAGTTCCAGGAGAGTCTTGACCATGGGCAGGTCCCCCGCCCACGCCGCCTCGTGCAGCGGCGAGGATCCGCGCACGAGGCCGACCTCGAAGCCGAGGGAGGCCATCAGCCGCACCGCCTCGGCGTTCCCGTGCGCCGCCGCCCGGTTGACCAGGTGCGGCACGCGCTCGACGGCCCTGGCCACCAGTTCGGGGGCGACGTCCAGGCGCTCGGCGCGCATGCAGGCGCCCAGGAACAGGTCGACCTCGTCCAGGGAGCCCCTCGCCCCGGCCTCCGCGAGCATCGCGGCCGCCTCGACGTTCCCGCCGAGCACGGCCAGCTCGTAGGGCGTACGACCCTCGAAGATCGGATGACCGGTGCCGGGGCCGTTCACGCCCGCGCCGCGTTCGATCAGGAGCCGCAGGCGCCGGGGCCGCCGCATCATGGTCGCGGCGAGCACCTCGTCCTGGAGCATCCGCTCCGGTGTCGCGTGGGCGGGACCGAGGCGCCGGTGCCACGGCCCGCCGTCCCCCCGGCCGAGACCGTACTCGAAGAGAAGTTCCAGGTGCTCGGTGTCGTCGGCGCCGGATGCGCCGAGTCCCCGGTTGTAGAGGGTCTGGCTGTCGTTGGGATCGGCGCCCGCCTCCAGCAGCAGCCGCGCCAGCTCGGCGGAGCGCGGGTGCGGCGGCTCGCCGCGCTCGCCGCCGCCGAAGGCCCCGGTGAGCGCGGTGAACGGCGAGGGCAGCCCCTCCCACAGGTATCCCGCGTCCGGGTCGGCGCCGTGTTCGAGCAGCACCCGGGCGGTCGCCGTCGCGTCGCCGCCCTCGACCCGCGAGTACGCCAGGTAGAGCAGCGGCTCCCACCGGTACGGTCCGCCCTCGGCCCGCGCCTGGGCCGGGTCGGCCGCCAGCGTCGCGGCCATCGCCTCCGCCTGGCCGGTCGCGGCCATGGTGTGGACGCTCGCCACCGCGAGCCCCGGGTCCAGGGCCAGCGCCCGCGCCGCCTCGCGACGGCGCGACGGGTCGTCGTTCCCGTACGGCAGGCAGGCCAGCCGGAGGAACTCCGCGACCGGGTCCGCGCTCTCGGGCACCAGGTGGGGCGAGCGGGAGTGCCGCGCGAGGACGTCGAGGTGGGCGCGGAGCCGGGGCCAGCTCGCGAAGCCGTACGCCCTCGCGACCGTCAGCTGGGCGTCGGCCAGCGTGAACCCCTCCGGCGGCGATCCGGCGGGCCGCGCCGCGAGGCCGGGAAGCGGGCGGGGGTCTCCCCCGGCCGGCGATGACCCCGCGGGCCGCGTCCCGAGCCCGGGAAGCGGGCGGGGGTGGAACTCGGCGACCAGCTCGAGCGCGGCGGCCTCGGCGGCGCGGACCGCCCTCCTGAGGCGCTTGGCCTGATTCCTCAGGTGTTCGAGGCTGGGGTTGTCGGGAAGACGGCGAACGGGCACGGGTGCCTCCCTTTCGTCACGCCCGACGTCCGCGTGATCGGGCCGAAAAGGAGGTGGGCCGGATGATCGGGGTGGTGCTCAGGTGGGCTCTGCCCTTCCCGCGGACCGGGTGCGCCCTGCCGCGCGGACTCCACCATAACGTCCGCGCCGCCGGAGCGCCCCTCACCCGTCCGCGCCGCCGGAGCGCCCCTCACCCGACCCCACCGCCATAACGTCCCCGCCCCCGCGAGGGCGCCCCTCACCTGAAGCGGCGCAGCCGGAGGCTGTTGCTGACCACGAACACCGAGGAGAGCGCCATCGCGCCCCCGGCGATCATCGGGGTGAGCAGGCCGAGCGCGGCCAGCGGGATGGCGGCGACGTTGTAGGCGAAGGCCCAGAACAGGTTGCCCCTGATGGTGCGCAGCGTGCGCCGCGACAGCCTGATCGCGTCGGCGGCCACCCGCAGGTCGCCCCGGACCAGGGTGAGGTCGGAGGCCTCGATCGCGACGTCGGTGCCGGTGCCCATCGCCATGCCGAGGTCGGCCTGGGCGAGGGCGGCGGCGTCGTTGACCCCGTCACCGATCATCGCCACGGTGCGTCCCTCGGACTGGAGCCGCTTGACGACCTCCACCTTGTCGGCGGGCAGCACGTCGGCGATCACGTCCTCGATGCCGACGGCCTCGGCGACCGCGCGGGCCACCGTCTCGTTGTCGCCGGTCAGCAGGATCGGGCGCAGGCCGAGCGCGCGCAGCGCGGCGACCGCCTCGGCGGAGGTGGGCTTGATCGCGTCGGCGACGGTGATCACCGCGCGGGCCTTCCCGTCCCAGCCGACCGCGACCGCCGTCTCCCCGCGCGCCCGAGCCCGCTCCAGCTCCTCCTCCAGCTCGGACGGCAGGTGCTGCGACCAGTCGGCGAGCAGCTGGGGCCGCCCAACGAGCACGGCGTGCCCGTCGACGACGCCCTGGACGCCGAGACCCTCGATGTTCGCGAAGTCCTCGACCTGGGCGGTGGAGTCCGCCGCGCGGGCGACGGCGCGGGCCACGGGGTGCTCGGAGGCGGCCTCCAGCGCCCCGGCCAGCCGGAGCACCTCCTCGCGCTCCTCACCGGCGGCGGGGAAGACCTCCCTGAGGGTCATCGTGCCCGACGTCACGGTGCCGGTCTTGTCCAGGACCACGGTGTCGATGCCGTGGGTCGACTCCAGCGCCTCCGGGCCCTTGATCAGGATTCCCAGCTGGGCGCCCCGGCCGGTGCCGACCAGCAGGGCGGTCGGCGTGGCGAGGCCCAGGGCGCAGGGGCAGGCGATGATCAGCACCGCCACGGCAGCGGTGAAGGCCGCCGCGGCGCCGGAGCCGGTGCCGAGCCAGAAGCCGAGGGTGGCCACGGCCAGCGCGATCACGATCGGCACGAACACCGCGGAGATCCGGTCGGCGAGCCGCTGCACGGCGGCCTTGCCGTTCTGCGCGTCCTCCACCAGCCTGGCCATCTGGGCGAGCTGGGTGTCCGCGCCGACCCTGGTGGCCCTGACCACGAGCCGCCCGCCGGCGTTCACGGTGGCGCCGACCACCGCGTCGCCCGGCCGCACCTCGACGGGGACCGACTCGCCGGTCAGCATGGACGTGTCCACGGCCGAGGACCCCTCCTCGACCACGCCGTCCGTCGCGACCTTCTCCCCCGGCCGTACGACGAAGAGGTCGCCCGCCGTGAGGGTGCCGACGGGAACGATCTTCCCGGAGGCCAGCGTGACGTCCTTGGCGCCCATCGACAGCAGCGCGCGGAGCGCGGCGCCGGCGCGGCGCTTGGAGCGGGCCTCGAAGTAGCGGCCCGCGAGGATGAAGGTGACCACCCCGGCGGCGGCCTCGAAGTAGATGTTCCCCGAGCCGTCGCCCCCCGACAGGGTGAACTCGAAGCCGTGCCGCATGCCCGGCATGCCCGCCGTGCCGAAGAACAGGGCCCAGAGCGACCAGGAGAAGGCCGCGATCGTCCCCAGCGAGACCAGCGTGTCCATGGTCGCGGCGCCGTGCCGCAGGTTGGTCCAGGCCGCCCGATGGAAGGGCCACCCGCCGTAGACCACGACGGGACCGGCCAGGGCGAGGGAGAGCCACTGCCAGTTGTCGAACTGCAGCGCCGGGATCATCGCCATCGCGACCACCGGCACCGACAGCACGGCGGAGGTGATCAGGCGCTGCCTGAGGGGGGCGAGTCTCCCCTCCTCATCCGTCTCGTCCCGCCCGGTGGACAGCTCGGTGGACAGTTCGGGGGACACCGGCGGGGCCGGCGGTTCGGCGGTGTATCCGGCCTTCTCCACCTCCGCGACCAGGTCGTCGGAGGTGACGCCGGCGGGGTAGGCGACCTTCGCCTTCTCGGTGGCGTAGTTGACGGTCGCGGTCACGCCGTCCAGCTTGTTGAGCTTGCGCTCGATGCGGGCCGCGCAGGAGGCACAGGTCATGCCGCCGATGGCGAGCTCGATCTCGCCGCGGGCGGGTGCTTCGCCGGTGGTCATGGACGTCACGGCCTCTCCTCGTGCCTTCTCTGTCGTCGTAGGCGGCCCGGAGCCGCCACCGGTCCTGCGGCCGGAACCGTCACCGGCCCGCCGATCCGAGCCGCCGCCGGCCGGTCGGCCGGGGCCGGAGGCCTCGTCGCCGCCCGGGAGCGGGCCCGTCCCTCGACCCGGCACCGGTCGCCGCCCCCGCGATGGGTGTGTCCAGGCATGTATCTCTCCTCGCTATGAGAACACGTAACCCCTATGGGGTATTTCACGGCTGGTGGCTGTGCCCGTGGCCGTCCCCGGACGTCGCGGCCCCGCTCCCCTCGGGGTCCGGGCTCGTGGCGGCGGTGAACACGGCGGTACGCACGGTCCCCTCGTGCTTGAAGTCCAGGTGGAGGCCGTAGGTCCCCGCGCTCGGCACCTCGGCGTAGAAAATGATGTCCGGGCCGGGCGCGGTGCGCCCGTCACCGGGCGTGCCGTCGGGGTGCACGTGCAGGTAGGCCAGGTCGCCGTCGCGCAGCGCGACCAGGTGTCCGTACGCGGCCAGATAGGGCTGCAGGTCCGTGACCGGCTTGCCGTCCTTGGCGACCGAGAGCTTCAGCACGCTCGTACGGCCGGGGATGAGATCTCCCGTGAGGGTGACGGTGTAGTCGCCCACCTTGGCGGTCTCGGACGGGACCGCGGGCGGCTCGGGCCGGTAGTCGCCCGCCACCGACAGGTCCATGCCGAGCGTCAGGGGCTGCGCCCCCTCGGGGGCGAAGTCGGCGAACACGCGGTACTCCCCGGCGGCGGGGAGTTCGAGCGGGACCGACCAGACCCCGCCTCCCAGCTGGGTGGGATGCAGGTGCTGGAAGCCCGTCAGGTCGCGGCGGACCACGATGAAGTGCATCTTCTTGTCGTGCTGGACGGTGAACCCGGTGACGGGGGATCCGCCGGGGCCGATCACCGAGAAGCGGAAGTCGGTCCGCTTGCCCACCTTGACCTCGTCGGTCTCCGGCATGAGCATGTATCCGCCCTGGGAGACCTGGAGACCCGCGGGAAGGGGCTGCTCCCTCGCGTCCCCCACCTTCTGCTCCGCGCCCTGCTCCGCACCCTGCCCCGCGCCGTGGCCGCCGTGCCCGGCACCCTGGCCCGCACCCGGCGCCGTGTCCTGGCCCGCGGCCCGCTCGCCACCGGTGTCGCCGGTGTCGCCGGTGCTCTCGGCCGACGCCGACCCGCCCCCCGAAGGACCGGCCAGCCGGCCCGCCCCCAGGGCGCCGCCGAACACCAGGACCAGCCCCAGCGCGTACACACCCACCTTGATCGCGCCGTTCATCCCGACCATCCCTCCTCGATACCCATGGGGGGTATCAGACCGCTCGACCACAGTGCCACACCACCACCTTTTCGGCAACCCCTGGGGGGTATATATGCGCCGGTCTCCAGGTCACAGAATGGCCGATACGGAGCTTGCTGACGGGAACTACGGGAAAACGGCCGCGCGAGAACCGGGCGGGGAGGGGGCCTCCCCGCCCTCTCGATCGGCGCTCAACCGGGCGACGCCGTCGAAGCCGTGACGGGCCGTCAGGGCGAAGCGCGACGCGCCGGGCTCAGGCTTGACCCAGGCGGACCCAGGCGGACCCAGGCGGACTCGGTCGGACTCATGGGTGGTCACGCGCTCCGGCGGAGCGCGTCCCCGGGGACGGTCAGGAGGGCAGGCGCCGGACGCGTTCCGAGGACGGGTCGTAGAGGGGTTCCGCGGTGACGGCGGCGCCCGCCCAGGTGCCGGTGACGCCGATCTCCACGCGGTCGCCGGGAACGGTGCCCTCGGGCAGGTAGGCGTAGGCGATCGAGCGGTCGACCCGGTGGCCGTACCCACCGCTGGTCACCCGCGAGGCGGGCACCCCGCCGGCGCGGACCGGCTCCCCGCCGAGGCAGACCTGGCGGGGGTCGTCCAGGACCAGGCAGAACAGGCGCCGCGCGGGCACCCCGGCCCTCGCCCCCGTACCCGCGTCCCGTTCGGCCGGTGCGGGACGGTCCCCGGCGGGGCGGCGGGCGGCGTCCAGGGCGGCGTCCAGGGCGGCGCGGCCGAGGAAGTCCTTGTCGCGGGCGACCGCGAAGCCCAGGCCCGCCTCGTGGGGGGTGGTCTCCGGGGTGATGTCCATGCCCCAGACGCGGTAGCCCTTCTCCAGGCGCATCGAGTCGATCGCGCGGTACCCGGCCGGGCGCATGCCGTACGGCGTCCCCGCCTCCATGAGCGTGTCCCACAGCGTCAGCCCGTACTCCGACGGGCAGTACAGCTCCCAGCCGAACTCGCCGACGAACGTCACCCGCTGGGCCAGCACCGGGACGTTCCCGACGCTGATCTCCCTGGCCTTCATGTAGCCGAAGGTCAGGTCGTCGCCGGAGACGGAACCGAGGATGTCGAGCGCCCGGGGGCCCCAGAGGCAGTAGCAGGCGTGGGCCGAGGTGACGTCGCGGACGTCGAGGCCCTGACCCCGGAGCCAGGCGGCGTCGTGGACGCCGAAGGCGGTGCCGGTGACCAGGCGGAAGCGGTCCTCCGCCAGGCGGGTGACGGTCAGGTCGGCCTCGATGCCGCCGCGCTCGTTGAGGAGCTGGGTGTAGACGATCGAGCCCACCGGTTTGTCGAGCTGCCCGGCGCACGCCCGCTGCAGCCCCTCCAGGGCCCCGGGCCCCGACACCTCCAGCTTGGAGAACGAGGTCTGGTCGAAGAGGCCGGCGGCGTCGCGGGTGGCCAGGCACTCCTCGCGCACGGCGGGCGACCAGATCCGGCCCGCCCAGCCGTCGGGGCGAGGGCTCCGGTCGCCCTGGTCCTCCGAGGGAAGGTCCTGGGCGGGCTCGTACCGGTTCACCCGTTCCCAGCCGGACTTCTCGCCGAACGACGCCCCCAGCTCCACGTGCCGCACCCAGGCGGGAGAGCGGCGGAGCGGCCGGGCGGCGGTGCGCTCCTCGCCGGGGTAGACGATGTCGTAGTACTTCGAGTACGAGTCCAGCGCCTTGGCCCGGGTCCACGAAGCGGAACGGGCATGGCTTCCGAAACGCCGCAGATCCATGCCGAACATGTCGTATTCGGGCGAGCCATCCACGATCCATTCGGCCATGACCTTGCCCACGCCTCCGGCCGCCGCGAGGCCGTGGACGCAGAATCCGGCCGCCGCCCACAGCCCGCGGACCGGGGTCTCGCCGAGGAGGAACTCGCCGTCGGGGGTGAACGCCTCGGGGCCGTGCACGACCTTCGTGATCTCGGTACGGGCCAGGGCGGGGACCCGCCGCACCGCGGATTCCCACGATTCCTGAAATTTCGGCATATCCGGGGGAAAGACGGTCCGAGGCTCCTCCAGCGGAGCAGCCGTATCCCATATCTCAGGATTACGGATATATCCGCCCACCAGAATTCCGCCATTCTCTTCCCGGAAATAGACAATGTTGTCCGGATCCCGCACCGTGGGCATGGACGACGGGACCCCGAATGATTCGGTGGTGACATATTGGTGCTTGATCGGCACGACCGGAATATCCACTCCGGCCAGCCTCCCGACCCGCCCGCTGGCCGCTCCGGCCGCGACGACGACGGTCTCCGCCCGGACCGACCACTCCTCGAAGTCCTCGGTGCCCTCGGCCCCCGACGCCAGCCGTACCCCGGTGATCGCGCCCTTCGCCACGTCGAGTCCCGTCACGCGGGTCCCGGTGTGAATCCGCACACCCAGCTTGCGCGCCCCGGCCGCCAGCGCCCTGGCCAGCAGCGCCGGGTCCAGCCAGCCGTCCCCGGGCAGCCAGAGCGCGGCGCGCACGTCGTCGGCGTGCAGCAGCGGGAGCATCTCCTTGGCCTCGGCGCCGGAGACGACCTCCAGGCCCAGGCCGTAGGTCTCCCCGGCCCCGGCCAGCCGCAGCGACTCCTCCACCCGCTCGGGCGTGGTCGCCAGGCGCAGGCCGCCCACCCCGTGCCATCCCGGGTCGAGCCCGGTGAGCTCGGCCAGCTCGGGGTAGAGACCGGCCGAATACATGATCATCTTGGTCTGGGTGACCGTGGAACGTAGCTGGCCCACGAACCCGGCCGAGTGCCAGGTGGTCCCCTCGGTGAGTTCGTGCCGCTCGACGAGGATCACCTCGGTCCAGCCGAGCCTCGCCAGGTGGTAGGCGACGCTGCAACCGGCCACCCCGCCGCCGATCACGACGGCCCGCGCGGAACTGGGAAGTTTCAAAGCGCGCAACCCCTCTGTAACGACTAGTCCACAGAATCGGATCAATGGTATGAACGTAGGCCAAAGGAGGGCGGCATGCCAGATCCTCTAGCGGACGTCCGTAAATGGGCCGGCCAGCCCGTGACCGAGACCCTGATCAAGGGTGGGCTCAGCCACCGGATCTCCCGGCTCACCACGGCCGACGGGCAGCGATGGCTGCTGCGCGTGCTGGACCCCCGGGTGTCGGAGGCCGGTCTGGGCATACCCCTCGACCAGGAGATCGCCAACACGCTCCACGCGGCGGACGCGGGGATCGGCCCCAGGGTGCTGCACCGGCTGCCGGGCGCGCTGGTCCTGGAGTATCTCGACGGCGTCACCCTTGACGCCCACGCCGTACGGACGCTTCCCGGCCCCGTCGCGGCGGCCTGCCGCCGGCTGCACGCCGGGCCCAGGTTCGTCAACGACTTCTCCATCTTTCGCAAGCTCGACGAGTTCCTCGCCCTCTGCCGTACCCACGAACTGGGCACACCCGACGGCTACGAGGACCGCCTTCCCGCGGCGGCGGAGATCGAACGGGCGCTGGCCGCCGATCCGCCGCCCACCGTGCCGTGCCACAACGACCTGCTGCCGGAGAACTTCATCCGCTGCGGCGCCGAGGTCAGGATCGTCGACTACCAGCTCTCCGGGAACAACGACCCGGCCTTCGAGCTGGGCGACATCGCGGCCGAGGCCGACTACGACCCGGACCTGACCGTCCGGCTGGCCCGCGCCTACTTCGGCACCGACGACCGGCGGCTCACCTCCAGGGTCCGGCTCAACCTGATCATGTCCAACCTGACCTGGACACTCTGGTTCGCCGTGCACCACGGTCTGCTCAAGGAGCAGGCGGCCGACGCCGACTTCGACTACGAGGCCGAGGCGGCCGACAAGTTCTCGCAAGCCGTACGGGACCTGGACGACCCGGGGTTCGGGCGGCTCGTCGACGACGTCCGGGGCGCGAGCGCCGGATCTCCCCACCCCCCGCACCACGCAAGGAGGCTTGAGTGACCAAGCCAACATCGGCCGACCCGGTCGACGAGGACGCGAGACGCCTCGCCGAACTCGGCTACAAGCAGGAGCTCTCCAGAACCTGGAGCGGCTTCTCCAACTTCGCCATCTCCTTCTCGATCATCTCCATCCTGGCCGGCTGCTTCACCACGTTCGGCCAGGCCTGGAACAACGGTGGCCCGGTCGCCATCGCGTGGGGGTGGCCGCTGATCTCGATCTTCATCCTGATCATCGGGCTGTGCATGTCCGAGCTGGTCTCGGCCTACCCGACCGCCGGCGGCATCTACTGGTGGGCCGCCAAGATGGGCAGGCCGATCCACGGCTGGTTCACCGGGTGGTTCAACCTCATCGGCCTGATCGCCGTGACGGCCTCGGTCGACTACGGCTGCGCGACCTTCCTGAACATCACCCTCAGCCGGTTCTTCTCCGGCTGGGACCCCAACCTGACGAACGCGTTCATCCTGTTCGCGGTCATCCTCGTGCTGCACGCCCTGATCAACATCTTCAGCCACCGGCTGATCTCGACGCTGCAGAACGTCTCGGTGTGGTGGCACGTGTTCGGCGCGGCGGTCGTCGTGCTGATCCTGGTCTTCGGCCCCGACTCGCACCAGTCGATGTCGTTCGTCTTCACCGAGACGATCAACAACTCCGGCTTCCCCGACTCCTCGTACTGGTTCTACGTGCTGCCGCTCGGCTTCCTGCTGACCCAGTACACGATCACCGGGTTCGACGCGTGCGCGCACGTGTCGGAGGAGACCCAGGGCGCCTCCACCGCCGCCGCCAGGGGACTGTGGCAGTCGATCTTCTACTCGGCGATCGGCGGCTGGATCCTGCTGCTGGCCTTCCTGTTCGCGGCCACCGACGTGGACGCGGTCAACGAGGCGGGCGGCTTCGTCGGCGCCATCTTCGACAGCGCGCTCCCCGGCAACCTGGCCACGGCGATCTTCGCGATCTCCACCATCGGCCAGTTCTTCTGCGGGATGAGCTGCGTGACCTCGATGTCCCGGATGACCTACGCCTTCTCCCGGGACGGCGCCATCCCCGGCTGGCGCCTGTGGTCGAGGGTGGACGCCAACCGGACCCCCGTCAACGCGATCGTCTTCGGCTGCGCGGCCGCGCTGGTCCTCACCCTGCCCGCGTTGTACGAGGCCCCCGGCGGCCTGCCGCTGGCCTTCTACGCGGTCGTGTCGGTGGCGGTCATCGGCCTCTACATCGCCTTCGCGATCCCGATCTGGCTCCGGCTGCGGATGGGCGACCGGTTCCAGCCGGGGCCCTGGACGCTGGGGTCGAAGTACAAGGTCATGTGCTGGATCGCCATCGTCGAGATCTTCATCGTCTCGATCTACTTCATCATGCCGCTGGTCCCGGCCGCCGTGCCGTTCGACGACGAGTTCACCTGGACCGCGGTCAACTACTCGCCGATCGTGGTCGGCGTGATGGTGCTGGCCGTGGGCCTGTGGTGGGCGCTGTCGGCCAGGCACTGGTTCACCGGCCCTCGCCGTACGGTCGACATGGCCGAGGCGTTCGACCCGGCCGGCACGACCGGCACGACCGATCCGGCCGGCAAGGAGCCGATCGGCTGACCTGAGCCTCAAGAACCCTGAGAACACCAGGTGGCCGGCCCGCTCCCCGAGACCGGGCCGGTCACCTCCCGAACCGGCGCCACACCGGGGAACCGGCCCGCGCGAAGCCCCCCCGGACGCCGGTCAGCTCGCCTCGAAGGCCTCCGCCACCGCCGCGCGGACCCGGTCCATGGCCGCGACGGCGGGGGCCTCACGCCCCATGGAGGTCATGTCGACGTCGGGCATGCCGCAGGCCACCGCCCAGCTCCACGGGGTCAGGTCGCCGTCGACGTTGAGGGCGAACCCGTGGCTGGTGACGCCGCGGCTCTGCCGCATGCCGATCGAGACGATCTTCCGCCCCGTCTCGACCGTCCACACGCCGGTCAGCAGCTCCGAGCCCGGCGGGGTGTCGCGGCGCTCGGCCGGGACGCCCAGCGCGCCGAGCGCGCCGACGAGCCTCAGCTCGACCTCGCGGACGTAGTCGACGATCCCCTCGCCCTCGTCGAGCTTGACGATCAGGTATCCGACCAGCTGGCCGGGGCCGTGGTAGGTGAGCTGCCCGCCACGACCCGTGCTCACGACCGGGATGCCGTGAGCGGGGTCGGGCAGGTGCTGCTCAGGGGTTCGCCTGCCCACGGTGTAGACCTGCGGGTGGCTGAGCAACCAGAGCGTGTCGGAGCACTCGTCGCGCTGCCGCCGACCGACCAGGTCGGTCATCCGCTCCATCGCCTTCTCGTAGTCGATCAGGTCGTCGTTGACCAGGGACAGTGGGCGTCGCCTCATGCCCCCCAGCTTATTTTCAGCGGCGGACTGCGAACGCCCCGGGACTCAGTAGCGGACGGCCGGCGCCTTGGGGACGAAGATCCACATGAGCACGTAGGCGACCCACAGGGGGCCCGGGATGAGCGAGAGCAGCAGCCAGAACACCCGGACAAGGGTGGGCGGCATGTTGAGCGTCTCCGCGATCCCGCCGCAGACTCCGGCGATTATCTTGTGGTTTCTCGAACGGTGCACGATACCTCTCCCCGAATCGGTGTTCTTCGTCTCTTCAAACGAACGACCGGAACTCTCCCGTTCCCGGGACATCCCTGAGAAAACCCTGTCAGGGTCGGCTTGATAACTTTTCGTGCACCTGAGCCAGAACGCATCTAGGCGAAACCAGTTGATCACGGTACGTTCCGCCATGTACGTAATAGGGGTTCCCCCCTCCGTTCCACTCCGAGGAGCGCTATGCGCCTGAGGTTACGACGCAGCATGGTCAAGGCCGCCACCCTGGTCACGGCCCTCGCCCTCCCTCTCGCCTTCACCGTCCCGGCGAGCGCGACCATCGCGACCACGACGTCCCCCGGCGTCACCGACGTCCTCGCCAACGTGTTCGCGACGCAGATCAAGGGCAAGAACGTCAAGAAGCACCTGGACAAGTTCCAGGAGATCGCGACCGCCAACGGCGGCAACCGCGCGGCGGGAACGCCCGGCTACGACGCCTCCCTCGCCTACGTGCAGGACAAGCTGCGCAAGGCCGGATACAAGACCTCCACGACCGACGTCGAGTTCCCGCTGGGCTGGGAGGAGGCGAGCCCTTCCATCCTGCAGCAGACGGCCCCCGAGGCGAAGACCTACGCCAACCCGGCCGACTTCGTGACCGTGATCTCCTCCAGCGGAGGCGACGTCACCGCGCAGGTGCAGGTCGTCGACCCCGTCATCCCGCCGACGCCGACCCCGAGCTCGACGGCGGGTTGTGAGACCTCCGACTTCGCCGGGTTCGTCCCCGGCCGGATCGCGCTGATCCAGCGCGGCACCTGCCCGTTCGTCGACAAGGCCACCAACGCCAAGGCGGCCGGCGCCGCCGGTGTGATCTTCTTCAACGAGGGCCAGCCCGGCCGTACCGACCCGCTCGTCTTCGACATCATCGAGTGGCGCTTCGGCTTCCCCATCGTGATGGCGAGCACGGCCGTCGGCCTGGACCTGGCCGACAGCCCGAACACGACCGTCCGCCTGAAGGTCGACGCCGAGACCACGGTCGGCCGTACCAAGAACCTGATCGCCGACACCCGCTGGGGCAAGTCCGGCGAGATCGTGGCGGTCGGCGCCCACCTGGACGGCGTGCCCGAGGGCGCGGGCATCAACGACAACGGCTCCGGCAGCGCCGCCGTCCTGGAGACCGCGCTGAAGCTGGCCCACGTGCCGACCAAGTACAAGGTGCGCTTCGCCTGGTGGGGCGCCGAGGAGCTGGGCCTGCTCGGCTCCGACCAGTACGTCGCGGGCCTGTCGCAGGCCGAGAAGGACAAGATCAGGCTCTACCTGAACTTCGACATGATCGCCTCGCCCAACGACGGCACCTTCCTGTACGACGGTGACGACTCCGACGCCGAGGGCGCGCCCGCGGGCCCGGCCGGATCGCCGGAGATCGAGAAGCGCCTCGAGGCGTTCTACGCCAAGCGCAACCTGCCGTTCGAGGGAACCGACTTCACCGGCCGCTCCGACTACGGCGCGTTCATCGCCAACGGCATCCCCGCCGGTGGTATCTTCACGGGCGCCGAGGGCATCAAGACGCCCGAGCAGGCCGCCAAGTTCGGCGGGACCGCGGGCGTCGCCTACGACCCCTGCTACCACGCCGCCTGCGACGGCATCAACAACATCAACGCCGCCGCACTCGAGCGCAACTCCAAGGCCGTGGGCTACGCCACCGCGTACTTCGCCTACGACCTGACCGGCATTCCCGACCGCAACGCCGCGGCCGCCAGGTCCGCGGCGAGGACCGCCGCGGCCCACGAGGGCGCCGCCCGCTAGGGAACCGCTCCGCAAGCGCACCACCACGCTGTACGGCGCGCACCCGCCACGGGTGCGCGCCGCTCGGGGGACCCACACACCCTCAAACCCGAGGAGCATGATGCGCAGTCTGTGGACCATGGGCATGGCGGCGATCCTTGCCATCCCGTTGGCGTTCACCGCACCGTCGGCGTCGGCCGCCGTCCCACCGGACATCTCGCTGACCGCCGTGAAGGCACACCTCACCCAACTCCAGTCCATCGCCACCGCCAACGGCGGCAACCGCGCCCACGGCCGTCCCGGCTACCTGGCCTCGGCCAACTACATCAGGGGCCTGCTGGACGGCGCGGGATTCACCACCTCGCTGCAGTCGTTCACCTACAACGGCGCGACCGGCTACAACGTCATCGCCGACTGGCCGGGCGGCGACCCGAACGACATCCTGATGGTCGGCGCCCACCTCGACAGCGTGACCGCGGGGCCGGGCATCAACGACAACGGCTCCGGCAGCGCCGCCATCCTGGAGACCGCCCTGGAGGTCTCCCGCCAGTCGCTGGCACCCACCAAGCACCTCCGCTTCGCCTGGTGGGGCGCCGAGGAGCTGGGCCTGCGCGGCTCCCAGTACTACGTGAACAACCTCCCGTCCTCCGAGCGGGCGAAGATCAAGGGCTACTACAACTTCGACATGGTCGGCTCGCCCAACGCCGGCTACTTCGTCTACGACGGCGACAACTCCGACGGCGTCGGCTCGGGCCCCGGCCCGGCCGGTTCGGCGCAGCTGGAGGCGACGCTCCAGGCGTACTTCACCTCGATCGGCGTGGCCACCCGGGGCACCGACTTCGACGGCCGCTCCGACTACGGGCCGTTCATCGCCGTCGGCATCCCCGCGGGCGGCACGTTCACCGGCGCCGAGGGCACCAAGACCAGCGCCCAGGCCACCCTGTGGGGCGGTACGGCGGGGCAGGCGTTCGATCCCTGCTACCACCGGGCGTGCGACACCATCAGCAACATCAGCGACACCGCGCTGAACCGCAACTCCGACGCCATCGCCTACGCCGTGTGGACGACCGCGACCGCCGTGGCCCCGACGGTCGTCTGGCAGGACACCTTCGAGACCGCGACCGGCTGGACGACCAACCCCTCGGGGACCGACACCGCGACCCTCGGCCTGTGGGAGCGCGGCGACCCCGAGGCCACCACCTCCAGCGGCGCCAAGCAGCTCGGCACCACCGTCAGCGGCAGCAACGACCTGGTCACCGGCAGGCTCGCGGGTGCCGCGGCGGGCGACTACGACGTCGACGGAGGCATCACCAGCGTCCGGTCGCCGGCCGTCACCCTGCCGTCGACGGGAACGCTCAGGCTGGCGTTCTCCTGGTACCTGGCGCACGGCTCCAACGCCTCCAGCGCCGACTTCCTGCGGGTGAAGGTCGTCGGCTCCACCACCACCCAGGTGTTCCAGCAGCTCGGCGCGGCCTCCAACCGCAACGGCGCCTGGGGCACGGCCAACGTCGACGTCTCCGCCTTCGCGGGACAGAGCGTCCGGATCCTGATCGAGGCCGGTGACGCCTCCGGCGCCTCCCTGGTCGAGGCCGGGGTCGACGACGTCAAGCTGACCCGCCAGTGAGCGGGAAGGTGACCCGGCCGCGGTAGGCGAGACCGGGTGCGGCCCGCGCCTTCCCCTCCACGGGCCGTCCGGATTCCGTCCGGACGGCCCGGCACGCGGGTCGCACCCCCTCTCGAGCGACCACTCATGAACGCGTGGCCCGTCAGCCCGGGTCGTCGTCGAGCCGGGGCTCCTCGTGCGGGGGCCCCTTGAGCTCGTGGAAGCCCGGGGTCGCGGCCACCAGCAGGGTCCCGTCCCACAGGCGGCCCGCTTGCTCGCCCACCGGGATCCGGGAGATCACCGGGCCGAAGAACACCACGCGCTCGCCGCCGGTCGCGGGGCCGGTGACGGCGACCACCGGGGTGCCGACGTGCTCGCCGATCAGGCCGATGCCCTCCGCGTGCGAGGCGCGCACCGCCTCGTCGTAGGCCGTCGACGTCCCGGCCTCGGCCAGTTCCGGCGGCAGGCCGGCGGCGACCAGGGAGTCGTGCAGGGAGCCGACCCAGTCCTCCCCACGGGCGCGCCCGACGGTCCACATCGCGGTGTAGAGCCTGCCGAGCGCCTCCTGGCCGTACTTCTCCCGTACGGCCGTGCAGACGCGCACGGGCACCCACAGGTATCCCTCGGTGTCGCCCTCGGGGTCCTCGTCGCGGCCCTCGTTGAGCACCGACAGGCTCATCACGTGCCAGCGCACCTCGACGGGCCGCACCCGCTCCACCTCCACCAGCCAGCGCGAGGTGATCCAGGTGTACGGGCAGGAGGGATCGAACCAGAAGTCCGCGATCGTGTTGTCCGTCATCCCGAGCTCTCCGATCGTCGCCTTCATGACGTGTCCAGCTTCGCGGATCCCGGACGCGCCGGGGCGGGGACGCCGGCCGAGGGCGCCGGTCAGGAGGACGGTCGGTCGTAGACACCGATCGCCCAGCGGCCGGGCTCGGTGCCCACCTTCGCCGTCACCCGTTCGAGCACCCGCGTCTCCATCCGAGGGCCTATCAGAGCCCAGTTGACGTACTGCCCGTCGCACATCCCCGTCTTCTCTATCTCCTTTTCCGGGCACTTCAGCTTTTTCATCGCCTCACGTGAGATGCGTGGTCTGGGGGGAAGCACCCAGATCGTTAAGCTCTGCTCCTGCGACGTCCAGCCGGGGGACACCGACTTCTCGTCGTACTGCGTGGTCACCCCCGGAGCGTTCCCGCCGCCACCGACGCGGCCACATTCGCCGACGGAGCCCGACCGGTGTTTCCCCGCCCCGCTCAGCAGGACCACCACCGCCCTCGGGTCCTCGCAGACGACCCGGAATCCGGTGAAGACACTGGTCGGGGTGAACCTCACGACATGTTCCGCGCCCATGATCTTCGACCGGTACGCCCGGATCAGCCGCATCTCGTCGCGATGACGCAGGCCGCTGAGGGTCGCGGGGAGGTCCGTGCCGGGGGCCGGCGAGGTGGCGGTGGGGACGGGCGTGGGGTCGGCGGCGACCGCCACGATCGGCGCCTCGCCTCCGCCCCCGCCCCGGGCGGTCAGCGACGGCGCCACGACGGCGACCGCCAGCGCCCCGGCGGCGAGGACCGCCGCGGCCGTGGCCGCCGTCCGCCGCCGCCGGATCGCCCGGCCCCTCGCGAGGATCGCCTCCAGCCGGGCCGTGCCTCCGCCGCCTCCGCCGCCTCCGCCGACCCCGGTGTTCCGGCCGCCCCCGCCGCCCCCGCCGCCCCCGATGCCCCCGATGCCGTCCGCGCCGCGCTCCTCCAGGAGCGCCCTGAGGTCGTCCTCGGTGCCGCTCATCGCCGTACTCCCGTCGTCGCCTGGATTCCCTGATTCACCCTGAGCCGGGTGAGAGCCCTGTTGAGCTGGCTCTTCACCGTCCCGACCGAGCATCCGAGCACCTCCGCCACCTGGGTCAGCGGCATGTGCTCGAAGTAGTGCAGGACGACCACCGCGCGCTGCCGCCCCGACAGGGTGCCGATCGCCGTCCACAGCGCGTCGCGATCGCCGACGTCGCTCGTGAAGTCCCGTTCCCCGGCCCGGTCGGGCAGCTCCCCCGTCGGGATCTCCCCCCGCCAGCGCCGCCGCCACCAGGAGGCGTGGGTGTTGGCGATGATCCGGTAGACGTACGGGTCGGGGTCGCCGTCGATCCGGCGCCAGGCGAGCCAGGCCCTGGCCAGCGCGGTCTGCACCAGGTCCTCGGCGCTCGCCCAGTCCCTGGTGAGGAGGTACGCCGCTCGCAGCAGCCGCTCGTGGCGCTGCTCGACGTACTCCGCGAAATCGGTCATCATGCCTCCGCCTCGGTGCTCCGACGATGACTACCGTCTGGGGGGCGGGTCCGGTTTACGGAAGATCACGAAAAGAGCGCGGTCGGCATCGGCCGAACGGCCGGGTCACAGTTGCCTCCCCGCTCCGCTAGCCTCGCGTAGGTTACGCACGCGCTGGTACGGAAGGTGCTCATGTGATGGGCTGGTTCGAAGCGGTGGTCCTCGGACTGATTCAGGGATTGACGGAGTTCCTGCCGATCTCCTCCAGTGCCCACATCAGGGTCGTGTCGGCGTTCTTCGGCTGGGAGGACCCGGGGGCCGCGTTCACCGCGGTCATCCAGCTCGGTACCGAGGCCGCGGTGGTCATCTACTTCCGCAAGGAGATCTGGGAGATCATCTCCACCTGGACCCGGTCCCTGTGGACGCCCGGCCTGCGCGCCCACCACGCCGCCCGGATGGGCTGGTACGTCATCGTCGGCACCATCCCGATCGTGGTGCTCGGCCTGCTCTTCGAGGAGTCCATCGACAGCGCCTTCCGCGACCTGCGCCTGATCGGCACGACGCTGATCGTCTTCGGCCTGGTCCTGTGGTTCGCCGACCACACCGCCCGCAACAGGCTCACCCTGGAGCGGCACCTCAGCTTCACCCACGCCCTCATCTACGGCTTCGCCCAGTCGCTCGCCCTCATCCCCGGCGTGTCCCGCTCCGGCGGCACCATCAGCGCCGGGCTGCTGCTCGACTACCGCCGCGAGGAGGCCGCCAAGTACTCCTTCCTGCTCGCCATCCCGGCCGTGCTGGGCGCGGGCTTCCTGCAGCTGTTCAAGATCGGTGAGGGCAGGGCCCCGGAGTGGGGTCCCACGATCCTGGCCACCGTGATCTCGTTCATCGTGGGCTACCTGGCGGTCTCGTGGTTCCTGAAGTACATCAGCACCCACCGGTTCACCGGCTTCGTGATCTACCGGATCGCCCTCGGGATCGTCATCATCGCCCTGGTGAGCTTCGGGGTCCTCGACCCCTCGGCCTAGGCGCCCGGTCCTCTCGGACGAACAGACGAACAGACGAACGGCCGGACCGCTGGTCAGCGGTCCGGCCGTTCGCGTTCGGGGTTCCGCGCTAGCACTCGCTGTCGGCGACCACCCAGTGGTTGGTGCCGGTCTGCTTGAGGCCGTGCGTGACGAGGGTGTTCCACAGGCCCATCGCGTTGTTGGACCCGTTGGCGTAGGTGTAGCCGCCGGACTGGTAGGCCCGCCCGGCGGTGGTGTGGGCGTAGTTGCTCGCCCTGACGCAGGTCTGCGGCACCGTGGGCGTGGGCGTCGGGGTCGGCGTGCCGGTCGGGGGCGGGGTCGTCCCGCCGGTCAGGCCGAAGAACTGCGCGTCGTGGTAGGCCGAGCAGATGGTGTCGAGGAAGTACGCCGCCGCGCTGCCGCACTGGTCGGCGGCGCCGCCGGGATCGATCGGCAGGCCATGCCCCATGCCGGATATGTCGTACACGCGCACCACGTCGTTCCCGTACACCTTCAGCGAGGTGCCGCCGGTGAGGCTCCGCGTGGAGGTGGGGCTCTGCGAGACGCCCCGCACGTTCGTCCACTGGTCGCGCAGCTGGACGGCGTTGGCCGGGACGACGGTGTAGTCGGCCGTTCCCTGCCAGATCGCGACGCGCGGGTACGGCCCCGAGTAGCCGGAGTACGCGCCGCGCACCAGGTCGCCCCACTGCTGCGGGGTCTTGCTGACCGGGCCGTACTGGCAGGTGGAGGCCTGGAGGAGGCTGGTGGCGCACCGGTACGCGAGCCCGGCCCCGATCGAGCCGCCCGCAAAGACGTCCGGGTACGTGGCGAGCATGACGGCCGACATGGCCCCGCCCGCCGACAGGCCGGAGACGTAGACGCGCGCCGGGTCGGTCCCGTAGTTGGAGACCGCGTAGGCGACCATCGCGCGGATCGAGGCGGCCTCGCCCTGGCCGCGGACGGTGTCGCCGGTCTGGAACCAGTTGAAGCAGCTCGACGAGTTGTTCGCGCTGCCGGTCTGCGCCAGGACGAGGGTGAATCCCGACTGGTCGGCGTACTTGCGCCAGCCCGAGTTGGCGAAGTAGCCGCTCGCGTTCTGCGTGCAGCCGTGCAGCAGGACCACCAGCGGGCGCCCGGCGGCCGAGCCGTCGGGCCGGTAGCTGTACATGGTGAGGTTGCCGGGGTTGCTGCCGAACGAACCGACCTGGACGAGCGAGGCGGCCCGCGCGGGAGCCGTCGTCGCGGTCGCCGCGCCGAGCAGTCCGAGCAGCCCGAGCGACAGGGTGAGGAGGATGCGGAGAGGTCCCGCGGGAACGGATGCGGCCATGGCGTGCTCCTTCGTGGCCCTGTGACCTGTGTCACCGGCCCTTACCAGCGCACGTTAAAACCGCTGTAACCCGTTTGACATGTTCACGAGACACACTCTTCGCCTCCGTGTTATGGATCACACGGTGGCGGGCGGGGCTCCCCCTCCCCGGATCCCGCGAACCCTCGGGGCCTCCTGGGTGTCCTGACTTCCACGGGGTACGCGAGGTTCCCCGGCTCCCCGGACGCCCTCCGCGGGAGGGTGCGCGGGCTCCCCCGGCGACCGGCGCGAGGCGCCACCCTCCGGGACGAGTCCGGTCGCGGGTCCGGGCCCAGCTCCGGGCGCGGGTCCGGCTCCAGGTCCGGCTCCAGGTCCGGGCGCGGCTCCGGCTGGAGGCTGCCGGTCGGCCGCCCGCAGCCGGGCGGCATGTCGGTAGGCGGTCACGGTGGCGACGAACATAGCGGTCAGACCGATCACGAAGGGATCATTCCCCCGCCCGGCCCGACGAACACCACCGCGGGCGCGTTCCGGGAATCGCCGCGTCCCGCCGGGTGCCGGACCCGGGGGACACTGGACGGGTGCGCTCCGACTGGTCCGGCCTGCCCGTACGCCACGCCCTGCCCGAGTTGCTCGCGGCACTGGACGTGCGGGGCGTCGCCGTGCTCACCGCCCCTCCGGGCACCGGCAAGACCACGCTCGTCCCGCTAGCGCTGGCCGGGCTCCTCGACGGCTCGGCGCCCAGGCGGGTGATCGTGGCCGAGCCGAGGCGGATGGCGGTACGGGCGGCGGCGAGACGGATGGCGTGGCTGCTGGAGTCCGAGGTGGGGGCCGAGGTCGGGTTCTCGATACGCGGCGAGCGCAGGGCCGGCCCGAGGACGGTCGTCGAGGTCGTCACCACCGGGGTCCTCCTGCAGCGGCTCCAGCGCGACCCCGAGCTCGAAGGCGTGGACACGGTCCTGCTCGACGAGTGCCACGAGCGCCACCTGGACGCGGACACCGCCCTGGCGTTCCTCCTCGACGTCCGCGCCGCGCTCCGCCCCGACCTGAGAATCGTCGCCACCTCCGCCACCGCCGACGCCGCCCCCTGGGCCCGCCTCCTCGGCTCCCCAGGCGGCGCCGACGTATCGTCCGGCGACACCGGCGACACCGGCGACACCGGCGACACCTTCGACGCCTCCGGCGGGCTCGCGCCGATCGTGCACGCCTCCGGCACCATGCACCCGGTCACGCCCGTCTGGGTGCCGCCCACCGGGACCGTCGCGCCGCCCCACGGCATGCGGGTGGACCCGGCGTTCCTGGCCCACGTCGCCGGGGTCGTACGGCGCGCGCTGGCCGAGCACGAGGAGGGGGACGTGCTCTGCTTCCTGCCGGGCGTCGGCGAGATCGGCCGGGTGGCCGCGATGCTCACCGGCGTCGAGGTCCTCCAGGTGCACGGCCAGGCCCCGGCCCGCGTCCAGGACGCGGTCCTGTCCCCGGGCGACGGTAGAAGGGTGGTGCTCGCCACCTCGGTCGCCGAGTCGAGCCTGACCGTGCCGGGCGTACGGATCGTGGTCGACTCCGGCCTGGCCAGGGAGCCTCGCACCGACCACGCCCGCGGTCTCGGCTCGCTCACCACCGTCCGCGCGTCCAGGGCCTCGGCCACCCAGCGGGCGGGACGGGCGGGCCGCGAGGCGCCGGGCGTGGTCTACCGGTGCTGGTCGCGGGCCGAGCACGACCGGCTGCCCGAGTACGCGCGCCCCGAGATCGCGCTCGCCGACCTGACCGGTTTCGCCCTCCAGGTCGCCTGCTGGGGCGATCCCGCCGCCACCGGCCTGGCCCTGCTCGACGCGCCGCCGCCCGCCGCGATGGACGCCGCCCGCCGCACCCTGTACGCCCTGGGCGCCCTCGACTCCCCCGGCACCCCGCGCCCACCGGGCGCGCCGGAGCGGTCGCCTGCCCCTCTCCCGGGCCGGGTGACCGACCGGGGGCGGCGGATGGCCGGGGTCGGGGTCCACCCGCGCCTGGCGCGGGCCCTGATCGACGCCGGTACGGACGGGATCGACACCGGGTCCCGGGCCGCCGAGGTCGTGGCACTGCTGTCGGAGCAGCTGCCCCGGGACGCGGGCGACGACCTGGTGGCGGTCTGGCGCTCCGCGCGCCAGGGCGGCGACGGCTTCTCCGCCCGCTGGCGCCAGGAGGCGGGACGCCTGGCGCGGGCCGTACCCGGCACCGGCCCGCGTTCCGGCCGCGGACCGGCGGGTGCCGTCCGGCCGGGGAACGGCGACGACGCCGTGGCGGGGACGGTCGTGGCGCTGGCCTACCCGGAGCGGGTGGCGCGACGGCGCGGCGGCTCGTACCTGATGGCCTCGGGAACGGCCGCGGAGCTGCCGCGCGGGTCGCGGCTGGGGACGGCGGAGTGGCTGGCCGTCGCGGTCGCCGACCGGCCCACCGGGGCGGCGTCCGCCAGGATCAGGCAGGCGGTGGTGATCGACGAGGAGACCGCCAGGCTCGCCGCGGCCTCCCTGTACAGCTCCGGTGAGGAGGTCACCTGGCACACGCCGCCGGGAGAGCGGCGCGGCGACGTGTCGGCGCGGCGGGTGGAGCGGCTGGGCGCGATCGAGCTGTCCAGCGGCGCGCTCCGCGGTGCCGACGTGCGGCCCGCCGTCCTGGAGGGCCTGCGTGCGGAGGGGCTGTCGATCCTGCGCTGGACGCCCGAGGCCGTGGCCCTGCGCGAGCGGCTGGCCTTCTGCCGCCGCACGCTCGGCGACCCGTGGCCCGCGACGGACGACGACGCGCTGATCGGCGCGGCCGACCGCTGGCTGGAGCCCGAGCTGTCGCGAGCCCGCCGCCGGTCGGACCTGGAGCGCCTCGACGTGGTCTCCGCGCTGCACCGCCTGGTCCCCTGGAACGCCCGGCTGGCGGAGGTGGCCCCGGAGCGGGTCGAGGTGCCGAGCGGGTCGCGGGTCAGGATCGACTATTCGGGCGAGCGGCCGGTGCTCGCGGCCAAGCTGCAGGAGCTGTTCGGCTGGGCCGAGGCCCCGCGCGTCGCGGGGGTCCCGCTCGTGATCCACCTGCTCTCCCCCGCGGGCCGCCCGGCCGCCGTCACCGCCGACCTGGCCTCCTTCTGGCGCGACGGCTACCGCGCGGTCCGCGCCGAGCTGCGCGGGCGCTATCCCCGGCACCCCTGGCCCGACGATCCCCTGTCGGCCACCGCCACCCGCCGCACCAACCCGCGCCGCTGACCCCGGCGGGCCGGAAGCCCGGGCGCACCGGGGCTCAGGCGCGCCGGAGGCTCGGGGAAGCCGGGCGAAATAACGCCGATGAGCCGGACAAGTCATCTGATTGAGATGTGGGACGCTTCCCCTTACGCACTCGCCGGACCACACTCGGTGCATGTCGTGGGTGGGAAGTTCCGCAGTGGAGATCGCGGATGCCGTGCGACGGGGGAAGGTCACGGCACCCGTGGTGGTCGCCGAGCACCTCGACGCCATCGCCGAGCGTGACGGACGGATCGGGGCGTTCCGCGTGGTCCTCGCCGAGCGGGCGCTGGCCGAGGCGCGGGCCCTGCAGGAGCGGGAGGACCTGCAGGGCCTGCCGCTCGCCGGGGTGCCGATCGCGATCAAGGACAATGTCGCGGTCCGGGGGGAGACGTCGCGCAACGGCTCGGCGGCGACGCCCGACGTGCCCGCGGACGAGGACCATCCCGTGGTCGCCAGGCTGCGGGCGGCGGGCGCGGTGGTCGTCGGCATCACCAACGTGCCGGAGCTGTGCCTGGCCGGGTTCTCCGACAGCGTGTACGGCGTCACCCGCAACCCGTGGGACCCGAGCCGCACCCCCGGCGGCTCCTCGGGCGGGAGCGCGGCGGCCGTGGCGGCGGGAATGGTCCCGCTGGCCCACGGCAACGACGGGCTGGGCTCGCTGCGCATCCCCGCCGCCTGCTGCGGCCTGCTCTCGATCAAGCCGGGACACGGGCTGGTCCCGCCGCCCGAGCACGACTGGTACGGGATGTCGGAGAACGGGCCGCTGGCCACCACCGTGGCCGACCTCGCCCTGGCCCTGGCCGTCATGGCGGGCGACATGTCGCTGGCGACGCCCGGCGAGAGCGAGGCCCTCGGCGTGGGCAGCGCCATCGACGACTACCCGGGCGGGCTGACCCTGTCCGAACCGCTGAGGCTGCGGGTCGCGGTCGCGCCGATGCCGCTGCCGCCGGGGCTCTCGGTGGACGCCGAGTTCCAGCGGGCGGTGACCGGGGCCGCGGAGGCGCTGGGCGCCGCGGGGCACACCGTGGTGGACCACCCCGAGCGGATGTCCCTCAAGGTGGGCGCCGCCGCCGTGGCCACCTGGTTCGCGTGCGCCAGGGGCGACGTCGAGGGCCTCGACCCGCGCGGGCTGGAGCGGCGCACCAGGTCCCTGGCGAGGATGGGCCGGCTGCTCGCCAGGTTCGGGGCGGACGGCGCCGCGGGCCGCGACCGCTGGCGCGCGCACGGCGCCGACCAGTGGTTCGGGAACGCCGACGTGCTCGTCACCCCGACCCTCGCCGCCGTACCGCCGCCCGCCGAGCGCTGGGGCCGCCGGGGGCTGCCGGCCAACGTCCGCGTCAACCTGACGTACGCGCCCGCCACCGCGGCATGGAACATGGCCGGCTGGCCGGCCATGAACGTCCCGTACGGCAGGCACTCCAACGGCACCCCGATCGGGGTCCAGCTCGTCGCGGCCCCGGGCGGCGAGGCGCAGCTCCTCGCCCTGGCCGGCCAGCTGGAGGCCGCCCGCCCCTGGCCCCGTCACGCCCCGCTCGCCTGAGCCTGGCCCCGAACCCGCCGAACCCGCCCACCCTGACGGGCCTGGCGGGCCTGGCGGGCCGGATCCGGCGCACCGGACGCGGCGAGACCCGATGGAGCCGGGCGGGCCGGACCCGGCACGCCGGACGCGGCGGGCCAGGCAGGGCAGGGCATGGGAGGGCAGGGCAGGGCGAACCCGGCAGGTCAGACGCCGGTGGGGTGCCAGACCGTCTTGGTCTCCAGGAAGGCCGTCAGACGCCTGGTGCCGGGGTCGGCGGACCAGTCGGTCGCGGTCGCGGCGGGGCGGAGGACGCGCTTGAGGTTCTCGGCCGCGGCCTCCTCGCACGTGACCGCCAGGCCCTCGTCGTCGACCCCGGTGAGGTCGAGGGCGTTGACGTCCATGTGCGCGGCGAGCCAGGGGGCGAGCTCGGCGGCCGAGCCGGTCAGGATGTTCACCACCCCGCCGGGCAGGTCGGAGGTGGCGAGCACCTCGGCCAGGGTGATCGATGGCAGCGGGGCGCGCTCGCTCGCGACCACGACGCAGGTGTTGCCCGTGACGATCACCGGGGCGATCACCGAGACGAGCCCGAGCAGCGGCTCGTCGGGGGCGATCACCGCGACCACGCCGGTCGGCTCCGGCGTGGAGATGTTGAAGTAGGGCCCGGCGACCGGGTTGGAGGACCCGGCGACGGCCGCGATCTTGTCCGACCACCCGGCGTACCAGACCAGCCGGTCGACGGCCGCGTCCACGACCTCCCCGGCCCTCTTCGTCCCGGCCTCCGCCAGCTCGGCGGTGAACTGGGCCCGGCGGCCCTCCAGCATCTCGGCGACGCGGTAGAGGATCTGCCCCCGGTTGTACGCGGTGGCGCCCGACCAGCCGCCGAAGGCCTTGCGCGCGGCCGACACCGCGTCGCGGGCGTCCTTGCGGGAGGCCCGCGACGCGTTGGCGAGGAAGTCGCCCCTGGAGGAGGCCACGGCGTAGGACCTTCCGCTCTCGGAGCGCGGGAACGCCCCGCCGATGTACAGCTTGTACGTCTTGCGCACGGCGAGCCGCGCGGATCCGGGGCCCGCGTGGTCCCCTCCGCCCTCGCCCGTACCGTCTCCCGCCGGGGCACCCGCCTGCTTGCCCGCCCGTGCCCGGCTCGGCCGCTCAGCCTTACTCATTTCCCAGCCCTCTCCACGAGCTCTCCTGCTGCGCCAGCCGGGCCGGCACGAAGATCTGACCGCAGCGGCTCACGCCGCACCGGTGGGCGAACCAGCCCCGCAGCACCGGCCGTCCGGCGCGGGCGAAGCCGTGGCCCCGGGTGCTCTGGGCACGGCGGGGACGGCGTTTCGCCCTGTGATGCTCACACATCGAGATACGCCTCCAGCCCGTGCCGCCCGCCCTCGCGCCCGTACCCGGACTCCTTGTAGCCGCCGAACGGCGAGGTGGGGTCGAACCGGTTGAAGGTGTTGGCCCAGACGACGCCGGCGCGGAGCCTGTTCGCCATCCACAGGATGCGCGAGCCCTTCTCCGTCCACACGCCCGCCGACAGGCCGAACGGGGTGTTGTTGGCCTTCTCGACCGCCTCGGCCGGGGTGCGGAAGGTCAGCACGGACAGGACCGGGCCGAAGACCTCCTCGCGGGCGATCCGGTGCGACTGGGCGACGCCGGTGAAGATGGTCGGCGGGAACCAGAAGCCCTTGTCGGGCAGCGAGCAGGCCGGGGACCAGCGCTCGGCGCCCTCCGCCTCCCCCAGGTCGGACAGCTCGCGGATCTTGGCGAGCTGGGCCGCGGAGTTGATCGCGCCGATGTCGGTGTTCTTGTCCAGCGGGTCGCCCAGCCGGAGGGTGCCGAGCCGCCGCTTCAGCGCGTCGAGCAGCTCCGTCTCGATCGACTCCTGCACCAGCAGCCGGGAGCCCGCGCAGCAGACGTGGCCCTGGTTGAAGAAGATCCCGTTGACGATGCCCTCGACGGCCTGGTCGAGCGCGGCGTCCTCGAAGACGATGTTCGCGGCCTTGCCGCCGAGCTCCAGGGTGACCTTCTTGCCGGTGCCCGCGACCGACCTGGCGATCCGGCGGCCGACCTCGGTGGAGCCGGTGAAGGCCACCTTGTTCACGTCGGGGTGGTTCACCAGGGCGGCGCCGGTCTCGCCCGCGCCGGTCACGATGTTGACCACGCCGGGCGGCAGGTCGGCCTGCGCGCAGATCTCCGCGAACAGCAGCGCGGTGAGCGGGGTGGTCTCCGCGGGCTTGAGGACGACCGTGTTGCCGCAGGCCAGCGCGGGCGCGATCTTCCACGCGAGCATGAGCAGCGGGAAGTTCCACGGGATGACCTGGCCGGCCACCCCGAGCGGGCGCGGGCTGGGGCCGTACCCGGCGTAGCCGAGCTTGTCGGCCCAGCCGGCGTAGTAGAAGAAGTGGGCCGCCACCAGGGGCAGGTCCACGTCGCGGGACTCGCGGATCGGCTTGCCGTTGTCCAGGGACTCCAGCACGGCCAGCTCGCGCGAGCGCTCTTGGATGATGCGCGCGATCCGGAACAGGTACTTGGCCCGCTCCGAGCCGGGCAGCGCCGACCAGACGCCGAACGCCTTGCGGGCGGCCTGTACCGCCCGGTCGACGTCGGCCTCGGTGGCCCAGGCGACCTCCGCCAGGACCTCCTCGGAGGCCGGGTTGACGGTCTTGTTGCGGTTGTCACCCTGGGAGTCGACCCACTCGCCGCCGATGAACAGGCCGTAGGACGGCCTGATGTCGACGACGTCACGCGACTCGGGCGCCGGTGCGTACTCAAACATGTGAACGCCTTAGTCGAGGGTGAAGTAGTCGGGACCCGCGTACCTGCCGGTGGCCATCTTCTGGCGCTGCATCAGCAGGTCGTTGAGGACGCTGGAGGCGCCGAGCCGGAACCAGTCGGGGTCGAGCCAGCCGTCGCCGACGGTCTCGTTGACCAGGACGAGCATCTTGATCGCGTCCTTGGTGGTCTTGATGCCGCCGGCGGGCTTCACGCCGACCTTGCGGCCGGTCCCGGCCAGGAAGTCGCGGACCGCCTCCAGCATGATCAGCGTCACCGGGAGGGTCGCGGCGGGCTGCACCTTTCCGGTGGAGGTCTTGATGAAGTCGCCCCCGGCCAGCATGGCCAGCCAGGACGCGCGGCGCACGTTGTCGTACGTGGCGAGCTCGCCGGTCTCCAGGATCACCTTCAGGTGGGCGTCCCCGCACGCGGCCTTGATCGCGACGATCTCCTCGTAGACCTTGAGGTAGTCGCCCGAGAGGAACGCGCCCCGGTCGATGACCATGTCGATCTCGTCGGCTCCGGCCGCCACCGCGAAGGTGGTGTCGGCGATCTTGACGTCGAGCGAGGAGCGCCCGCTGGGGAAGGCGGTCGCGACGCTGGCCACCTTGACCCCGGAACCCTTCAGGGCCGCCACGGCCCCGGCGACCATGTCGGGATAGACGCACACCGCGGCCACCTTGGGCACGGAGGGGTCGGCCGGGTCGGGGTGGACGGCCTTGGCGCACATCGCGCGGACCTTGCCCGGGGTGTCGGCCCCTTCGAGGGTCGTCAGGTCCACCATGCCGATGGCGAGGTCGATGGCCCGGGCCTTGGCGGTGGTCTTGATGGATCGGGTGCCGAGCATCGCGGCGCGCTGGTCGGCGCCGACGCGGTCGACACCTGGCAGGCCGTGCAGGAAGCTTCGCAGCGTGACGTTGGACGTTGCCACGTCGGTGAGCGAGGTCGTCATAGTTGACACCTCTCCAGCATGCCTACTGGTGTGATTACTTCCAAACTGGACCCTGCACAGCAGGCTTGCCGGTTTTCGTCAACATCCGCCGTCTTCCCCCGTATCGGGGGCGAACACCACCGAGCCCCCGTGTCACACGAGGGCCCGGTGACAACGGCGTCAACGCGAGGGCGTCATCAGACGAGGCAGTCGAGAATCTGGGACACCGTCGCACCGGTGATGCTGGCGATGAGGTTCAGGGCCGTGTTGAGGGGCATCAGCCCGGCTCCCACCAGGGCGAGAATCGGCCTGGCGACGGTTCGGATGGTCTGGCAGAGCTCCACCTGCGAGGCGGTCGGGGTGGGAGTCGCGGTGGCGGCGTTGGAGACGGCGGGGGTGCCGAGCACGGCCAGGCCGAGAGCGGCGCCCGCGACGGTGCGGACAGCGATTCTCTGAAGACGCGTCATGAGAGTTCCCTTTCAACGAGACGGGCGCCTTTGGGCGTCCGCACTGGTTGTGCTCATCACGTTGCCGAGGAAACGAGCCCGAAGCAATGAATTAGATTCATTTTATCCGGACGATCCAATATTTCGGGCCAAACATATAGATGTCGACCCGATCCGCGAGACCCCCGTGACACGAAAACGCATACAGCATCCGGCCTCACAACACTCTCCACGCATAAAACCGCAGGTCAGAGCCATGTTTCCAGAAGCACAAAGGGACAGAACAACACCAATCCCACGGGCCTCGCCAAGGAAACAGTGAATAGCGGAATGGCAAGGAGACCCCTCGGCTCTCCACGCCGAACCGGGCTGTCATGTCACGAAATAGCCGTCTTGCGAATAGGTGATCGACGACCACGGAAAAGCAATGAGAATAATCCCGCGAGAGCCCGGCGCTTTTCGGTTCTCCGCGCCGGGCGGGCCGTTCCCGGCCACCCGGGGAAAGCACGCGGCCGAGGACGGCGGGGCCCGGCCAAGGTAGGCCAAGGTAGGCCAAGGCAGGCCAAGGCAGGCCAAGGCAGGAGGGCCGGCCGGGGCGGAGGATCGGCCAGGGCAAAGGACCGTCCGGGACAGAGACCCGGCGGACCCGACGGACCTCTCGGGCGGGGTGGATCGGCGCCGTCTAGGTAGTGCCGGGACGCCCTAGGCGTGATCTAGGTAATGCCCGGGCGAGAAGTGTCCGGGAGATAGGACATCCTCCCGATGTGGGACCGGGGGCCTTAGGACGAATCTTGAGTGTGTAAGGAAAGCGCACCACGAGGTGCCACACCAGGGAGGAACCCCATGGGTCCCGAGCTCCACCTTCAGATGATCGCCCACCGTACCTCCGAGCTCCGCCAGGAGGCCGACAGCTACCGGCGCGCCCTTGAGGCGCAGGAGGACAGGAAGGTCCACTCGCCCGAGAAGCGGCGTGGCCTCTTCAGCAAGATCATCCCGGCATGACCCCGCCCCGAGAGCCCGGCCGCTCCCATCGGCCCGGCCGGGCCTCGCTACCCCCCTGAACCCCCGATTCCACCGAGCGAAAAATAGGGAGATCACACCTTTAAGGCATGACATGCTGGCAGACATGGTGGGTCGGGCGGTAAGCCCCGTCTTCGTAGGGCGGGAGAGGGAGCTCGCGGACCTGACCGAGGCGTTCGAGCAGGCCCGGAAGGACACGGCGGTGACCGTGCTGCTCGGCGGCGAGGCGGGAGTCGGCAAGTCGCGCCTGATCGGGTGCTTCGCGGAGCGGGCCACGGCCGACGGCGCCCACGTGCTCAACGGGGGCTGCGTGGAGCTGTCGACCGAGGGGCTCGCCTACGCGCCGTTCACCGCGGCGATCCGCCAGCTCGTGCGCGAGTGCGGCGCCGAGGAGGTCGCGGCCCTGCTCCCCGAGGGAGGGGCCCGTGACCTGGCCCGGCTGCTCCCCGAGTTCGGCGAGCCGAGCGGCGACACGGAGAGCGACACCGCCCGCGCCCGGCTCTTCGAGCAGATCCTCACCCTGCTGGAACGACTCGCGGAGCGCCACCCGGTGATCCTCCTCATCGAGGACGTCCACTGGGCCGACAGCTCCAGCCGCGACCTGATCGCCTTCCTCAGCCGGAACCTCCGCACCGCGCCCGTGCTGATGGTCCTCACCTACCGCTCCGACGAGCTCCACCGCCAGCACCCGCTACGGCCGGTGCTCGCCGAGCTCGGCCGGCTGGACGGGGTCCTGCGGATGGACCTGCCCCGGCTCACCCAGTCCGAGGTGGCGGCCCAGATGGCCGGCATCCTCGGCACCGCACCCGAGTTCGCCCGGGTCGACAGGGTCTTCCAGCGCAGCGAGGGCATCCCGCTGTTCGTCGAGGCGCTGATGGAGTGCGGCGGCGAGTGCGCCTTCCCCGACTCCCTGCACGACCTGATCATCGGCTCCGTGGAGCGGCTCCCCGAGGAGACGCAGCGGGTGCTGCGCATCGCCGCGGCCGGCGGCATCCGGGTGAGCCACGCCCTGCTCGTCGCGGTCAGCGCGCTGTCGGACGTCGAGCTCGACGACGCGCTGCGCACCGCGATCGCGGCCAACGTGCTGCAGGTCGCCGACGGCCGCGCCTACGTCTTCCGGCACGCGCTGATCCGCGAGGCCGTGCACGACGAGCTCCTGCCCGGCGAGCACGTACGGCTGCACGCCCGCTTCGCCGAGGAGATCGGCAGGGACCGGACGCTGGTCCCCCCCGGCCGGGCCGCCATCGAGATCGCCCACCACTGGCACTCCGCCCGCGACGACCTGTGGGCCCTCGTCTCCGCCTGGGAGGCGGCGGGCAAGGCCGCCAAGACCTTCGCCCACCGCGAGATGATGCAGCTGCTGGACCGGGTGCTCACGCTGTGGGGCAAGGTCCCCGACGCCGCCGAACGCATCGGCGTGGACCACACCACCGTCCTGGAACAGGCCGCCGAGGCCGCGAGCGCGTGCGGGGAGACCGACCGGGGCACCAAGTTCGTCAAGGCCGCGCTGCACGAGCTCGACGAGCGGACCGAGCCCGCCCGGGTGGCGAACCTGCTCGTATGGAGATCGCAGTTCAAGAAGGCCAAGCGGCGGCCCGGGGTCCTCGACGACCTCCGCTACGCCGAGCGGCTGGTCCCCGAACCGGGGCTGGAGCGCGCCGCGGTGCTGTCCAAGCTGGGCTCGTACCTGATATTCAGCGGCGAGCTGGCGGAGGGGACGGCGCACACCGAGGAGGCGCTGCGGATCGCGCGCGAGCACGGCGAGGAGACCCTGGAGGCGGAGCTGCTGCTCAACCTCGCGCTGGGCCACTCGATCGCGGGGCGCATCGAGACCACGATCGAGCTCAACGAGACCGCGCAGGCGATCGGCGAGCGGGTCGAGTCCGGCCGCAGCGTCCTGCGCGCCATCGCCAACAACGTGGACGCTCTGAACAACATGGGCCGCTCCGTCGAGGCGATCGAGCTCGCGCTCGAAGGGGAGCGGCTGGCCAGGAAGTACGGCCGCTACCGGAACCAGGGCACGTTCATCGCCAACAACCGGGCCGAGGCGCTGGAGGCGCTGGGCAGGTTCGACGAGGCGGCCGAGCTGGTCGAGCGGATCCTCGGCAACGACCCCACCCTGCGCACCCGCCACCACCTGCGGCGGGTCCGCGGGGACGTGGCGGTCGCCCGCGGCGAGACGGACGTGCTCAGATCCGTCCTGGACGAGGTGACCGCGTTCGGCACCGTCCCCGAGGAGTTCATGCAGGAGCTGACCACCGACGCCCGGCTCATGATCGGCCTGCACATGCTCGGCGGGGAGCCGCTGGCCGCGCTGGAGGTCGCCGAGCGGGTCGCCCTGGAGGCGCAGATCACGAGCAAGCCCATGCTGGGCTGGCGGACGCTCGGCCTGCTCGGCGGCATCTGCGAGACGGTCGAGGAGCTCGCGCCCGAACGGGTGGCGGCGCTGCGCGCCCACGTCGGGAAGGCCGCGGCGACGATGACCGTGGACAGCCCCGTCGCCGAGGCCTACCGGCTCGGTCTCACCCGCGACCACGACGCCGCGGCCGCCGCCTGGGAACGGCTGGGCCGCCCCTTCCCCCAGGCGAAGGCGCTGCTGTACGGGGGACGGATGGCGGCCGGCGCCGGTGACCGCGACGGGGCCGCGCCCCGGCTGCGCGCGGCCCACCCGATCGCCGTGGCGCTCTCCGCCCTGCCGCTGGCCGCCGAGATCGAGGCGCTCGCCCGCCGGGTCGGGATCTCCCTCACCGAGCGGGCCGCAACCGCCGGGCAGGCCGGAAGCACCGGACGAGCCGGAGCCGCCGGGCAGGCCGGGGGCGGGGAGTCGACGCTGACCCCGCGCGAGCTGGAGGTGCTCCGGCTGGTCGCCCAGGGGCGCTCCAACCGCGAGGTCGCCGCCGAGCTGTTCATCTCGGCCAAGACCGTGAGCGTCCACGTCTCCAACATCCTCGGCAAGCTGGGCGTCTCGACCCGGGGCGAGGCCGCCGCCGCCGCCCGCCGCCTCGCCCTGATCGGCTGAACCCCGCCCCCTCCCGGAGCGATCGTCGGGCGGCGAACGACGGCGCGGCGATCGCCGCCGCCGAACACGCGCGGCCGTCCTGGCACTGACCCGTCCTGGCACTGATCCGTACCGCCCCTGACCCATACCGGCCCTGATCCGTACCGCCCCTGACCCGTACCGGCCCTGATCAGACGAACAGCGGTTCGAGGAGCAGGATCACGCCGAAGACGGCGAAAGCCGCGGCGGCGCCGTAGCGGATGACCTTCTCCGGCAGGTGCTTGCCGAGCATCCGGCCGACCGCGATGGCCAGGGCGTCGGCGGCGACCATGCCCACCGTCGAGCCGACCCAGGTGCCGAACCAGCCGTACTGGGTGGCGAGCGTGATGGTCGCGAGCATCGTCTTGTCACCCAGTTCGGCGAGGAAGAAGGCGACGGTCACGGCGATGATCGCCGACCGGGTGGTGCGCTGCGCCTTCCGCGACTCCTCCTCGGTCAGCTCGTCCCCGCGCAGCGTCCACACCGCGAAGCCCAGGAAGGCGATGCCGGCGATGATCGTGATGGCCGTGGTGGGGAGGAAGTCGCCGACCAGCCCGCCCAGTCCGACGCTGAACAGGTGGACCACCGCGGTGGCCAGGGTGATCCCGGCGAGGACCGGCCACGGCTTGAACCGGGTGGCGAACGTCATCGCCATGAGCTGGCTCTTGTCGCCGAGCTCGGCGACGAAGATCACGACGAGACTGATCCAGAACGCTTCCAACGAGGGTGCCCTTCCGCGTACGCAGCCGGGCGGAAGATGAACACCCGGGGAGTCTCGGGCACGTCTTCGGCCCGGCGGCATCCATAAATGCCTGCCAGGCCGAAGGTCTCGTCCGCCACGGAGCCGGGCCGAAACGGCCGGATCCGGGGCCCGCGCGACCGGGCGCCTCGGGCGCCAGCATGTCGATCACGCGATTGGGACTACTCCCCTTCGGGTTTTGCTATCAGACCATAGCAGCAGAAATCGGATGACCATTACCCGCCCCGGGCACCTCAGAGGCGGGTGCCGACCATCACGGGCTCGTTGACGAGGATGACGCCGAACTTCTCCAGGACGCCGTCCCTGACCTCGCGGGCGAGGTCGAGGAGTTCCTCCGTCGATGCCACCGATTCCGGATTCGTCATGGCAAGGGTGTGCTTGGTGGAAATGCGGGCCGGGCCGCGCCGGTAGCCCTTCGGGAACCCGGCGTTCTCGATCAACCACGCCGCCGGGACCTTGACGGCCCCCTCCGGCATGTCCCAGCGGGGGAACCCCGGCGCCCGCAGCTCCAGCTCGGCGGCCTGCGCGACGGTCAGGACCGGGTTGGTGAAGAACGACCCGGCGCTGCGGGTGTCGGGGTCGGCGGCGTCCAGGACCATGCCCTTGCCCGCGCGCAGCTCCAGCACCGCCGCCCGCGCGTCCGCGAGCGGCACCCGGTCACCCAGCGCGACGCCCAGCCGGGAGGCCAGCTCGCGGTAGGCGACCGGGCCGGACAGCGCGTCCCCGGCCAGCTCGTAGGTGACCGCGAGCACGACGTACCGCCCGAGATCATCCTTGAACGCGCTGTGCCGGTAGGCGAACCCGCACTCCCGCGCGTCCAGATCCCGCACCTCGCCGGTCCGGCGGTCGTAGGCCCGGACGGCGGTGATCGTCTGGGAGACGTCCTGCCCGTAGGCGCCGACGTTCTGGATCGGCGTGGACCCGACCAGCCCGGGGATGCCGGACAGGCACTCCACGCCCGACCGGCCCTCGTCCACCGCGCGCTCGACCAGGGCGTCCCAGTCCTCGCCCGCCTGCGCGGTGACCAGATCCCCCGCGATCTCGACGCCCCGGGAGGCGACGCGCACGACCAGGCCGTCGAAGCCCTCGTCGGAGACGACCAGGTTGCTGCCGCCTCCCAGCACGAGCACCGGCTCGCCCGCCCGGTCCGCCGCCGCCACCAGCTCGACGATCTCCTCGGACGACCCCGCCTCCACGAACGCCGCGGCCGGTCCTCCCAGCCCCAGCGTCGTGTACGGCGCCAGCCGCACCCCCGCCACCCGCTCCGTCATGCGCTTCCCCACCCGCCACCCGGCCGAAATCCGCGACCAGCCTACGGGGAGCGCAGCAGCTTCAGCACCCGGTCGCGGTTTCGGCGGGACTCCTCGTCGCGGTATCCGGGGTCCACGCCGTCGTCACCGCGCCGCCGCTCCTGGCGGACCGGGAGATCCTTGCCCAGGGCGACGAGCGTGCCGGGCAGCCCGAGCGAGAACTCCAGGTCGGCGTCGCGGTAGTAGCCGGCCTCGGCGGGGAAGCCGCCCGCGGCGAGCGCGACGTCGCGCCTGACCGCGAACAGGTGGCCGAGCAGCGCCCGGACCTCGCCCGGTTCGGCCTCCAGCCACTCCTGCTCGCCCTCGCGGGGATTGACGCCCTTCCACCCGGCCGCGGTCACGTCGTCGTCCAGCGCCTTGACCAGCGGGGTGACGGCGTCGCCGTCCAGGATCACCGAGGTGTCCATGACGACGTGCACGTCCGAGGTGTCGAGGCGCAACAGCCTGTCACGGCTCTCGCCCCATCCCGCCGAGCCGCCCCTCCAGTGCGGCGTCTCGGCCACGTGCCAGGCCTCCACCCGGCGGGGGAACTCCTCCGCCAGCTCCTGCAGGACCGCTCCCGCGCCGTCCACGTCCCCCAGGTCGAGGGCGAGGATCCTGGCCTCCGTACGGGCGACCAGGGCTCGTACGCACTCGCGCAGCTCGTCGGGACGGCCGTCGACCAGGAGCGCGACGGTCACCGTCGACCGCGCGGCCGTCGGCTCCTCGACCTCGGCCGGGGGGACGATGGTCTCGTCGAGCCGGGAGACCGACAGGCTGGCGTCCCACAGCAGCTGGGAGGAGACCATCCGCTCGGGATGGCCGTCGAGATCGTCGGCCCGGCCGACCAGCTCCGAGCCCTCGGGCGTCTGCTGGGGGGCCGCCTCGGCCTCGGCGACCCGCTTCGAGTCCAGGTCTCCGAGCCGCTCCGGGTCACGTCCCGGATCGGCGGCCTCGGCGACCCTCCCGGGGTCGGCCGAGTCGTCCCTTCCGGTCGCCGTGTCTCCGGCGTCTCCGGCGTCCCCCGCGTCCCCGCCTGCCGTACTCACCCGTCCGGGGGCCGTGGAGGCGCCCGGCTCACCGCCCGCACCGCCGCGCTCCGCCTCCGGGGAACCCCCCTCGGGCAGGGATCCCACCGTGGGCCACACGTGGAAGGAGGGAGAGGGGATGACCTCGAAACCGTCCGCGGTGTCCCGGACGAGCCAACCCTCGGTTCTGATCTCGTCACGGAGCGCGTCGGCGGCGGCATGATCGTGCTCGGCTCGCGCCCTGGCCCGCCGCTCGGCCAGGCCGGTCACGTTAGGAGGTACTTCGCTCATGCTGGGGAGCTACCCCTGGACGGGGAGAAGATTCGGCCCCGGTCCACGAGCGTGCCGTGAACCGCGCCCAGGCCGACGACCATCCCCCCGAACAGGCTCCGGGCCGGACGGCGCCTACGCCAGCCGGACCACGGCGCGGGCCTTGGACAGGACCCGGGAGTCGTTGGCCCTGGCGGTCAGCGCGACCACCACGCGGTTGTCATCGAGCTTCTCCTCGATGAGCCCGCTCACGGTGACGACGGTGCCCTGGTCGTCGTCGGGGACGACCACCATGGAGGAGAACCGCACCCCGTAGTCGATGACCGCGCCGGGGTCGCCCACCCAGTCGGTGACGAACCGGCCGCCCTGCGCCATGGTGAACATGCCGTGCGCGATGACGTCGGGAAGCCCGACGGTCTTGGCGAAGCGCTCGTTCCAGTGGATGGGGTTGAAGTCGCCCGACGCCCCGGCGTACATCACCAGGTTGGCGCGGCGCACGGTGTATTCGGCGGGCGGGATCTGCTGGCCCGTCTCGACCTCGTCGTACTTGACCGTCGCGGCCATGTCAGCCCGCCCCTCCACGCTCGACAATGGTGTTGTAGGTCGTGCACACGAACTCACCGTCGACGGTGCTGACGTCGCTCTTGACGGTGATCATCTCATTGCGGCCGGCGCTGCGGATGTCGGTCACGGTGGAGACGGTGACCAGCTCGTCCCCGGCGTGGATCGCCCGGCGATACTCGAAGCGCTGCTCGCCGTGGACCACCATGGCGAGGTTCAGGCCGAGCTCGGGGTCGGTCAGGATCGACCCCAGGGCCAGGCTGAACACGATGGGGAAGGTCGGCGGCGCGATCACGTCGGGGTGCCCCGCGGCCTGGGCGGCCTCCCTGTCCCGGTAGATCGGGTTGTTGTCGCCGATCGCCGTCGCGAACTCTTTGATCTTCACGCGACTGACCTCGTACGGCGAGGAGGGCGCGGACGCCCGCCCGATGAAGTCACGGTTCAGAGCCATCGTGCTCCTTTGCGGATATCGAACCGGTGAGGCCGACACCGGCGGATCGGACGAGACATTGACGGAACAAGATTCCAGCAGGTGCCCTCGGGTTGGCAACCGGGGGGCGAATCATCGGAAAGCGGGTCACCCGCCGGGCGGGAGCAAAAGCTCCCCCGGCCGGTGGACGCCGTCGGGAGACGAACCATCGGAAAGCAGGCCACCTGCCGGTGAACCACTGGAAACCGTAGCCCGGCCCGCTCCCGCGCCGACTCTCTTCCACGGTCAACGCTCGTGCGAAAAAACTGTACGGATACGACAAACCGGCGCCTCGTCTGAGGACGCCGGTTTCCGTGGAGTATGTGCGTGCCGAAGCACTCATCTCCCGCCGCAGCGGAAGGCTTCGCGCAGACTAGCGAGTCTCGCGGTGCGCCTGGTGCGTCTTGCAGTTCGGGCAGTACTTCTTCAGCTCAAGCCGATCCGGGTCATTGCGCCGGTTCTTCCGCGTGATGTAGTTGCGGTGCTTGCACTCCTGGCAGGCCAGCGTGATCTTCGGCCTAACGTCGGTGGCAGCCACTTGGGAGTGCCTTTCTACGTTCGGGACAGTGGACAACCCACGACAGGACTTCTCTAGTGGGAGAAGCCCCTGGTGGGTAGTAGCGGAGGCCGGACTTGAACCGGCGACACAACGATTATGAGCCGTTTGCTCTGCCTGGCTGAGCTACTCCGCCTTGAGGCCGACGAAATCGACCGACCTCGCAAGGATACCCGACCCGCAGAGTGCCTGCGTACTTGTGCAGGTCAGGGCGATCTCTTCTGGGTCGCCCCAGTATGCCCGCTCACGCGTCAGGAACCTTGAGTATTTTCTGGCCCGCCTTTACCTGCCTTCAAGGCCAACCAAGCCGAAAGCCCCAACCAGGAGGTTGGGGCCTTTAGGCTGTTGAGCCCCTTTACGGAATCGAACCGTAGACCTTCTCCTTACCATGGAGACGCTCTGCCGACTGAGCTAAAGGGGCCTGTCCGTGTCGCTCTCGCTTGCGGACAGGTGTAACCATACACGGCTCCGCAGCAGGATGCGAAATCAATTGAGGTCCACCCGGACCACCACACGTCCCCCCTCGGAGCACCCGCGCCGCCCTCCGTGACGAACCCCTCCCGAGACCCGGCCCACCCCCTCGGTTCCCGCCCGGGAGCCCCGGGGACACGGGTGCGACAACCCCGGCCCCGGCCCGGCGGGCGGGGGCGGCGGGGGCGGCGGGCCCGGCCCGGCGGGTGGCGACGGCACCGCTCCGGCGAGCGAGAACGGCGGCCCCGCACCGCCGCTCCGGCGGGTGAGAACGGCGGCCCCGCACCCCTGCTCCGGCGAGCGAGAACGGCGGCCTCGCATCCCCTCCGGAGCCGGGCACCCGCCACCCGTCGGACACACGGCCCCGGAGGGCGGCCGGCGCGCTGGACGGCGGTCGCCCACGCCACCGGTCATCGATGAAACGATCGGTGGCGACCGCGCACCCGCCCGCCGCGACGAGCCCGGCCACCGCGGCCCGCCGCCCGGAGGTGCCCGGGTTCACCGCCCGAGGCGGACCGGGAACACGCGGCACAACAAAAGCGCGACATGCCCCGTTAGGCGCCTTTTGCCGAATATCTAACCTTTCGGGAAACATCAGGCCGGATGAACACCCTGCCGGATGAACACCCGACCGGGTGAACGCCCGGTCTTTCGCGGAACACCGAGGAGCACGATGCTGCAGGACCGTCGCAGGGACACGATCCGGGCGCTCGACGAGAGCGACCGGCCGCACCTGTACTGGCACGGGGTGGACGGCGACGGCCACGTGTGGCTGTTCGAGACCGTCATCGACAGCGGCGGGGAGTACTGGCCCGTGCGGCACGCCGAGCTGGGTTCCGACGGCCTCGCCCGCACGTACTCGTGGCGCCACATCGAGGACGAGCACGGCTTCCTCGCCGAGGGCCCGATCTATCCCGGCGACTTCGGCCTGAATGCCCTGACCTCCGAGGAGTTCGACACCCTGTGGGCCGCGCTCGGCGGGTGATAGCGCCCCTCAAACGCCCCTCAAACGCCCCTCGGACGCCCCTCGGACGCCCCTCGGGCGCCTCCCTGTCCCAGCCTCCCGGGCCCGCGGACCGTCCTGGCCGAATCTCGGGCGGCACCACGGCACCACAGCCCCACGGCCCCGTGCCGGACCGGACGCGAGCAGTGACGTCCGTCGATCACACATGGGTCGGGCGGGCGGTGAATGGCATTCGCCACCCCTTCGCATCGATTTTCGACTGTTTTCGACCAGCGGTCGACCGCCGTTCCGGCCGCGCCATAAGTTCGCTGAATCGGGATGACAAAGTGGGTTATTTCGCATATATGCATGGGGGTAAGTTGCTCGCATGAGCGGAACGCCCGGCCTGAGGATGGCAGCCTCGGACATGACCGCGCTGAGCCTGTGGACCGCCGACGCGGTGGTGCTGTTCGACTGGCTCCTGAGCGTGGATCTCGACCAGCTTCCCGTCCGGCACCTGGCACAGAAACAGGCCCTGATGGATCTTCTCCAGCAGCTCGACCGGAGCATCCCCGGCTACACCTCCGAGGACATCGAACAGGCACACCAGCTGCTGACCCAGGAGATGGGCCTCTAACCGCGCCCTCCCCGCCCCACTGCGGAACCGTACGATCCGCGCCGCGACCGTGAGGGGCCACACCGCGACCGTGTGCCCCGGCCCTTGACGGGATCGCGCGGCTCGGGGAGGAGGGGCATCGCCGTCTCGGGAACGCTGGCCTAGAGTTTGATCCGTAGGGGTTCGTTCCGCTCTCTGTAAGGCCCGGTCGCCTGCCTCGGGCCCGCTCCGGCGGCTTCCGGCGTGAGCGGCGCGGTCGTGGATGACGTACCCGGAGGCGTGAACGACGTACCCGGAAGAAGGCAGTCGCGCACATGGGCGTTGAGATCCCCGCGGCGGTGTTCGATCCCAAACGCCTGTCGGCGCTGCGGGCGACCGGCCTGCTCGACAGCGAGCCCGAGCCGTCGTTCGACGATCTCGCACGCCTGGCCGCGCGGGTGACCGGAACCCGACGGGCGTTCGTGACCCTGGTCGACGATCGGCGGGTGTTCTGGAAGAGCGCGATCGGGATGGGCGAGCTGTCCGTCTCCGATCGGCAGAACGCGGTGGCCGACAGCCCCTGCCACATCCTGATCGCGACGAACGAGCCGCTGCTCGTGGACGACGCCGCCACCGACCCGCGCGTACGCGACCTGCCGGCGGTGGAGCTGCTGGGGATCGGCGCGTGGGCCGGATATCCCATCCACGGCCCGGACGGAGAGGTCCTGGGCGGGTTCTGCGTGGTGGACTCGGTGCCGCGCGCCTGGTCCGACGTCGACGCGCAGACACTGGCCATCCTGGCGCGCGCCGTGTCGAGCGAGATCCGGCTCCGGGACGCGCTGGCCCGTTCCGAGCGGCACGTGATGGAGCTGGAGGCCGCGGGCAAGGTGTCGACGAGGCTGGCCAGGACCCTCCAGGACAGCCTGCTGCCGCCGATGATGCCGACGGTTCCCGGCCTGCAGGCCGCCGCCACCTACATCCCGGCCGCGGGCGAGGTGAACGTGACCGGTGACTTCTACGACCTGTTCCTGGCGAGCGGTTCGCGCTGGTGCGCCGTCCTGGGTGACGTGTGCGGGCACGGCGTGGAGGCCGCGCAGATCACCGCCCTGGCCCGGTACACCCTGCGGGCCGACGCGCCCCGCCACATCTCGCCCAGCAGGGTGCTGGAGCAGCTGAACCGGGCCCTGCTGGCGCAGCGGGTCAGGGACGGGCGGTTCCTGACGGTGGTGTGCGCGATCTTCCGCCCGGACGGTGATGGTTTCACCGGAATGCTGTCCACGGCCGGTCACCCCTCCGCCCTGCTGCGACGGGCGGACGGAAGGGTGGAGTCCCTCAGGACGCCCGGCGTCGTGCTGGGCATCATGGAGGAGACGAGGCTGGGGAACGTCCGTTTCGATCTGAGGCCCGGTGACACGCTGGTGCTGTACAGCGACGGCGTCACCGAGGCCCACCCACCGAGACGGCAGGACCTGTTCGGCGACGAACGCCTGGCCGCCCTGCTGGCGGGGTGCCGGGATCTCGACGCGGACGACATCGTGCGGCGGATCGGGGACGCCGCGCTCGATTACAGCCAGGGACACATGACCGACGACATGGCCATCCTGACGCTCCGCGTTCCCGACCCGTGACCGGAAACTTCTTTCGCCGGATGCCCGGCAGGATGTCGAGAACGCGCTCGCCTGCTTCTACCTGTGGGTGAGAGCGCCGGCGAAGGCGCTCGAACACGAGGAGCGAAGACATGAAATACATGATGTTGATGCAGTTCAGCGGGCAGACGGACGATTTCCCGCCGATCGACACCTGGCCCGTCGAGGACGTCCAGGCCCACATCCAGTTCATGCACGACACGAACCAGAAGCTCCTCGACGCCGGCGAGTTCGTGGACGCGCAGGGGCTGGCGGCTCCGGACCAGGTCAAGATCGTACGGGCCGGTGAGGGCGGTGCCGCCGTCGTCACGGACGGCCCGTTCCCCGAGACGAAGGAGTTCCTGGTCGGCTACTGGATCATCGACTGCGACGGCCCCGAGCGGGCGGTCGACCTCGCCGCGCACGTCTCGGCGGCGCCCGGTCCCGGCGGCAGGCCGCTGAACATGCCGATCGAGCTGCGCCAGGTGATGTCGGTCGCCCCGTCGGAGGAACTGTGACCGCCGGACACGCCGGTCGCCTCCGTACGGGAGCCGTGACCGCCGGACACGCCGATCGAGCCGATCGAGCTGATCAAGCTGCGCCAGGTGATGCAGACCGCCCCCGCACGGGAGCCGTGACCGCTGGATAGCCCGGCCGCCGTCGACCTGCTGCGCCGGCTGGTGCCGCAGGTCGTCGGCGTGCTCACCCGGCGCTTCGGGGACTTCGCCGCCGCCGAGGACGCGGTCCAGGAGGCACTGATCGACGCCGCCGCCCAGTGGCCGGAGGAGGGCGTCCCCGCCAGCCCGCGAGGATGGCTCATCCAGGTCGCGTACCGCAGGATGACCGAGCAGCTCCGCAACGAGCGGGCGCGGCGCCGCAGGGAGGAGCTGGTGGCCGCCCGGGCGCCCCTCGACCGGCGGACGGCTCCGCCCGCGGACGACGCCTACGAGACGGACCGGGACGACACCCTCACCACGCTGTTCCTGTGCTGCCACCCCGCGCTGACCCCGGCGTCGGCGATCGCCCTCACCCTGCGGTCGGTGGGCGGCCTGACCACGGCCGAGATCGCCAGGGCCTTCCTGGTGCCCGAGTCGACCATGGCGCAGCGGATCAGCAGGGCCAAGCAGCGCGTCAAGGCGTCGGGGGTCCCGTTCCGCATGCCGGCTCCCCCGGAACGGGCGCGACGGCTCGGCTCGGTGCTGCACGTGCTCTATCTCATCTTCAACGAGGGCTACGCCAGCAGCGCCGGTCCCGACCTGCAGCGGGTGGAGCTCTCCCGCGAGGCGATCCGGCTGGCCAGGATGGCGCACGACCTGCTCCCCGACGACTGCGAGGTGGCCGGGCTCCTCGCCCTGATGCTGCTCACCGACGCCCGGCGCCCCGCCCGTACCGGCCCCGGCGGCATCCCGATCCCGCTGACCGATCAGGACAGGGGCCTCTGGGACGGCGAGGCCGTCGCCGAGGGGATCGCGCTCATCACCGGCACCCTGGCCAGGGGCGCGGTCGGTCCCTACCAGCTCCAGGCGGCGATAGCCGCGCTCCACGACGAGGCGGCGACGGCCGAGGAGACCGACTGGCCGCAGATCCTGGCGCTGTACGGCCTGCTGGAACGCATGTCCGACAATCCCATGGTCTCGCTCAACCGCGCCGTCGCCGCCGCCATGGCGCACGGTCCCGCGACCGGTCTCGACATGCTCAGGGCACTCGGCGGCGACGCCCGCCTGGCGGGGCACCACCGTTTCTACACGGCCCGCGCCCACCTCCTGGAGATGGCCGGTGACCGGCGGGCGGCCGTCGACGACTACCGAGCGGCGGCGAGCCGCACGACGAGCGCCCCGGAGCGCGACTATCTCACCACCCGCGCCGCCCGCCTCGCCACACCGGACCAACCGGAACGGACCACCCCGACCGGCCGGCACGAGCCCTCTCCCGACCAACCCGAGCGAACCCCTCGGGCCGGTCGGCACGAGCCCTCTCCCGACCAACCGGAACGGACCACCCGGCCGGTCAAGCCGAGCGAGCCGCCCCCGACCGGCCGACCTGACCGCGACCCATCTCGCCCGCCGGTACGCCCCGGCGGCGCGGGCCCGTGACCGGCGGGCCCGGCCGGGTCATCCGGCCGGTGTCGCGGCCGGGGTCTGGGCCAGCAGCCGCCGCACCCTCGGCACGACTTCCTCCCCGTAGAGGCGGATCGTGTTCATCAGGCTCTCGTGCGCGAGCGTCCCCGAGCTGTACTTGAGCTCGAAGCGGTCGACGCCGAGCGTGCCCACCGTTTTCGCGATCTTCGCGGCCACCGTCTCGGGGGATCCGACGTAGAGCGAGCCCTCGTCGGCCTCCGACTCGAAGCGGTCGCGGTTCGTCGGGCCCCAGCCGCGCTCGCGGCCGATGCGGTCGTGCATCGCCCGGTAGTGCGGCCAGAGCTCGTCGCGGGCCTGCCGGTCGGTCTCGGCGATGTGTCCCGGCGAGTGCACGCCGACCGGCAGCCGCTGGAACTCCAGCTGGTCGAGGGCGCGGTGGTACAGGTCGACGTACGGCGCGAACCGCTCCGGCGAGCCGCCGATGATCGCGAGCATGAGCGGCATCCGGTAACGCGCCGCGCGCACCACGGACTCGGGGCTGCCGCCGACGCCGATCCAGGTCCGCAGCCGGCCCGACTCCGTCTTCGGATACACGTGCTGGTCCTTCAGACCGGCACGGAGACGGCCCCGCCAGGTGACCGGCCCCTCCTCCAGGAGGTGGGAGAGCAGATCGAGTTTCTCCTCGAACAGCTCCTCGTACTGCGCCAGGTCGAAACCGAACAGCGGGAACGACTCCGTGAACGAGCCACGGCCGAGGATGATCTCCGCACGGCCCCCGGACACCGCGTCCAGGGTGGCGAACCTCTCGAACACGCGCACCGGGTCGTCCGAGCTGAGCACGGTCACCGCGGTGCCGAGCCGGATGCGTTCGGTACGGCCGGCGATCGTCGCCAGCACGATCTCCGGCGCCGAGACGGCGAAGTCGTCCCGGTGGTGCTCCCCGATGCCGATCGCGTCGATCCCCACGCTGTCGGCGAGCACGGCCTCCTCGACGACGTTACGGATCACCTGCGCGTACGGCAGCCGGTGCCCGTCCGCGTCGACCGTGACGTCCCCGAAGGTGTCGATCGCGAACTCAAGCGGTGCGGACATCATCCCCTCTTTCCCAACGACTTCCCAAGGCTCAACCGAGGCTTTCCGAGGCTTCCCGGGACCTCCCGGAGCTCCCGGAGCTCCCGGTGCTTTCAGTGCTCCCATTAAGCTCCCGGGACTTCCCGGCCGTCTCAGCCGTCTCAGCCGTCTCTCGGCCGCTTCTCAACGGCGTGGACATAGGCGAAACCATGGCACCACAGTGAGAATTCCGGCAGGTGACCGCGACCACACCCGCCGGCGCGAACCACGGGTCTCAGCCCTTGGCCGCGGCCGGAGTCTCAGTCCGTGGTATCACCCCTGGCGATCTCTCGGATCTGTCCCCAAAACCATACAAAAGCTGATATATCTGACATTCCGCTAGTGACGTACGGAGTCCGTGGGGCTCGCGTGGTTCGTGATGCCTTCCACGTCACCTCATCAACCACGGGCGCACCATGTGCAAACTCCCTCAGTCTTGTAACGGTTGTACCGTTCCAAGATACTTGGCCACGGTTGGCCCAGTAATGTCCTGGTCCATCGGCTAAGGGGTCTTTCCCCATGGGCATGTTCGGACGATTCGCCCAGGAGGATCAGTGGCGTCAGTTTTCGAGTGGTTTGATGCTGCCTACGAATGGATCGTCCGCTCCAGCGCCAACGGGTCCTGGCGGGACCTGATCCCCCTGGGCCTGGCCGGCCTGCTCGTCTGGGGCCTGTGGGTCTACCGGGTGGTGCTGTCCCGGCTGGCCAAGCCGATCGTGAACGGCTACCGGACCACGGTCTCCGTGGTCGTCCCCTCCTACCGGGAGGACGCCGAGATCCTGGTGCGCTGCCTGGACAGCTGGCTGGCCCAGGACCCGCAAGAAGTGATCATCGTGGTGGACGTCGCGGACACCGAGTGCCACGCCAGGCTCAGCGAGGTGACGGACCCCCGGCTGCGCGTCCTGATCTTCGAGCACTCGGGCAAGCGCTCCGCGCTCGGGGTGGGCATCCGGGCGGCCCAGGGCGAGGTCGTGGTCTTCGCCGACTCCGACACCTGGTGGCAGCCCGGCCTGCTGGACGCCGTGCAGATGCCCTTCGAGGACCCGGCGGTCGGCGGGGTCGGCACCCAGCAGAACGTGTTCCAGCGAACCAGCAGCGTCTGGCGGCGCATCGCGGACTGGCTGGTCAACCTGCGCTACTACGACTACGTGCCGGCGATGGGCAGCAGGGGCGGGGTGGCCTGCCTGTCCGGCCGGACCGCCGCCTACCGGCGCGAGGCCATCCTCCCGGTCCTCCCCCACCTGGAGAACGAGTTCTTCCTCGGCCGCCGGTGCATCGCCGGCGACGACGGCCGGCTCACCTGGCTGGTCCTCGCCTCCGGGTACAAGACCGTGCACCAGTCCTCGGCCCGCGCCATCTCGATGTTCCCCGACTCCTTCCGCGCCTTCGTCAAGCAGCGCGTCCGGTGGAGCCGCAACTCCTACCGCTGCTACCTGACCGCGCTGTGGAAGGGGTGGTTGTGGAAGACCCCGCTGGTCACCAAGGTGACCGTGCTGCAGATCCTGCTCACCCCGGTGACCATGGGCGTCACGCTCGCCTACCTGTTCTTCAGCAGGCTTGAGCTCACCCCGATGGGCATCGGGCTCGCCGTCGGCTGGCTGCTCCTCGGCCGGGGCGTCCGCGGCTGGTCCCACCTGCGCCGGCACCCCGCGGAGATCCTGCTGCTCCCGCTGCTCTGCCTGGTGGTCATCATGATCGCGCTGCCGATCAAGCTGTACGCGTTCCTGACGATGAACAAGCAGGGCTGGCTCACCCGTACCTCCGACCAGGTGGGCGGAGCGGGGCAGAGCGCCGCCACGCTCAAGGGGCTGGTTTGAGATGGCACGCTCCGCCCCTGTCCTGCTGGGCGCCGCGGTGCTGGCGTTCGGGCTGGCGGCCGGACCCGCGGCCGCCCTCTCGTCCCCCCAGCCGCCGGGTGACTCCGGTGAGATCTCGAATCCCAACCCGTCCCCGACGAGCAGCGCGACTCCGGACGACAACCCGTTCCTGAACACCCCGGAGCCCGAGGAGGAGGAAGAGGAGGAACCCTCCGCCGAGGAGAAGCCCCCGCCGAAGAACACCCCTCCTCCGAAGCCCGACCCGACCCCGACCGCCAAGCCGACTCCGAAGCCCGGCGCGAGCCAGACGGCCAGGCCGGTACCGAGAGGCGGTACGCAACCGACCGTCGCCCCGGCCCCGACGGCCCGCCCGACCGTGGAGGAGACCCCGGCCCTGGTCGAAGACGCGATCATGGCGAACGACGCGATCCTGGAGGCCGGCACCCTCACGGCGGGCGACGCCGAGGCGCAGGCGACCCTGGTGGACGTCGAGGACCAGCGGATCATCCAGACCCGCGCCGCGCTCACGGCCATGCTGCAGACCGGCGGCATCGCGGCCGCCCAGCGCAAGCAGCCCCAGGTCTTCGTGTCGGGGCACGGCAGGACGCTGGTGCTGCCCGCGCGCAACACCGAGGCCCCGTACACCCTCAAGGACCTCGCGGGCGTCGAGAAGGGCCGGTACCTGCGGCGGCTGAAGGACGGCTCCTACCTGCTCGGCGTCCAGGTCTTCGTGGCCGACGGGGCGCGCCTGCAGCTGCGCGGCCCGCTGACGCTGCGGATGGGCAGCCTGCCCGGTTCGTTCAGCTCGATCATCGCGTTCGGCGGCGACATCGAGATCAAGGGCACCGCCAAGCGACCGGTGCGGATCACCAGCTGGGACGTGCGCACCAAGAAGCCGGACCTGACCACGACCGACGGCCGCGCCTACATCCGGGCGGTCGGCGGCGAGTTCGAGATGACCTACGCGCAGGTCTCCCACCTGGGATTCTGGAGCGGTCGCACCGGGGGCATCGCGCTCACCGGCACCGAGCGCCCGGCCAGCGTCTACCGGCACCGGACGAAGGACCAGCGCCACCAGGACAAGCAGGAACGGCTGGCGAACACCAGGCGGGGTGATCAGGGCGGTAGCAACTTCGGCGACGTGGAGACCATCCCGATCGGTCCCGGCACCGCCTCGCACGTGCTCGCCGACGAGCTGGTGTCCGGGTCGATCAAGAACAGCGTCATCACCGGTGACGCCTACGGGGTCTTCGTCTCCGGCTCGAACCAGACGCAGATCATCAACAACAAGATCAAGAACAGCCTGGTGCACGGCGTGTTCATGCACCGGTTCGCCAAGAACGCGACGATCGAGGCGACCGAGGTGACCGGCAGCGGCGGCGACGGCTTCGTGCTGTCACGGGCGACCGAGAAGGTGAAGGTCGTCGACTGCCTGGCCGAGGGGAACAAGCGCAACGGCTTCACGCTCAACGGGCGGGCGCTGGCGAACGGCCCGTCCGCGAGCGGCGAGTCGCTCGCCGTCTACGGCGACAGCTCGGTCAGCAACAGCACCGCCCGCGACAACGGGCGGTACGGCGTCGAGGTGCTCGGCGGCAGCCGGCTGGCCGTGCAGACCAGCGAGATCATCGGCGGTGACATGGGCATCGTGGTACGCGAGGGCGCCAGCGGGGTCCAGATCTCCGGCAACAGGCTGACGGACCAGCGCCGCCAGGCGATCGCGCTGCGCGACGGGGCGACCGGCGCCCACGTGGCCGGCAACACGATCACCGGGACCGTCACCGGCATCTATCTGCGCAACTCCGCCGGCATGGTCGTCGGAAACAAGATCACGACCCTGGAGAACCCCAAGGCCCACGGGATCACCGTGGTCGGCGACGCCACCGGCTCCGAGATCACCCGCAACACCGTCATCGGTGCGGGGACGAGCGCGATCAGCGTCGCGCGGGCCGCCGACACGGTGAACAAGCACAACAACGACGAGGACCAGTGGAACGACACGTCGTCGTTCTGGGTCAAGGCCAAGCGCTACGTCAAGCCCATGAACGTGATCTGGGCCGCGGTCATCCTCCTGGTGGTCGTGTCGGCGATCCGATCCCGCGGTGTCGCCGACCGGCGGCAACGTCGCAACGAGATCCGCAACCCCTACGAGCAGCAGCGGCTGCTCGCCGAGGGGCGGTTCCAGCTGCTGCGCCACGCCGGCACGCCCGCGCCGGACGACGAGGATCCTTCGTGGCAGCCGCAACCGACCGCCGCCGACGAAGACCCTTCATGGCAACCGCAACCGACGGCCACCGATGAAGACCCTTCGTGGCGGCTGCGGCCGACGACGTCGCACGCCGACGCGGCTCCCGTGGGAGGCAGGGGATGAGCCAGTCGCCCAAGAGGAGGGGCCGTACCCTCCTCATGATCCTGGTCCTGGGCCTGTCCGCGACCGGCACCTGGGCATACCTCTCCTACCTCGACCGCCCCGTCCCGTCCCCGGGTGTCAACGAGGTGTCGTCGGCGGAGGCCCAGCAGCAGTCGACCCTGGTCGACCAGGAAGACCTGCGGATCATGCAGACCCGCGCGACGCTGTCCTCGGCGCTGGCCCGGGGCGGGCCCGCCGCCGCGCGATCCCGCGTGCCGCACATCTCCAGCTCGGCCAACGGCCAGACGCTCGTGCTGCCGCAGCGCCGCGATCCGTACCGGATCGCCGACCTGGAGCGCCTCGGCCAGGAGTACTTCCAGAAGCAGTCGGACGGCTCCTACGTGCTCGGCATCAACCTGTTCGCCGGTCCGGGGGCCAAGGTGGTGCTCCAGAACGCGACCGGCCCGCTGGTGATCCGGATGCGCAGCGACCCCGGCGCCTTCGTCTCGATCGTGAGCTTCGGCGCGAACATCAGGATCAACGGCTCGGCGCGGAACCCGGTGCGGATAACGAGCTGGGACGCGCACGCGAGGACGGCCGACACCAAGGTCTCCGACGGGCGCGCCTACCTGCGCGTGGTCGGCGGGGAACTCAAGATGAGCCACGCGCTGGTGGAGCACCTCGGATTCTGGAGCGGCCCGACCGGCGGGCTGGCGCTGACCGGCAGCGACCGGCCGATCCGGACCGCGGACCTGGTGACCACCCCCGCCACCACCACGGCCGGCACCACCGCCACCGGCGCGGCCACCTCCGCCGTCCCGCGGTCGTCGGCCACCCCGAAGCCGAAGCCCACGCCGACCGGCTCCCAGCAGCGGGCGCTCCTGCCCAACGGCCTCCTCGTGCCGAGCAGGGGCGGCAACAACGAGATCGAGATCACCAACGGGGCGGGCCGGGGCAGGGTCGCCTACCGGCTGCCCGAGGCGAACCTGGTCACCGGCGACATCACCGACACCAAGATCAACGGCAACGCGTACGGGATCTTCATCACGGCCTCCAACGAGACCCGGATCATCGACGTCTCGGTCACCGGGAGCCTGGTCCACGGGGTGTTGCTGCACCGGTTCGCGCGCAACGCCTCCATCGAGAACACCACCGTGACCGGCAGCAGGGGTGACGGTTTCGTCCTGTCCAGGGGCACGCAGAACGTCACGATCACCGGTTCGGAGGCCACGGACAACAAGGGCAACGGCTTCACCATCAGCGGCCTGCCGCTGGCCCGGGGGCCGTCGGCGTCCGGGGAGTCGCTGCGCAGTTTCGGCGGCAGCTCGGTGACCAGCAGCACGGCGCGGGACAACGGCCGCTACGGCGTGGAGATCCAGGGCGGCGACAAGCTCGTCGTACAGACCACCGAGGTGATCGGCGGGGAGATGGGCATCGTGGTGAGCCAGGACGCCACCGGCGTCCAGCTCTCCGGCAACCGTCTCACCGGCCAGCGCAGCCAGGGAATCGCGCTCCGCGACGGGGTGCGGGGAGCCAGGATCAGCGGCAACATCGTCCGGGACACCCAGACCGCGATCTACCTCCGCAACTCCGAGGCCACCGTCTCCGCCAACACCGTCGAGTCCGCGTCGCTGCACGCGATCTCACTGCTCGGCGCGGCCCAGGGCACCAAGGTCACCGGGAACACCCTGGGCGGTGCCGGCCGCAGCGCGCTCGACACGGGCCGGGCGAAGGGAACCACGACCGTCACGCAGAACAACACCACCGGCTGGCAGGACACCGCCGGCTTCTGGACGACGGTCAAGCGGATCGCCAAGCCGATGAACCTGATCTGGCTGGGCGTGATCTCCCTGATCGTGATCTCGGCGCTCCGGGCGCTGCGCGGCGACGGTCCGCGGGTCGGCCGCCGGTTCGTCCATCCGTACGAGAAGCAGACACTGCTGGAAGAGCGACCGGCCCGGCTCCTGGAGCCCGCCACCGCCCAGCCGCCAGCGGAGAGGAGCTGAGCAATGCGCGTAACCATCGACATCGACAGGAAGACCGTGGTGGGGATGGTGGCCGGGGCGGTCATCACGGTGATCGTCGTGGTGCTGCTGCGCGGACTGTTCGGCGGCGGGGAGGACTCGGCCACCCCGATCGAGGACATCCGGCCGAAGAGCGCGGACGCGCCGGCCTCACGGTCGCTGGAGGAGTCACCGGAGCAGTCGTCGGATCAGTCATCGGATCAGTCGTCGGAATCGCAGGGCGACACCTCACGAGTGGAGGAGGACGAAGACGTGGAGGAGTTCGTCGCGACGCAGGAGCCGCCCGACATCGCCGTACCCCTCGGGAAAGGGGTGATCGACTGCCCCGAGGCCACGGTGACCGTCGAGGACGCCACCGGGCTCGCCGAGGCCCTGGAGGCGGCCGAGCCGGGCGCGGTGATCAAGCTTGAGCCCGGCGTCTACAACGGCCGGTTCGTCGCGACGGTCTCAGGGACGGAGAACGAGCCGATCTTCATCTGCGGCCCGCCCGAGGCGATCATCGACGGAGGCGGGATCAAGAAGGGCTACGCCTTCCACCTCAACGAGGTCAGCCACGTGAGGCTGATCGGCTTCACCGTCCGCAACAGCCAGAAGGGGGTGATGGCCGACCGCACCACCAACACGATCATCCAGCAGCTGACCGTCCACCACATCGGGGACGAGGCGATCCACCTGCGCAACTTCAGCACCGACAACACCGTCCAGTACTGCATGATCTACGCGACCGGCATGCGCCGGGAGAAGTTCGGCGAGGGCGTCTACCTCGGCACCGCGGAGAGCAACTGGGCGTCCTACTCCGGCGGGAAGATGGACCGCAGCGATCGCAACACCGTGCGTGGCAACGTCATCCGGGCCACCGCCGAGGCGATCGACATCAAGGAGGGCACCTCCGGCGGCCACATCGTCGGCAACATCTTCGACGGTTCCAACCTCGGTGGCTCCAAGCACAACGACTCCTGGGTCGACGTCAAGGGCAACGGTTACCTCATCGAAGGCAACACCGGCAACAAGACCAACGCGGACGGCTTCCAGACCCACAAGATCGTGAACGGCTGGGGCACCGGCAACGTGTTCCGGGCGAACATCATCAATCTTGGTAATTCAGGCGGATTCGGCATCAACGACACGGCCGGCGGAAACAAGATCGCCTGTGACAACAAGGTCACCGGTGGCAAGCTCTCCAAGGCCGATGGCTGCTCCTGAACACGAGCCCGAGGACAAGTAGATAGGAAGACGGATATGGGCGAAGCCGAGCTCCCCCGATTGACAGTGATCGGAACCGGCTATCTCGGGGCGACACACGCGGTTTGCATGGCGTCACTGGGCTACGACGTGGTCGGGCTCGACGTGGACAGCAGGAAGATCGAAAGACTGCAGGCCGGGGAGGTGCCGTTCTTCGAGCCCGGCCTGCCCGAGCTGCTGAGCAAGGCCCTGGAGTCGGGCAAGCTCCGGTTCACCACCTCCTACGCGGAGGCCGCCGAGCACGGCGACATCCACTTCGTCTGCGTCGGCACCCCCCAGGAGCCGGGCTCGGACGCCTGCGACCTGAGCTACGTCGACGCCGCCATCAGCAATCTGGCCCCCCACCTGACCCGGCGCTGCCTGGTGGTCGGCAAGTCGACCGTGCCGGTGAACACCGCCGCCCGCCTGTCGGACCTGCTGCACGAGCTGGCCCCGGCGGGAGAGGAGGTGGAGCTGGCCTGGAACCCGGAGTTCCTGCGGGAGGGCTTCGCGGTCGACGACACGCTCAAGCCCGACCGGCTCGTGTTCGGCGTCACCTCGGAGTGGGCACGCGAGCGGCTGTCCGCGGCGTTCCAGCCGATCCTCGACCTCGGCACCCCGGTGGTGGTCACCGATCTGGCCACCGCGGAGCTGGTCAAGGTGGCCGCCAACTCGTTCCTGGCCACCAAGATCTCCTACATCAACGCGATGGCCGAGGTCTGCGAGGCCACCGGGGCCGACGTCCGCGACCTGGCCAAGGCCCTCGCCTACGACGACCGGATCGGCGGCCGGTTCCTCCAGCCGGGTCTGGGCTTCGGCGGCGGCTGCCTGCCCAAGGACATCCGCGCCTTCGCGCACCGGGCGGAGGAGATCGGCGTCGGCCAGGCCGTGTCCTTCCTCCGCGAGGTCGACGCGATCAACCGGCGCCGCCGTTCCCGGACCATCGACCTGGTCAGGGAACTGCTCGGCGGCCAGCTCGACGGCAAGAGGGTGGCCTGCCTGGGCGCGGCCTTCAAGCCCAACTCCGACGACATCAGGGACGCCCCGGCGCTGAAGGTGGCCCAGACCATGCACGGCCTGGGCGCCAACGTCCGGGTGTACGACCCGGCCGCGCTGGACAACGCGCGCCGCGCCTACCCGGAACTCAGGTACGGCACGAGCGCGCTGGACGTGGCCCGCGACGCGGACGTGGTGGTCCTGCTCACCGAGTGGGCCGAGTTCCGGGAGATCGAGCCCTCGGCGCTGGCGCAGGTGGTCAAGCACGCCAAGATCGTGGACGGCCGGCACGCGCTCGACGCGGACGTCTGGCGCGCGGCGGGCTGGGAGTACCGTGCGCTGGGCTGCCCCTGACCCGTCTCCTGTGAGCGTGTCGAACGAACGACGCCGAACGTGGCCGTGCGGCCGGGACGCGGCCGCGTGACCGGGCCATCGGGTGACCGCGCGGCCTCGGGTGACCGGGTGACCGGGCGGCCTTGGATGACCGGGGGCCTCGGCTGACCGGGCGGCCTCGGGCGACCGGGTGGCCGGTCTTCGCGGAATCGTCCGGACACCGTGAAAGACCCCGCCGAGGCTATGCCGGGCGGGGTCTTTCACGGTCGTGAACGGCTTCGGGCCGCCGTGGGACGCTGCGGGAGACGCGACGGGCGCGACGGCGTGGTGGTGCCGGCTTTCAGCGTCCGGCCTGTGACGACACGCCCTGGCTCGCGGCGACGGCCGCCACGTTCTCGCTGTTGAGGAGGCGGCTCGCCTGCGCGAAGATCTGCTCGGGGTCGTCGACCGAGGGGTAGATCCACATCGTGTTGATGTTCCGCTTCATGACCTTGGCCTCGGGGCCGGTCGCCACGACCGTGCGCTCCCACCCGTCGGTGAGGACGGCGCCGGCGGACCCCAGGTCCAGGGCGTTGCTGTAGGGGTCGGAGGTGAGGGGCAGCAGGGCGGTCCCGAGCAACCCGGCCGCCACGTTGTGCCCGGCGCACTTTCCCATCGGCTGGGCGTGCTGGCAGCTCTGGATCGTGTGGTGCCCGTCTTCCACGGCGGCCACCGCGGTGTCGCCGGCCGCGTACACATCGGGCACTCCGGTCACCCGCATGTACGCGTCGACGCTCAGCCGTCCCAGCCGGTCACGCTCCCCCGGGATCTGTGCGGTGAGGGGGCTCGCGGTCATGCCGGCCGTCCATATGACGATCGCCGCGGGTATGGTCTCTCCGCGCGGAACAGGCGCTGCACCAGGCCCTGGCCGCCCAGACCCTCGCGGACATCCGGGCGGAGCTGGACCAGACCCCCGCGATCGGGCGCGTCATACGGTCCGCCTTCAACTGACCGCGCGGGGCCGCCCGTCACACCGCCCGCCGGACACCCCTCCCGGATCAGACCCGCCCGCTCAGCGGTACATCCCCTCCGCGTAGGAGGGGCCGTAGTAACGCTCCAGCTCCTCGATCGGGTCCTCCGGCCGCTCCAGAGCCTGGGCGATGCGCGCCCGCGAGGGCAGGGCCTGGGGGTCCCAGCTCTCCGGGCGCCACAGTTCCGAGCGGAGGAACGCCTTGGCGCAGTGGTGGAAGATCTGCTCGATCTCGACCACGATCGCGAGCTGCGGCCGGTGCCCCTTGACCACCATCCGGTCGAAGAAGGGGGCCTCGCGCACCAGGCGCGCCCTGCCGTTGACGCGCAGGGTGTCGCCCCGGCCGGGGACGAGGTAGATCAGTCCGACGTGCGGGTTGCGCAGGATGTTGTGGAATCCGTCCGCCCTGCGATTGCCCGGCCGCTCGGGGATCGCGATCGTGGAGTCGTCCAGGACCAGCGTGAATCCGGGTGGGTCGCCCTTGGGTGAGACGTCACAGCTACCGTCGGCGCCTGAGGTCGCGATGAGGCAGAACGGCGAGGCGGCCAGCCAGGCCCGGTCCAGCTCGTGCAGGGCCTTCCGCTCCTTCGCGACCACCGCCGGTTTGGGGGTGCCGAGCAGTTCCCGCAACTCGTCCGCGGAGTCGATCGACTCCCAGCCCTCGGCCCCCATGTTCCTCCTTCGACAGGAAAGCACGGAGAGGCAATTTTATCGCTTCTGTCCCATATCGTTAAGAACGATCGGCCCGTACGGCAGCACTCCGGGCGCAGGAGGCTCCGGGCACAGGAGGTTTCAGGCACAGGAGGTTTCGAGCGCAGAAGGCTCTCGGCACAGGAAGCTCCGGGCGCAGAAGGTTCTGGGCGCAGAAGCAGGGCGAGCGCCGTGGCGGTGGGTGATTCCGGAGAGCGACGCGCTCGCGCGGTCACCCCTCGGTGGCCGGCGGGGAGCGCCGGATGTCGAAGGCGACCGCCGCCACCCTGGCCGCGTCCCCGGCGGCGCGGAGCCGGACGGGATCGCCCTCACCGGGCGATGAGCGAAGTCCTCATGCTTCCTCGGCACGGGCGGCTCACCCTCACCGGGCGATGAGCGAGCGAACCGCGAGCGCCCGGAGCCGGCCAACGGCTCCGGAGTACTCGACCGTGCTCGGCCACACGGACGACGTCCGGCGGTCACTCTCCTGCCGAGCGGTTCACCTCGGCCGGCGAGACCGGGTTCTCCCCCTGGTCGAAGGTGATCACGATGTACCTGCCGTTGGCGTAGCTGACCACGGGCCGCTGGAGCATGTCCCCCACGCCGCGGGCGACCCTCTGCCACAACTCCACCATCTCCGGGGTGTCGGCGGTTATCCTGAACCGCCCGTCGGCGAGGAGATTCCGGGCGACCAAGGGGACGAAGTTCGCCTCGGCCCGTGCCCTCTCCTCCGCGTCGAGAGGAGTGCGCCGAGGCGCGAGCCGCGAGCCGAGGGGGTGGGTCATCGCTGATCTCCTTGTGATCGCCGGCCTCCCAGCATGCCACCAGCGCCTTCCACGAACCACAGTCGACCGGGTCACGCCCACGGGGACCCGCCCGACCGGCCCGGCGCCTTCGTACGGGCCGGACCGGTCGCGGGCCGCGCCGGTCAGGGCGGCCGTCGAACCGGCGGGGAACCTCCCGCGCCGCACGGCCCTGGCCTACCGGCCCACTGGCCTCCGATGCCGCTGCCGGCCGCCATGACGGGCAGCAGGGTGGCGATCTGATGGTGGAGCCGATCCTTGACCCGGCTCGTAGCAGCGCGACATCGCGGGCGGCGCGAGAGGCAGGATGATCCCGTGAAGCTGAACGAGAAGGTCGCGGCGGGGATCGCGGAGGAGTACCTGGACCGGTGGCGACGTGTCGCGCGCTACGACGAGCTCGCCGTGATGGAGGAGAACGACGACAAGGACTGGGAGAACGTCGTCGGCGAGGACGGCCAGGAGTACAAGGTCCTCGCCCATGTGCTTCCGCACGGCGACGGGACGCTCCGGATGGTGATCTCGGTGAACCACCGCAGAAAGGATCACATGGCCGCTGCCCCGCTGATCCGGGAAGCGGTCATGCGCTCGGACGGCACCGTGACCACACCGGCGGATCTGGCCGAGCTGGAGGACCGCTGGCTTCTGCCCTACCGGGGGATGCAGGTGGTCCAGGTCCGGGTGAGCTATCAGTTGACGTTGCTCCTCGACGGTGACGCCCAGGTGACCATCGAGTCCACGGCGACACTCACCGGCGGCCCGCTGAACGCTCCCGATGCGAAACCGGTCCAGCTGGCCCCTGAGCGCCAGGAGGTCGCGCCGGCCCTGGCCCTCTTCGGCACGACACTCGTGTCAGCGGTCGCCTTCAAGTCCGGCGCGTTGCGGCTGGTCTTCGACACCGGGACACACCTGAACGTGAAGCCCGACTCCCGCTACGAGGCGTGGAACACCTGCGGTCCTGACGATCTGCGCTTCATCTGCCTGCCTGGCGGCGGGCTTTCGATCTTTCGGTGATCGGACGAGCAGGTCCGGAAGCTCGGTACGCGACTTCGCGAGCTACCGCGTTCCAGGTCAGAAGCGGTCTCGCTTTGCCCGTGAGTTCCCGTGAGTCCCCGTGATCCCCCTTGGCGACCCTCCCGACCAGCACGCAACCAGCACCCAACCAGCACGGTTTGAGAATCCCGTGCGGACGCCCGCATCCCGCCCACCGGATCTTCCCGGACGTTCCCCGGCCATGGGACGCCAACGGTCACAGGCGGCCTCGATCCGAAGGGCCGAGATGCCGGGCCCGCCCGGGACGTAGCAGGCGGGACAGTCCGGCTCTACCTCAGCCACTCAAGGACGAAGTCCCGCTTCTCGCGATCATCCCGGAGCCGGGCCCCCGCCGAAGTCCGAGAACCCGACGGGCAAGGGCGTAGAGAACGATGACGAGCGCGGCGGTGATGCCAACGCTGGAGACGACCACGCCGACGACTGTCAACAGGCTGACGATGACCTCGAAGGCGAGGTAGGAGAGGATGGCCAATCCGTCGGAGGGCAAATCAGCTCCTCATCACGCAGGCGACAGATCGAGAGTACAGCGAAAGCCGTGTGTGGCGGTGTGGCCCCCGATTCGGCGGCCGTGAGAGGACGGCGCGTACCGGATTCGGCGGGTACGGCGCGTACCGGGTACGGCGCGTACCGGGTACGGCGCACGGCCCTGATCCCCGCCTGCCGTTCGGGAGGGACCGGCGCCCACACCGCACGCCCGGACGACAGGCGGGCGACGCGCCGCTTTGACGGTCTGTACCGAGGTCCGGCGAGATGTACGGGCACTCGCCCTCACTCCGGCCCAGGTCGCCGCCCCCCGTGCCCGGCGACCGTACGCCCTGAGGCACGCTCGACGGCCGGGCTCTCGCCGACCGGGCCGGAGGATTTCGTACGAGCCGGCGTGCCGAGTGCGAGCAGCAGCAATCCCGCCGAGGTCCATGCGGCCCAGTCTCCCAGGGCGGTGTAGAGGGTGGCCGAGCCCTCCTGAGGCAGGGTGGCCGTGACCATGGCCATGCCCGTTCCGGCGCTGTGGCGCTCGGCCACGATCCGGCCGCGGCCGTCGCTGACCGTCAGCCGTCCCTCGCGCGCGGCACGGGCCACCGCCAGGCCGTTCTCCACGCCGCGCACCACCGCCATGCGGCTGTGCAGCCACGCGTCCTCGCCGAAGTCCCACGCGGGCGCGAGCAGGGCGGCGACGCCGGCCTTGCCGTACTCCCTGACCAGGCCGGGAAAGTCCAGGTCCTTGCAGATGATGAGGCCGAGCCGATCGCCGTCGAGGAAGGCCAGGCCGGTGCCGGGCCGGAACTCGCGCTCCACGCCGGGGATCATGTGGTGCTTGTCGTAGCGCACGCCGGAGGGATAGCTCACCGCGCTGTTGGTCTCCATGGCGATCCCCGCGACCACCTCCACACCCGGGCGGGCGAACGGCAGGCCGGCGGTCCTGAAGACCTTCTCGGGCAGCACCACGATCTCCGCGCCCTGGGCCGCCGCGGTGTCCACCGCCTCGCCGTACCGGCGGACGAGATCCTCGGAGTTGTCCGTCGCTACCAGCGCGACCTTCCGTCCCCCGGTGTCGGCGGGCGTCGCGAGCCGTACGAGACCATGGCCGAGCGTGAACGCGACCAGCACGCCCGAGACCACCGCCGCGCGTGGCCGCAGGACCGCGACGGAGGCGGGCACGAACAGCAGGAGGAAGGTGATGCCCCAGACCCCGGTGACCGAGGCGGTCTGCAGCACGGGCAGGAAGTCGGCCTGCGTGTACGCCAGGCTCCACCAGGCCCCGTGCGCTCCGGCGAGGTTCATGGCGTACTCGGCGGTGACCCAGACGGCCGGTACGGCCGACGCCGCCAGGAGCGGCCTGCCGCGCGCGAGCAGGACGCGGAAGAGCAGCACGCCCGAGCCGTAACAGAGCGCGGGGCCGGCGATGAGGGCGGCGGCCAGTGCGGGCGGCATCTCGAGGGGGCCGGTGAAGTACGGCCACATCTGCGCCTGGCCGGCGAGCCAGACGAGCGTCCCGGCGGTGAAAGCCGTAGCCCTGCCCGCCCGGCGAGCGAGGAACAGGACAGGGAGCGGTGCGAGCCAGGTGAGCCACCAGACAGGGTGGAGGCCGGTGCCGAAGTGCGTCAGGACGGCGGAGGCGAGGGTGAGGGCGAGGGTGAGGAGGACGCGTTCCATGCCGACGATCGTGCTTTCCCGCCCCCTGCCGGCGCGTCACTCGCGGGTGTGATCTCCCCTGTCACTCTCACCGGCGACCACCAGCCCGGACTCGTAGGCGAGCACCACGGCCTGGACCCGGTCCCGCAGGTCCAGCTTGCCGAGCATGCGGCTGACGTGCGTCTTGACCGTGTGCTCGGTGACCACGAGCACGGCGGCGATCTCCGCGTTCGACAGGCCGTGCGCGACCAGCTTCAGCGTCTCGCGCTCACGTTCGGTCAGTGCGTCCAGCCTCGCCGTCAGGCGGGGGGCGACGCCGTGGGCGGGCCTGCGCACCAGGTCCTCGAGCAGCCTCCTGGTCGCCGCCGGGGACAGCAGGGCCTCGCCCGAGGCGACGGTACGCACAGCGTGGGCCAGCTCGTCGCGCCGGATGTCCTTCAGCAGGAAACCGCTCGCTCCCGCCCGGACCGCGTCGTAGACGTACTCGTCGAGATCGAACATGGTCAGCACGAGCACCTTGGCGGCGGTGGTGGCGCAGATCTCCCTGGTCGCCTCGATGCCGTTCATGCCCGGCATGCGCACGTCCATCAGGACCACGTCCGGCCGGAGCCGCCTGGCCGCGGCGACCGCCTCCTCTCCGTCGGCGGCCTCACCGACCACCTCCATGTCCGGCTGCGCACCCAGGATGAGCCCGAACCCCGCGCGGAAGAGGTCTTGGTCGTCGGCGATGAGCACCCGTAACATGCGGGCTATTCAAGCGGAAACTCAGCTCTCACCATGAATCCCCCATCCCGTCCCGCCCCGGCCCTGAGCGTCCCGCCGCATGCCGCGGCCCGTTCCCGCATCCCGGCCAGCCCGTACCCGCCGCCCAGCCCGTACCCGCCGCCCCCACCCGGCCCCCGACCGTCGTCGGCGATCTCCACCGTCAGGCTCTCCCCCCAGGTCAGAGAGAGGCGTACGGCACGCGTACCGGCGTGCTTGCGCACGTTGGTGAGCGCCTCCTGAACGATGCGGTAGACGGCGGCCTCAACGCTTTCGGCGACCGGACGTGGGGTGCCGGCGGTCGTGCTCACCACCTCGAGACCGCTGCGATCGAGCAGCGCGGGAAGGTTGGCCAGACGCGGCTGGAACAGCGACTCGCCGAGGCGCTCGCCGACACGGCCCCCCAGCGACTCGCCGGGACGGCCGTCGGCGCGGCCCCGTACCGGTCCGCCGCTTTCACCCGGGATCCGTAGCGCTTCGCCCGGGATCCGTAGCGCGGCGAGCACCCCCCGGAGCTCGGCCAGCGCACCCCTTCCCGTGTCGGCGATCGTGTCGAAGACCGCCTCGGCCCTGTCCGGGTCGCTGCGCACCACCACCGGCCCCGCTTCGGCCTGAACCACCATCAGCCCGACGGAATGGGTGAGGACGTCATGCATGTCGCGCGCGATCCTGGTGCGTTCCTCGGCCACCGCCGCGATGTGCTCCTGCTCCTGCCGCCGCGCCCGCTCGGTCAGCTCGGCGGCTCGCGAGCGGCTCGCCCTGACACTGGTGCCCAGCGCGTAGGCCGCCACGAAGGCGGTCCCCACCAGCCGGAAGGTCTCGTCGCTCTCCCCCGGCAGCACCAACGAGAAACCCACGGTCGCCACGATCACCGGAATCGCCGCCAGCCTCTGCCACCTGGGACTCAGGTCGGCGATCGTGTAGACGGCCAGCAGCGGCCCGAAGGGCAGGAACGGCTTCTCCCACATCACCAGCACCGACATCGCCGCCCCGACCACGATCGCGACCACCATCGGCGCCCGCCTGCGCCACCCCACCGGCACCGACGCCAGCAGCCCCAGCCCGATGATCCACCACGGATCGGGACGGGGCAGGAGAAGCGGCACCACCGTGGCCAGGGCCACGCCCACCGCGAGCACCCCGTCAACTGCCCTACCGGCCCGGACCGCTGCGAACATCCGCCCATTATCCGGATTCCTCCGCCCGCCGCCCTCACTCCCAAGAGTGATCATCACCCTCACTCCCTCAAGGGGCACCCGGCCACACCGCACGGGACCCGCCCGGGGGAGGCGGGCCGGTGCGATCAGGGCGGCGGCGTCGCGGGCCGTTCGACGCGGGACCGGCCGAGACGCGCGCGGAGCAGGTCTGTGACCGAGGGGCCGCCCCAGAGGCACCACACGGCGATCACGGGATCGCAGATCGCGCATCCCAGGGAGGAGTGTTCCGCGAAGGGGATGATCGGGTTGCCGTGCAGGTGGTGCAGCAGATCCCATCCGGTGTGCAGCAGCCACCCGATGCCGACGAACGTCCACGACTCCAGGCCGCGGTAGGCGCAGTAGGTCATGACGGCCGTGAAGGCGAGTTCCCACGGGCCGAAACCCCCGCCGCTGAGGTAGGCGGCCCCGGCTCCGGCCACCATGATCGCGTTGAACCTGCGCCGGTGCGGTTCGCGGATCAGGGACATCAGGCACACGTACACGACGCCGATCATGATCGGTGCGGCGACGCTCATCGTCGGTGTCCGTCCTGCCGGTGTCCGTCCTGCCGGTGTCCGTCCTGCCGGTGTCCGTCCTGCCGGCGGCCGCGCGGCGCGGCGGAGGTACTCGCGGTGCCGTCCGCGTGGAGGAGTTCGAAGGCCGTGACGGCATCGAGTCGGGTGATCACGAAGGGGTCCGTTCCGTTGAGAAGTGCCGGGACGCGGTCGAGGCTAACCAGCGGCACCTCCCCGCTCCTAGTGGCAGGAATGACAACCTTCAACGGAATATCGCCAACGGTTGTCCGTACCCGATGAGCAGAAAAGAGCAGCTGGGAGCCATTGGCGAGAATCCGGGGCAGGGATATGTTGTCGCCATGCACACCGTCGTCGTCCTCGCGCTGGATCAGGTGATCCCCTTCGACCTGTCCACCCCCATCGAGGTGTTCACCCGCACCCGGCTGCCCGACGGCCGCGCCGGTTACCGGGTGCGGGTCTGCGCCGAGCGACCCGACGTGGACGCCGGCCTCTTCACCCTGCGCGCCCCGTGGCGACTGGACGCGCTCGCGAACGCGGACACGGTCATCGTGCCCGGCACCGCCGACCCCGCCAGGCCCCTGCCGCCGGCCGTCCGCGACGCGCTCCGCGGCGCCGCCGCCGACGGCACCCGGATCGCCTCCATCTGCTCCGGCACCTTCGTCCTCGCCGCCGCCGGACTGCTCGGCGGGCTGCGCGCCACCACCCACTGGCTCGCCGCCCCCCAGCTCGCCACCGACTACCCGGACATCGACGTCGACCCGAACGTGCTCTACGTCGACAACGGGCAGATCCTCACCTCGGCCGGCGCCGCGGCCGGACTGGACCTGTGCCTGCACATGATCCGCCGGGACTACGGCTCCGCCATCGCCGCCGACGCCGCCCGGCTGTCCGTCATGCCGCTGGAACGCGAGGGCGGCCAGGCCCAGTTCATCGTGCGGCAGTACCCACCCACCCCTCGCGGCTCGGCCATCGAACCCCTTCTGCGCTGGATCGAGGACAATCTCGCCCGCGATCTCACCCTGGCGGACATCGCCGGCCAAGCCGGTACGAGCACCCGCACCCTGATACGGCACTTCCGCGAGCAGACCGGCACCACACCGTTGCAGTGGCTCCACCGGGCCCGTGTCCACCAGGCCCAGCACCTGTTGGAGACCACCGGCCATTCCATGGAACGCGTCGCCGCCCAGGCGGGCTTCGGCTCGCCCACCGCCTTCCGCGACCGGTTCAAACGCGTCGTCGGCGTCAGCCCCCACACCTACCGGAGCAGTTTCAGCTAGTGCTGTGACCGGAAACGTTGGCCGGGTTGGGCGGTCAGGCGGCAGCTGACAGTGGTCGGCCGCCCCAGCGGATACGTTTCTCGCTGCGGATGCGGGCGCGTTCACGGCGCTGGGCGGCCAGGACGTCGGGGTGGCGGGCGTTGGCGTTGCGCCAGCGCAGGTAGGCGTGCAAAACCCGGGTCTGAACGGTGTGGTTGGGGTGATCGGAGCCTGCGATCGTGAACTGGCGTAGCGGCCCGAAGTGCGCCTCGATCGGGTTGGCCCAGGAGGCGTAGGTCGGGGTGAAACACAACTCGACCTTGTTGCGCCTGGCCCAGGTGCGGATACGCCAGTTCTTGTGCGCGGACAGGTTGTCCAGGATCACGTAGACGGGGGCGCCGTCCGGGCGGGCCGCGCGGATCGACCGCAACGCCGTCCAGGTGTGGTCGATGCCCTTGCGGCGCCGGTTGACGCCCCAGAGCAGGTCATCGCCAACCGAATAGCAGCCGTGGAAGTAGGTGATTCCGTGGGTGCGGTGATAGGTGGCCGGCAGCCGGTCCGGCCGGCCCTGCCTGGTCCACCCCGATCCGGCGGTGGGGCGGATGCCCAATGGTCCGAACTCATCGAAGGCGAAGGTCCGTTCCGGGCGCTGGGTCAGGGCGTACTCGATCCGGTCCAGCTTGGCGTCGAAGTCGGGGTCAGGGGATTCCTTCCAGGTCTTGGTGCGCTGGAAGGTGATCCCCCGGCGGGCGAGCAGGGTGCGTAAGGCCTCCCGTCCGATGAAGAGTGGCCGGGAGGGCAGGCGTTGCAGGTAGGCGGCCAATTTGCGGATCGACCAGCGGGTGAAGGGCTGCCCGAGCTTGGCCGGGCGGGTGGTGGCCATCTGGATGACGAGGGCTTCCTCGTCGTCACTGAGCAGGCGGGGACGGCCTCCCGCCCACCGAGGGTCCAGGGCGGCCAGCCCGATCTCGTTGAACCGGTGAATCACATCGCGCACCGTGTCCTCATCGGCGGCCACCAACCGGGCGATCACCGGGACGGTGTTACCCCCGGCCGAGGCCAGGAGGATCATCGCTCGTCGATACCGGACCGAACTGGTGCTGCCCCGGCGCACGATCTGCTGCAGCTTCTGCCCTTCGGCATCCATCAGTCTTCGTACTCTGACCGGTTCTGCCACCGCGCCTCCTCGCGTCAGTTGGACGTGTACGGCACATCCAACCGGCGCCAGCGGCTATACGCGAGGCCGGCAAACGTTTCCGGTCACAGCACTAGGAGGGCGGTGACGAAGCGTCGCGCTTCGGTGATCGCCACGGGAGAACCGGGGAAGGTGCGGGACATGCGCCAGGGCGACATAGCGGACTCCGATGTCTAGGGGGCTATACATCCACCGCGCCAGCGTATGAGTGATGCTAGAAGCATCTCAAGGAATTCGACGCATTAGCAGCTAGAGACGTGTTGCCAAGGTGCGATAGTCGGCACCGATTCGCCCCAGAAGATCCCGCAGCTCCTCGCCATAGACAGCCACCGCCGCGAACACCTCGAAGGTCTCCCCATGAGCCGACAGCTCCCCCGGCTCCGTCAGCGTCAGATCACCCGTCAGGCTCTCCACCACGCTCACCGCACCGTCATAGACCGTGAACCCACGCAGCGGGAACGCCGGAGCCTGCACCGACCACGGCACCACCCCGACAGTGACGTGAGGCAGCGTCGCCACCTGCAACAACCGATCAAGCTGAGCCAGCATCAACGCCGGCGACCCCGGCCACGTACGCACAGCTCCCTCAGTCAGCACAAAGAAGAACTCCCGGCCGGACTCGAACAGGACCGTCTGCCCCTCCACCCGAACCGCCGCAGCCTTGGCCGCGTCCTCCTCATCCACTTCACGACCGATCGCCAACGCCAGCCGGGCGTACTCCGCCGTCTGCAACAGCGCCGGAACCATTGCCGAAGAAAACACCACCACCCGACGCGCCGACCGCAGCCGAGCGGCATTGGCCGCTTCCCGGCCGGCAAGCCCGCCCTTGAGACGAGACACCTCATCACGCAGCCGCACGAGCAGAGCATCCAGCTCCCTGCGGCCTGCATCATCCAGGCCCAACGCCTCTACGAGACGATCCACCGTCTCCGGCACTGGAAGAAGCCGCCCCGTCTCAATCCGAGAGATCGTCGGCTGAGCCACCCCAGCCCGCAACGCCAGATCCTTCCCCGTCAGCCCAGCATCCTTACGCAGCCGACGAAACAGCTCACCCAGCGCCCGCAGGCGATCCCGACGATCCTCCACACCCAGCGTTCTACCAGCCCCCCACGCAAGGAACGCTACCGATCACGGATGTCGTGACTCGCTTGATGCTTGACACCCCTAGCTGGTCTTCCGCTGTTCAGTATGCGCTTTGGTCTTGATCGCATGATCTTCTGGGGCGCGGTCTGGAGCACCAGCTGCGGTGGTTGCCGAAAGAATCACGTCAGCCGTGAGGCGTTCGGATCCGCTTCTCCCTGGGGCTTCTTCATACGAAGCAGGAGGCTCTGCGCCTCGGTACGGACGCCGTCGTTCTCATCGGAGGTCAACTCCCGCAGTTGCTGGACCAGCTGATCTGCGCCGCTCTCCGTTATCCAGCGGGGATCACAGTCGATTTCCGCCGATAGTTGATCAGTGGTGTCGAAAGCCTGCGCGCAGGCGAGTGCCGCCAGTACGGCGCGCAGACCACATGCGTCCCCCCGCTGCATGAGGGCTTCTGCCGTCTCCTGGGTGACCCCTGTGTCATCAGGATCCAGCAGGAGGCGGTGAAGGACCTTGGACACCTCAGGTACGTGTGCCGATGCCGCAAGGCGCCGTCCGGCGGTGGCTCTCACCGACCACAGCGGGGAGTCGGCTTCACGAACGGCGCTGGTGATCGAGTCCACAAGCGGCTGTTCCTGTTCGGGGTCATCACGCACTCGCTCAACCCTAAGGCCGTGGATGACGACCGTACTGTCTGGTCTCTCGAAGCGTCGATAACACCACGAGCCGAGACAGAGAGCGATCAAGGTGTCAAGCATCAAGTGAGGCAGGACAGCTACCGATCACGGATCACTGCCGAATTGTTCTCATGGGTATCAAGGGCGGCGCTCCGCGCCGCTGCGCGGCCCTGCGCTCGGCCGCACGCTGCGCGTGCGGCCTGGGGGCCGTTCTCGCGTGCGTCCGTGCTCGGGCCGCGCACCATTACGTACGACCGACTCTGGACCACGCGTAACAAGTAACTCACCCAGATAGATGTCCATATACCCCAACCTCTTCCACCCTCTAGACTCGTACAGACCATCGTGATAGATGTCAGCTTTAAACACTACAGGGGAAACATATGACGAACCGTACGCTTGTTGCCTTTGACGCTTATGATGCTCAGATTCTGGTTGAGGTGGAGCAGCACCACTTAGGGCCGGAACGTGTTGCCGTCAGAGACAAGGCGATAACCGCAGCAAAAGTAAGCTTCAACCAGGCTGTCAGTGTACTTAGGCCAACCGCTCAGGCCATAATTGATGAACTCGACCAAATGCAAAATAAGCCCGAGGAAGTAGAAGTAACACTAGGCCTCAAGTTCACCGCTGGAGCAGCCGTCCTTGTCGCCTCAGGATCGAGCGAATCTAGTTGTACAGTCAAAATGGTTTGGAAGAACCGTACAACGTAGACGCAAAGATGCACGAAGCTTCACGCGCCCCATTGCCGCATCTAGCTCAGATCATATCGACAGATAACGTGACCGTAGGGATGGCAATCACACTCGACACGACCCGGCTTTTGACGTGTTCCCATGTGGTCGAACGAGCTGTTGGGCAGCTGAAGGGCGAGATTGAAAGAGGACTAGACGTCGTTGTAAACATCACCTGGCCTCTTACGCCGGAAGTGATCGGACGCGCTCGTGTCATGAGGGAATGGTGGAAGCCGGAAGATGGATACGGTAAAGGAGATGTGGCAGTCCTAGAATTGCTTTCGCCACTACCAGAAACAAGTATTCCTGCTCCCCTAGCTTCGCTTAGCGACCATGAAGGCCATCGCTTCAAGGCTTACGGTTTGCCGATGGGAGATATGTACCCGGTTGCCTGCGATGGAACGATGCGAGGCTATGAGGGTCCAGGTGGTACATGGGTTCGACTTGAGGGCCGCCAAGGAGTGGGAAGAGCAATTGACCCTGGATTTTCAGGGACAGCTGTATGGGACTTGGACGCAGAAGCGGTAGTTGGAATGATTGTTGCGCGCGATCAGGTCAAAGAGGCCAAGAGCGGTTACTTTATTCCAATGGAGCAAGTCGCGCAATTCTGCCCTGTGATCTATAACTATCTTCCCACACCATTTGAGCGAAGCGCGACTGCTCGGGAGCATTGGATTCCCCGAGCCCGAGGAGTGAGTAATAGCACCGAAAGCGGCTGGTTCTTCACAGGACGCGACACGATCTATAAAGAACTGGTAGCACCATTATTATCTGGAGCTAGCGCCAGCAAGAGGTTGTTCTGTGTAACTGGTAGCCCTGGATCTGGAAAATCGGCCATCCTCGCACGCATCCCAGTTTTGGCGGATAGAAGACTGGCTAAGCTAGCCAAACGTACGCCACTAGAGACTACTCTTGAGCATGCAAAAATAATTCCAATCTACCTACGCCAAAAAACCTTCCTCGATGTTCTAGATGAGTTAGGGAGAGCTCTAGGTCGCAGAATAGAGAGCGTAGATCACCTGCAGCAGACGCTCGCAGCAAGAGCACGCAAAGATTCCTCGCAGATGGCAATAGTATTCGATGGCCTGGACGAAGCTGCCGATCCAAATTCGCGTGACCGAATAGCGCGAGAACTCATTAAGCAACTAGGATACTATGCAAGAGATCTACGGCTGACGATAATAGTAGCATGCCGATCAGGAATCCCTGGAAGCGAGAACGAGCAGTTAATAGAGGCTCTCGGATCTCGGCGCGAAGTGCTAGTTGTAGATAAGCCGCCTTTTGTTGATCGTGAGCAACTTCAGCTATACGTCGAGTCCCGTTTGATTGCTGGCGGTTCAGATAGTGGAAGCCATCCTTATCGGGATCGGCCTGACTATGCTCACAAGCTTGCTAGGGATGTTGCCACAGCAGCGTATCCCAATTTTCTAGTGGCGCAACTTGTAAGCCAATCGCTCTTAGATGATCCAAGTGCCACTGAGCGCAGGCTAGCTGAGAAACGATTTCCTTCGAACGTTGCCGACGCACTTTCCGACTTTATTGCAAAGTTCGGTAGTAATCGCCAGCGCGCGACTGACCTTCTTCGCGGGTTGGCTTATGCGCGAGGGGCAGGTTTTCAAGTAGGTCAGTTGTGGCTCTCAGTGACCAAAGAGGTCACAGGTAATATGTACTCTTTGGATGACTTAAAATGGCTTCTGAACTCGGCCGCAGCTTTTCTAATCGAGAGCCTCGACGAAAACTATCAGAAGAAATATCGCCTATATCATCAGGCTCTTGTCGACGTCTTACAGTCCGGCGACGGCTTACGGACAGTGTTTGGCTACCTTGTCCATCGCGGTATTAATGCTAAAGATGATGAAACTGTAGATTATCTACAAGAGCACCTGTCAGGCCACGCTTTGTCAGCGAAGTCCCTTGATACTCTCCTCACTTCACCGGAACTTCTGGCGGTATGTGGCGCCAGAGGCCTGCTTCGAGATAGTGCGCGCGCCGACACCCAAATTTCTTCAAACGGTCTCAACGTGCGAATTGCCCTAGCCGGTAAAGCCCACACATTGGACCTTTGCCGCAACCGCGATCAGCGGGCAGCCTATCTAAAACTTGCCGGTCACCAGCATAAAGTAGTCGCGCTCGCTAAGCAGCCTAAAAATTACTGGTGGGACTGCTACTGGTCCGAATGGCAAGCTACCAGTGAACATCAGGTAATTTTGCGTGGAGAGTTTATCGCAAAAGTAAGTTCTGTCGCGATGGACGATGAACGGTTAATCGTGACAGGAGATGATACGGGTAGGGTCAAGATTATAGACCCGGTCAGTCATCATTCCAGATACGAAGTAGAGTTGGACTCTGCCATTACGGCACTTTTTGTGCTCGAAAGTGCATCCACCCCCATGGCTCTTGTGGGTACCGAGGCCGGTTGGGTCTGGATACTCAAGGGATACCAGGGAGGGATGAGAGCTTTCAAAGTTGGGCGCCTTGATGGAGTGGTCAGCTGTCTGACTGGCGTTTTTATGCAGCGGGGCGACGTACGCTTCGCTGCCGGCTCTGATAGTGGCGACTTCCTATATCAGAGAAGAAAGCCTGGCCAGAAGGTAGAAGAGTATAGGACAAAGCATTCCACTTGGGTATGCGACGTCGCCTTCTTTGGAATAAACGGAAACTTTTTACTTACAGCCTTACGGGACGGCCATGTAAGTGTAATGATTGCCAGGACGATGAGCCTTGACCCTGGGTATGGGGTCAATACCGACGAAGAGATATCTAGAGTTTTCCTGGCTAAGTCATCTCCCGATGAGGGGCAGACTGTCCTTATTGCAACTGAGCATAGTATAGATTCCTGGAATCTCGACTACGGCCTCCCTCTCGATGACAGCATCCCTATGCCTGGGGACGGATTGAGTCTGCTTCTCTCGGAAAGGGATGGCCTACGGGTACTGATCGTGAGCGATTCTAGTCTCGTACGAGTTATCCCCTGGGTTACCTCGGGCGGAGGCTTGGTTTTGCAGGGCCACGATGAGCCTATTCGCGATCTCGCGGAGCTCGTATTGGGTTCTGACCACTATGTACTCAGCTCTTCGCAAGATGCTACTGTCCGCTTGTGGCCAGCAAAAATTGGTGCCGACTCAACTCAAGTGGGTAGTAGCGCCGAGCCTCTAGCGCTTGGAATTAGTGATGATCACTCCGGAGCGGTAGCTGTTGTACTAGGCAATGGCGAAACTATAGGAACAGATACATCCCAAATCAAAGGCGTGAGGGATGCCCATACCATAACTGATATCGAATACGTTAGTGGGCGTCCGCTAGTGGTGCAGAGCCATAGATTTGGTGTATACCTAGGTGGATCTATGGTGACTGGTGAAAATGCCACGATGCCACCCCGTATTGTACGCATATCGGATAGGCGATTTGCCATTTCCGTTGATAGTCAGATTCTGATTGGCCGCTATTCATGGAATGGACCGGAAGCGTGGCGCGAGCTCCGCAATATTAAGCTGGAAGGTAAGATTGTCGGGATACATGCATGTGCCATAGATCGGAATCAGAAGCATGTCATTGTTGCGCGAATTCAGCAACTTGACCTACGCGATGTGTGCATTCTTGACCCCAACGGAGAGGTTCTTTTTAATTCTGCAAGCCACAATCTCGACGTCTATGATGCGGTCATCTCAAGTAGTGGAGACCGACGCTCAGTCGTCATTGTGGATGAGCAGGAGCTGATCAAGCTTGCTATGGTGCAATCGGAAAGATCGGATTGGGAATTATCGCATGCCGTCAAGCGAAGTCGGCCGGGAGAGGCTCTCCTAACATGTATCAGCAGCCTCGAATCTAGATATTTATTGATGCTTGAAAGTGGATCATTGTCTGTCTTTGAGGCTGACAGACTCGGCTTGATTGATGAAGTTGACCTAGGTGGTGGACGGCCTACTGGCTTGAAGACTACGCCGCTAAATCCTGCAAGAGATCAATGGGCGGTCTTAGTGGGAACATCGGCTGGCGTAGTGGCTTTAAGGCTGCATCTATCAGAACTAGGGGCGCGCTTCTCTACTATGCAGAAGCATCCTGACTAACAGATTCCAAGCCTTAGGTGATCATTGTTGGCTACAGATTCGGTACAGCACTTACGATCGCCTGACTGGGGTCGATACCGTAAGTGGTTTGGGGCGATCGCCGGGTTAGGACTTCGTTCCTAATGACGGTGCGGGCGCGTTCCCCGGTCGGGATGACGGATGCCTTCTTCGTTCCGGGATCTTTGAGTCCTTCTTGCTGAGACTGGCACTGTTACCGAAATGGCCAGGTGGAGCGTGCCCGCCCGGGTGGATCGTGGTCTGAGCCCGCCTGTGCAGGCCGTACCCCTTCTGTGCGTTGGTGAGCGGTGAGCTCTGAAGCAAGACCGGGGCCTGTGTGGGTTGCTGGGGTCACGAACGGCTGATCGGATGGTAGGCCGCAGAGCCTTGTCATTAGGGCGCCGGGTGACTCCGCCATGGGCAGAAAGGTAACCGGATCAGCGGAGGTGACCATGGGAGTGTTCTGCGGCATCGACTGGGCCGAGCGCCATCACGACGTCGCACTGATGGACGAGAGCGGAACGGTGATCGCGCAACGCCGGATCGCTGAGACCGTGCAGGGCTACCAGGAACTACTGGACCTACTCGCCCAAGCCGGCGACCAGGCGGACGACATGATTCCGGTCGCGATCGAAACGCCTCGCGGTCTGCTGGTGGCCTGCCTGCGCGCCTCGGGCCGTCGGGTGTTCGCGATCAACCCGATCAGCGCCTCGCGCTATCGGGAACGGCACGCGGTCTCGCGCAAGAAGTCCGACAGCCAAGACGCGATCGTGCTGGCCGGCATCTTGCGCACCGACATGGCCATGCACCGGCCGCTGCCGGCCGACACTCACCAGGTTCAGGCCTTGGCGGTGCTGGCTCGTGCCCAGCAGGACGCCATCTGGCGGATGCACCGCACCGGCAATGAGCTGCGCTCGGTGCTGCGTGAGTACTTCCCGGCGTTTCTGGAGCTGTTCGCCGGTCAAGACGGCGGAGTGACCTGCCGGGAGGCACGCGCCATCTTGGCCATCGCCCCCACCCCCGCCGCAGGCGGCAGGCTAACCCGGCCACAGATCCGCGCCGCCCTCAAGCGCAGTGGCCGCGTCTACCACCTCGATGCCTGGACCGAGAAGATCCACGCCGGGCTGCGTGTCGACCACCTGCGTCAGCCCGCCCTGGTCGAAGAAGCTTTCGGTCATCAGGCCCTGGCGCTGCTGGCCGTCGTCGATGCCACCTGCTCTTGCGCCGCGGCTCTGCACGAGGCCGCCGTCACGGCGTTCCGTTCCCACCCCGACTACGAGATCATCACCAGTTTCCCCGGCCTGGGTGAGGTGTCCGGAGCCCGGTTGCTCGGCGAGATCGGCGATGACCGCACCCGTTTTGCCGACGCCCGAGCTCTCAAGGCCTACGCCGGCGCAGCACCCATCACCCGCTCCAGCGGACGCAGCCACGCCGTCGTGCACCGAAGGGTGAAAAATCGCCGCCTGGCCGCGGTGGGTTACGTCTGGGCGTTCGCCGCCCTGACCGCCTCACCCGGCGCCCGAGCCCATTACGACCGGCGCAAACACCACGGCGACCGCCACGCCACCGCCCTGCGCAACCTCTACAACCGCTTCCTGGGTTGCCTGTTTCACTGCCTGACCACCCGCCAGAGCTACCAGGAACACACCGCGTTCCCCACCCTCCAGCAGCCCGCAACGGCTCACGGTTGAGCCTCACCATCTGATCGCCGTTACCGCTGGGGGCTTCGCAGCCCCCAGACCCCCGCGCGCCGGAGCAACCACCGACGCGCATCCCGCCGTGCCCGCAATTCGCCGATCGCGTCGGCGGCCACTCCGGACCGACTTGACGCACCCCGCCCATCGGATGTCTCAGCCCTAACCCACCGTGCTCCCTCGCCGACGTGCCCAATAGAGCGGGAAACAGCGGGACACAGGGACGCTTCACGAGGAACGCGACCACTGCGATAAGCTGTTTTTGCTGGTAGACAAAGATCAGTATGAGTCTTTGCAAGCAGGAGATCAGCAGACGCGCTTTCACCTCACAATCGCCCAAGGGTCACGTCACCCATTTAGTTGCAGTTCTAGTTGCAGCCGGGAGCCGTACATGGCGATTCCACGTAGACCAGCATGGTCTGGTGGCTCTGGTGACACCGATTGGTACGGGCAGGATCTGAGCTGCTAATGCGGTTTGAGTAGGTGCCTTGTCTCTTGGCGTGGCAGTTAGGGTCACCATGTGGATGAAGCCCTGGTAAGTGCGGAGAGGTGGCGCGAACAGGTTCGAGCGCGAGGTTCCATCGAGCAGGACCGTGCGGCGCTGGCCCGGCTGATCGAGTACGACCACGATCCGTTCGAGACCGAGCTGTATGAAAGCTCCTCCGATCCGCAGAACCGGTTGGTCGACAAGGCCGAGAGGTCCTACGCCGGTCAGTACGATCGTCGCCTACGCAGGCTGCGAGAGCGTGCTAGGCACGCCAAGGTCGATGAATAGCCGTTGCGGGATATGCGCGGATGATCTTCGGTGGTCGGGGCGGGGAAAGACCTCCCGCCCTGGTGAGAGGCCCTGTCTGCGCTGGGAACGCAGCCCTCTTGAAAACCTCTACGCCCTGGCGGGGCGCTCAGTTCTGAGGTGACTGCCGGTACGCGAGCGTGAGATCGTATGCGGGAGGGGCGAAGCTTGCGTAGATGCGCCGGCCGCGGAAATCCTGTGGTCATGCTCACTGTGCGGCAGCTTCTCGACTACCTCGAAGGTCTCCCCGATGACACTCCCGTGGTGATCGACGTTCGCCCCGGCGATGAGTACGTACGGGTCGAAGACATCGACATCACCACAGAGGAGGACGCGGCAGGAGACCACACACCCACGGGCGTCCAACTCGCGACACGCAGAGTTCAGCGAGACGCACTCCAGCAAGAGCTTGGCGAACTACGCTCGGCGCTCTGCCACACCCTCGGGAAATCTCACAGACAGCCAGGCGGCCCGCAAGGCTTGACGATCATCTCCGTACTCAGCGACAGGGAGATCTTCAGCGAGATCCGACGACTCCGCACGATCGCCGAATCCGTTGAGCAGCGGAGTTTAGAGTCGTGATCACCGTGCCACTGGTCTTGGCGACGGAAAATTCTCTGTGTTCACTCGTGACCAGCCTAGAGCCCAGGCTCCGGGCGTTGCTCATCGCCGACCTCGGGCCCAATGGTGACCCGTTGTGGAGTGCGGATCGGCTGGCCGCAGATGTTCTAGAGACTCTGCCGTTGAACCTGGAGCAGGCGCGCGAGTGGGTGACGGACTGGACCGCGCGACCGCGGCACCAGATGCGCACTCTGCGTACCTGTAAAAATCTGATCAGGCCCATGGAACTGGTCGTCGATCGGTTGACGACAGGACCGGTGCGGACGCAGATCGGACGCTGGATGGATCTCAAAAAGCGTCTGCCGTGACGTGCAATATGCGTGCAATGATCATGAGGGTGAGAGCGGTACAGAAGCGACGAGCCGCAGGTCACGAGCACTGTCACGTCGGGAACGGTCACGTCCTGTAAAACCGCTATGCCTCCGGCGGGGGCACTTCGGTTCCGGGATGATCGACGTTGTGCCACGAAGGCCGTAAGTGGTTGAGGTGGAAGCAGGATCTTCCCGCCTGCCACGTCCCAGGCAAGCCCAACATCTCGACTCCTCCGGATCAAGGCCGTCTGTGATCGTTGGCATCCCATGGCCGAGGAACGTCTACCGGCTGACGCACACGCGAAGACAACCTTGCCCCTCCGTCCCCGCCGAGCTGTTGCCCCTCCGGGGGTGGGACGAGGCAGACGGGAAGATCCGGCGAGGGAAGTGTGCGCGTTCGCGCATGATCCGGAGCTTGATCACGTGCCACAGGCGTGCCAGATCTCACGGGAAGTGGCGGGGAATCACGGGGACTCACGGGGAGTCGTAGATCAGAAACGAAGAAGCCCCCGCACCGCGTTTCCGCTGGTGAGAGGGCTTTTTCTACTGGTGTGGCAGGTGCAGGACTTGAACCTGCGTAGGCTGAGCCGACGGTTTTACAGACCGCTCCCTTTGACCACTCGGGCAACCTGCCGTGTCTTCCGCTTTCGGCGGCGACAGGAAGAAGAATAGCGGACTTCCGGGGGTGACGTGACATCGGCGGAGGGCGCCTCCCGGTAGCCGCTTCCACCAGGACTTTCAGTGTGTACGCCGTCGCTCGTGCCGGCGCTGCGCGGGGCAGGAGTGGCGTGAGAGGTGTGAGAGCTCAAGCGCTGGGTGGAGGAGCGGCGGGAGGTGGCGCGAAGGGGGTGGAGGAGTGGGACACGCCGAGAGGTGGAACGGAAGGCAGGCTAGGGAAAGCAGGAAACAGGGGAAATGGGGCGCGCTGGGGTGGGGTAGGACTCGCGGGCGGTGAGATGGAGACACGCTGCCGCCTCGGCATCGGCGGGAGATGCTGGCTAGGCTGATCCGTTACGTACGCGTCTACCGAACCGGCTCGCGGGCGCCGCCGCGATTCGAGGTTCGCGGCTTTCGGGAGCCGGGCGGCGATTGATAGTTCCAGCAGGTCAGAGGGGATTGAGCTTTGGCGGATTCATCGTTCGACATCGTTAGCAAGATCGACCACCAGGAGGCCGACAACGCGCTGAACCAGACGCTCAAAGAGGTCGGGCACCGGTTCGACTTCAAGGGCACCGGCGCGACCATCGCCTGGTCGGGCGGGCAGAAGGCCGTCGAGATCAAGGCCAACAGCGAGGAGCGCGCCAACGCGGTTCTCGACGTCTTCAAGGACAAGCTGATCAAGCGAGGGCTCTCCCTCAAGATCCTGGACGCGGACGAGCCCAAGCTGTCCGGCAAGGAGTACCGGCTTCTGGTGACCCTCAAGGAGGGCATCGACCAGGAGCACGCCAAGAAGATCTCGAAGATCATTCGCGATGAGGGGCCCAAGGGCGTCAAGGCCCAGATCCAGGGCGAGGAACTGCGGGTGAGCTCGAAGAAGAGGGACGAACTGCAGGAGGTCATCGCCCTCCTCAAGGGTAAGGACCTGGAGATCGCCCTTCAGTTCTCGAACTACCGCTAGCGGATGAGCGGTCGAGACCCCGGCCACCGGTTCCGGGATCCAGCCCGCCGCAGCAGGCGTATCCGGGCACACGGACGAGGGCGCACGCCTTCGCGTGTGCCCCGGCCGCTTCATCCGTCAGGTTCGGCGAGCGGTGCCACGGCTCCCCGCGAGAAGGATCAAGAGCGGGAAGACGATCGAGCGGAAGCGACCTGGCGCGGGAAGGCGACCAAAGCTGAGCGAGGCCGCCGCGAGCGGGGTGCCGCGGTCGCGGGCAACCGCTGGACCCGGCGTCGGTCGGCGAACGACAAAGAATTATCGTCCTGTCATGGGGAAAATTCACGACAGGATCGACGGCCGGCTGCGTGATTTCATCGGAGCGCAGCCGGTCTACTTCGTGGCGACGGCTCCCGAACGGGACGGTCACGTCAACATGTCCCCCAAGGGATACGCCGACACCTTCGCCGTTCTCGACGACACCACCGTCGCCTACCTGGACCTGGACGGCAGCGGGGTGGAGACCATCGCCCACCTGCGCCAGAACGGCCGCATCACGATCATGTTCTGCGCCTTCTCCGGCCCTCCCAACATCCTCCGCCTGTACGGCACCGGCCGTGTCGTCGTACCGGAGGACCCTGACTTCGCAACGCTGATCAAGAACTTCGGCCCGCACCCGGGTGTGCGGTCGATCATCGTCGTCGCCTGCGACCGGATCTCCGACTCCTGTGGCTTCTCGGTACCGTTCATGGCCTTCGACAAGGACCGGACGCTGCTCGACGAGTGGTCGGGACGCAAGGACGTCCAGCAGCGGCGCGCTCACCGGGCGCGGAAGAACCGCGAGAGCATCGACGGCATTCCCGGCCTTTCCCCGGAGGAGACCGACCCGGTCACGCAGCACTCCTGAGACGATCGGCCGCCCCGGACCGGCCCTCGCGAGGAGCCGGTCCGTTCACCCGCGACGGAGGGCTTCGGCGCCCTCCCTGCCGCCGGGTGACCTCCCGGCGGTCGAACGGCACTCACGACGGTCGGATGACACCCACGAAGACACCGCCGACCGGCCTTCCCCGAGGCGTACAGTAAGCCCGTACGCGACGGACGCCCCCCGTTTGTCCGGAAGACTCGGGGGGCCTCAGTGGGGTTGTTCTGCCGCTTGAGCGTTTGCGTCGGCGCGGTCGCCGTGATCGTGGGGGCGGGGGTTCCCGCGGAGGCCGGGCGCGCGAGACCTCCTGTCCGGTACGCGGGACTCGACCGGTGCGTCTGCGCCCCGTGGAAACTCTGGGTACGCGGCGGCGGGGTGGTCCCCCTCCCCGACGCCCGGGTGTTCTCCGTGGGCAGGCAACGAGCACCGCTGGCCCTGTCGCCGAACGGCAGGTATGTCGCGTACTTCCGACTGAGGGGCGGGGCGCTGGTGGTGCGGGGGGTGGGCACCGGCGAGGTGCGCGCGGTACCGGGGGTGACATGGTCGAACGCCATGCGCGTGGCACGGGTCGAACTCTCCCCCGGTGGGCGGTACGCGGTGCTGGGCATCGGCTGGAAACACTGGATCCTGGACACCTACAGCGGGGAGAGCGTCCCGGTGCCGCCCGGCCTGCGACCGTGGAGTTTCAGCCCCGACGCGAAGTTCGTCCTCATGGTGAATGACGCGTTCCAGGCGGGGATCTATTCGATGTCGCCCTTCGCCGAACGGGGGAACGTCCCGGTGGGGGGCGCGCTCGGCCCGGACGGCGAGACCGTCGCCTACTTCACCGCGCGCGACGCGGGGATCCACCTGTGGAACGTCCCCACCGGCGGCATCCCCAGGCGCGACGCCATCGCCGTGCCCGTCGACAGGACCCCGACCCGGATGCGCTGGAACGGCGACGGCCGCCTCGACCTGCAGACGGTCACCCCGCGCAGGATCAGGAAGGGGGGAGGCAGCCGTTACACCTGGTATCGGGTCGACCAGGAGTCGGGCCGCACGAAACGGGTGGGTGGCTTCGTCGTGCCCGGATCCGTCCACAACCCGATCGTCACCGGCCTGACTCCCTGACCCGTCGTGGATCACAAGAGCGGCACAGGGCTGCGAGGAGATCAGCGGCGGTAGCCGGCCATGCGCTCCAGGCGGGCGACACGCTCGGCGGTGGGCGGGTGGGTGGAGAACATCCGGCCGATCCCGGCGCCGCGGAAGGGGTTGGCGATCATCAGGTGGGAGGCGGAGGCGATCCGGCCGTTCTCCGGGAGGGGCAGCTGACGGGTGCCCATCTCGATCTTCCTCAGTGCCGAGGCGAGGGCCAGGGGATCACCCGTCAGCCGGGCACCGGACTCGTCCGCCTGGTACTCGCGGGAGCGGGAGATGGCCATCTGGATCATTCCGGCCGCGACCGGGCCAAGCACGATCATGAGGATCGCGCCGATGAAGCCGGGGCCCTCGTCCTCGTCCCCGCCGCCGAAGAACAGGCCGACGTAGCCGAGGTAAGTGATCATGGTGGCGAACGCGCCGGCCACCGAGGAGATCAGGATGTCGCGGTTGTAGACGTGGGAGAGCTCGTGCCCGATGACCCCGCGCAGCTCGCGCTCGTCGAGGATCTGGGTGATTCCGTAGGTCACGCAGACCGCGGCGTTGCGGGGGTTGCGTCCCGTCGCGAAGGCGTTGGGCTGCATGGTCGGCGAGACGTAGAGCCGGGGCATGGGCTGGCGGGCCTCAGTGGAGAGCTCACGCACGATCCGGTAGAGAACCGGTTGCTCGACCTCACCCACCGGCCGGGCGCGCATGGCCGACAGCGCGATGCGGTCGGAGAAGAAGTAGGCGACGCCGCTGGTCGCCAGCGCGACCAGGACCGCGATCTGCACGCCGACGCCGCCCCCGAACCACGCCCCTACCACGATGATCACCGCGGACAGTGCGCCGAGAAGGATCGCGGTACGCAGACCGTTGTGGTGCACTACACCCCCCTTTCGGTTGATGCTGATTCACCTGTGACAACGTCTCCGGCCAGGTCGAACGTTCCCAGATGGTTCAGCCCGCGGCGATGAGCGCCGCGGGAACGAGATCGAGGACCAGCTGGGGGGCGACCGAGAACGCGATCGCGACGATCCCGGCCATCGCGACCGCCACACTCGCGGGTATCCACCCGGTGCCGCGGCCGCCCGTCTCGGCGCCATCCGCCACGGCGCCGCCCGTCAGGACACCGCCCGTCACGACGCTTCCCGGCATGGCGCTCCCGGTCACGGCGCTTCCCGTAACGGCGCTTCCCGTCACGGCGCCTCTCTTCACGGCGCCCCCGATCGCGGCGGCCTCGGTCACCGGAGCCGGCGTGAAGATCCGCACGACCCAGGCGACGTAGTAGTAGAGGCCCATGACCGTGTTGACCGCCATCACGGCGGCCAGCCAGCCACCGCCCCCGCCGAGGAGCTCCCGGAACACCACGATCTTGGCGAAGAGCCCGGCCAGCCCGGGGGGCAGGCCCGCCAGGCAGATCAGGAAGAAGGCCAGCGCCAGCCCGGCCGCCGGGCTTCGGAACGCCAGGCCCCGGTAGTCGTCCAGCTCCCCCCTGCCCGACCTCCTCGACACCAGCGTGACCACGGCGAACGCCCCGAGGTTCATGGCCGCGTAGAAGACCAGGTAGGCGATCGAGGCGTTCATCGCCTCGTCGTTCCTGATGCCGAGGGGGGCGAGGATGTAGCCCGACTGGGCGACGGACGACCAGGCGAGCAGCCGCACGGCGTGACGCTGGCGCATGGCCAGGAGGTTGCCGACGGTCATGGTCAGCGCGGCGAGGATCGCGACCAGCGGGACCCAGGTGGCCCCCTGACCGCCCAGAGCGACGACCAGGATGAGGATCAGCCCCGCGAACCCCGCCGCCTTGGAGATGACGGAGAGGAGCGCCGCGACGGGGACGGGCGCGCCCTGGTAGACGTCGCCCGCCCACGCGTGGAATGGCACCGCTGCGATCTTGAAGGCGAACCCGGCGAGGACCAGGACCACGGCCACGGTGACCACCGCGGGCAGGTCGTAGGCGATCTGCAGCGAGGAACCGTAGGCGGTGCCGTCGCCGATGCCGCTCTGGCTCGGCCCTGAGCCTGCGGGGACGTCCTGTCTCAGGGCGCGGGCGATCCGGTCGAGGTAGACGGTTCCGGTCGTCCCGTACAGCAGGGAGACCCCGAAGAGCATCACCGCGGTGGAGACCACGGAGACCAGGAAGAGCTTGACCGCCGCCTCGGAACTCCGGCCGTCGTAACGCTTGAGCGCGGTGAGCGCGAACACCGGCAGCGAGACGAGCTCCAGCGCGACCACCAGCATGATCAGATCGCGGGAGGCGGGCAGGGCGACGGCACCTGCCAGCGTGCAGAGCAGCAGGAAGTACCACTCCCCGACGGGGATGTCCCCGGAGGAGAGTTCGGCCGCCGACAGCAGCACCACGACGATCCCGGCGGCCAGCGCGAGCCCCGCGAAGACGAGCGTGAAGTCGTCGACCACGAACGAGCACGGCGCCACGGCCGTCGCGGAGGCGGCCGGCCCGCCGGCCGGAGGGACGATGGCGCCGATCGCCGCGTGAGGGGAGCCGAGCAGCCCCTCGGGCACGCAGAAGGTTCTCAGCGGGTCTCCGGTGCGTACGGCCTGAGAGATCACCACCGCCAGGGCACCGATCACCCCGGCCAGCGTGACCGCGCCGAGTGCCGTCCGGACGTACCGCCTGTGGGGCAGGAAGGCGTCCAGGAGCAGCACGAGCCCGGCGGTGAGAGCGAGGATCAGGGGCGGTGCGACCGCGTAGTAGTCGATCGACTGGATCACGGCGCGCCCACCAGGGTCCGGACCACCGGGTCGGTGAGGAGGAGGAGCGCCTTGGGCCAGAGCCCGAACAGCAGGATCAGAGCGATCAGCGGTGTCCAGGCGGCCAGTTCGTAGCCGGTCACGTCGGGCATGCGCGACCTGCCCGTGCTCGTCGCTCCCGGAACCGCCCGCGAAGTCGCCACCGTAGCCGTCGAAGTTGCCGAACCCGCCGAACCCGCCGGAGTCGCCGGAGTCGTCGGAGTCGCCGGTGGGGAAGTGCCTCCCCCGCCGGCGGTTGTCATGGAGGAACCCTCCTCCCCCGACTCGGCGGTGGGGACACCGCCCTCGTGGCCCCCCTCCTCGCCGGTCGGGCCCGTGGCGGGGAGGCCGCCCGCGGTGGCCGCGGCGAGGACCGGAACGTGGATGGTCTCGGTGCCCCGGCCGTGAGTGACGCGGGAGAGCATGAGCAGGAAGTAGGCGGCGGTCAGCACCGTACCGAGACCTCCGAGGGCCATGAAGACCAGGTAGAGGGGGCGGGACAGACCCGCGGCCGGTTCGAAGGCACCGATGAGGGCCAGCATCTCGCCCCAGAAGCCCGCCAGTCCCGGCAGCCCGAGCGAGGCGACGCAGGCGAAGGTGAGCAGGGAGGCCAGGTGGGGAAGGCGTGTCAGCATGCCACCGCCGAGAGCAGGCATGTCGGAGGTGCCGTAGCGCTCCTTGATCGCTCCGGCGACGAAGAACAACAGGGCGGTGATCAGGCCGTGGGCGATGTTGCCGAACAGGGCACCGTTGACTCCGGCCGGAGTGAGCGTGGCGAAGCCCAGGAGCACGAACCCCATGTGGCCGACCGAGGAGTAGGCGATCATCCTTTTGAGGTCACGCTGGGCGAGGCAGGCCAGCGATCCGTAGACGATGCCGATCACCGCGAAGACCCCGAGCCACGGGGCCGTCGCGGCGGCGCCGTCGGGCAGGATCGGGATGGCGACGCGGACGAAGCCGTACGTGCCCATCTTGAGCAGCACGCCCGCCAGGAGCACCGAGCCGACGGTCGGCGCCTCGGTGTGGGCGTCGGGCAGCCAGGTGTGCAGCGGCCACATCGGCGTCTTGACCGCGAAACCGATGCCGACGGCCAGGAAGGCGATGGTCTGCACCACGGGGGACATACCCGTTCCCCGCGCCCGTGCGAGGGCGGTCATGTCCAGGGTGCCGGTCTGCGACCAGATGAGCAGCAGGCCGAGCAGGAGGACGACCGAGCCGAGCAGGGTGTAGAGGATGAACTTGATCGCCGCCGCGCGACGGGCGCGGCCACCCCAGATGGCGATCACGAAGTACATCGGGATGAGGACGACCTCGAAGAACACGAAGAACAGCAACAGGTCGAGCGCGAGGAAGGTGCCGATCATGCCCACTTCGAGGACGAGCAGCGTGAACACCAGGGCCCGTGGCCGGTTGCCACCGGGCCGGGGCCTCAGCAACTGTCCGGGCCCGTCGGCGCGCCCCCGGCACAGGTAGACGAAGCAGAGGAAGGTCAGCAGCGTGGTCAGCACGACCAGCGGCAGCGAGATCCCGTCCACGCCGAGGTGGAACCTGAGGTCGAGGCCGGGGATCCAGGCCAGGTCGGTCACGAACTGCACCCGAGCGGCGTCGCCATGGTCGAACGCGGCGGCCAGCACCACCGACAGCGCGAACGTGAGGCCGGAGACGACCAGGCCGTGCACCCTGAGCAGCCGCCCCCTGGCCGCGACGTCCGTGCCGAACGGTGCGAGCAGCGCGGCGGCCCCGGCGAGTGGCACGCCGAGCAGCGCGATCAGCACCCAGCTCATGGCGTGGCCACCTCACCGGAGTTCGGCTCCGAGTTCGCCTCGGTGTCCGGTCTTGGGCCCGGCCTCGCCCCCGGTGCCGGGTTCGGGTCCTGGTTCAGGTCCGGGGCCGAGGCCGGGTCCGGTCCTGTGGTCGGTCGCGGAGAGGAGGTCAACGGCGTGTCACCGCCAGACGGATGAGGAGCAGCACGACGAGGGCCACGACGCCCCAGAACAGCAGAGAGATCATCTAAAAATCACCGCCCCGGCCGCGATCATGAGGACTCCGGCCAGCAGGCCGGTGACGTAGAGCTGGGCGTTGCCGTTCTGCACCAGGCGGACCAGCCCGGCCAGGCTCAGGGTCGCCCGGCCCGAGCCGCGTACGGCACCGTCCACCACGCGGCCGTCGGTGCGGACGACAAGGCTCGCGAGGAGCAGCACGGGCCGGACGAACAGCCCGGTGTAGACGGAGTCGACGTGGAACGCCCGCTCGCAGGGGGCCCGGAAGGGCCCGAGCAGGCGAGCCGGGTCGGTCAGGGGGTCGGAGCGCCACACGGCGTAGACCACCCCCGCGCCCAGCAGCGCCACGGCGAGGCTGAGGGCGGCGGCGTCCCAGTGGACGTCGCCGACGCGGGCGAAGCCGAGGAGCAGGGCCGGGACGGCCAGGACGAGAATGGGCCAGCGCATGGTGGCCGGAGCCTCATGAACAGCGGTGTGGACGGTGGTGTGGACGGCGTGAGGGTCGCCGGGCGTGGGCTGGAGCTGGGGCCGGGGAGCACGTTGCCCGAAGAAGGTTCGCAGCCACGCGCGGGTGGCGTAGGCGCCGGTCACCGCGACCGTGGCGAGGGCGCAGCCGTAGAGCAGCAGGGCCGCGGCACTCGTCAGCGACCCCGAGGACAGGGAGCCCTCGATGGCCACCAGCACCTCGTCCTTGCTGAAGAAGCCACTGGCCGGGGGCAGGCCCATCAGGGCGGCGAAGCCGATCGTCATCGCGGCGAAGGTGACGGGAAGCTCCTTCCTGAGGCCTCCCATCGTGCTCATCAGGTTGGAGCCGACCGCGTGGATCACCGCTCCGGCGCAGAGGAAGAGGAGCGCCTTGAAGGCGCCGTGGGTGATCAGGTGGAAGGTCGCGGCACTCCGGGACCCGGCGGCCAGGGCACCGGCCATGTAGGCGAGCTGGCTGATCGTGGAGTAGGCGAGGACGAGTTTGAGGTCGTCCTGGGCCAGGGCCGCCAGGGCCGCGCCGAGCATGCCGACGGCGGCCAGGACCGCGAGAACGTCCAGGGTGGGGCGGGCACCGAGAAAGACCGGGTAGAGCCGGGCGACGACGAAGATGCCCGCGGCGACCATGGTGGCCGCGTGGATGAGGGCACTGATCGGTGTCGGTCCGGCCATCGCGTCGGGGAGCCAGACGTGCAGCGGCACCTGGGCGCTCTTTCCCGCGACCCCGGCGAGCAGCAGCATGGTCGCGGCGATGAGCGTGCCGGACGACATCTCGGGGACCCCGGCGATGACGTCGGCGATCCTGAAGCTGCCCGCCGCCGTCCCGAGGACGAAGATGCCGAACAGGAAACCGACGTCGCCGATGCGGGTGACGAGGAACGCCTTGATCGCCGCTCGCGAGTTGGCCCTGTCTTCCCACCAGTGTCCGACCAGCAGGTACGAGCACAGGCCCATGATCTCCCAGCCCACGTAGAGGACCATGAGGTCGGCCGCGTAGACGACCAGCAGCATGGCGCTGGTGAAGAGGCTGATGAAGGAGCTGTAGGACGGGTAGCGCCGGTCGTCGCGCATGTAACCGACGGAGTAGACCTGCACCGCCAGCGCGACCACGGCCACCAGCACGGCGATCGACGCGGCGAGGCTGTCGACCAGCAGCCCGACCGTGATCGGCACCGAGCCCGTCTCGATGACGGTGAACGTCGCGGTGACACCGTCGATCATCCCCTGAGCCTGCGGCTCGACCGGCGCGGACGAACCGGTTCCCCCGCCGGTGGCCGCCCAGGTGGCGTAGGCCAGCCAGATCGCCAGGGCCGCGGAGACGGCGGTGGGCACCACGGCGATCCAGGCGGCCCGGCGGTTGGCATTCGTGTCGGCGCCGGGCTTGGAGGCGGCGAGCTCGGGGGCGTCGGCCTCGGGGGCGTCGGCCTTGGAGACGCCCGTTTCGGGGATGGCGCTGCCGCCGGTCTCCGGGGGCGTCACGCCGTGGAGATGCCGGGGGAAGCGGGAGCCGAGAAGCCCGGTGGCCGCCGCGAGGAAGGGCAGCAGGATGACGAGCGAGGCAATGGTGATCATGGCGCGTCACCCGGCCTGGTGTCCGCTTCGGATCCGGCCTCGGGTTGGGCCCGCCGCGTGCCGGTCCCGGGCTCGACCTCGGCCTCGGCCTGTGAGCGTGTCTGTGTCTGCGTCTGTGTCCGGGACAGGCTTCGGGACTCGGCCGAGGGCTGGTCTCGGGGTGGGGGGTGGGAACCGGTGTCGGCGGAATCGGTGTGGGCCGGGTCGGTGGGAGCGGTGTCGGTGTCGGTGTCGGTGTCGCCGGAGTCGGACAGGGAGCGGAGGCGGTCGAGGTCGACGGTCCGGCGGTTGCGGTAGAGCGCGAGGATGATCGCGAGACCGAGGCCGACCTCGGCCGCGGCGATCACGATGACGAACAGCGTGAGAACCTGCCCGCCGTGCAGGCGGTCGCGCAACCACACGTCGAAGGCGACCAGGTTGAGGTTGACGGCGTTGAGCATGAGCTCGACGGACATCAGCACGAGGATCGTGTTGCGGCGGGCGAGCACGCCGTACACGCCGATGGAGAACAGCAGCGCCGAGACGACCGCGGGATAGACGACGTGCACGTCAGTCCCTCCCGCGGATGTCCGTGCGGGACAGGACGATGGCGCCGATCAGGGCCGCCAGCAACAGGACCGAGAGCGCCTCGAACGGGAGCACCCAGTTGCGGAAGATGCTGGATCCGAGCTCGCCGGCCGAGCCCGCACCGGGCTCAAGCGGGACGTAGGCCATGCGGAAGCCGTCGACGACGACGGTGACCAGCACGGCCGCGGTGGCGATGGCCACGATCGCCGCGGTCGGACGGTTCGGGCTGTCGAGGTCGGCGCTCCTGCCGATCGGGGCGCGGGTGAGCATGATGCCGAACAGGAGCAGGACCACGACCGCGCCGACGTAGATCAGCACCTGGACCCAGGCGACGAACTCGGCGGTGAGCACCAGATAGCACCCGGCCAGCGCGCCGAAGCAGACGACCAGCCACAGGGCCGCGTGGACGAGCTGCCTGGTGGTCACGACGAGCAGCGCCGACCCGACGGCCATCGCGCCCAGCAGGAGAAAGACGATCTCCTGCCCGGTCGGCGACAGGTAGGACGGCACCTCGGTCACCTCTCCTCCTCGGGCTCTCCACTCGGATCCGTGGGAGGAGTCTGCTCCGGCGTGGCCGCCGCCGGGGGCGCTTCACCCCCGCCTGTGGATAACTTCTCGACGGATGACCTGCCTGTGGACGGGTCGTCCTTCTTCGGCAGGGCGCCCGGTGGCCGGATGGCCCGGACGCTCGCGTGCCCCGCCGAGACGCCTGATCTGGACGGCCTGCCCGGGGACGGGCCGCGCCGGGCGGTCGGCGCGTCGGGGGCACCGGGAGCGGGGGAAGCGGACGACGAAGCCTCGGACGGCGAAGCCCCGGACGACGGGGAAGCGGCCGACGAAGCCCCAGGTGCCGAAGAGGGGGCACCTGGTGTGGACGCTCCAGGACCGGGCCCGGACGCCTCAGGGCTCGGCGGGAGACCGGGTTCGGAACGGGGATCGGCGAGGGAGGCCGGGGCTTCGGGTGGCGAGGCCGACACGCCGGGCGCGGAACCCCCGGGGCCATGCGTGGAGGTCGCGGGACCGGGAGCAGCCGCGGAGCCGGGACCGGCGGTACGGCCAGGACCGGCCGTGGAGCCGGGGTCGGCCGTGGAGCCGGGACCGGCCGTGGAGCCGGGACCGGCCGTGGAACCGGGGCCGGCCGCGGGTCCGGCCTCGGAATCGGGACCGCCCGTGCGGCCAGGGCCGGCCGCGGAGCCGGAAGCGGTAACGGGGCCGGCCGCGGAGCTGAGATCAACCGCACGACCGGGGTCAGCCGCGAGGCCGGGATCGGCCGTGCGGCCAGGACCGGCCGCGGAGCCGGGGCCGGTGGTACGACCGGTTCCGGAGGCGGGCTCGGGCGGCGCGGGGCGGGGGCGGATCGGGCGGGAGGTGGCCGCCAGTTCCTTGGGGGGGTCGGCGTTGGGCTCGTGGGCCGGCGGGAGCGGGACGCTCTGGGCCCAGGTGGCCAGCTTGTCCTTCTCGTGAAGAAGGTTACGGATGTCGCCCTCGGCGTACTCGAACTCCGGAGACCAGAACAGCGCGTCGAAGGGGCAGACCTCGATGCAGATCCCGCAGTACATGCACAGGGAGAAGTCGATCGCGAAGCGGTCGAGCATGTTGCGGGCCCGAGGGCGGCCGCCTTCCGGGGCGGGGAGGGTCTCCTTGTGGGAGTCGATGTAGATGCACCAGTCGGGGCACTCGCGGGCACAGAGCATGCACACCGTGCAGTTCTCCTCGACCAGCGCGATCACCCCCCTGCTCCTCGGGGGCAGCTCCGGCCGGACTTCGGGGTACTGCTGAGTCACCGACCTGCGCAGCATGTGGCGAAGGGTGATGGAAAGTCCCTTCGCCAGTCCCACTCCTGGTATCCGTGCCACAACTCAACATCATGGCGCACAGCGGGGCGCTCGGGAATGCGTGGGCTCCGGAGACCGGCCCGATAAAGGGTGTCAGCGGGGAAACGAGGTTATCCACAGAAGTTATCCACAGACTGTGTGTTCGAGAACCGCTCTCCAACCACGGGCTCACCACCGAAGCGACTGCGGACACCCTGAAAAAATCGTATTGTTCGCCACATGTCCCACCAGCACGGGCCGGCCTGGCAATCGCAACCACCGACGCGATCCAACATGGCACTGAGCGTCATGTGGGCATTGGTACCGCTGCTGACCTGCGGTGTCGGGACGCCGTTCGTCATCGGTCACGCCGCCCGCCGGTTGCGGAGCCCGTTGCTGGCCGTCGCCGCCGCCGCCTACGGCTTCGGCGTCGGCGTTTTCTTGATCATCGCGGCGACCTACGGGGATTCCAACCACACCCCGGTCGCGCTGGACGCCATCGGGACGGTCGGCCTGTTCGGCAGCTGGATCGGCGGGCTGGGCCACGCGCTGATCCTCAGGGGGTCGGTTTTCCCGCGGTGGCCTTCCCAGGAGTTCGCCCCGGGACCGCCTCAAGGCCCGTCCCGGAGGCCTTCGTACCAGACGGGTCCCACCGCACCCTCGATCGTGCACCAGTCCGCCATGCACCCGCCCGCGCAAAGGCCGCAGCCGCACCGGCCGGAGCCCCCGTACCACGGCGGGTATCAGCGGCCGCCGCAGTCTCGCCATGACAGCGGGCCGCCGCGGTACGCGCCCCAGCACCCCCAGCACCCCCAGCACCCCCAGGACCGCTTCACCCACACCTCACACGGCCCCCACGGACCCCAGGCCCCCTTCACACAGGGCCGGCCCGCCTACGCCTCGCAGAACCAGAACGCCGCCCCGGCCCCGCAGGGCTGGCTCGGGCCGTACCGGCTGATCGGCAGCCTGGGGAAGGGCGGCCAGGGAACGGTTCACCTCGCGCTCACCCCGCAGGGGCAGAAGGTCGCGATCAAGGTGCTGCACGAGCACTTCAACGGCAACCAGGTGGTCAGGGAGCGGTTCCTGCGGGAGGTAGAGGCGACGCGCAGGGTGGCGACGTTCTCCACCGCACGGGTGCTCGACGTGAACATCAACGAGGACCAGGCGTACGTCGTCAGCGAGTACGTGGAGGGCGACTCCCTGGAGCAGCTGGTGCGTGACAAGGGCCCGCGCGACGAGGACGGCCTGACCAGGCTCGCCCTGGCCACGGCGGGCGCGCTGGCCGCGATCCACCGGGCCGGCGTGGTGCACCGGGATTTCAAACCGGCCAACGTGCTGATCGGCGCCGACGGCCCCCGCGTGATCGACTTCGGGATCGCCCGAGCCCTCGACCAGGTCACCGCGACGTCGGGCAACATCATGGGCACCCCCGCCTACATGTCCCCCGAGCAGCTCTCGGGCGAGACGGTCGGGCCGGAGACCGACGTGTTCAGCTGGGCCGCGACCATGATCTTCGCCGCCTCGGGGAAGGTGGCCTTCGGGGAGGACACCATCCCCGCGATCCTGAACCGGGTGATCAACCACCACCCGGACCTGGCGGCCCTGCCCCACTCACTGCGCCCGCTGGCCGCCTCCTGCCTGGACAAGAGGCCGGGCAACCGGCCCACGGCCGCCGACATCATGCTGCGGATCGTGCAATAGCGGGACACCCGCCTCAGGGGACCGCGTCCTTCGCCCGGGCCGTCAGGTCCAGGTACTCGTCGCGGGTCAGCGCGCGGATCTCCAGCTCCAGGCCGTTCCCGGTGGCGAAGCGCTCGACGTCCGCGGGGTCCCAGTGTCCCGGCAGGTGGAACAGCTCCCCGCCCACCATCAGGCCGGTCACCCCGGACTCCGCCGAGTACAGCAGCAGCTCGGACGCGTCCAGCTCGCGGGTCCTGCGCGCGGTCTCCAGCAGCAGGCGGCCGTGGACGATCACCAGGCGGCAGTGCGGCTGGCCCTCGCGCCTGATCACACGCCCCTGGGCGGTCTGGTTGCGGGACCTGCGGCGGCCGACCCCGACCACGACGACGGCCCCGACGACCGTCAGCGCGGCCAGCACCAGGGCGGCGATCCCGAGCGCGCCCATCCCCCGGGTGACGTCGGCGCGGGTCTCGGTCAGGTTGAGGAGCACGAGCGCCACGAAGACCGCCCCGTAGGCGAGCACCGCCCACATGAGCACGTACAGCAGTTGCTCGCGCCACCACACCTTCGGCGAGCTCAGGGGCGGCCTGAGGCTTCTGGCGCCGGGGACGCGCATGCGTGGCAGGGGCGCCGGGGCCCGGCGCCAGGTCACCGCGCGCCACCTCGGGGACCTGCGGGCGAGGGCGACCCTGGCCCGCTGCGGGGTCTCGAACGCCCGGAACTCGAACTCCAGCCCGTTGTCCGCGGCGAACGCCTTCACCGCCTTCTTCGACCGGGATCCCGGGGCCTCCAGCATGACCAGGCCGGCCTCGTCGAGCACCGCCAGGCCGTATCTCGTCCTTCCCCTGCCGGGATAGCCGAAGATCAGCAGCGTGCTCGCCCGGCCCTCTCCGGCGAGCGGCAGCCGCACCGGCGGATGTTCCGGCACATCGACGACCAGTTCATCCTTTTCCACGGCAAGCGCGAGGGTCATGCGTTCCGTCCTTGGCAGGTGGTGTCACAGAGTGTATTTACTCCCTGCCCTGCGTGGGCGCTTCGAACGTCAGATCGTTCGGTACGGCGGCCCGGAAGGTACGGAAACGGCCCGGAAGGAAGGAGCTCGTGCTCATCCCACGGCGATCCTGACGACTCCCGTCAGCGCCAGCTGGACCAGGGCCAGCGGTACCAGGCCGATCCAGGCGAGCCGCTGCAGCTGGTCCTCGCGCAGGCGGGGATAGCTCACCCGGAGCCAGATGACCACGAAGACCAGCAGAAAGACCTTGAGGAGCATCCACACCGGCCCCGGCAGGAACGGGCCGTGCCAGCCACCGAGGAAGAGCACGCTGGTGAGCGCGGAGATCACGATGATCCCGGCGTACTCGGCCAGCATGAACAGGGCGAACCTCATGCCGGTGTACTCGGTCATCGGGCCCATGATGATCTCGGAGTCGGCGATCGGCATGTCGAACGGCGGGCGGCGGAGCTCGGCGAGCCCCGCGACGAAGAAGACCACGCCGCCGATCGCCTGCCAGGGCAGCCACCACCACTGCCAGGCCTCCACGATGCCCGGCAGGGAGAGCGTGCCCGCCGCCATCGCGACGCTGGAGGCCGCGAGGACCAGCGGCAGCTCGTACGACATGAGCTGGGCCGCCGAACGCATCCCGCCCAGGACGGAGTACTTGTTGCCCGAGGACCACCCGGCCATGATCGAGCCGAGCACGCCGACCCCCATCACGGCGAGGACGAAGAACAGCCCGGCGTCCAGGTCGACCCCGACCAGGCCGGGTCCGACCGGGATGACGACCATCACCAGGAGATAGGGGACCAGCGCGACACCGGGGGCCAGGGTGAAGACCCGGCGGTCGGCGGCGGTCGGGATCACCTGCTCCTTCTGCATGAACTTGACCCCGTCGGCGATCAGCTGGGCCCAGCCGTGGAAGCCTCCGGCGTACATGGGACCGAGGCGCGACTGCATATGCGCCATGACCTTGTGCTCCATCTGCCCGGCGACCAGCGGCAGCACCAGGAAGATCGCGACGATCACGACGAGCCGTACCGCGGCGTCGAGCACCTCGGCGATCACGGGCACCTCCGGTCCCCCGGGGAAACGCCCCGGCCGTCACGGGTATCGCGGGCTTCGCGGTGGGGCGGCCGCCGGAAGGTCTCAGGCGCCACGTTCGCGCCCCCAGTCGGCGGGCACCCCCGGCGGGAGCGTCTTGCGGCGGCTCGGCGAGCCGCCTCCGGACTCCCCGGGCTCCTTGGCCCCCGGCCAGGCCTTGGCGACCCGGGCGGCGAGCACGAAGTCCTTGCGCAGCGGGAAGCCCTCGAAGCCCTCGGGGAGCAGCAGCGGCACCAGGTTCGGATGGCCCTCGAAGACGACGCCGAACATCTCGAAGGTCTCGCGCTCGTGCCAGTCGGCCCCGCGGAAGACGCCGACCGCGCTGGGCAGCCGGGGGTCGGCGCGCGGTACCCGGGTGCGCAGCAGCAGGTGGGCGTGCGAGACGGGTGCGAAGAGGTGCACGACGACCGCGAACGCCTCCGGTGGCTCGTCCACCGCGGTCAGCCAGTCGAAGAACTCGTAGCCCCCGGCCCTGGCGGACTCCAGCAGGCCGATCCAGCCCTCGGGATCCACGTCGACCGTGGTCTGGCCGAAGGACTCCGACACCCGGGCGCCCTCCCCGTACGCGAAACCGTGCACGGAGCCGGACGCGGGCTCGGACGCGGGCTCGGGTGCGGAGCCGGACGCGGGTACGGGCTCGGACGCGGAGGCGGGCGTGAAACCGGACGTGGGACCGGACGCGGGATCGGGCTCGGGTGCGGAGTCAGGTGCGGGCCGGTCAGGCATAGCGTTCACCCAGGTTCTCCGCGGCGATCTTCTCCTGGAGCATCATGATGCCGTGGAGCAGCGCCTCGGGGCGGGGAGGGCAGCCGGGGACGTAGACGTCGACCGGGATGATCTGGTCGACGCCCTTGGTCACGCAGTAGGAGTCCCAGTACGGGCCCCCGGAGTTGGAGCAGGCGCCGAAGGAGATCACATACTTAGGGTCGGGCATCTGCTCGTAGAGCCGCTTGACCGCGGGCGCCATCTTGTCGGTCACCGTGCCTGAGACGATCATCAGGTCCGCCTGCCGGGGGCCGTTGGCGAACGGGATGACTCCGAACCTCATGAAGTCGTGCCTGCTCATCGAGGTCGCGATGAACTCGATCGCGCAACAGGCCAGACCGAAGTTGAACGCCCACAGCGAGTAACGGCGCCCCCAGTTGAGGATGAAGCGCATGGGTTTGGGAGCCAGACGCGAGACTGGCCCCACGGTGGGCATCGGGAGATCCGCCATGGCACGCATTCTCCTTCAGAGTCGGTGTTCGCGCTCGCCCGGCCCTTCGAGCTCTCGGGCCCGGCCTCCGCGCCCTCGGATCCGCCGGGCTTTCGGTCTCTCAGGTCCAGGTGAGCGCGCGTTTGCGCCAGGCGTACAGGATGCCGAGCGCGATGAAGCCGAGGAAGACGAACATCTCGACCAGGGTGGTCGTCCCGAAGCCGGGCGCGGCGAAGACCGTCGCCCAGGGGAACAGGAAGACCGCGTCCACCGCGAAGACCACGTACAGGTAGGTGAACACGTAGTAGCGGATCTGGGACTGGGCCCAGCCGTCGCCGACCGGGTCGACGCCGCACTCGTAGGTGAGCAGCTTCTCCGGGGTGGGGCGGTCCGGCCGGAGCCCCCGGTTGATCAGGAGCGCCCCGGCGACGATGAGCAGGCCGATCGCGAACAGCGCGAGGACCACCACATAAGAGCCGAAATATCCGCTCATGGCTCCTCCTCCTCGGGGACCCCGGAACCTCGGAACCCACAGCCCCTGAGACCGCCGCCGAACGCTCCGGGACCTGCCGTACGAGGCTCTCCGCCCTACCTATAGCAGTATCGCCCCTTCCCGTCACGCCGGGAAAGCCGGGAAAGCGACGGGCGCGGAACGCTAAAGGCTCCGTGCACTTAATACCAAGCCAGGGCAAATACCCTATTAGGCCATATAGCGTTAGTTTATGTTTAAAGTGCGATTCGTCGGAGGAATCGCCTGCATGGCCGCGACGATGGCCGGTTGCGGCGTGGCCACCGCCTCTCCCCACGCGGATTCCCCCGTCCCCTCGGAACCAACGCTGATCAACTACGTGGACCCCTCCATGGTCCAGGACCTGAGCACGAGGAGCCTGAACTCGGGGGAGGGAGAGACCGCGAGCCGTCGCGTGCACGTCACCTACCCGGCCATCGCCGACGCCCCCCGGCTCACCGAGAAGCTCTTCAGGACGGTGACCGCGAGCCTCGATCGGTTCACCCGGCACGACGTCCCCTCGGGCGCCCTGCCCAACCCCGAGTTCAACGTCGACTGGCAGCTCGCCGCCGCGTCCCCCGAGGTCCTGGGGGTACGGCTGCGCATCGGCCAGTCCATGGGCTCCGGCTGGAGCGAGTCACGGACCACCGTCTGGTACGACCGGGCGAGCCGGCGCGCCCTGGACTCCCCCGGCCTGATCAGGGACAGCGCGGCGCTGACCACGCTGGCCGGGATCGTCAGGAGCGAACTGGCGCTGCGGGGCCCCCTGGTGAACCCCAACGCGCTCAGGCCGGAGCCGTCGATGTTCGACTCCCTCGGCTTCAACCCGCGCGGCGACCTCGTCGTGGAGTTCGACGACAAGCAGGTGGGCCTGGGCGTCGCCGGGCGGGTGGCGGTCGCCGTGCCGTCCGCGACCGCGGCGCCGCTGCTGTCGGAGACCGGGCTGCGGGCGCGGCGGGCCTCCGTGGGGACCGCGACCCTCACCTCGCAGAAGGACATGCTCGCGGCGAGCATGGACAAGCCCGCGGCGCGCAGCTCCAAGGCGGGCACCGTGGACTGCGCGAAGGCCAGATGCGTGGCGCTGACCTACGAGGACGGGCCGGGCCCCGAGACCGGGCGGCTGCTCAACATCCTCGGCGCGTACAAGGCGAGGGCGACCTTCTTCGCCCTCGGTTCCAACGCCTCCGCGCGTCCCGAACTGCTGCGGCGGATGCGTGACGAGGGACACCTGGTGGCCAACCACACCTGGTCCCACCGCGACCTCAGCGTGCTGTCCTCCGCCATGCTCGCAGACCAGCTCACCCGCGCGCAGCACGCGATCGTCCAGGCGATCGGCCAGGTGCCCACGCTGATGCGCCCGCCCTACGGCGGGACCGACGAGCAGGTGGCCTCCGTCGCGCGCCGGCTGGGCATGTCCGTGGTGCGCTGGAGCGTGGACGCCGAGGACCGGCGCGACCCCGACCCCCGGGCGATCGCCCGCCGGACCGTCTCCCAGGTCAAGCCCGGGGCGATCGTCCTCATGCGTGACTTCAACCGCGCCACCGTCGACGCGGCCCCCGCGATCCTGCGCGAACTCACCGCGAAGGGTTATACCTTTGTCACTGTCCCGGAGTTGTACGGCCCGCACGCGATGGAACCGGGCCGGACCTACGACTCCGGAACCGTGTCAAATGTGCTGGACAGGTAATCCGTGTCATAGCCTGAAGCTATGGGGCCATAGCCGGAGGCGATGAGAGCGTCTTCGCGACGGGACATATAGTTGGGCATCGTGATCCCAACTGTCCTCTTCGGCCGCCTGCACGTCGACCTGTGTCGGCTCGCGGCCGGGCTGTGTCGGGCCGACCGTCCGCGATGGTGACTCCCCCGTAGGCCGTGCGACGGCCGCGCGCGCGATGTCCGCGCCCAGCTTCGACTCAGTTTCGACTCAGCGGCCGTCAAGGATATGCGACAAAGGTCACTTTCCTTCGCCGAGTGGAACGCGAAAAGACTACGCGTGACCCCGAGGATCTAGCATGGAAAAAAGAATGTGCCACGAGCAACGGCGCCCTGTCGCGTCGAGGAGGACTGAGCTGTGACCAAGCAGGTTCAGCAACTCGACCGCGTGATCATCCGGTTCGCCGGCGACTCCGGTGACGGCATGCAGCTCACCGGTGACCGCTTCACCGCCGGAACCGCGGAGTTCGGCAACGACCTGTCGACGCTTCCCAACTTCCCGGCCGAGATCCGCGCCCCCGCCGGCACCCTGCCGGGCGTGTCGAGCTTCCAGCTGCACTTCGCCGACCACGACATCCTCACGCCGGGCGACGCTCCCAACGTCCTGGTCGCGATGAACCCCGCCGCGCTGAAGGCCAACCTCTCCGACCTGCCGCGCGGCGCCGACCTCATCGTCAACACCGACGAGTTCACCAAGCGCAACCTGCAGAAGGTCGGCTACGACGGCAGCCCCCTCGACGACGACTCGCTCTCCGAGTGGCGGGTCCACCCGGTGCCGCTGACCTCGCTGACGGTCAAGGCCCTCGAAGGCTTCGCGCTGTCCAAGAAGGACGCCGAGCGCTCGAAGAACATGTTCGCCCTCGGGCTGCTGAGCTGGCTCTACCACCGGCCCACCGAGGCGACGATCCAGTTCCTCGAGAACAAGTTCGCCAAGAAGCCCGACATCGCCAAGGCCAACATCGCCGCCTTCCAGGCGGGCTGGAACTACGGCGAGACCACCGAGTCCTTCTCGGTCTCGTACGAGATCAAGCCGGCCAAGCTCGCCCCCGGCGTGTACCGCAACATCTCCGGCAACCAGGCGCTCGCCTACGGCCTGATCGCCGCCTCGGTGCAGTCGAAGCTGCCGCTGTTTTTGGGGTCGTACCCCATCACCCCGGCCAGCGACATCCTGCACGAGCTGTCCAGGCACAAGCGGTTCGGCATCCGCACCTTCCAGGCCGAGGACGAGATCGCGGGCGTCGGCGCGGCACTGGGCGCCGCCTTCGGCGGGGCGCTGGGCGTCACGACGACCTCCGGGCCGGGTGTCGCGCTGAAGGCCGAGACCGTCGGCCTCGCGGTGACCACCGAACTGCCGCTCATCATCGTCGACGTGCAGCGCGCCGGTCCCAGCACCGGCATGCCCACCAAGACCGAGCAGACCGACCTGCTGATGGCCATGTTCGGCCGCAACGGCGAGTCGCCGCTGCCGATCGTGGCGCCCTCGACCCCCTCCGACTGCTTCGACGCGGCGGTGGAGGCGGCCAGGCTCGCGGTGAAGTACCGCACCCCGGTGATGCTGCTCTCCGACGGCTACCTCGCCAACGGCTCCGAGCCGTGGAGGCTGCCCGACGCCGCCGACCTGCCCGACATCTCCACCGAGTTCGCCTCGGGGCCGAACGGCGAGGACGGCACGACCTTCCTGCCGTTCAAGCGCGACCCCGAGACCCTCGCCCGCCCCTGGGCGATCCCCGGCACCGCGGGCCTGGAGCACCGGATCGGCGGCATCGAGAAGGCCGAGAACACCGGCAACATCTCCTACGACCCGAACAACCACGACCGGATGGTCCGGGTCCGGCAGGCCAAGATCGACGGGATCGCGAACGACATCCCGCCGCTGGCCGTGGACGACCCCGACGGCGACGCCCGCGTGCTGGTGCTCGGCTGGGGATCCACCTACGGGCCGATCGCGGCGGCCGTGCGGCGCGTCAGGAGGTCCGGGGGCAAGATCGCCCAGGCCCACCTGCGGCACGTCAACCCGCTGCCCCTCAACACCGGCGAGGTCCTGCGCGCGTACGACAAGGTCCTCCTGCCGGAGATCAACCTCGGCCAGCTCGCGCTGCTGCTCCGCGCCCGCTTCCTGGTCGACATCATCAGCTACAACCGAGTGCGCGGGCTTCCGTTCAAGGCCGAGGAACTTGCCGGCGTGATCCAGGACGTGATCGACAGTGAGTAGTGGTACTGAGTTGCCCCAGGTGTCCGTCCCCGGAAGGGGCGGGGCGCTTTCGCTGGTGCCGAAGTCCGAGGTCAAGCTCGGGATGAAGGACTTCAAGTCCGACCAGGAGGTCCGCTGGTGCCCCGGGTGCGGTGACTACGCCATCCTGGCCGCGGTCCAGTCGTTCGTGCCGGAGCTCGGGCTCAAGCGCGAGAACATGGTGTTCGTCTCGGGCATCGGCTGCTCCTCCCGGTTCCCGTACTACATGGACACCTACGGGTTCCACTCGATCCACGGCCGCGCCCCGGCGATCGCGACCGGCCTCGCCGCCTCGCGTCCCGACCTGTCGGTCTGGGTGATCACCGGTGACGGCGACGCGCTGTCCATCGGCGGCAACCACCTGATCCACGCGCTGCGCCGCAACGTCAACCTGAACATCCTGCTGTTCAACAACAGGATCTACGGCCTGACCAAGGGCCAGTACTCCCCGACCTCCGAGATCGGCAAGATCACGAAGTCGACCCCGATGGGCTCGCTGGACAAGCCGTTCAACCCGATCTCGCTCGCCATCGGGGCCGAGGCGTCCTTCGTGGCCAGGACCATCGACTCCGACCGCAAGCACCTGCAGTCGGTGCTGCGCGAGGCCGCCGAGCACCGGGGCACCTCCCTGGTCGAGATCTACCAGAACTGCAACATCTTCAACGACAACGCCTTCGAGCCGCTGAAGGACCCGGAGCAGCGTGACGACATCACGCTGCGCCTGGAGCACGGGCAGCCCATCGCCTCGGCGTCCAAGGCGGTGCGCAGGGCGGCCGACGGCGGCATCGAGGTCGTCCCGAGGTCGTCGGTGAGCGAGGACGAGATCCTCGTGCACGACGCCCACCGCGCCGACCCGTCGCTCGCCTTCGCGCTCTCCCGGCTGGACGAGCCCTCCTTCGAGCACGTCCCGATCGGCGTCTTCCGCAACGTCGACCGCCCCTCCTACGACGAGCTCATGGCCGAGCAGCTCCAGGAGGCCGTCGGCGAGCGCGGCCCCGGCGACCTGAACGACCTGCTGCTCGGTGGAGACACCTGGCGCATCGGCTGATCCCGGCGCCGTACGGCACCGCACGGTATCGAACGGCATCGGACGGCATCGGACGGCAGGGCCCGCCTCTCGGAATCCGGGAGGCGGGCCCTGCCGTTTCGCGTTCCTCAATGACAGCCGCTTTCCGGCGAATCACTTTTTCTGGGGATTATCTCCGTCGTCACCACGGCGTCCCGTACGGCGAGGTATTAATTCCTTGGGCCGCACGGCTCCGCCCGGTTCGCGTGGCGCTGTTCCCGCCGGCGGGAGATCCGGCCCTCCACACGGAAGCCATCCGGCGAGACTCGCCACGTACGGGAAAGGAAAGCGCCCATGCCGAGCCCCGCGGAGGAAGATTACTGGCACGCGAGGCCCGTGCTGGTGACGGGGGCCGGTGGCTTCATCGGAGCTCACCTGGTACGGCGTCTGGGCGCGCTCGGCGCGCGGGTGCACGCGGTCAGCCGCCGCTCCAGGGAGAGCTCCAACGGCGAGACGTGGCACGTCGCGGACGTCGCCGACGCGGGCGCGGTCGAGTGGCTCGTCGGCTCGACCCGCCCGGCCGCGGTGTTCCACCTGGCCAGCGAGGTCGCCGGGGCCAGGGATCCGCGGCTCGTGCTGCCGATGCTGCACAGCAACCTCACCGGCGTGGTCAACCTGCTGACGGCGGTCGCCGACGTCCCCGAGACCACGGTGGTGCTGGCCGGTTCGCTGGAGGAGCTCCGGCCCGACGAGGGCGACAGGGCGCCGTCCTCGCCGTACGCGGTGTCCAAGTGGGCCGCCGACGGCTACGCGCGGATGTTCCACCACCTGTGGGACGTCCAGGTCAGCAACCTGCGGATCGGCATGGTCTACGGGCCGGGCCGCCAGGACACCCACAAGCTGGTCCCCTACGTGGCGCTGTCGCTGCTGCGCGGCCGGACACCCGAGCTCGGCAGCGGGACACGCCACCTCGACTGGGTGTACGTCGACGACGTGGTCGACGCCTTCCTCGCGGCGGCCCGGACCCCGGACGCGGCGGGCCGCGCCTTCGACATCGGCACCGGGACGGGCACCTCCATCCGCGACACCGCGGACCTGCTCTCCGAGATCGTCGGCGGCCGGGCCCGTCCCCGCTACGGCGTGCTCGCCGACAGGGCCCTGGACAGCGCCAGGATCGCCGACACGACCGCCGCCGCCAAGATCCTCGGCTGGCGGCCGACCGTGGGGCTTGAGGAGGGCCTGCGACGGACCGTCGACTGGTTCGCCCGCGAGAACGGCTGATCGAGGGGCTCGGCCGGGCTAAGCCATCATAGGACGGGCCAAGCGTGCGACGGTTGGACGGTGCACTGGCATCTTGTCCCAGGCGCGCCCGTCCAGCAGGCGTCCGCGGGCCTCGGGAGTCCTGCCGCCCCATTGCTTGAAGAAGTCGACTCCATCCCGAAGACACTGGTCACGGAGCTCCCGCCCCCAGCGGGGATCAACGGGCCTGGGGGTCTTCGTCATCCCCGGGCAGTTGTTCACCGCCCAGTTCCTGGAGCCTTCCTTCAAGAACTCCGGGGATTCCATGCTCGCGCGCATTGACGTGCGGGCCATGCCTGACGCGGTCACGCACGTCATGCCCTGTCGGCTGCCCCCCCGCGAACATCGCCAAGCTCATCTTGACCACTCTGGGCTCGCTCCTGGTGATCATTGGGCGGCCGGTGCGATGAAGGCGCGGGCGCTGTTGGTGATGCCTTTGAGGTTGATCGCGGTGATCACGCCGAGCACGGCCAGGCACAGCCACACGGTATACGGCAGGAGCTCGGGAAAGGCCGAGGTCAGCGCGGCGACCCCGGCGGCGACCGAGACCGCCACGTTCAGGACGTAGTCCACGATGAGTGAGGCGCCCGCGACCAGACCGGCCCCGCGGCCCAGGTAGGCCTTGGCCACGCCGTAGGCGCCTCCCCCGGCGGGGAAGGCGGCGATGACCTGTCGGTAGGACAAGGTCAGCACACCCAGCAGGGCCGCGATAGCCAGCGTGACCGGGAGGGTGAAACCAAGCCCCGCGCCACCGGCCAGGGCCAGTACCAAGACGATGGCCTCAGGACCGTAGGCCACCGAGGCCATCGCGTCCAGTGAGAGGGCCGCCAGGCCGCCGGTGACCGTCAGCCGGTGCCTGTCACCGGTATCGGGGGGATCAGGGGGCTCCTGGGGACGAGCTGGGGTCAACGGCGCGGACATCACGTCACTCCTGTGCGAGGGCTGCACTTCATCGTCGCCCCCGACATGGAGATCAATTGTCGATCTATATGATCTTTTGATGCCTTTGCGGCGAATAACAACGCGTATCCCACAGTGATGCAGTGAAAACGGCGACCGCGCCACCGGCTGAGGCCGGGAACGTCCGTACCTGGCAGGCGGCTCATCATGAGGAGATGGGGCGGGAACGGGACGACGAACCTCGATTCCGCCGCATCTGCTGGCGCCCGATGTCCTACGAGGTATCGGCGTCGGGGAATTCGGCGCAGTGTCGCCAGTAAAGGCGTCAGAAAATCCTTCAAAGGCGTAGGGATCGCGTCAAAAACATGGTGACGCGCCCAGGTACCGGCTCACCATGGGACCGGAAAAGAGCGGCGTCGTGGGACGTCGCCGGGCCGGGATCCACCGCGTGCTGGAGGGTGTTGTGAACGAGGTCGCGGGATTGTGGCTGCTGGGCGTCGACCTCGCCCTGTTCATGCTCGCGAGGCGCGTCAGGAGCGGACCGGTGCGCGGCTGGGGCGGGCTGGCGGCCAGGATCGGCCTGCAGGACGCGCGATCGTGGGAGATCACGCACGACGAGGTCGAGCCGTGGATCACGGCCGCGGGGGTCGCGGCGGGACTGGCCGGGCTGGCGTCCTTGTCGATCGAGGAGAGCTCGGTACTGGCCGCGGTGACGGCCCTGGGCCTGGGACTGTGCGGCGCGCTGCTGCTGGCCGCCGCCGTAACCGGACGCGCGGTTACGGCGGCCCGGCGCCTGAGAGACTGATTGCCGGTGCGTCCGCCCCGTTCGGACCAGGATCGGGGTGACCAGGAAGTACATCGAGACCAGCTTGATCTCCCGAGCGCCGACCTTCTTGCCGAGATACTCGGGAGTGCGGCCGACCATGAGACCGGTGATGAAGAGCAGGGCGTACACGAACAGGATGGAGACCGACCGAGAAGGCCCGCACGCTGCGGGCGTACACGCTGAGAGGCAGCGCGGTGGCGTCGGCGACATGGAACTCGCCCGCGGGCCGGCGCTCGACGGCTGTCTCGATCATGGTGGGATCCGGGTACGCCGGTCGCGATGGAGCGGCTCGCTGCGGAGCTCGGGCACGGCTCGACGAGCACTCACCGTACGCCCGGACCGTCTTGAACCGTGCCGGGTGCGATGGAGGCTCTAGCCTGCCCTGGGTTCGGTGGAGTCGCGTTTCCGGGTTTCGTGTGGAGGATCTCGCGGGCCTGGTCCGCGGCGCGGGCGATGCTCTCGGAGACGAAGTCGACGAAGCGGGCGATGTTCTGCAGGCGGGCGGCGGCCGGGGTGCCGGGGCCGAGGATGTCGACGCCCTGCCGGGCGATCTCGCCGAGGTGGGCGGTGGCGCGGGCGCTGGCCATCGTCGACTGGTACAGGACGTCGTCGTCGACGAGGTAGTGCTCGCGGCGGCGTTCGTCGCGTTCGCGGCGGATGAGGCCCTGGCCTTCTAGGAACGTGATCGCCTTGGAGACGGACGCCAGGCTGACCTGGAGGCGCCCGGCGAGCTCGGAGGCGGTGAGGCTGCCGGTGTCGGTGGTGTAAAGGCCGGCCAGCACCCGGGCCGTCATCTTGGGCAGGCCCGATTGCATGAAGACGGTGGCGAAGATCTCCTCGTACTCGCGCACGGCCTCGACGTCGCGTCCGTACGCCGGCTGGGGGGTATTGGGGTCCCGGGGCGCGGGGCGCCTGCGGCGGTGGGTGCGGTGTTCGGTCGCGCGGTGGGCCAGGTCGGCGCGGTAGGCGGTGGGGCCGCCGTTGCGCATCACCTCACGCGTGATCGTCGAGGTCGGACGGTCGAGGCCCCTGGCGATCTCCGCGTAGGCGAGACCGTCGGCCAGTCCCAGCGCGATCTGCTGGCGGTCCTGCTGGGTAAGTCTGCCTCCCGGCATCGCGGTCTCCCTCATGGTCTGCGGTAGCCCCAGCATAGCGTTCATCCTCAATTCATTGCAACGGCCAGAGCGATGATCGTTGCATTGAATTCAAACCATTGCAACACATTATTGGCTCTGAGCTGCATCTATAGTTTCTGAGTGCAATAAGTTGATTGACGAATACAGAAATGCAACGTAGTGTTTCCATCGTCGGAAACAACGAGCCGAAGGAAGAAACGATGCAGAAGTTCGACACCCCCGCCCCGGTGACCGCCGTCCTCGACATCCCCGCCGGCCGTATCCGGTTCATCGCCGCCGACCGGGCCGACACCGTGGTCGAGGTCCTCCCCGCGGACGCCTCGAAGAGCCGCGACGTGAAGGCCGCCGAGCAGACCGAGGTCGCGTACGGCGACGGCGTCCTGCGGATCAAGGCTCCTGAAGCGAAGAACCAGATCCTCGGCGCCTCCGGATCCGTCGAGGTCACGGTCCGGCTGCCCGAGGGCTCCCGCATCGAGGCGAAGGCGGCCAGCGCCGAACTCCGGGGCGTCGGACGGCTTGGCGACGTCGCCTTCGAGGGCGCGCAGGGCTCGGTCAAGCTCGACGAGGCCGCGAGCGCCCGCCTCACCCTGCAGGCCGGCGACCTCTCGGTCGACCGCCTGGGCGGCCCCGCGCAGATCAGCACTCAGAAGGGCGACCTCCGCATCACCGAGGCCGTGCGCGGTACGGTCACGCTGCGCACCGCGTCCGGCGAGATCTACGTCGGCGCCGCCCGCGGCGTCTCCGCCACCCTGGACGCCGGCACCACCTACGGCCGGATCCACAACGCGCTCAGGAACACCGACGGCGCCGACGCCGCCCTGACCATCCACGCGACCACCGCCTACGGCGACGTCACCGCCCGCAGCCTGTAGGCCCGCAGCTTGTAAGAGGGACGCCCCAGGCGCGGCGATCCTGTCCGTTCGATCGAATTTCGTACCGGTTCCGAAGGAGCACACCACCATGTCCATCACCCTTACCGACCAGGACCGCCCGGAGCTGCGGAAGGTCATCGAGGAGATCGTCGACTCCGGTTTCACCGGGATGACGCTGCGCGTGCACGATGAGCGGGGCACGTGGGCCGGCAGCGCCGGCGCGGCCGAGCTGGGCGGGACCGACAGGCCGCCGATCGACGGGCACGTCCGGATCGGCAGCAACACCAAGACCTTCACCGCGACCGTGGTGCTGCAGCTGGTGGCCGAGGGCAAGGTCGAGCTCGACAGCCCGGTGGCCGGCTACCTTCCCGAGTTCGGGCTGGACGAGCGGATCACGGTGCGGATGCTGCTGCGGCACACCAGCGGGGTGTTCAACTTCACCGGCGAGTACTACGACGACGGGACGGTTGTACCGGGGATCCCCGCCACGACCGCGGGCCAGGAGTGGGTGGACAACCGGTTCAAGACCTACCTGCCGAAGGAGCTGGTGGAGCTGGCGTTGTCCAAGCCGGCGCGGTTCGAGCCGGGAACGGGCTGGAGCTACTCCAACACCAACTACGTGCTGGTGAGACTGCTGATCGAGAAGGTCACCGGCCGCTCGGTCGCCGAGGAGATGCAGCGGCTGATCCTGGGGCCGCTCGGGCTGTCGGGCACCACGGCGCCGGCCACCGAGTCGGACGTCCCCGAGCCGCACGCCCACGCCTACTACCGCTACGAGGAGGCCGGGGAGCGGAAGACGGTCGACGTCACCCGCCAGAACCCCTCCTGGATCTCCAGCGGCGGCGACATGATCTCGACCACCCAGGACCTGCACACGTTCATCTCCGCGCTGCTGGGCGGCAGGCTCCTGCCGGCCCCGCTGCTGGCCGAGATGTGCACCCCGCACCCGACGGGCGCCCCGGACATGGACTACGGCCTGGGGGTGTTCGTACTGACCACGGAGGGCGGCGGCACCCTCATCTCCCACAACGGAGGCATGGCGGGCCACGCGGCGCTGATGTACGGCACGCCCGACGGCGGCACGACCCTGACCGCCGCCCTGAACTATGTGGACGACGTCGAGATGTCCCTGGGAGAGGCGTTCCAGAAGGCGACGCAAAGGCTCATCGAAGAGGTGTTCGGCGGCGGGCAGGCCGAGCCGGCCCGGTAGACGTGGACAGGGACGAGCGGCGTGGGCCCGCACGGGCCAAGCCGGCTCGCCCACCCCGTCCGAGGCCGACCGGCACAGACGACCGGGTCCACCCGGACCACACGCCGCGGCGGGTCGACGCCGAAGTGCGACCGTACTGCTGAGAAGCCATCTCAAGCGACGCGGTACCGGCCGGCCCTGCTGAACGGCTTCGCCGCCGAGACCAGCCTGGTTCTCAAGCCGAGCTGATCAACAAACCTCGGACTTTCGACATCGGTAGGTCGACGACGAAAACCCCTGGCCAGATGGCCAGGGGTTTCGAGTGCTTCCGGAGTGTGGTTCGGAAGTCGAACTCGCCCTTCTTGGCGCCGTCGACGAAGGCGCCCCAGACGCTCGCGCTCACCACGAAGGGCGCCCGCCCGGGAGCCTCGGCGTCACGCAGACCCACCCGCCTGCCGTCCCAGAGGGTTCGCCGAACCCCGGACCCCGCCCCCGGACCGGCTGCGGGCCCGGATCTCGTGGAGGCATGATCCACATAGGTGCGGGCCGGAACACCGAATGAGCGGACAGCGCCCGTCGCGAGCCGCGAGGAAGCATCATGAAGGCAGTGATCGAACGCCATTGACGAATAACGACGGTGGGGGTTCACGATGCTCCGTCGATACCGTCGGCCGTCATTCTCCAGGCCGGCATCCGGATTTTCCGTCGGGCGATTGATCCTGGTCGCGTTCGGCCTGGGCGTGATCGTGGCGGCGCTCGTCGCCGCCGCCGACCCGTACCGGCAGACTCGTGAGTTCCACGAGGTCGTGACATGCGAGCGGAGAACCCACGACTGCTTCGTCAGGGAGCCGGCTTCCATCGCCGGCCGACGCACCTACACCACGACGCACACCGACTCCGAGGGCCACACGACCACGACCACGCACTACGAGATCACCTGGCAGCGGGCCGAAGGTGCCCGGCAGACCCGCGAGGTGTCATGGAGCCTCTACGAGAAGGCGCGGGAGGGCCAGCCGGCCACGCTGCGGTCCTGGCACGAGGAGGTCGTCGGTGCGGAGGTGGCGGGCAGGACGCAGTGGTTCCTGCCGGAGGTGGGCGGGACGCTCGGCAACTGGCTGCGCCTGGCCTTCCTCGGCCTCGGAATCCTGCTGTGGGGACTGCTGTTCGGCTGGTGGGACGGATTCTTCATGCTCGTCTGGCGCACCTTCGCCTGGATGTTCATGAGCATCATGCCGGTGAACCTGGCGACGCGGGCCCTGGCCTACGACCTGAACACCGGATGGGCTCTCGTCATGGACATCGTCATGTGCGCCTTCTTCGTCGGCATCCCCGCCTGGATGCTGTTCAGTTCACTTGACGACTGGTAGGTGGACGCGAGCCGGACGGTGCCGATTTCAGTGGTTCTTCCCTGACAGGTTGGAGATGAGGCGCGAGCAGGATCCGACCCAGCGCGACGTGGCTACCACGACGGGGTCCCCGACCCGAGAGTCGCGACCATCGACACAGCGAGGTCGACCGTGTCGAGGTGGCGCCCCTGCGCTCTTACGTCGATGCCCTTGGCGGGCGGCTGCGCGTGGTCACCGACTTCGGCGACGTCGAACACACCGTGGCACAGCCCGTACGACGACAGAAGCCCCTGGACAAGGTGCCGGGGGCTTCCCTCGCTTCCAGGAGCGGGGTCAGAAGTCGAACTCGCCCTTCTTGGCGCCGTCGACGAAGGCGTCCCAGACGCTCGCGCTCACCACGAAGGGCGCCCGCTCGGGAGCCTCGGTGTCACGCAGGCCCACCCGACCACCCGACAACGGAGCCACCTCCAGGCAGTTTCCCTGGTTGGATCCACTCTTGGTGGCCTTGCGCCAGGCCGCCGTCTTGAGTTCGTCGCTCAGATCCACAGTTTCTCTGCCTTTCTGATCAACTCGATGGACGCGCGCTGGGGCTGCGCCTCCGCGCGCAGGGCGTCGTATCTCGCGTGGATGGCTTCCACATCTTCCGGACGACTTGATACATATCCATTGGTTGCGGATTCGATGTACACCATATCCGGGTTTCCCGGAAGCTGGGCGATCACGAAACCACCGAGGATTCCCGTCGTCACTCCCAGCTCCATGGGAACGATCTGGATGCCGATTCGCGGGGACTCTATCGCCTGCGCGAGGCGTTCGAGTTGTCGGCGCATGACTTCCCTGCCACCGATCGGACGGCACAGAACGCCTTCGTCAATCACCGCACGGAACAGCGGCGGGTCGGCGCGATCGAAGATCGCCTGGCGCTCTATCCGAGCGGCGACGGCCTTTTCTGCTTGCTCGTCGGTTATGCCGGGCTCTCCACGGATAACCGCCCGCGCGTATTCCTCGATCTGGAGAAGGCCGGGTATGACGAGCGGCTCCCAGGTGTGCAGCGTGTGCGCCACCGGCTCGATGTCGAGCCAGCTCCGGAACCACCAAGGGCTCACGGCATGGGTGATGTGCGCCCAGAACTGGACGAGCTCCCCGTTCGCCCCCAGGGCGTCGTCGCAGCGTTGTGCCAGGTTGCGGCTAGGTGTGCGCTCGCCCCTCTCGACGAAGCTCAGCAGGCTCCTGCTGAACTGAGTCACCTCGGCCAGCTCATCCTGAGTCATTTTTGCCCTTTTTCGATATTTACGGAGTTCCGCACCGAAGAGAGCAAGGTTACTCATTGTCGGGTCGAGCTCGGAGTTCGTGAACATTTCGACTCCATCCAGCGGGGAATTCCACACCGCGACACAAATGACACAGCTTTTCCACAAAGTGTCTCACTGATGTGCCACATGCTTCACTACCCAAAGTAGCGATCCGGGGGCACTCTGTGAAGTGGTCCGGGACAGCGGAAACGCTACCGGAATGGCCCTTTCACGCCTATGAGAGGCCCTCTTCTCGGACCATCGAAAAACACCGTTTATGTCCGGATAAGGGGGTGGAAAGTGTCTGTCGATTCATCGGAGAAGGAGATATCGGTCGTACTTTATGCCTCTGCCGGACACACACCTGTCACCGCTGAGTAAGTCCCGCGGAGTCGCCTCCTCGCAAGGCGAACCCACCAAACCAGACGGGGCCTGCCACGGCACGGAACGCCATGACAAGCCCCTCGACCGGACTCTGGAGGTCCGATCTGATGCGCAACTCTAGAGGAAACCCCAGGCCGATCCGGGTGCGTTGGCACGCGAACCGGCCACCGATGCCGCTCGGCTGCCGTTGGTGCGGCCATCCCCCGTACGCGCACGAGGCCGCCAGCCTCCCGCACCGCGCGCACCACCATTGGGAGCAGCCCACCCCCGCCCAGGTCCACGCCCGGATGAGCATCCGTCGCCGCCTCGACCTCTCCGGCCGCCCACCCATCACGACGCCCATCCGCACGATCCCCGGCTCCATGGCCTCCCGCTCCATGGCCTCCGGCTCCACGGTCCCCACCGCTCTCCCCGCGCGGTCTGCGGAGGCCTCCCCCGGTCGGCATCGGCGGCCGGAGCAGGTCGTGGCCACGGCCGCCGTGCCGTACCGGCGTGGACGGCCGCCGAACCCCCGCACCCCCTCCGGCAGGCACACCCCGTACCGACAGGGAGCGACGACATGAACGAACGCGCCTCCCAGCCCCGGCAGGGCGGGCGGCATCGGCGCGGAGCGGCCACCGCGCAGATCGACCACCGGCCCTGGGACCCCGCCGAGCGCTCCGCCGCCGAGCGGCTCGACCAGGTCGAGCCCGCCTGGACCGTCTGGTACGGCCCCGGCACCCGGCGTTTCCACGCCGCCGCCCTGTGGCCCGCTCCCGAGCCCCTGACCGTGCGGGCCCGCACCGCCGACGAGCTACGCGGCCTGATGCGCGAGGCCGAGCACGGTGCATCACCATCCCGAGGAGAGACCATGCCCGAGATCCCGGACATCCCACCGGCCCCGGACGACCATCGGACCGTCTGCTGGGACCTGCCGCACGACCTGCCGATCGTCGGCAAGGCCCGCGCCATGGTGCGCGAGACTCTCACTGCCTGGAAGCTGCTTCACCTCGTCGACGATGTCGTCCTGGTGACCGACGAGCTGCTCGCCAACGCGATCGTTCACGGTGAGCCCGTGGTCAGGCTCTCCCTGCGGGCGAGTGCGGACGAGTTCCGGGTCCAGGTCACCGACCGGGGAACCGGGCAGCCCCGCCTCCTCGCCCTCGACGCCGAGGCCGTCCACGGCCGCGGCCTGGCCATCGTCCGGGCCCTCGCCCACGACCACGGCGTCGCTCCCCTCCTTGACCGTCCCGGCAAAACCGTCTGGGCCCGCTGGCGCCTGCCGCCACACGACGCCTCGCCGACTCCGTGAACCAGGTGTCCGGGACCCGATGACGTACGTTCACGGCCTGCTCGCCGCCGCGTCGAACGGCCGCGCACGGTAGAAGATCAACGCCATCGCTGAACGTTTCATCACAGAGCCGATCTCGCACGGTGCGATCGGGATGCCCGTCAGGGCAGATGAAGGCCCACCGAGGGCACGAGCGCGGGGAAGAGGGTCAAGGGGCGTGCCTTGACGAGGGTCGGCCACATCGTATTGGCTCCGCGCACCACCACCATCTCTCGCCGGAGAAATGGAGCAGTCCGTCAGCGAACTCAATGTGAGCGCTAACAACAAGCTTGGCATGTACATCTGGGCGGCACCCCCGCACGCCACCACCCGCACCAGTCCCCGACAGCGGCTGGACGAAAAGATGAGGAGCATCCATGCGCCTGCCCTGGCGAACGCGGACACCGCGTCCCTCCGCCGTCACACGGACGGCGTCGTCCCAGCCGACCGTACGCCGCGTCTTCACGATCATCGCGATCCCGGTCCTGCTGGCGGCGGCCGGGCTGGTGGCCACGCAGCCCGCGCAGGCGGCCGTCGCCTGCCGGGTCGACTACACCGTCACCTCGTCGTGGCCGGGCGGCTTCGGCGCCAGCGTCACCATCAACAACCTGGGTGACGCGGTCAACGGCTGGCAGCTGACCTGGTCCTTCGGGGGCGGCCAGCAGATCACCCAGATGTGGAACGCCACGTCCGCCCAGTCCGGTTCGGCGGTGACCGCGACCAACGTCGCCTACAACGCCGCCATCCCGTCGGGGGGCAACACCGCCTTCGGGTTCAACGGCTCGTACACCGGCAGCAACCCGTCGCCCACCTCGTTCTCCCTGAACGGCGTGGCCTGCACCGGGAACCCCGGAACCCCCACCCCCACGGTCACGCCGACCCCCGACCCGACCCCTGACCCGACGCCGACGCCGACACCGACGCCGACCGCTACGTGCAACCTTCCGTCGACCTATCGCTGGAGCTCGACCGGTGTGCTGGCGCAGCCGAGGTCGGGCTGGGTCTCGCTCAAGGACTTCACCGTCGCCCCCTACAACGGCAGGCAACTGGTCTACGCCACCACGCACGACACCGGTACGAGGTGGGGGTCGATGAACTTCGGCCTGTTCACCAACTGGTCGGAGATGGCCTCGGCCAGCCAGAACGCGATGAACAACGCCACGGTCGCGCCCAGCCTGTTCTACTTCGCCCCCAGGAACATCTGGGTGCTGGCCTACCAGTGGGGTGGGCCCGCGTTCTCCTACCGCACCTCCAGCGACCCCACCAACCCCAACGGCTGGTCCTCCCCCCAGACCCTCTTCTCCGGAAGCATCTCCGGCTCCGGGACCGGACCCATCGACCAGGCCGTCATCGGCGACAGCACGAACATGTACCTGTTCTTCGCCGGTGACAACGGCAAGATCTACCGGGCCAGCATGCCCATCGGCAACTTCCCCGGCAGCTTCGGCTCCACCTCCACCGTCATCATGAGCGACACCACCAACAACCTCTTCGAAGCCGTCCAGGTCTACAAACTGGCCAACCAGAACCGCTACCTCATGATCGTCGAGGCGATCGGCTCCCAGGGACGCTACTTCCGCTCCTTCACCGCCACCAGCCTCAACGGCTCCTGGACCCCGAACGCCACCACCGAGAGCAACCCCTTCGCCGGCAAGGCCAACAGCGGCGCCACCTGGACCAACGACATCAGCCACGGCGAGCTGCTGCGCACCAACGCCGACCAGACCATGACCGTCGACCCCTGCAACCTGCAACTGCTCTACCAGGGGCGCAGTCCCAACTCCGGCGGCGACTACGGCCTCCTGCCCTACCGGCCGGGCCTGCTCACGCAGCAACGCTGACGGCGTGACACACCTCCGGCCCGAACGTTCCCGACGTCCACCGCGAAGGCGTACGCCGAACCGGATGAGCGTGCGATCAGGACCGGGTGAAGCCGGAGCGGGCGAGCTCGGTGCACGGCCGAGCCCGCCCGTGTCACGCGGAGAGCCCAGATCGTCCGCTGTCCGAGCGGGGGAGTTCGCCTCGGGGACGTCAGGGAGTGATCCGGTAGATGTGGTGGGAGTACTCGGCGGCGAAGGTGTCGGTGAACCTGCCCTGGGCGTCGACGGGGATCGTCCGGTTCTCGAAGAGGACCTCGGCGCGCGTCGCCCGCGTTCCGCGCGGCAGGGTGAACGTGCGCCTGCCGGGGGACGTGTTCGCGCCGGCCATCGCGAAGACGTAGGACGAGCCCTGATGGTGTTTCAGCATGGTGTCGAGGCCGGTGCCGAAGCGGTGCGCGTACGACTGGGTGTTCAGTACGGGGGCCAGTTGCCGGATGCGCCGGTTGACCTCGGCCACCGCGGGCCTGACCTTCCGCCCGCACTCCTCGCGCAGCACGTGCTGGGAGTGGCAGGGCCCGCCGAAGTTGTGGTTGAAGTAGATGATGCCCCGGGCCTCGTGGATCAGCGAGCTCATGACCGCGCCCGTCACCTGCTGCGGCTGGATGGCCCGGGTGTCGTTCTCGGCGGGCCAGCCGACCTCGACGAAGCCGTAGATCGGCTGGCGGCGGCCGTCCAGCGCGTCCAGCTCGCGCTGGCGGTCGAGGACGGCGCCGTAGTTGGCGGCCCTGCGGCACCGGGAGGTCGGCAGGGACAGGAAGTTCTGCCCGTCCAGGCAGACGCTCGCGCTGGTGTACCAGTAGATGTCGGACGAGACGACGTCGGTGAAGCGGTTGACGAACGTGGCGGCGTCCGTGTCCCGCTCCCACATCATCACGCCCTTGCCGTAGTTGGCGTAGTGCATCCTGCCGTCGCCCTTCGGCACCTTTTCCTTGCGGGTGCGCAGCACGGTGAAACCGCATCCCTTGTCCTCGGGGACGCACAGGGGGCCCTCGCCGGGGTGGTTGCCGGTCCACCCCGCGTCCCCGGCCTTCGCCCACATGTCGACCTCGTCGTTGAGCAGCCAGCCCACCGTCTCCCCGCCGTGGCCGGGCAGCGGGGCGCTCGTCAGCGCCGACATGCCGTTCTTCCGCACCAGCGTCATGTCGCTGGTCTCGGTCAGCTCCACGTAGGTGTTGATCCCGGCGGCCCGGTCCTTGTCCGCGTCGGCCTGGGTGATCACGGACTCGAACCAGACGCCCACCGGGAAGAACGACGGGTTCGTCCAGCCCGCCGCCGCGGGCGCGGCGAACCGCCCGTAGTAGGCGGGGCCGCCCTCCCACGGCACCCGCGCGGCCGTCGCGGGAGGGCCCGCGGCCGACCACGCGCCGGCCGGCGCTCCGGCGAGCGGGCCCCGGTCCTGGTCGCCGGGTACGTCGATCCAGGAGAGCCCGAGCACCGCCACCGACACCGAGACGGCTCCCGCCCCGACCAGCATCGGCAGCGACCGCCTGGTCCGGCGTTCCGTCGTCCGCTCCCGGGCTGTCGTCCGCTCATGGTCTGTCGTTCGTCCGTGGTCTGTCGTTCGTCCGTGGTCTTCGGAGTTCATGGTCCCGTCCTCCTCATCGCGGACCCGGTGACAGCTCGGCGAGCGCCATCAGCTGCGCGGCACGCGACGACCAGGAGGCACCGAGCACGGATCCCCGTATGGTGTCCGCGGGCTGCAGGCCACCGTCGCGCAACGTCGCACGAACGGCGTCGAGGAAGAGGTCGCCGTCGGTGGCGATCCGCACGCGATCGGCGTAGTTCGCGAGCTCCTGGAAGTCGGTGCTGACCACCGGGAGGCCCAGCGCGAGATACTCCTTGAGCTTGATCGGGTTCGAGTGCCTGATCCACGGGTTGTCCAGCCACGGCATGATCGCGACGTCGAACCCCGATCCGTACGCGGGGATCTGCTCGTACGGCCGGAATCCGAGCCAGTGGACGTTCGGATGGCGGGTGAGCCGTTCCATCGGGACGGTCGCGTCGCCGATGAGGACCAGCGAGACGCCGGGGATCTCGACGGCGATCCGTTCGAGAAGGTCGAAGTCGACGAGATAGTCGTCCAGCGCGCCGAAGAAGCCCACCCTCGGCCCGGGGATCGCGCGGAGGTCGGCGGGCTGCTCGCTCTCCGGGCGCCGCCGGAAGTGGTCGGTGTCCACGCCGTGGTCGAGGAAGTGCGCGCGGTCCCCGGTCATGCCGCTCTCCTCGCCCATCAGCGCGGTGCTGACGTAGACCACGTGGTCGGAGCGCTCCAGCAGGCCGCGTTCCAGCGCCTCGATGGTCGGCCGGTCGGACTCGGGGAACGACGAGTGCCGGTCGGAGCGGTTGAACACCAGCGCGCGCCTGCGCATCGGCCGTACCACGTCCCAGGCGGTGGGGATGGTCACCATGATCACGGGATGGCGCAGCCCGAGTGCCCGCGAGACGGCCAGCACCTGGGCCCGGACCAGCAGCGCGTTCACCCGCCTGGCCAGCGGCGACCCGTAGAAGGGCAGCGGGAGCGGGGACATCACGTAGAAGCCGGGCAGCTCCCGCAGCGGTCTCCTGACGAGCATCGCGACGCTGCGCAGCTTGCGCCCGACGCGCCGCAGCACCTGCGTGGACCTGCCCGGCATCGGCATGCGCATCCCGATGCTGTTGACCACGAGGACCTTCCTGTGGGCGGCGACCGAGCGCATGAGCTGGAAGTCCGAGTGCGCCCGGTTGTGGTACCACCAGTCCTGCGCCGAGAAGCAGACATAGCCGGGGGAGGCCGCTGCCTCCTGGGCGGGAGCGGCCGTCGTGGGGATGGGGTTCTCCGCCGGCCCACGGACCTCGTTCATACGAGTCCCGTGGGCCGGGGAGGTTCCCTCCTCGTCGGGCAGGAGCGGCCACTCGCGCAGGGGGACCAGCTGGCGCAGGGCGGCCCGGTGCCGCCGCCCGCCCGCCCCGCCCCTGGCGACCGCGCGGACCAGCTCGTTGAGCCCGACGGCCAGCCGCATCAGCTCCGCGCGCGAGCGGCCGTGGCGCTCCCGGTGCATCCGGACCCGGTTGGCCGACGACAGCGCCCACAGCCGGCTCGACGTGGACTGCTCGCCACCGAGATGAACGGCCACGGCACGGGGCTCGTACCGGACGGCGAACCCCGCCTCCCCCGCCCTGAGCATGTACTCGGTCTCCTCCGAGTACAGGAAGTAGCGCTCGTCGAGGGGGTCCAGGGCGTCCAGGCACGCGCGGGAGATCATCCAGGCCGCACCGGCCACCCAGTCGGCCACCTGCGGGCTGTCGTAGGCGGCCGGGTCCACGACCAGCTCGCCGAGCGCCGGAACCCGCCCGGCCCTGTGCCCGCCCAGCAGCGCCTCCCCGAGCGCTCTCGGCACGGTGGGACGCCTGCGCAGGGAGAGGTGCAGCGTTCCCGTCTCACCCGTGAGGCGGGGGGCGGCGATCCCGGTTCCCGGCAGGGCGAGCGCCCGCCGGAGCAGGAGCACCGAACCGGGCGCGAGCCGGATGTCGGGGTTCAGCACCAGTACGTCGCAGCCGTCCGCGGCGGCGATGCCCGCGTTCACTCCGGCGGCGAAACCGGCGTTGCGCCCGGTCTGGATCACCTCGGCCTCGGGCGCGACCTCGCGCACCCGCTCGACGGTGTCGTCGGCCGAGGCGTTGTCCACCACCACGACCCGCGCCGGACCGGCACCGGCCAGCGCCGCGTCGAGCGAGCGCAGGCAGCCCTCGACGACCTTGCCGCTCGAATACGTGACGATCACTATGGCCAGCGGAGGCCACTCGGGAACAGCCATGTCGGAGCCGTTTCTCGTGAGAGAGGACTGAGGCGCCTCGGGCGCGGGACCGGTGGTCGCACGAAGCGCCTCGGGCGCGGGATCGGCGGTCGCACGAAGCGCCTCGGGCGCGGGATCGGCGGTCGCACGAAGCGCCTCGGGCGCGGGATCGGCGGTCGCACGAAGCGCCTCGGGCGCGGGATCGGCGGTCGCACGAAGCGCCTCGGGCGCGGGATCGGCGGTCGCACGAAGCGCCTCGGGCGCGAGGTCGGCGGTCATGTGCGGCGCCTTGATGTCAGGCGGGTGCGCAGGGCGCCCGCGAGGAGGGCGATCGCGAACGGCGCGTCGTCGCGCAGGTAGCGGCGGGCCAGGCGGCGCGGTTCCAGGGCGAGCCGGTACAGCCACTCCGCCCCCGCCCGCTGGACCGGTTCCGGGGCGCGGCTGAACCGCCCTGCCGCCATGGGGATCCCGGCTCCGCAGCCGAGGTACCAGGCATCGGGCAGCTCCGCCCTGAGGGCCTCGATGACCCGTTCCTGCTTGGGGAAGCCCAGCCCGACGAGGACGAGGTCGGGGGCGGCGGCGACCACCGCCTCGACCACCTCACGCACCCCGTCGGGCGTGCTCTCGAACCCGAAGGGGGGCGAGCAGGTGCCCACCACGCGCAGTCCCGGGCCGCCTCCGGTGAGGGTCCGCGCCGCGTCCTCCGGCACGCCGGGCTCCCCTCCGAGCAGGTAGACCGAGCGGTTCTCGCGCGCGGCCCGCCGGGTCAGGGAGTGCACGAGCGAGGCACCGGTGATCCTGCTGATCCCGCGGGGGACCGCCGGCCCGGCGAGCCTCGACGCCCACACCACCGGCATGCCGTCGGCGACCACGATCTCGGAGCGGGTGACGAGGTCCGCCAGGGCGGGGTCACGGGTGGCGGCGCGGACGATGTCGACGTTCGCGGTGACGATCGCGCCGCCGCGCCCCCGCCGCCACTCGTCCGCCACGTGGTCGAGAAGCTCCGCCTCGCTGATCGCCATGACCTCGACGGCCCCGACCCGGACGCGCGCGAATCCCGCCCCTGGCCCCTCGGGTGTCGCCGGGCGCACCACCGACAGGTGCGACCGGCCCGCGGGAGGGACGTTCTCCGGGGTACGCGGTCCGGCACCGTTCCCCTCTTCCGCGCGGCCGGAAGACTCAGTGCCGTTTCCCGCTCCCGCGCGGCCGGGGGGCTCCGTCCCGTTTCCGTCTCTCGTACGGCCGGAGGACTCCGTCCCGTTTCCGTCTCCCGTACGGCCGGAGGACTCCGTCCCGTTTCCGTCTCCCGTACGGCCGGAAGGCTCCGTCCCGTTTTCCGCTTCCGCGCGGCCGGGGGGCTCCGTACTCCGCTCCCTGCCGTTTCCGGCTTCTTCGTCGCCGGGAGGGTCGGGAGTGGGAAAGATGGGCTCATGAGAGTCGAACGCGCCGAGATCGACGATGTCCTGCTCTTCGTCCCCACCCAGCACAGGGACGACCGCGGGCTGTTCACCCGAACCTTCGACGCGGCGCTCGCCGCCGCCCACGGGCTGCGGCCCGAGGCGTTCGTCCAGGACAGCCAGTCCCGGTCCCGGCTGGGGACGATCAGGGCCCTGCACGGCCGGGGCGGCAGAGGGGAGGCCAAGCTCGTCCGGTGCGCCCGCGGGGCCGTGCACGACGTGCTCGTCGACGCCCGGCCGGGCTCGCCGACCTTCGGCCGCCAGATGTCGGTGGTTCTCGACGATGAGACGTTCGTTCACCTCTACGTTCCTCCTGGCTTGTTGCACGGCTATCAGGCACTGACCGATCAGGCCGACGTCTGCTACCGGATCGACCGGGAGCACGATCCGGCCGAGGACCTCGCCGTCCGCTACGACGACCCCGAGCTCGGCATCCGGTGGCCGTTGCCGGTCACCGCGATCAGCGATCGGGACCTGGCCGCGGGCTCCTGGGCGGATCTGCGCGCCCGGCTGGTCGGGTGACCTTCCCGGCGGTCTCGACGGCCTTCTCGCCGGGCTCCTCGTCGGTCTCATCCGCGGACTCCCTGGACTCCCCGCCGGGTCTCCCCGGCGGCCGGACGGTCTGAGCCCTCGGCTGCCGGGTGGCGCGCAGCAGCGAGCCGGCGGCTCCGATGATCAGGAATGACAGGCCCGTCACGGTCGCGAACGAGCGCAGGTCGAACGTGGCCGCCCCGACCAGGGGGACGACCAGGCACGCGGCCAGGGTCAGCCCCAGGTCCCGTACGGCGGGGTCGGAGCTGAGGCGGCGGACGCGCAACGCCGCCCAGATGCCGGTCAGGAAGATCCCGGAGAAGGCGGCCAGGCCGATGACCCCGGTCTCCACCAGCGACAGGATGTACTGGTTGTCGAAGATCAGGTGCTTGGGCGCGTACCAGGTGCCCAGTCCCCTGCCGACCCAGAAGTGGTTCCCGATCTCGGTGGCCGCCACCGCGTAGTCATGGGTCCTGTACTGGATGCTCGAATCGCTGGACAGGCTGGTGAACAGCCCCAGGAAGACGCTCATCAGGCCGGGCACCGCCACCTTCATCCCCACCAGGAAGCCCGCGCCGCCGATCGCCGCCCACAGCCTCCTGCGCGCGGGCCACCCGGCGACCAGCACCACGCTGACGACGGCGAGTCCCAGGACCGCCGACCGCGACACGGAGAACATCAGCCCGACACCGATCAGCGCGCAGCAGGCCCACCAGCGCAGGGAGGGCTCGCCCCGGTCGCGGGCGCCGAACGCGTAGTGCAGCGCGAGAGGGGTGAGCATCGCGCAGACGACGCCGAGCTCGATGGGGTGTCCGGTGGTGGCCGCGACCCGGCGCAGGGTGTTGCGTTCGAGGATCGCCGGAAGCTCCGAGGTGAACCGGAACCCGGGAAAGGCCAGGTACTTCGTCAGGTCGAATTCGAGCACGAACTGGAGCGCCGCGATGACCCCGACGGCCGCGCCGGCGATCACGAGACACCTCAGGACGAAGTCCAGCCGCTCCCGGCCCCGGATGCCGTCGCACGCCCCGAGACCGATGCCCACCGTCGCCACGACGAGGACGATGCTGTGGTCGGCCATGTCGAGCTCGTCGGGCGGGAGGTAGGCGGCGCTGGCGTACCCGTAGGTGATCAGCATCGCCGTGGTGTACACGAACAGCGAGGTGCGTACCGGGTTGGAGCCCTTGGCCGCGCCGAGCGTGGTGGTGAGCTGCGCGCAGAACCACCACAGCGCGGCGAAGAGGCCGACCGCGTCGGCGGGCGTGAGCGAGAAGGGCAGGCCGCGGAAGACCAGCCGCGCCGGGGACAGCATCAGGACCACCACGAACGCGGCGGCCAGGGTGGCCCCGTCGGCGCTGCGGAGGCCGGGGCGGTCGAGCGAGGCGACCGGCACGGGAGCCGGTGCCCGGGTGGGAGCCGAGAGCGTACGGGCCACGGGAACCCTCACCTCCTCAGGAGGGAGGGTGCGACGGGCAGCCCGGACGCCGCCAGGGGCGTCCCGCGTCTCCGCCTCCGGGCGTCCAGGAAGCTCTCCAGGGAGAACACCGCGGCGAGACTGGCGAGCACCCCGAGGAGCAGCGCGGCGGCGGCCCCGCGCGTCTTCCCTCCGGTCTGGGGCTGCGGCTCCGTCGGCGGGACCATCTCGTCCATCGTGATGTAGGTCGCCAGGGGCGCGTCGAGCTGCCTCTGGCGACCGGCCAGCTCGGTCCTCGCGCGGTCCCTGACCCGCGTCACGATGTCCCGCGCCCCCTCCGGCGACATGCTCGTCCCCTCGATGTACACGAACGGCCCGCCGTCCAGCGCCTCCGGATTGGTGCTGCCGTTGGTGGCCGTGAAGGTGGTGTCGCCCTCGGGCCGCACGCCGAGCGACTCCGCCGTCTCCGGCGCGCTGATCACCTGGATGAGGATCGAGGCGGACATGCTCAGGCCCCAGTCGAAGTTCAGCAGGGGGTTGGTCAGCCCGTTGGGACGCTCGGGGTCGCTCGGCAGGCTTCCCCCGGTGGGCGGGATGGTCAGCACGAGCACCGCGTTCGAGACGTAGAGCGTGGGGATCGACGCGTAGACACCCAGCGCGGCGCCGATGGACAGCAGGAACGCCGGCAGGGCGACATACCAGCGCCGTAACACGATGAGTACGGTCCCCCAGAAGTCCACGCGTTTCCTCTCGTCTGCTGTCGCGGTCGCCTGCTTGCCGTCGTTGTTGTCGGTGTCGGTGTCGGTGTCGGTGTCGCCGTCGTTGTCGTTGTCGTCTTGTGGTCGCTGTCCGCTTGTCGCCGCCTGTGTGTCGCCGCCTGTGTGTCGCCGTCTACGTGTCGCCGTCTGTCTGTCGTCCTCGTCCGGGTGTCGCCGAGGGCGCCGGGGACATCGCCTCCGCCGGATACACCGTGACCGGCGGCTCGGGGGCGTCCTTGCCGTCACGGCCGCCACGACCGCCACGACCGCCACGACCGCCACGGCCGCCACGTCCTCCCCTGCCTCCGCGGCTCCTGCCGCCCCCGGCGTCCCCGGCGCCCTTGCCGCCGTCGTCGCCGTCGTCGGCTGTGGGCTCCCCGCCCTCCCCGCCGCTCCCGTCCTCCCGGTCCGCTCCCGCAAGGTCACCGGGACGCGCCTCGTCGGACCGGTCGGACGGGGCCGGGAGCGGGGCCGGGGCCGAGGGGGCGTCCGTGAGCGGGCGGGGCCCACCGGGCCGCCCGCCATCGGCCCTCCTCCGCCGGAACACCCTCCGGCGCTCCACGGCGTACACCGTGCCGAGGCCGAGCAGGACGACCGCGAACGCCGCCCCGCCCGCGGCCTGCCACGTACCGCTCCGGTCCATCGCGGGATAGGCGGGCGGCACCACCTCGACGAACCCGATGAAGGTGGAGCGGGGCGCGCCGAGCACCTCCTGCCTGCGGACCAGCTCGGTCCTGAGCCGGAACTGGGTCCTGGCCATGACGGTACGGGTGACCTCGGCGGAGTCGCTCTCCACCTCCACGTACACGAACGGGCCGTTCATGAGGATGCCCAGCATGTTGGGGTTGGTGCGCCCGTCGTTGATCGTGACCGTGACGGGACCGTCCTTCACGATGCCCAGTTCCGTCGCGACCGCCTCGGTGTTCATGGACAGGATGAGGATGCCGGCCGTGGTCCTGAGGCCGTCGCTGAACTGCAGCAGCGGGTTGGTCCGCCCCGGCGGCTTGGCCGGGTCCGTCGTCCCTCCGGCGGGGGGCGTGGTCAGCACCATGGAGGCGCTCGACACGTAGCGCGGGGGCACCAGGGAGAAGACGACCACGGCGGCGAGGATCGCCAGGCCGGCCAGCGGAAACCCGACCCGCTTCCTTCTGGCGAGGTCGAGGATGGTCTTCCAGAACTCCACTACGTCGTCCCCGCTCTCCCGGGCGCGCCGCACGCCCAGGACACGATGCGTATTGGTCGCGGCACACGGACTCCTTGTCACTACGTCACTGCGGACGTCACTACGGGTGCCACCACGGCCGTCACCATGGACGTCGCGGCGTCACCGCGGTGTGGCGGCGGCCGGGTTCCCGCCGCTCACCCGACCCTGGTCAGGGCCTCCGCCTCGTACTCCAGCGCCAGCTCCTCCGGCATCGGGTCGAGGTCCGAGGAGCGGACGAAGTCGCGCAGGGTGGTGCCGGTGCACTCCGCGTCCACGTTGCGGGCGCCGCGACGGGCGCGTACGTCGTCGATGTGCACCGTGCGGAAGTCGATGCTGAAGCGGGTCCTGCCCGAGGTGTTGGGCACCGTGGAGTGCAGCTGGGCGCCGGAGAACACCATGACGCCCCCCGGTTCCGGCACCACCCGCACCTGCGGGTCGAGCACGACGGCCTCCTCGGGACGGGGCTGGTCCCTGGTGTCGCCGCGCACGTGCTGGGCCGCGGTGAGGCGGCTGGTCCTGTTCCACTCCGCGTAGTCGTAGCGGGCGCTGCCGTTGCGCACCGGGCTGCCGAAATACTGGGGATGGAAGGCCATCACGTTCTCCGGGACCACCTCGTAGACGGGGATCCACCAGTTGAGCTGGTTGAACGGGGCCGAGTACCAGCAGTCGCGATGGGGGTGGAAGGCGTAGGAGATGCCGGAGGTGAGGTAGTCGTGGGAGGTGGAGGTACGCAGCCGGGGCACGTCGAAGTAGGTGCGGTCCAGGTCGCAGCCCAGCTCCCTCAGCACCGCGGGCAGCAGCTCCTTGCACCGCGGGTGATGGATGAACCGGGGCTTGAGCCCGGCGAGCAGGCCGGCGAACTCCTCGACCGGCATGTCGAACTGGGCGGTCTCCGGGTCGCGCTCGCCGAACGCCTCGGCGATCAGCTCCCTGGCGAAGGCCGCCAGCAGGGCGGAGGCGGGCGTCGCCGAGTAGACGAAGACCTGCCCTTGGTAGAGCTGCTCCCTGCGCGTGTCGTCGTCCACCACGCTGTTGGAGAAGACGGTGGTCACGGGGTTCTCCTTTCTGGAATCACTGGTCTGGTCTGAGATCACCGGGACGGAGGGGACGTCTCTCACCGCCCGCCCGGGACGAGCCCCGAGGCGAGCAGCGCGAGCCTGCGGCCCCGGCGGGCCGCGGTGAGCCGGTGGCGGCGCGCGTACATGCCGAGGACGGCCGTACGGGCACGGTGGCGCTGGTCGGCGGTGAGGTCGGCCTCCCTCAGCCAGCGGAACAGTTCCGCGCACTGCAGGAGGGTGGAGCAGCGGGCCCGCCAGGGGGGCACGTCGAGGCGGCGGGCGATCGCCGGCAGGGTGTCGTGCTTCCAGTTGCGGTGGGCGAGGACCTCGGGGACGTGCCCCCACGGTCCGGCCAGCGCGAGCTTCGCCGCGAACACCTCGTCCTCGCGCAGCATGTTGCGCCGGGGGATCGCCGCCAGCGGGTCGCGCCGCAGCGTGCCGTACAGCGGGTCGACGAGCAGGTGGCTCTCGTTGAGCAGCCGCAGCATCTCGGCGAACCGCTCGACCGGGTCGTCCGAGGCCAGCCCGGAGCCGTCGAGCGGGGCGGTGGTGACGGTACCGTCGGGGCCGGTGTAGGCGACCTGCGTGGTGACCAGGACGAGCCGGTCGTCCTCCGCGAACGCCCGGAGGGACCGGGAGACGCACGCGGGCTCCAGCCGGTCGTCGTCGCCGACCCAGCGGAAGAACGTGCCCGCGACCAGCTCGGTCGTACGGACGAAGTTGTCGAACAGGCCGACGTTCTCCGGGTGCCTGCGGTAGACGATCCGGTGGTCGGTCGCGGCCAGGTCGCGGCAGATCTCCTCGGTGCCGTCCGTGGACGCGTTGTCGGAGATCACCAGCTGGAGGCGCTCGTGGTCCTGGCCGAGCACCGAACGGATCGCGCCCTCGATCCGCCCCGCCCCGTTGCGTACGGGAAGCACGATGGACACCAGGGTGTCGGAGTCATCCATCCGGTCTCTCCTCTCGTAACTCTCGTCGATCTCGTGGGTCTCGTAGGTTTTGCGGGTTTCGCGGAGCCGTGGTCAGCGGGCGGGGACCGCCCGCGCGCCGAGCCGTTTGAGTCGTTTGAGCCGCGCCGCGGGCACGACGACCAGGAGGTACGCGAGCAGTCCCCCGCCACCGGCCACGCAGAGCTGGACGAGCGCGGAACCGGCGGTCATCTCACCCGCCACCCCGCCCGCCACCCCGCTCACCGGCCCGCTCGTCAGACCGGCGAGCGTCACCGTGACGGCCGCCGCGACCGCGGCGCCCAGCAGCGGGCGTACGAGGGCGGGCAGGACGGGTGCCAGGCGCACCCCCGCGCGGCTCAGCGCCAGGGCCGCCATCGGCAGGGCGACCAGGACACCGGCCAGCGCGTGCCCGGCCGCCGCGCCCCGGATGCCGTACCAGTGCGTGCCCGCCCACAACGCGGGCACCAGCACCACGGCCCAGCCGAGGTTCATCCACACGGTGGCCCTGGTGGCGCCCGCCGAGGTGAGGATGTCGAAGGCGAGGGAGGTGAGCATCCGCACGACCATCAGGACCGCCAGCAGCGCCAGCACCCCGGCCGCCGGAGCCCACTTCTCGCCGTACAGGAACGCCACGATCGCCGGGGCCAGCGTGGCCGTCACCACGGCGACCGGCAGGACGAACGCGACCAGCAACGGCACCGAGCGCTGCACCCCCAGCGACAGCGCCTGGGGCCGCTGCTCGGCCAGCCGCGAGAAGCTGGGCACGGTGACGTACCGCAGGGCGGTGCCGATCACGCTGGGCACCCAGCTGGAGACGTTGAACGCCAGCAGGTAGAAGCCGAGGGCGACGGGGCCGAGCACGGCGCCGACGATGACGTAGTCGGCGTTCATCAGCACCGCCTCGATGCCCAGCCCCAGGGCCAGCGGCGCCCCGAACCGCAGGAGCCTGACCGCCACCTCCCGGTCGAAGCCGAGGCGGAACGGCAGCCCGGCCCAGGCGAACACCAGCGCGCCGGTGACCGTGTTGGCCGCCACCTGCCCGACGGCGAAGCTGTAGGCGCCCGCGCCGTTCGCGGCGAGGGTGACGGCCACCCCGGCGTTGACCAGCGAGCCCGCGATGTTGGCCTTGGTCAGCCTGTCGTGCCCGAACCCGCGCATCAGCGAGCCGGCCCGCACGGCGGTGATCCCGTCGATGAGGATGACCGCGGTGAGCAGCCGGACCACCGGGGTGGCCTCCGCGCTGCCGGCCAGCTCCGCGAAGTACGGGGCCACCACCCAGAAGATCCCGTACATCCCGGTGCTGAACGCCACCGCCATGACCGTCGCCGTCGGCGCCATGTCCTCGACCCGGCCCCGCCACTGCACGGTGGCGGCGATGATGCCGACGTCGTTGACGTGCATGACGAAGGTGGTCGCGGCGAGCGCGATGGCGTAGAGGCCGAAGTCCTCCGGCACGAGCAGCCTGGCGAGCACCAGTCCCATGACGAAGGTGGTCGCCTTCGTGCCCAGGTTGCCCAGGAGGCTCCAGCGCAGCCCGCGACCGGCCTTCCTGCCGATCGTCCCGACCTGCTCACCGGCCGAGGCTCCACCGGCTGTGTCGGCCCCACCGGCCCCGCCGGTCTCGCCGCCTGTCCCGTCGGACGACCCGCTCAACTGGACTCCTCGACGCGTTCGAGCCAGATCTCCCGCCAGAACGGCACGAACTCGCGCGGGCAGCTGACGTTGTACGCGCCCGCGCAGACGACGCCCTCCAGGACGATGCAGGGGTTCTTCATCCGCAGCATCCGGCCGGTCTTCTCGTCCAGGCACCTCTCGACGCGGGCGCTCACCCGCGCGACGTGGCCGCAGTAGCGCGACATCTCCTCCTCGAACCCCATGCCGCGGTTGAGCAGGCCGTCGTTGAGCGTCTTGAGGATCTCCTCCTTGGACTTGACCCTGACGAGCTCTCCCGGCCTCAGGTCCAGGGTGAGCGTCGGGGTGGTGGGCCCGGCCTCGCCCCTGACGAACCCCCAGCGCATCCCGCCCCTGATCCACAGCCGCCTGGGCAGGACGCGCTTGCTCGCCTGCTGGAAGCGGTTGAACAGCCCGACGAGGAACGAGCGCAGCATCCAGGTCACGCCCACGTTCCCGGTGCGCACGTCGGCGACGTACTGCCCGACGTCCTTGAGCGGCAGGCAGGTGGGCGCGGCGCGCAGCAGCTCGGTCGCCTGGCAGGAGAAGCGCTCCTCCCCGTCGGGGCCGGGCTCCTTCCTGGTGGCGGCCTGCAGGATCGGCAGCAGCGGCCGGCCCGCCGCGAGACCGGCGAGCATGGCGGGAGGAGCGGGGGAGTCCGGGTCCACCCGCTTGAGCCAGGACTCCTTCCAGTAGAACTGGCAGGCCGTCTGGCAGCCGCCGTGCGCCTGCCCGTCGCAGCGGGCCCCGGTCAGGTGGACGGCACGCTCCATCCGCCGCATGCCGCTGCCGCTGATCGTGTCGCAGAGCTTGTGCGCCACCTTGTGCACCGTGAGCCGCCGCCCGCAGAAGGCCAGCATCTCCGGCATGAAGGGCAGCTCGTCCAGCTCCCCCCGCCCGTCCAGCGTGGCCATGATCTCGGCCTCGCTGAGCACCTCCACCGTCTCGCCGACCCGGAGGCCGAGCGCCTCGCCCACCCGGGAACGGGAACCCGTCACCGAATACCTCCAGCGTGGATGCCCCGTCCTGCGGGGCGGGGAGGAAACGCGGAACGATCGGTCACTTTGGTCTCCGGGTTTTGTCGGTGGGCTTCGGTAGGTTGATCGGCATGTCCCGCTTCCGGCTTCAGCCTTCGCCTGCCCAAGAGGCGGCACTGCTGGAGCACTGCGGCCACGCCCGGTTCGTGTGGAACCTCGCCGTCGAGCAGCACGCCCACTGGCGTCTCGGCATCAAGTCCGCGCCCGGGTTCGCTGAACAGTGCCGCCAGCTCACCGAGGCTCGCGCGGAGTTCGAGTGGCTGCGTAGCGGGTCGATCATCGTTCAGCAGCAAGCCCTCAAGGATTTCACCCAGGCGATGGCGAACTTCTTCGGCAAAACCCACCGCCGTCCGACGTGGCGTAAACGCGGGCAGGGCGAGGGGTTCCGGATCGTCGCGGTCAAACCCGGTGACGTGCGCCGCGTGTCGCGCCGCGTCGGCGAGGTGAGGGTCCCCAAGGTGGGGTGGGTGCGGTTTCGCTGGTCGCGGTCCGTCCCCGACAGTGTGAAGTCCTACCGGGTCACCCGGGACCGGGCGGGTCGTTGGCATGTGGCGTTCGCCGCGATCCCCGAACCCGTTCCGGCACCGGGCACTGGTGAAGTCGTTGGCGTGGACCGGGGCGTGAGCGTGTCGGCGGCGCTGTCCACGGGTGAGCTGCTGAACGCCCCCGCCCTGCGAGACACCGAGCGGAAGCGGCTGCTCAGGTTGCAGAGGAAGCTCGCGAAGGCTAAGCGCGGGTCGAACCGGCGGGGCAAGGTCAAGGCTGCGATCGCCCGGCTGAAGGCCCGAGAGAGCGACAGCCGTAAGGACTGGATTGAGAAGACCAGCACCGATCTGGCGCGCCGGTTCGACGTCATCGCGGTTGAGGACCTGAAGATCAGCAACATGACCCGGTCCGCCAAGGGCACCTTCGAAGCGCCTGGGAAGAACGTCCGCCAGAAAGCGGGCCTGAACCGGGGCATCCTCGCTAACGGGTGGGGTCAGCTTGTGGCCCGGCTGGAGCACAAAGCCCCGGCCCGCGTCCAGAAGATCAACCCGCGTTACACGTCGCAGACCTGCAACGCCTGCGAGCACCTCGCCAGGGAGAGCCGCGAGAGCCAAGCTCTCTTCCTGTGCGTGGCTTGCGGGCATCAGGCCAACGCAGACGTCAACGCGGCGAAGAACGTTCGTGATACCGCCGCAGGGCATGCGGTGGCTGCGCGGGGAGGCTTCGGGGTGCCGGAGCCGGCGAACCGTGAACCTCAACACGACCTCCTCCTCGTGAGGTAGTTGCTGTTGGAATCCCCCGTCTTCAGGCGGGTGGAGGATGTCAAAGCGAACACTCCTTGAGAAGTCCCGAACCGCGAAGGGCCCGTGCCGCCTCCGCCACGGCACCGAAGGGAAGATCGGACCGTTCCGCGATGTCCAGGAGGCTGTGCCTCCCGTCGGAGAGGTTCAGCACCCACAACATCGCCATCTGGGCCTCCTTCGTGTCGCTGCGCCCGCCCAGCGACCCGTACAGGCCCCGCCTGCCCAGCTGCGGTTCCCCGTACGGGCTGAGGTTCAGGTAGGCGCGGTTGTCCTCCAGCACCCGGGTGACCTCCCAGCAGGTCTCCAGGGTGTCGGCCATCGCCTCGTCGGAGACGAAGCCCGGGTCGTCGGCGGAGGTGTGGTACTCCGGATAGCCCGCGTACGGGGTCCTGGTGAGCGAGCCGACGGGCAGGTCGAAGCCGGGCGAGCAGAACTGCCGCTCGTCGTAGCCGTACGGGGAGAAGTCCACGACCGTGTGAGCGCGCCCCGAACTCCGCAGGACGTGCCGCACGGCCCTGTCGATCTCGGCGTCGCCCCGCCTGCTGCGCTTGTACGTCAGCGGGCCGCGGTCTCCCGCGCAGGCCAGCACCAGGCCGTGTTTGATCCGCCCGGCACGCTCCCGGTTGCGCGCCAGCCAGGTGATCGCGCCGATGGTGCCCGGCGCGAACAGGAAGCGGTAGGTGTACCACGGGTCGGCCCCGGCCAGCCGCCGCGCGAGCCGGACCGCCACCGCGACGCCCGCCAGGTTGTCGTTGGCCAGCGAGGGATGGCACACGTGGCAGGAGACGAGCACCTCCTCGGCGACCCTGCCGGGCACCACGTGCTCGCCGTAGGTCAGGTGCCCGTCGGCGAGCGTGGAGTCGATCATGACCTCGTACGGCCCGTCCCCGAGCCCCTCCAGGGTGTCGTGGGCCAGGCAGAAGCCCCAGGTCTCCGCGTAGTAGCTCGTGCGGTACGGGATCAGGGCGGGCTGCTCGGGAAGCGTGTGCAGGTGCCCGCGCAGCTCGTCCAGGGTCATGGTGGCCGACACCGGGACGCTGTAGCCGACCACGTGCAGGTTCGACGCGGCGAAGTCGACGACCCTGTCCCCCGAGGCGTCCTTGACGTAGGCGTCGCGGATGTTCCACTCCCTGGGCACCGTCCAGTCGAGGACCTGGGTCCCCGTCGGCACCTCGCGGACCTGCAGGCGGAGGGACTCACCGATGATCTCCAGGGTGCGGCGCACGCCGTCGCCGGTGATGCTCCTGCAGAGCGGGTAGAGCCGCTCCACGAGGTCCCGCATCTCGCGCCCCTCGCCGCTCACCGCTCCCGGCGTCGCGTCCCCGCTCGCCGCACCCGGCGCCCCCGATGCCCCGCCGCCCGTGTCACCGGCGCCGCCGCTGTCACCCGTCACCGTTCACCACCCCGCGTGGCCGCAGCGCCCCGTCGACGGTCCCGGCGTCGCGACGGGCCGACAGCCACGCCAGCCTGGTGAAGTGCCGCTGGAAGCCGTCCTCGGTCAGGCCGAACCGCCCGTAGGCCTCGGCCAGCTCGACCGCGCCCGCCTTGACCGTCCACAGCGCCCGGTAGCCGGGGAGCGCGTCCCTGATCCGGGAGAAGTCGACCCGGTAGGAGCGCGGGTCGGCCCCGGTCTCGCCGGTGATCACGACCCGGGAGCCGGGCACCGCCTCGGCGACCTCGGCGGCGATCTCCGCCACCGTCACGTTGTTCTCCTCGGTGCCGACGTTGAACGCCCTGGCGTGGATCGCATCGCGCGGGGCGGCCAGCGCCATGGCGAAGGCGTTCGCGATGTCGGTGGCGTGCACCAGCGGGCGCCACGGGGTGCCGTCGGACAGCACCCTGACCTCCCCGGACAGGAGCGCGTGCCCGACGAGGTTGTTCAGCACGATGTCCGCGCGCAGCCTGGGCGAGAACCCGAACGCGGTGGCGTTGCGCAGGAACACCGGGCTGAAGTCGCCGTCGGCCAGCTTGACGAGGTCGTTCTCCACCCGGACCTTGGAGTCGGCGTACGGGGTGACCGGGCGCAGCGGGGCGTCCTCGTCGACCAGGTCCGAGCCGGAGGCGCCGTAGACGGAGCAGGTGGAGGCGTACAGGAACCGGCGCACGCCCGCGTCCCTGGCCAGCCGGGCCAGCCGCACCGCGGCGCGGTGGTTGATGTCGTAGGTCAGCTCGGGCGCCAGCGCGCCCAGCGGGTCGTTGGACAGCGCGGCGAGGTGCACCACCGCGTCCACCCCCGCCAGGAGCCCGGGGGTGACGTCCCGCAGGTCGACGGCGTATCCGGGCGGGTCGTCGGGCACGGGGCCCAGCACGCGTCCGGCGAAGAGCCCGGAGTCGAGCCCGGTCACCTCGTGGCCCGCGGCGGCGAGCACCGGGGCCATCACACTCCCCAGATAGCCCTGGTGCCCGGTAAGCAGCACGCGCATCCGGTTCAGCCTCCAGCCAGATCGAAGGTCAGCTTGTTGACGTGGAACCCCTCGGCGTAGCGGGCGTGGCACTCGATCCCGCGGATGCGGGCCAGCCCCAGGAACGCCTCGCGGTCGTACCAGGAGCGGTGGCGCTGGGAGGGGTAGTGGCGGTGCAGCAGCCTCACCTTCGCCTCGGCCACCTCGGGTGTGAGCGGCTGGTAGGCCGAGGGCCGCCCGAGGTCGCCGTCCCACTTGGCGATCTCGTAGCCGAGCACCTGGTGGTCGCGGAAGGCCGTGGGCACCAGCCGGGCCAGGCCCCGGTGGTCCTGGTGGGCGTCGGCGGGGTTCGGCGCGAACAGCAGGTCCGGGTCGGTGCGCGCCCGCAACTCCTCGACCGCGTCCTTGGCCTCCTCCCAGTGCGCGGGCAGCCGCCCGTCGGGCAGCTTGAGCACGGTGAGCCGCAGGTCGGCGCCGGGACAGAAGGCGGCCAGCGCCGCGCGCTCCTCGTCCTCCCGCTCGGTCCCGCCGCCGGAGAGCACCAGGGCGTCCACCTGGACGCCGGGGCGCGCGGAGCACAGGGTGAGCAGGCTGCCGCCCGCCCCGATGGCGAGGTCGTCGCAGTGCGCGGCGAGCAGCGCGATCCGGCCCGTCCTGGCCGGCCGGAACCGGATCATGTGACCGTCACCGCCGAGGGCCCTCCCCCGAGCGCCGCCGCGGGCTCGTACCCGGGCGCCTGTACGAGCACCTGACCGGGCGCCTGGCCGAGCACCGGCGCGTGTCCGGGGACAGGCGCGTGCTCGCGTTCCCACAGCGCCCAGGGACGGTCGCCGCGCGAGTAGGCCTCGTCGAGGGCCACCCGCTCCTTGACCGTGTCGGTCGGCCGCCAGTAGCCCCGGTGCGGGTAGGCGAGCAGCCTGCCGCGCTTGGCCAGCTCGGCGCAGCCGTCCGCGACCAGGTCGCCGCCCACCGGGATGTGGTCGAAGATCTCCTGGCGGAGCACGAAGTATCCGCCGTTGACCCAGAGCGGCATCTCGCTGACCGGCGTGATCCCGCCGACCGTGCCGCGCTCCCCCAGCTCGATGCAGTGGAAGGTGTCGGAGGGCGGCACCACCATCATGGACGCGCCCGCGCCCGACCGGGCGAAGCGCTCCACGATCTCCGGCAGCGGCGCGTCGGTGAGCACGTCGGCGTAGTTGGCCAGGAACATCTCCTCGCCGTCCAGGTGGTCGCGGACCCGGCGCAGCCGCTCGCCGATCGGCGACGCGATCCCGGTCTGCACGAACGAGATCGACCAGTCGGAGATGTCGGTGGACAGCAGCTCGATCCTGCCTCCGCGCAGCACGAAGTCGTTGGACGTCGTCTCCTGGTAGTTCAGGAAGAAGTCCTTGATGTGGTGCGCGCCGTATCCCAGGCAGAGGATGAACTCGGTGTGCCCGAAGTGCGCGTAGTAGCGCATCACATGCCAGATGAGCGGCCGGGGCCCCACGAGCTGCATGGGCTTGGGCGCGTCGCCGGGGGTGCCGGTGCGCATCCTGGTGCCGTATCCGCCGCAGAAGAGGACGACCTTCACGGGTTCACCTCGACGATCTCCAGGTTGGGGATGGGGAAGACCAGCCGGCCTCCCCAGGCGTGCACGAAGGACAGCTGGCCGACGAGTTCCTCGCGGAGGTTCCACGGCAGGACCAGCACGTAGTCGGGCCGCTCCTCGGCGAGCCGCTCGGGCGGCAGGATCGGCACGCGCGTGCCGGGGGTGAACCGGCCGTGCTTGTACGGGTTGCGGTCGACGGTGAAGCGGAGCAGGTCGGGCCGGATGCCGCAGTGGTTGAGCAGGGTGTTGCCCTTGCCCGGCGCCCCGTAGCCCGCGACGGTCCTGCCCTCGCGGGCGGCGTCGAGCAGGAAGCCCAGCAGGTCGCGCCGCACCCGCGCCACCCGCTCGCCGAACTCGGCGTACCCGGACAGCTCGTGCAGGCCGGCGGCCTTCTCCCTGGCGAGCAGCGCGGCCACCCGCTCGCTCGGCTCGCGTTCCCTCACGGCCTCCAGCGGCCTGGCCCACAGGCGGATCGAGCCCCCGTGCGTGGGCAGCGACTCGACGTCCACGAGCGCGAGCCCGCCGGTGGCCAGGGCGCGCTGGGCGGAGGCGACCGTGTAGTACTGGAAGTGCTCGTGGTAGATCGTGTCGTACTGGTTACGCTCCATCAGGGTGAGCAGGTGCTGGACCTCGACGGAGACCCAGCCGTCGTCTGCCACCAGGGCGCGCAGCCCCCGGGTGAACCCGACGACGTCCGGGATGTGGGCGTAGACGTTGTTGGCCACCACCAGGTCGGCGGGCCCGTGCTCCACGCGCACCGAGGCGCCGGTCTCCGGGCCGAGGAACGCGGTGAAGGTCGTCACCCCGGCGTCCCTGGCCGCCCGGCCGACGTTCTCCGACGGCTCGATGCCCAGGCACCGGATGCCCCGCTCGACGACGTGCCGCAGCAGGTACCCGTCGTTGCTGGCCACCTCGACCACGAACGACTCCGCCCCCAGCCCGAGCCGGTCGACCGCCCCGTCCACGAACTCCCGCGCGTGCTCCACCCACGAGGTGGAGTACGAGGAGAAGTAGGCGTACTCGGTGAAGGTCTCCTCAGGCGTGATCATCGGCGGGATCTGCGCCAGCCAGCAGCAGGTGCAGACCCGCAGGTGCAGCGGGTAGGTGACCTCGGGCTCCTCCAGCTGCCGCTCGGTGAGGAACCGCTCGCAGGGCGGTGTCGCCCCGAGGTCGACGACGCTGGCGAGGCTCGTCGAGCCGCACAGCCTGCAGGTTGTCATGAATGCGCTCCCTCGCCGCGTGACGCGCTCCGACGCTTCTCCGACCGGACCGTCCCCGTGACCTGGCACCGGGCCGTCTCCGTGACCTGACACCGGGCCCTTCCCGTGACCTGGCACCGGGCCTCTCTCGTGACCCGCCACCCGGGCCCGCCGGGCCTGCCACCGGTGGTACGGAGTGCCCCCTCCGCACCCCGCACCACCGGCGGCCGCCCACGCGCCGGGCCTCTCCCCGGGTCCGTCCCCCGGCCCGCGTCGCCACCTCGGCGCGGACCGGGCCCGTCACCCCTAGCCCGCCGCGAGCACATGGGACTCCCTCAGCGCCTCTCTCCAGTGCCGCATCGGCGGCAGCCCGGCCGCGCGCCAGCCGTCGTGTCCCAGCACGCTGTACGCGGGCCGGGGCGCGGGGCGCGGGAAGTCCTTGGAGGAGACCTCGGTCACCCGGCCGGGGTCGGCGCCGAGCAGCGTGAAGACCTCCCTGGCCAGGCCGTACCAGCTCGTGTGGCCCGAGTTGGTGGCGTGGTAGACGCCGGGCGGCGCCTCGTTCCGGACCAGGTCGACGATCCTGGCCGCCAGGTCCCCGGCCCAGGTGGGCTGGCCGAACTGGTCGCCGACGACGTCGGGAGCCATCCCGCCCCCCTCCAGGCGGGCCATCGTGCGGACGAAGTTGTGGCCGGTCGCGGCGTACAGCCAGGCGGTGCGCACCACGTAGCCGCCGCGCGGCAGCACCTCCAGCACGGCGCGTTCACCGGCGAGCTTGGTCCTGCCGTACGCGTTGGCCGGGCAGGGCCGCGCGTCCTCGGGGTAGGGGTCCAGCGCGGTGCCGTCGAAGACGTAGTCGCTGGAGGGCTGGACCAGCCGCGCGCCCGCGTGGCCGCACGCCTCGGCGAGCGCGCGCACCCCGGTGCCGTTGACCGCGAGCGCCTCGTCCTCCCGCGTCTCCGCCTCGTCGACGGCGTTCCACGCGGCGCAGTTCACCACGACGTCGGGTTTGAGGGCCGTGACCAGGCGGTGCGCGGCGGCGGTGTCGCGAAGGTCCAGCTCCCGTCTGCCGAACGCGAGGACGGGCTGCCCCTCGGCGCCCAGGCGGGCCGTCAGCTCGGTACCGAGCATGCCGGAGGCACCGACGATCATCCAGCGGGTCATCCGGTCTCCCCTTCCCGCCGTCCACCCACCGAGCCGGGTGAACCGGGTGCACCGGGTGAAACCCCCAGGCCGGGCGGGCTCGCGCCGCCCCACGGCGGGCCGTCGTCCGCCTCCTCCACGGCCGCCTCCCACCAGCCGGGGTTGTCCTCGTACCAGCGGACCGTCTCCGCCAGGCCCCGCTCGAACGGCACGGACGGCCGGTAGCCGAGCGCACGGAGCCGGGAGTCGTCCAGGGAGTACCGGCGGTCGTGTCCCTTGCGGTCGGGGACGCGCTCGACCATGTCCCATCCGGCGCCGCAGGCCTCGAGGAGGCGGGCGGTGAGCTCGACGTTGCTCAGCTCCGCCGTACCGCCGATGTGGTAGACCTCGCCGCACCCGCCGCGCTCGGCGACGAGGCGGATGCCCGCGCAGTGGTCGTCGACGTGCACCCAGTCGCGGACGTTGCCGCCGTCGCCATAGAGCGGGACCCTGCGCCCCCGCAGGAGGCGGGTGACGAAGCGCGGGATCAGCTTCTCCGGGTGCTGGCGGGGACCGTAGTTGTTGCCGCAGCGCGTGATGGAGACCGGCAGCCCGTGGGTGACCGCGTACGCCTGGGCGACCATGTCGCCGCTCGCCTTGGCCGCGGAGTAGGGCGAGCGCGGGCTGAGCGGCGCGCTCTCGTCCCAGGACCCCCGCTCGATCGACCCGTACACCTCGTCGGTCGAGACCTGCACCACCCGCGGGGTGCCCGCGTCCAGGCAGGCCTGCATCAGCGCCTGCGTGCCGAGGACGTTGGTCCGTACGAAGTCGGCGGCACCGTCGATCGACCGGTCGACGTGGGACTCGGCGGCGAAGTTGACGACGAGGTCGTGCCCGGGGACCAGGCCCGCCAGGAGCTCGCCGTCGCAGATGTCGCCGTGCACGAAGTCGTGGGGCGTCCCCTCCAGGTTGGCGGGGTTTCCCGCGTAGGTGAGCTTGTCGAGGACCGTCACGGCGGCCCCGCTCGCGGCGACCGTGCGGGCGAAGTGGGAACCGATGAAACCAGAACCACCGGTGACCAGGACTTTCATCGAATACCTCCAGCGTGGAGACTCCGGGGTTCGGGCTCGGGAGAAACGTCGGGAGAGGTCGGGAGAGAACGTGGGGAAACCTTGGGGGAGGGCTTGAGGGAGACCTCGGGGGAGGCCTGTCCGCGCGGACGGGGACCCTCCGGCTCCGGCCGCGGGATGGGTGTCAAGAACTGATCTGGACCTTGCTGTGATCGCCCAGCACGAGACGGTGGGCTCTGGGGGTGGTGGGGGCGGGGGTGACCTCGACGTCGTGGCCGATGAGGGACGCCTCGATCCGCGAGACCCCGGCGATCGAGGACCTGGGCAGGACGATCGAGTACTCGATCTCGCTGCCGTCGACCGCGCAGCCCGCCGCGATCGAGGTGAAGGGGCCGATGTAGCTGTCGCGGATCCGGGCCCCGGAACCGATGATCGCCGGCCCGACGACACGGGACCGCTCGATCTCGGCGCCCGGCTCGACGACCACCCGGCCGATCAGCTGGCTGGCGTCGTCGACCAGGCCGTCCACCCGGGGCTCCAGGGACTCCAGCACCAGCCGGTTGACCTCCAGCATGTCGGTGACGTTCCCGGTGTCCTTCCAGTAGCCGGAGATGACGGAGGACTCGACCCTCCGCCCGTCGGAGATCAGCCAGTGGAGGGCGTCGGTGATCTCCAGCTCTCCCCGCCACGAGGGCTTGAGCTCGGCCACCGCCTCGTGGATCGCGGCGGTGAACAGGTAGACGCCGACCAGGGCGAGGTCGCTCTTGGGGACGGGCGGCTTCTCCTCCAGCCCGACCACCCGGCCGGTGGCGTCGAGCTCGGCGACCCCGAACTGCCGGGGGTCTCCGACCCTGGTGAGCATGATGTGGGCGGCGGGCCGCTCGCGGGCGAAGCGTTCGACGACGTCGTCGATGCCGCCGACGATGAAGTTGTCGCCGAGGTACATGACGAAGTCGTCGTCACCGAGGTAGTCGCGGGCGACGAGCACCGCGTGGGCCAGGCCCAGCGGCGCCCGCTGGCGGATGTAGGTGGCCTCCAGGCCGAACGCGCGGCCGTCGCCGACGGCCGCCTCGATCTCGGCGTGCGTGTCGCCCACGACGATCCCGATCTCGCGGACGCCCGCGGCGGCGATGGCCTCCAGGCCGTAGAAGAGGACGGGCTTGTTGGCGACGGGTACGAGTTGCTTGGCGGAGGTGTGGGTGATCGGCCGCAGCCGGGTGCCCGATCCTCCGGCGAGCACGAGTGCTTTCACTAGTAGGCCCCTTCTCCGCCGGTCACGGCGCTCCAGGTCTTCCAGAGGATCTGCAGGTCCAGGAAGAGCGACCAGTTCTCGACGTAGCGGAGGTCCAGGCGGACCGACTCCTCCCAGGTCAGGTCCGAGCGCCCGCTGACCTGCCACAGGCCGGTCATGCCGGGTTTCACGACCAGGCGGCGGCGCACGTCCGCGCCGTACTGCCTGACCTCGTCGGGCAGCGGCGGGCGCGGGCCGACGAGGGACATCTCTCCGCGCAGCACGTTGAGCAGCTGGGGCAGCTCGTCGAGGGAGTATCGGCGCAGGAAGACGCCCACGCGGGTGATCCTTGGATCGTTCCTAATCTTGAACAGGACGCCGTCGAACTCGTTCTCCCGCTCCAGGTCGATCTTGAGCTGCTCGGCGTCGACCACCATCGTGCGAAATTTCACGACGCGGAACTCCATGCCTCCCTTACCTACCCTGACCTGGCGGAAGAGGGCCGGCCCCGGGCTCGTCGCGCGGATCAGCGCGGCGATCACCAGCATCGGCACCCCCAGCGCCAGGAGGGCCAGGCCCGCCCCCGTCCGGTCGAACAGGCTCTTCGCCAGCCGCCGGGCGCCGCGGAAGTCGGGGTGCTCGACGTGCAGGAGCGGCATGCCGGCGACCGGGCTGATGCTGATGCGCGGACCCGCCACGTCCATGAGGGCGGGCGCCACGAACAGGTCGGTGCGGGCGTCCTCCAGCCCCCAGGCGAGCCTGCGCAGCGCCGCGCCGTCCAGTTCCGGGCAGGCCAGAACGGCGACGGCGTCGGCGTTGACCTCGGCCACCACCGTGGGGACGTCGGAGAAGTTGCCGAGGACCGGAACCCCGTCGACCTCCACCAGGTCGGGCCCCGCGGGCAGGCACGCCGCGACGACGGTCATGCCGTGATGCGGCTGCCTGCGCAGCTGCATCACCAGGTCGAGCACCGACTCCCGGTGGCCGACGGCGACCATGTGGCGCATGTAGTCGCCGCGCGAACGCCTGCGGTGCAGCCGCTTGCGCATCCGGTAGCGGAAGAAGAGGGTGAGGGCGAAAGCGAGCGGGAACATCGCCATGACAAAGCTGCGGGCGATCGGAGTTTGCGTGATGTACGCGCCGATCGCGACCGCCGCCGTCAGGCCGGCAGCGCCATTGAAAACCGCTCGGAATTCATCCGTTCCCTCCCCGTGCGTGCGCTTGCGATAGGCGCCCCCCGACGCCAGGGCCAGCGGCCAGATCAGGGCGAGGCCCAGCCCGAGCAGTGCCTCGGTCTCCGGGATAAAGGCGCCGAACCACAAACGGACGCCCAGAACGGCCTCACAGGCGACCACGGAACACGCGATGTCTCCGGCAAGCAGAATACGGACATAAGAGCGCGTCCAAATGCTTGGGGCAGTGCGTGCTGGACCTTTGAGAAGCCCGACGACGAGCTCCTCGGTCTCCACTCTCATACCACCTCACCCCACCCAAGATGCCCGGGCGCGACCGGATAAGGTGCCGCGCATCTCATTTAATGGTTGACAGTATTCCCTTATGCATCAGGAGCGTGGATACCCATGGAAATCCTAGTGATCACCAATGAGTAGGGGAATACCGGCCACTGTCCACTATTGGCCGAACTACGGCAGAGATGGCATCTTGACGGAACGATCCAAACGTGTAACTTTGACCGCCGTATTTGGAAATAATTGGAAATTAGTCGTATTCAAAATCCGGCAGAGCCGAAGGCGGTTCGGGGCTGCGCCATACGACGACGTAATCGTCGCGCGCGGACTCCACCGCCGCGCCGAGCCTGTCGAGGTCGAAATCCGGGAGATACCGGAGACGGGCGAGGAAGGTCGAGTCGGTCGCCGAGTCGGGCACGACACACCCCTGACCCGCCCGATCGAGAAGTATGTACAGAATGTCCGAGTCCGTGTCGCCCACTACCCGCACCTCGACGACGTCCTCCCACGCGAGGGCGTCGACGCTGCCGTCCGCGTAGTGACGGGTCACGCCTTCTTCGGTGACATATACGTAGGAGTCCGGCACTGAGTTGCCGTGCATGGGCGCGATTGTGACGACTTCAGGGCTCCGGGTGCAATAGAGCCATGCAAGTCGAGTCCCTAATGATCGCCCCAGCTGTGGTCGAGGTGCGCGGCGACCGCCTCCCTGGCGGCCTCCCCGGGACCCCGGCCGAGCGCGTCGAGCAGGTCCCGGTGCTCGGCGACCAGCACGTGCCGGTCGGGGTAAACCGCGCGCAGCCTGACCAGGCCGAGCCTGGTCTCGGCCGCCAGCATGCCGTAGAGCCGCTCCAGGCGGGGGCTGCCGACCGCGACGACCAGCGCCTGGTGCAGGGCCATGTGCTCGGCCACCGCCTCCGACCAGGGGGCGTCGGCGGGCAGCGCGGCCATCCGCGCCAGCGCCGCGTCGGCCTCCGCGACCCGCCGCCCGGCCAGCGAGGCGGCCATCAGGTCCTCCAGCGGGCGCCGGACGAACATCAGGTCGTCCAGGTCGTCCGCGGTCACCTCGGCCACCTGGGCGCTGCGGTGCCGCTCGCGCCTGAGCAGCCCCTCGTGCACGAGCACGGCGAGCGCCTCGCGGACGGTCGGGCGGGCCACCCCGTACAGGGCCGAGAGCTCCTGCTCCGGCAGCGTGGTGCCCGGCGGGATCTCGCCGGACAGCACCCGCCGGCGCAGGGCGTCGGCGAGCGCGCCGACGGCGGAGACGGGATGGAGCGGGAGGGTCACGCCGACGACCCTATTGCCCTCCGGTCCCGGCTTCCGGAACGGACGCGCTCAGGCAGGTCCGGTCCCGGCTTCCCGGACGGACGCGCTCGGGCAGGGAGACCGCGACCAGGCTGGCGCCGAGCAGGACGAGCCCGGCGACCGAGGCGGGCGCGAGCCGCTCGCCGAGCACGACGACGCCGAGCAGGGCCGCCACCGCGGGCTCGGCCAGGGCGAGGGTGGCCGCGGTCGCGACCGGGGTCGTGCGCAGCCCCCTGCCGTACAGGAAATAGGCCAGCGCGGTGGTGGCGCAGCCCAGGTAGAGGGCGGTGAGCAGGCCGCGCGGCTCGGCCAGCCAGCCGGTGCCCGTCCACAGCAGGACGGGTGCCATCACGACGGCGGCCCCGCCGAACATCAGTCCCATCACCCCGTCGGAGGGCGCTCCCGCGCCGATCGCCCGCGCCGCGGTGACCGCGTAGGACGCGTACAGCAGGCCGCCGAGCAGCGCGAGCAGGACACCGTCGGCCCGCACCTCGCCTCCCCCGCCGGTGAGCACGGCGCAGCCGGCGATCGCCACCGCGGTCGCCCCCGCCCAGCGGAGGCCGGGCCACGCGCGGTCGAGCAGCCAGGACAGCAGGCCGGTGAAGACGGGACCGCTGCCGATGGCGACCACGGTGCCGACGGCCACCCCGGTCCTGCCGACCGCGGCGAAGTAGCACAGCTGGTACGCGGCCACGGCCACCGCCGCCGCCACGAGCGGGCCCGGCCGCGCCCGGCCCCCGCCCTCCCGACGCCGGGGAGAGCCCGGGGCCTCTTCGGGAGAGCCCGCGAGGGCGCCTCCAGGAGAACTCGCGAGGGCGCCTCCAGGAGAGCCCGCGAGAGCACCTCCGGGGAAGAGCAGGAGCCGCGCCGCGGGGGCGGTGGCGACCGCGAGGACCAGGCCGCCGATCACCAGGCGGGCGGCGGCCAGGGAGACGGCGTCCACCCCGGTGACGAGCAGGCCCGCGGTTCCCGCGGTCCCCCAGAGCACGGCGGCTCCGATCACGGCGATTCTCATGGGCCGATTGTAGGCAGATTGTATGACAACTAGACAATGCAATAACGAGCGTCCTGCGTCGGGCAGCGTTTTCGCGGGTGGGCGCGCGGGTAGTTCGGCGAGGTGAGATGTCCGCGAGGCAGCACGAACCAGCAGCTCAGAGGGCACGACCGGGCACCGGCTCCGGGCGTCGTCCGCCACAGGGACCACACGGGCGCACCCGGCCGGGGGCGAGGATGACCACGGTCTCCAAGGGAACGTTCCGCCACGGGGCGGCCGGCGAGGTCGACTCCATGCTCGGATCCGCCACGCCCCACCCGCTGGACGGCGCGAAGATCACCACCTCCGCCGAGGCGATGGACGCGATCATCGAGGCTCTCGACCTGCCCGACCATTTCGGGCACAACCTCGACGCGCTCTATGACGTGCTCACCGACCTGTCGTGGTTGCCGCCGGGCGAGCACCTGCTGATCTGGTCGCAGCCGTCGACGCTCCGGGCCGGGGACCGCCCGGCCTACGACGCGATCCGGACCGTGCTCTCCGAGGCGGTCGCCGACGGCGCGGCGGGAGAGTCCTTCCTGTCCGTCCTGATCCTCACCGACTGAGCCGTCGCCACGCAGTGGGCGCAGAAGGCGCCGTTCCTGCCCGCGGGACAGCTGCAGTGCCAGCGGAGGACCCCGTCGACGAGCCGGAACTCGACGCACGCGGCGCCGTCGTCGACCTCGGCGGTCACCCGCGGCGGGCCGAACCGGACCAGCTGCACCGCACCCGCCCCGGCCAGCTCGCCACCACGCGCCAGCGCCGCCTGGTCGGCGCGCTCGGCCTCGGCTTCGATCAGGTCCGCGATCTTCTGCATCGTTGACCCCTCTCCTCTCCAAGAGAGACGTACGCGAGGAGTCGGCGGTTCCGAACCAACAGATCGCGATAAATCATCTCAATGTGACTCACGTGCATGCCTGGTCCCAAGTGACCCACATTGCTATGTTTGACCATTGTTAACCACGCATCTCAAGGTGTGCGAGGTATTATGGCCGCCCGAAAATACTCAATCAGGGTAAAGATTTTTACCTTACTCCTGGTACCCATTATATCCCTTGTAGTGATTTGGGTATTTGCGGCCAGCATCACGGTCCAGGATGGGCAGCAGCTGCTCAAGATACGCGGTGGTTACGAGTACGTGGTGGTGCCCGCCAGGAAGGTGACCACCGCGCTCCAGCACGAGCGGCTGCTCTCCCTGTCCGTCCTGGGGGACGTCGGCGTCTCGCGCACGGAGCTGGACGCCCAGCGACTGCGGACGAACGCCGCCCGGATCGAGCTGGACCGGCTGACCACCGCGGTACGCCCCGACATCGACCCCGCCACCTGGGGACGCCTGAGCCGGCTGCTCGCCTCGCTGGACCGGCTCACCGAGATGCGCAGCGGGGTCGACACCCGTACCGAGACCCGGTTGCGGACCCTCGACGCCTACAGCGGGATCATCTCGGCCGCCTTCGAGGCCTACGAGAAGATCCGGATCGCCGCCGACGTCGAGCTGAGCGACCAGACGCGGGCCATCGTCATGATCGGGCGGAGCCGCGAGATGCTCAGCCAGCAGGCCGCGCTGATATCCGGAGCCGTCGTCGAGGGGGCGATGACCCCCGCGGAACGCGAGAGGTTCGGCCAGCTGGTCACCGGCCGCAGGCTCCTCTACTCCATGGGCTTCGACCAGCTCGACTCCGAGTTCCAGTCCCTTTACACCCCCCTGCGCGACTCCTCCGACTACTCCTCCTTCGAGAGGATCGAGGACGCCATCACCGCCTCGGCCGTGCCCGAGCCGTCCTGGGCCGGGATCGCCGCGCGCGTCTCCGACGACTTCGACAAGCGCGCCGGGTACGCCGGCAGGCGCATCGGCGAGCGGTCCACGCCCCTCGCCAGGGACATCATGGTCCGGATCGGCATCGCCGGAGGGCTCGGCCTGGTCGCGGTCGGGCTGTCCGTCTTCGTCTCGGTACGGTTCGGCCGGAGGCTCGGCGGCGAGCTCGTCGGCCTCCAGCAGGCGGCCCTCGACCTCGCCGACAAGCGGCTGCCGGACGTGGTCCGGCGGCTCCGCCGGGGCGAGGACGTCTGCTCAGAGGCCCCCGAGATCAAGGTCGGCGACACCGCCGAGGTCGCCGGGGTCGCCGAGGCGTTCTCCTCCGTGCAGCGGACCGCGGTCGAGGCCGCCGTCGGCCAGGCCGAGATGCGCAAGAGCGTCAACAAGGTCTTCGTGAACCTGGCCAGGCGCAGCCAGTCCCTGCTGTACCGCCAGCTGGCCATGCTGGAGGCCATGCAGCGGCGGGCCAGCGACCCGGCGACCCTTGAGGACCTCTTCGGCCTGGACCACCTGACCACCCGGATGCGCCGCCACTCCGAGGGCCTGATCATCCTGTCCGGCGCCGCCCCCGGCAGGGGGTGGCGGAACCCGGTCACGATCTACGACGTGGTCCGCGCCGCCGTCGAGGAGGTCGAGGACTACCCGCGCGTGACGATCGGCGTCCCGCACGGCCCGTCCGTGATCGGCGCGGTCGCCACCGACGTGATCCACCTCGTCGCCGAGCTGGTCGAGAACGCCGCCGTGTTCTCTCCCCCGCACACCGCCGTACGCGTCCACGGCGACATGGTCGCCAAGGGCTACGCCATCGAGGTCGAGGACAGGGGGCTCGGCATCTCCGCCGAGGAGACGGCGCGGCTCAACGCGCTGCTGGCCGACCCGCCGGAGTTCGACCTGGCCGACAGCGACCGGCTCGGCCTGTTCGTCGTCGCGCAGCTCGCCGTCCGGCACGGCATCCGCGTCTCCCTGCGGCCCTCCCCCTTCGGCGGCACCACGGCGATCGTGATGCTCCCGAGCGAGCTGGTGGTCGAACCCGTCGATCCCCGCTTCACCTACTCGGTCGAGGTCGAACGGTCGCCCCAGGCCGACGGCCTGCCGAAGCGGGTGCGCCAGACCGTACCCGCGGAGCGGACCGCCGCCGGGATCCCGATCACGGACGCCCGGGAGACCCGCGAGGGCGGGACGGGCGAGGGGGCCGTCCCGAGCGGCGCGTTCGGGACGCCCCGCGACGGATGGCGGAGCGCCGGGCGGGAGGGCGGACCGTGACGGCGGAGCGCTCACCCGGCCAGGAGGCCGGTCCGGCACCCGGCCAGGAGGCCGGTCCGGTCATCCGCCCCTACACGATGACCCGCGGCCGGACCAGGCACGCCGGGGCCCATTTCGACCTGATGGCCGTGGTGGTGGCGGTCAGGGCACCCCACCGGGAGCTGCAGCCCGAGCACCTGTCGATCCTGTACGCCTGCCGCGTGCCGATCCCGGTCGTCGAGCTGGCCGCGCGGACCACCCTGTCCGTCGGGGTGCTCCGGGTCCTCCTCGGCGACCTGCGCGACGGCGACCTGATCACCGTACGGCCGCCCACGCCGCCGTCCGCGGCTCCCCGCGAGCGCCTGCTCCGCGACCTGCTCGCCGGGCTCGAAACCCTCTGACCCCGCCCCGCCGCCGGTGACCGAAGCACCCGCGCCGTTCAGTCGGTGGCCAGGCGGGCGTGCCGCTCCACGTCGTAGCGGACGCCCTCGTAGCTCAGCTTGGACCGCTCGATCCCCTCCGACAGGAATCCGGCCCTGGTGGCCACCGCGCAGGAGGCCTCGTTGGTGACCCGGTGTGCCAGCTCCAGGCGGAACAGCCCGCGCTCCCTGAACGCCCACTCGGCCATCATCCTGGTGGCGGCCACCGCGACACCCCGCCCCCGGGCGCGAGGGAGCGTCCAGTAGGAGACCCAGCCGGTGCCGTGCGCGTCGATGTTGCTCACCGCGACGTTCCCCACGACCTCGCCGTTGGACACCACGGCGAACGCCCGCGCGTCGTCGCGGAACCCCCAGACCCCCATCCACTCCAGCGCCGCCTGCGCGGTGTCGACGGGCCGGGCCGCCTGCTCCGCCATGTCCGGGGAGCTGAACGCGTCGAGCACCACCGACATGTCGTCGGGCCGCCATCCGCGCAACTCCACTTCCGTCATCCGTGCAGGGTAATGCCCGCCGACCGGCCCGTGAAGCGCGCCGGCGGCCGAATCCGGTACGGGAGAGACAGATGGTACGAGAGCGGTTTCACCGGCGCCGGGACGGTCCTCCTGACGACTGTCCGGCCCTGACCGTCCCGGCTCCGGGCCGCTCCTCACCTGCCCCGGTCGGAGAACGGACCGGACAGCGCCGCCCACTGCAGCAGCATGATGGTCTTCGCGTCGGCGATCTCACCCGAGACGATCATGCCCAGGGCCTTCGCGAAGGGCAGCTCCACCACCTCGATGTCCTCGCCGTCGTCGGCCAGCCCCCCGCCGTCGGAGGTCCGCCGGTCCGCGCTGTACGGGGCGGCGAAGAAGTGGACGCGCTCGGTCACCGAGCCGGGGCTCATGTAGACGTCGAAGACGTGCTCCACCTCCCCGATGTCGTAGCCGGTCTCCTCCGCGGCCTCCCTGCGGATCGCGGTCTCCGGGTCGTCGTCGTCGAGCAGGCCCGCCGCCGTCTCCAGCAGGAGCCCGTCGGGGTGGCCGTTCACGTAGACCGGGTAGCGGAACTGCCTGGTCAGCAGCACGGTCGCCCGCTCGGCGTCGTAGAGCAGCACCGTCGCGCCGTTGCCCCGGTCGTAGGTCTCCCGCTGCTCGGTGCTCCAGACGCCGTCCCTGCGCCGGTAGTCGAACGTCGTTTTGCGCAGCACGTACCAGCTGGACGAGAGCAGCCGCACCTCCCGCACCCGCACCCGGGGGTTGCCGGCCAGGTCCAGCCCCACCCTGTCCAGTCCCGTACGACCCCGCCCGTCCGGGACATCCGCCCCGGGTACCTCACCCGACACCGGTTCCCCGCCCTCCTGTTGACACCGCACCGCCGACCGGTCCGGCCCGTCCGGCAGGACCACCGCCCAGGAGGGGGTGGGCCACCGAAGGACAAGTCTGCACCAACGGGTGAGAAGGCCCGCAAATCATCCCCGTAAGGGGCGTGGAGCGGGAGGTGTGCGGACGCGACGACGGGGTGAGGGGAGACTTCTCCCCTCACCCCGTACCGAACGGAGGCCTCGCGTCCGGAGCGGACGGGGCGGGCGGGGCAGCAGACGGGGCGGGCGAGGGCACGGCCGGAGGTCTCGCGTCCGGGACGGGCGAGGACAGGGCCCGCAGTGACGCGGGGACGTCGGGGTCGAGGGAGAACGCGCCCGCGAGGCCGGTGATCGTCAGGATTCGCCCCAGGACCCCGTGGACACCGGCCAGCCGCAGGCAACCCCCCGCCGCCCTCGTGCGCCGCTGGAATTCGAGCATGATCCACAGACCGGTGGAATCGCAGAATCTCAGACCGGCGACATCGAGGACCAGACGGCACACCCCGCCGTCCAGCTGCGTGACCATGGCGTCGCGGAGCCGAGGGCTGGACAGCTTGTCCAGCTCACCGGCGAGCGCGATCACCGAGACGTCCTCGTGTCCGCGGACCGAGAGATCAAGCCGCGTCGTCATCCTCCACAATCCTTACGCCGGTTGCACCGAGGCTATTTTAAAGATCTTGGTGAGAAGAGCCTCTCCGGCCAACCGCAACACGCCCGTAAGCGAATCGCGCCCTGGACATGGTCCGCGGCTCCCACGTCGGGAAATCGTCCACATCGGATCGTAGGTCTCAGATAGATCTAGGACCTGCGGGGCACTCAGCAGCTATGAGCGACGATTCGGAGAGCCGCGACTTCATCGGGAAGGGGTTCGGCGACGAACTCTCGGGACGGCCGAAGACAATGGGAGAGATAGCCGTGAATCTGGCGGTCAGCGAATCACTCGCCAATCACGGCCACCACGCGCTGGTCAACGCCCACGAGGCGGCGGCGAGCAGCCACCAGCTCATGGCCGAGGCGGGTGTCGGCGACGTGGACGAGCACCTGGATCTGGCGCGGTGGCATCGCTGGTGCGCCATCGTCGAGGATCAACTGGCCGACGAGGCGGATCAACGAACCCCCGCCAGACGGAACAAGGAAGGCTGAACCCGGCGGGTGCCCCGGGAACACCCGGGGGCGGGGACAGCGCGTACCCACGTCTCCACATACCGGTGGGGGACGCGGTCACGGTGAGGGTGACCGCGCCTCCCACCGGTATGGGAACGATCGCGGAAGCGTTCCCGGGAAGCGTCCGGGGAGCGTCTCGGGGGAGGTCCGGGGAACGTCCGCGGGAGCGTTCGCGGGAGGACGCGGCGGGGCGGAGTGCCGTGCGGCCACCGGCACCGGACACCCCCGCCCCCGTCCCCGTCCCCGAGCCGCCGGACACCGTCGTCCCGGCCACGCGTCGTTACGGTTGGGCGGTGTTCCGGTTCACTTCCCGCAGCACCCCGCCGTGGAGGGAGCAGGCCCCCTGGATCCCGCCCGACAGGCTCACCCTGCCGTCCTTGCACATGACCAGGTAACCCGTCCCGTTGCGGAAGTTCTCGATGCACTGGAAGACCAGGCAGGCGTCGTTCGCGGGCGGGTACACCCTGACCCCCGTGGAGCAGAACGTGAACCCGTGGGGGTTGGGGGGCGCTTCGCAGAGCGGGCCGGTCACCGTCACGGAGGGCGTGACGGAGGGGGTCGGCGTGGGGGTGGGTGTCGGCGTGGGGGTGACGAGGACCGTCGCGGTGGCGGTGACGGTCGCCGTCGCGGTGGCCGTCACGGTCGCGGTCACCGTGGTGGTCACGGTCTCGGTGATCGTGACCGTGGTGGTCACGGCCGGGGCGGTGGGCCGCACGGTGACGGTCACCCGGGGCGCGGGGGTCGTCCGCGCCGGCTGCGGCGTCTTCACGGAAACAGAGGATTTGCCGCTTTTCTTATAGGTGCCGGTACCGAGATATGTTTCGTGCCAGGCCGTCCGTCCGGCATTCACCGACAGGGCGGTCGTCACCGTCCGGCACTTCTTCTTCACGCAGACACGTTGTTTCACGGAGAAGCGTCTGGTGCCGCCGTACCCGCTCGTCACCTGCACCCTGAGGTAGGACTTGCCCCCGACCTTCGTCACGGAGGTCTTGACCACCCGCTTGTCCGTCTTCGTGGGAGCGGTGTTCATCCACCTGTCCACCAGGGCGGAAGCACCGATCACCCCCCTCTCCGCCTCCAGGAAGCTCCTGATCACCTGCCTGTCCGGACTCGTGCTGGGAGCGGCGGCGGAGCTCACGGCCGAGGCGGAGAAGGTGTCCCGGACGTCGATGGCACCCAGCCAGCCGATGACGGCGATCAGGGTGCCAACGGCCACCACGGACAATACGAAAACTCTCATACCACCACAAATGTCCTGTATGCCAGAATTAGTCTAGATAAATAATTTATCAGCACTTATATCACTTCCCTCCGTTGATTTCAGCCGAACGGAACGTCCCGATGACACGCGCTTTCATCACGGGAAGGCGCCGGGCCGGACACCCGGGACCGGCGCCTTCCGTCGGCGGGCCTTCCGCCGACGGGTCCTCTGTCGACGGGTCTTGCGTCGGCGGGTCTTCTGTCAGGGAGCGGGCCTTCCGTCAAGGAAGCAGCAACCCCCAGTAGAGGGCCCACGGGACGAACGCCGCTCCACCGGCGAGCAGGAGGCCGAGCCGCACGCCCTCCCCTCGCGGCACCGAGGCTCGGGCGCGGCGCCAGGCCAGCGCGGTGAGGACCGCCGCGACCACGGAGACCACCGCGAGGGCCTGCAGCGCCAGCCAGAGCACCGGGCGCCCCGCCACCACGGGCCCCGGAGCGGCCAGCTTGCCGCCGGTCATCACCAGGTAGAACAGGTAGGAGAACGATCCGAGCACCGCCGCGAGCCCCGAGGCGCTGAGCAGCCGCGCGGGCCCGGTCGGCGAGGGGCGCGACCGGCCACTCAGGCGCCGTACGAGGGCGACCACCGGGTAGGCGGTGAAGGCGACCAGGATCAGCAGCAGAACCGCCAGCTGGACCGGCGCCGACTCCCACGGGGCGGGAGGATCCACCGGCACGGTCCGCGAGGCCTGCACGGGAGCGGGCCCGGACGTTCCCGACGCCGGCGGCCTGCCCGCCGTGACGTCGCCGACCCAGGAGCCGACCAGCTCCGCGTAGCCCGGGGCGAGTTCGGGCGACCGGGTGACGCCGCCGTCGGGACTCCGGTGGGCGGCATGATCCGCCCCGGCGAAGAAGCGGACCGTGTAGTGCCTGTTGCCTCCCTTCTCCAGCGCCCTGGCGAAGAGCGGCGGGCTCTCCTCGGGCGGGGTCAGCAGGTCGTGCGTACCCCAGATGCCGAGCACGGGCCGGCGCACCTTGGCGATCGTCGGTCCGGGGTCGTAGTACGGCTCGGGGAACATGCCGCCGTCGGCGATCGTCCGGTAGAGGTTGAACTCGGCCCGGTCGATCAGCGATCCCGACACCCCCGCCTTGCGCAGCCCGGCCGCCACGGCCCAGGTCTGCTGCCGCAGCGGTGACAGCCCGTTGGCGCCGACGAGCACGACGAAGGCGATGTCGCTCGACCGCGCCGCCGCGATGGGGACCACCCAGCCGCCCTCGCTGAGCCCCCACACGCCGACCTTCGCCGGGTCGACGCCCGGCTGGGAGCGGAGGACGGCCAGGGCGCCGAGCGCGTCGTCGGCGAGCAGCGAGTAGGAGCGCTCGAAGAGCGAGTAGTCCTTCGAACGCTTGTCGTAGATCAACACGGACATTCCCTGGCGGGCGAACGCGACGGCCTCGGCCATCAGCTTCTCGCGGGGCGTGCCGGTGCCCGCGCCGTGCACCAGGACCATGCCGGGACGCGCGGCCCCGGCGCCGGTGGGCGAGACGACCGTGCCGTGCATGGCGAGGCCCCTGCCACCGCGGAAACTCACATCCGCCGCCACGAGGTCGGGTGGGACACCCGGGGGCGCGGCGCTCACCGGGACCCCGGCCGCCGGAGCCATGGCCTCCGAAACCACAGCCGTCGAAACCACAGCCGTCGAAGTCACAGCCTCCGGAGTCACAGCCGAGAGGGCCGCGACCGGAGGGGGCGAGGTCGTGGAGGTGAGGGGAGCCGCGGAAGCGGCGGCGGCCGGAACCGTGAGCAGGCAGAGAGCGGTGGTGGCGGCCACCGCCCGGAGTCCCAGGGCGGCGAAGGGGATCGGGGGGATTCTTCTCATATGCCGAAACTACTCTGCAGAGAGTTCTCGGCAAAGCCTTGTCTGCAGATATCGTTCTGCAGGACTAGGCTGCTCCTCATGAAGGATGACGAGACGAAGGATGACGAGCCGTTCCTGCTCGACGACCCCGGGAAGCTCAAGGCCCTCGCCCACCCCATGCGGCGGCTCATGCTGCGCCATCTCAACGTCCACGGCCCCGCGACCTCCACCACGCTCGGCGAGCTGCTCGGCGCGAAGACCGGCACGACCAGCTACCACCTGCGCCAGCTGGAGAAGTACGGCTTCATCGAGGAGGTCCCGGAGCGCTCGACCGGCAGGGAGCGCTGGTGGCGCAAGGCGCAGGGCCCGCGCGACCTGCGGCTTCCCCTGCCCGAGCAGCTCGCCCCCGAGGACCGGCCCGCCCTCGCCGAGTTCCACCGGATCGGCATGGAAGAGGACCTCGAGCTGATCGACCGATTCCCCGAGGCCTACCTGCGCGACCCCGAGTGGGCCACCGGCTCGCGCGGCCTGGGCCGGATGACCAAGGACGAGTTCAAGGAGTTCTTCGAGGCCTACATCGCGTTGCTGATGAGATACAGCCCCCTGCCCGAGGACGCGTCCCCCGGCGCGCGCCCCATGCACATCCGGCTCTTCGCCATGCCCGCCGACGAGAACTGACGCCGGCAGGGCATCCGCCCGGCCCGACCGCCCTCCTTCTCACCCTCACGGCGTTCGCGCCACCCTCCCGCCCCCGCGCGCACGTCGAGCCGACGCCCGCGGGTGAGCCGGCACGCCTCGCGGGGAGCCCCCGACCAGGGGGTTACCGAGGCCTCTCCCAAAACGGCCATCCATGACTTTTGACCCATTGACGTCATGTTTCCGACAAGTTAAATTAAGTGTAGAAATAAGGCGTTGATTTACCGTTCCCCGTAAGTCGCCCTTCACCTGCAGTTAGACCTTCCACCCCCCGGATCCGCAGTGGAGACATGCATGAGAGGTCTGTTCCGTCCTGCCGCCTTATGGACTGCCACGGCAGTCGCGGCAGCTCTGCTCGCAGTACCGTCGACCCCCGCCTTCGCCGACACGTTGTTGTCGCAGGGCAAGCCCGCGACGGCCTCATCGTCCGAGAACGCCGGAACCCCCGCGAGCGCCGCCTTCGACGGCAACGCCGCCACCCGCTGGTCCAGCGCCAACACCGACGCCCAGTGGCTCCAGGTGGACCTCGGCACCTCGACCAGCGTCAACAAGGTCGTGCTGAACTGGGAGGCCGCGTACGGCAGCGGATACAAGGTTCAGATCTCCGCGAACGGCACCACGTGGACGGACCTGAAGACCGTGACCGGCGGTGACGGCGGGATCGACACCTGGGACGTCACCGGCACCGGCCGGTACGTCCGGATGCAGGGCGTCACGCGGGCCACCGGCTACGGCTACTCCCTCTGGGAGTTCCAGGTCTTCGGTCCCGACGGCGGCTCCAACCCCGGCGGGGCGTGCGGAACCACCAACGCCGCACTGAACAAGACCTACAGCGCCTCGTCGATCCAGGGCGCCGGCCTTCCCGCGAGCGCCGCCTTCGACGGCAACAACGGGACCCGCTGGGCCAGCCTGGCCAGCGACCCGCAGTGGGTCCAGGTCGACCTCGGCTCGGCGCAGACCCTCTGCAAGATCGACCTGAGGTGGGAGGCCGCGTACGCGAGCGCCTTCAAGCTCCAGGGATCGACCAACGGCACGACCTGGACCGACCTGAAGACCGTCACCGGCGCCACCGGCGGTGTCCAGTCGCATGACGTGACCGGCTCCGCCAGGTACGTCCGGATGCTGGGCAGCGCGCGGGGCACCGGCTACGGCTACTCACTGTGGGAGTTCGCGGTGTACACCACCTCGGGCGGCGACCCCGAGATCCCCGGCGGCGGCCCGCTGGGCCCGAACGTCCACGTCTTCGACCCGTCGATGTCCAGCGCCACCATCCAGAGCCAGCTGGACGCGGTCTTCACCCAGCAGGAGTCGGCCCAGTTCGGCACCGGGCGCCACGCCTTCCTGTTCAAGCCGGGCACCTACAACGTGAACGCCAAGGTCGGCTTCTACACCTCGATCATCGGCCTGGGGCAGAACCCCGACGACGTGACCCTCAACGGCGTGACCGTGGACGCGGGCTGGTTCAACGGCAACGCGACCCAGAACTTCTGGCGCTCGACGGAGAACCTGTCGGTGCAGCCTCCCGGCGGCACCAACCAGTGGGCCGTCTCCCAGGCCGCGCCGTTCCGCCGCATGCACATCAAGGGCGCGCTGAACCTGGCCCCCACCGGCTACGGCTGGGCGAGCGGCGGCTACATCGCCGACAGCAAGATCGACGGCGCCGTCGGCCCGTACTCGCAGCAGCAGTGGTACACCCGTGACAGCTTCGTCGGCGGCTGGGTCAACGGCGTGTGGAACATGGTCTTCTCCGGGGTGCAGGGCGCTCCCGCGACCAACTTCCTCGACCAGTCCTACACCACGCTGGAGAACACCCCGATCAGCCGCGAGAAGCCGTACCTCTACGTGGACGGCGGCGGCGCCTACCGGGTGTTCGTCCCGTCCCTGCGGACCAACGCGCGCGGCGTGAGCTGGGCCAACGGTTCCACCCCCGGCAGCTCGCTCCCGCTCAGCCAGTTCTTCGTCGCCAAGCCCGGCGACTCGGCCGCGACCATCAACGCCGCGCTCAACCAGGGTCTGCACCTGCTGCTCACCCCCGGCATCTACAACCTCAGCCAGCCGATCAACGTGACCCGCGCCAACACCGTGGTCCTGGGGCTCGGTCTCGCGACGATCATCCCGGGCGGCGGCTCCACCGCGGTCAAGGTGGCCGACGTGGACGGCGTGAAGCTCGCCGGCTTCCTGGTCGACGCGGGCCCGCAGAAGTCCGACGTGCTCATCGAGGTCGGCCCGCAGGGGTCGAGCGCGGACCACGCCGCCAACCCGACCACCCTGCAGGACGTCTTCGTCCGCATCGGCGGCGCCTTCGCCGGCAACGCCACCACCAGCGTGGTCGTCAACAGCGACGACGTGATCATCGACCACACCTGGCTGTGGCGCGGCGACCACGGCGAGGGCATCGGCTGGAACGTCAACACCGCCGAGACCGGCCTCATCGTCAACGGCGACGACGTCCTGGCCACGGGCCTGTTCGTCGAGCACTACCGCAAGTACGACGTCGAGTGGTACGGCGAGCGCGGCCGGACGATCTTCTTCCAGAACGAGAAGGCGTACGACCCGCCGAACCAGGCGGCCTACATGAACGGCACCAGCAAGGGGTGGGCGGCCTACAAGGTCGGCCCCGCGGTCAACAACCACGAGGGCTGGGGTCTCGGCAGCTACGTCTACTTCAACGTCGACCCGACGATCGAGGTGGAGAGCGCGTTCGAGACTCCGGTGAAGCCGGGCGTGAAGTTCCACAGCCTGCTCACCGTCTCCCTCGGCGGAAACGGCCGGATCAACCACGTGATCAACGGTGTGGGCGGCCCCGCCTTCGGCACCGCGACGATCCCGTCCAAGCTCGTCTCCTACCCCTGAGGTCCTGAGCCCGCCTGATCAGCGGTGGTCATAGCGCTCTCCCCGCTGATCAGGCGTTTCACCCCACGCCGTGGGTCTCCGTCATCGCGGAGGCCCACGGCTACACCTTTCCCGGCCCCGCACCGGCTCGCCGGTCTCCGCACCGGCCCTCCGATCCCCGCACCGACCCTCCGGCTCCCGCGTCGATCGAGAACGGCCGTCCCCGCACCGGCTCGCCGGGAGGGCGCCGGTCGGCCCGATCCGGGGCCGGCGGCGGTGCGGGGTTCCGCGTCAGGGTGCGGCGGTGGCGCGGTAGCGCAGGCCGTCCATCAGCAGGTCGAGCAGGCGGCGGGCCTGGTCGCGCTGCTCCGGCTCCCCCGCGGCGAGGGACACCCCGCCCATGCTCACGAGCACGTCGACCGGCTCGACGTCCGACCTCACGGTCCCGGCGGCGGCACCCGCCCCGAGCAGCGTCGTGATCGCCTCGATCAGCCGGCCCCGGCTCTGCTCGTACGGGTTCCCGCCGGACGCGATGACCACGCGCAACGCGTCGGCCATGCCGCGCTTGGTCGTCATGTAGTCGACGAAGTGGTCCATCCAGGTGCGCGTCGCCTCGTCCGCCGGCAGGGTCTCCAGCAGGTCGGGCACGACGTCGCACAACTTGTTCAGCTCGCTGCGGTACGCCTCCTCGATGAGCGCCTCGCGCGTGGGGAAGTGGCGGTAGAGCGTGCCGATGCCGACGCCCGCGGCCTTCGCGATCGCGTCGAGCGTCACGTCCGGCCCGTCGTGGGAGAACGCGCGCACGGCGACCTCCAGCAGCCGTTCGCGGTTGCGCCGCGCGTCGGCGCGCAACGGTCGGGGGCCGGTGGCCGACACTGTCTCTCCTCGTCAGTCCCTGCGGACATGCTGGCCGGCGCGCTGGACGCCGGGGCGACTTGCTAAGCGGAGGAATCTCCACTTACAGTGGTTCGTAGTGGAGGGTCCTCCGTTTTCGTATCGTACCGGCCGGGCCCCCGTTCGTACAGCCGAGCACATCGCCGACAGGACAGGCATGACCATGACTGAGAGCAGCCGCATCACCACACCGTTCACCGCCGCGTCCACCGCCGCCGAGGTCGTGGACGGCATCGACCTCACCGGCCGCCGCGTCGTGGTGACCGGCGGAGCGTCCGGCATCGGCATCGAGACCGCGCGGGCGCTCGCCGGAGCGGGCGCGGAGGTGACGCTGGCGGTACGCGACCTCGACGCCGGGGAGCGCACCGCGAACGACATCGTCGCGACCACCGGCAACAAGCAGATCCTCGTCGCCCCGCTGGATCTCGCCGACCAGGCCTCCGTGGCGGCGTTCACGGCCGCCTGGGACGGCCCGCTGCACATCCTCGTCAACAACGCCGGTGTCATGGCGTCGCCCGAGGCGCACACGCCGGAGGGCTGGGAGCTGCAGTTCGCCACCAACCACCTCGGCCACTTCGCGCTCGCCACCGGGCTGCACCGGGCGCTCGCGGCGGCCGGCGGCGCCCGCGTCGTGTCGGTCAGTTCGAGCGCGCACCTGCGCTCGCCGATCGTCTTCGAGGACATCCACTTCCGGGAGCGCGCCTACGAGCCGTGGTCCGCGTACGGGCAGTCGAAGACGGCCAACGTGCTGTTCGCGGTCGAGGCGACCAAGCGCTGGGAGAGCGACGGCATCACCGTCAACGCGCTCATGCCCGGCGGCATCCGTACCAACCTGCAGCGGCACGTCTCCCAGGAGGACCTCGACCGCGCGGTCGCGGCGGCCGGTGGCGCGAGCAACATCACGTGGAAGACGCCCGAGCAGGGTGCCGCCACGTCCGTGCTGGTCGCGACGTCGCCGCTGCTCGAAGGCGTCGGCGGGCGCTACTTCGAGGACTGCAACGAGGCGGGCCCGAACCAGCCCGGCTCCCGCCTCGGGGTCGCCGCGTACGCCCTCGACCCCGAGGCGGCCGCCCGTCTCTGGCAGGTGTCCGTCGAGACGCTCACCCCGTGACCGTCGCCGTCTCGCCTCGCGGGTGACGACCGTCATCGCCTCCCGCGACACCCCCCGGGGCGTTCCGCGCACGACCCACCCCGTTCACGTGTCCACTCCGCGAAAAAGCCCGTCCCACAAAAAACCCGTCCCGCGAACGCCCCTTTCCGCGAACGCCCCTTTCAGCGAACGGCCTGCCTCGCGGACGGCCCGCCTCGTGAACGGTTCCGGCCCACTGGCCGATGACAGCCAGGATCCCAAGGCGTTCACCGGGGAATCACGGACATCGACCACCTGACCTGCGAGAACATGAGCATCGATCGCGCCCGTTGGCCGCGTTCGGCCGATGGTCCCGCCTTGACCGGCACGGTCATATCCGTATATCAATGACAACTGGCCCCCTTTCCCGTAGCGACGAAATACGAAAGAGGGCCGTTAAAACACCCTTATCGTTTTTGACATGATGTTTTATTGGACCGTCGTCGTGCACGCGTTGTAATTTCGCCACAACGCCTATATCCGAGCCTCACGTCCCGGAGTGAACAATGCACACGACCGACCGTTCATCACCCGCGCGCCCCAGGAGCGGGCTCGCCGTCGTCGCGATCTGCTTCTTCACCATCGTCTTCGACGGCTACGACCTGATCGTCTACGGGTCGGTGGTTCCCAGCCTGCTCGGCAACCAGGAGTGGGGTCTCACTCCGGCGCAGGCGGGGGCGATCGGCAGCTACGCCCTGATCGGGATGCTGGTCGGCGCGGTCGTCGCGGGCATGATCACTGATGTCGTCGGGCGGCGCAAGATCATCCTCGTCAGCATCGCGTGGTTCTCCGTGGCCATGGTGCTGTGCGCCACGGCGCCGTCCCCCGAGCTGCTCGGCCTGTTCCGCTTCGTCGCGGGTCTCGGCCTCGGGGGCGTCGTGCCGACGACGATCGCGCTGACCGTCGAGTACGCCCCGAGGAACCGGCGCAACCTCTACAACGCGCTCATGTTCTGCGGGTACCCGGTGGGCGGCTGCCTGACCGCGCTGGTGGCCATGGCGCTTCTCGCCGAGCACGGCTGGCGCGCGATGTTCCTGGTCGGGGCCGCGCCCATCGTGCTGATCCTGCCTCTCGCGATCTGGCTGCTTCCCGAGTCGGCGAGCTACCTGCTGGCGCGGGGGCGCCGGGCCGAGGCCGAGGCCGTGGCCGCCCGCTACGGGCTGGACCTCGCCGGCGGTCGCGACGAGCCCGCCGGGCCGCGCGGCGGGAAGGGTTTCACGCTGCCCTTCCGGCGGGGCTACCTCGCCGCCACCCTCCTTTTCGGAGCGGCCAGCTTCTGCGGCCTGCTGCTGGTCTACGGCCTCAACACCTGGCTGCCGCAGATCATGCGCCAGGCCGGCTACCCCCTCGGGCCCGCGCTGCAGTTCCTGCTCGTCCTGAACATCGGGGCGATCGCCGGCACCATCGTGATGTCGGTCCTCGCCGACAGGATCGGCGCCAAGGCCATCACGGTCTGCGCCTTCCTCGCCGCCACCGCGTCCATCTACCTGATGAGCCTCGACCTCGGCACCGGCCTGCTGATGCTCTGCGTCGCCGTCGCGGGGCTGGGCAGCGTGGGAACCCAGATCCTGGTCAACGGATACGTGGCGATCTTCTACCCGGCCTCCGGCAGGGGCTCCGCCCTCGGGTGGACGCTCGGCGTGGGCAGGGCCGGCGCGATCGCCGGCCCCCTCCTGGGCGGCTGGCTGCTGGGATCGGGGCTCGGGTTCGAGTGGAACTTCTACGGGTTCGTCCTGCCCGCCCTGCTGGGCGCGCTGTTCATCGCCGCGGTCCCGAGCGTCGCCCGCCGCCGCCGGGTGCCGGCCGTCGAGGAGACACCGGTGGAGAGCGACGCGCTCGGCACCATCCCGCCGCAGAGACGGGCGCGGGCCCACCACGACGTCATGCGGTGACGTCCCAGGCGTCCACCCGCCGTCAACCGCCGGCCTCGGGGCCCGCCGGAGAGCGCGGGCGTCGCCATGAGCCTCGGCGTGCCACGACGCCCCGCCTTCCCCTGCTTTCCCCGGCTCGGATCCCGGGTGGGAACGGCTCCCCGAAACCACGTTCGGGCCCGGCCGGCCGGGGTGGCGCCGGGCGGCGGGTCCTCGGCGAAGCCCGGCCCGGCCCCGCCACCGGGGCGGCCCTCGGCGGTCAGTCCTGTCGCGGGCCGGCCGGCGAGGTGAGGAACTCGCGGACGACGCCGACGAATCCGGTGGGGTCTCCGGCGTAGACGAAGTGGTCGGCGTCCAGTTCGGCGAGGCGGGTGCCGGGACGCCGCTCGACCATGGCCCGGGCCTGGTCGGCGGGGATGACGCCCTGGGTGCCCCGGACCAGCAGGGCGGGACAGGTGGTCGCCAGCCAGTCGTCCCAGTGGTCGCCGTGAACCAGGTCCTCGGAGTCGACCATGTCCTGGGGATGGAAGGGCAGCCGCCAGGTGCCGTCGGCGTTCTCGCGCAACGTGCCGGCGAAGAAGGGGGCCATCGGGCCGAGCCCTTCGACGAGCTCCTGACGCGTGGGGGCCTGGTCGCGCAGGGCGAGGACGAAGGCCAGCGGGTTGGGGCCGTGCGGGTCGAGCGAGACCGGCCCCTCCGCGTTGACGAGGGCCTCGACCCGGCCGGGGTGGCGGGCGGCGAACTGGTAGGCGTTGATGGCGCCCAGCGAGTGACCCAGGATCGTGACCCGGTCCAGGCCGAGGTGGTCCAGCAGGGCGAGGATGTCGTCGAGGTAGCCCCGGCGGGAGTAGTCGGCCGCCCGGTCGGAGTCTCCGTGGCCGCGCTGGTCGGGAGCGACGACCCGCCGGCCGGGGGCCAGCCCGGCCGCCACGTCGGCGAAACTCGCGCCCTCGGACAGGTGACCGTGCAGGGCGAGCAGGGGACGGCCCGTGCCGCCGAAGTCGAGGTAGGACAGGCGGCGGCCGTCGATGTGCAGCTCGGCGCGGACGGGACTGGTCACGGCGGGTCTCCGGGGGTCGTCGTTCGATGTCGGCGACCGTAGCGCGGATTTGGGCATTTGCGCAAGGCATTTGCCTTAGGCGTATGCCTGATTCGTCCGTCCCAGGCGTGGATACCATGCCTGGCATGGGAAATCGCGAGGATCTGCTGGCCGGGGCCCGGCGCTGCCTGGAGGAGAAGGGGTGGGCGCGCACCACCATCCGTGACATCACGGCCGCCGCGGGCGGGGTCAGCATGGCCGCCATCGGCTACCACTTCGGCTCGCGCGAGGCACTGCTGAACGCGGCCCTCATCGAGGCCATCGACGAGTGGGGCACCGAGACCGGCCGTACCCTGTCCGGCTACGCCGAGCCGGGCGCGACCCCGGCCGAACAGTACGAGGCCATGTGGACGAGGATCATCGAGTCCTTCGTCGCGCACCGGCCGCTGTGGATCGCCAGCTTCGAGGCGCTCCTGCAGGCCGAGCACTACCCGGAACTTCGGCTGCACCTGGCGCGCGGTCAGGCCGAGGGCCGTCGCGGGCTGACGGCGATCCTGACGGGCGTCCGGGAGGACGCGGTCGACGACGACGTGGCGCGCACCCTGGGCGCGGTGCAGCTGGCCCTGATGGGCGGTGTCATGACGCAGTGGCTGCTCGACCCCGAACAGGCCCCGTCCGCGGCCCAGGTGGTGGCCGGTCTGAGAGCCGTCGTGGGCGGCCTCGATCCCGCCGCGGGGTGACGGGCCGCCGAACGGCCGCACTGCCGAACAACCACACCGCCGCACCGCCGGTGAATGTACCTCTCGTACTTGTCGTACTTTGGGCCGATCCAGAGTGATAGGGGCTCTCGTACCATGATGAGGTGCTCCCCCTTGTTCGCTCCGTGTGGGACGAGCCCCGCCCCCCCGACCCGCCGCGGCGGGTGTGGCGGGACTGGGCGCTCGTAGGAGTGCTCGTCCCGATCGCGGTGCTCGAAGGGGTGCTGCGGCCGGACCTCCCGTGGCGGGCCCTCGCGGTGGCGATCACCGTCGGGCTGATCCCCACGCTGCTGTGGCGTCGGAGCAGACCGCTGCTGGTGGTCGTGATCGTCTTCGGCACCACGAGCCTGGCCCCGCTGCTGACGGGCGGCGAGCCCGTGGAGACGCACACGATGGGCTACCTGCTGCTCGTGGTGTACTCGCTGGTCCGGTGGGGGTCCGGGCGCGAGGCGGTGATCGGGTCGGTGATCATGCTCGTCGCGGTCCATCTCTCGATCGTCTTCGACCGCCTCGCCTCCGCCGACGTGGTCGCCGCGTTCGCCGTCATGTTCTCCGCCGCCGCCCTGGGCGGGGCGCTCCGGTACCGGGCGAGGGCGAGGATGCGTGAGCTCGACCAGGTCAAGATGCTCGAACGCGAGCAGCTCGCCCGCGACCTGCACGACATCGTCGCCCATCACGTCTCGGCGATGGCGATCCGCGCCCAGGCCGGCATCGCCACCTCGGCGTCGCGACCGAACGCCGCGACCGAAGCGCTCCACGTGATCGAGGCCGAGGCGTCGCGCGCCCTCGCCGAGATGCGCGCCATGGTCCGCGTCCTGCGCCGGGACCAGGCCGCCGACCTGGCTCCCGGCCGGCGCGTCACCGACCTCCGGCAGCTCGCGAGCCTGAACGCCTCCGGCCCGTCCGTCGACGTGGAGATCTCGGGTGACCTCGACGGCCTCCCCCCGTCGGTCGAGGCCGCGATCTACCGCCTCGCCCAGGAGTCGGTCACCAACGCCCGGCGGCACGCCCGGCACGCCACCCGCGTCGAGGTCCGCGTCACCGCCGACGACACGTCGGTGCGCCTGCGCGTGAGCGACGACGGCGACACCGCTTCCGTACGCCCGCCCGCGCCGCCGGGGTACGGGCTCATCGGCATGATCGAACGCGCCGAGCTGCTCGGCGGCACCTGCGAGGCCGGGCCGGACCCCGACCGGGGCTGGACCGTCACCGCCGTGCTGCCCCGGAGCGGGGTGGAGGCATGAGCATCCGGGTGCTCGTCGCCGACGACCAGGAGATCGTCCGCACCGGGCTCGTGATGATCCTCGACGCCCAGCCGGACATCGAGGTCGTCGGCGAGGCCGCCGACGGGCGGCGAGCCGTCGAGCTCGCGCGGCGCCTGCGCCCCGACGTGTGCCTGTTCGACATCCGCATGCCCGGCATCGACGGCATCCACGCCACCCGCCTCCTCGCCGGACCGGCCGTCGACGACCCCCTCGCCGTCGTCGTCATCACCACGTTCGACCTCGACGAGTACGTCTACGCCGCGCTGCGGGCCGGCGCCCGGGGCTTCCTGCTCAAGGACGCGGGCACCGTCCTGCTCACCCAGGCCGTCCACGCCGCCGCCGGCGGTGACGCGCTCATCGCCCCGAGCGTCACCGCGCGCCTGCTCGGCGCCTTCGCCGCCGCCGGGCCCACCTCACCGCCGGCGCACCCCATCGAGGCACTCACCCACCGGGAGGAGGAGATCCTCGTCGCCGTGGCGCGGGGGCGGACCAACAACGAGATCGCCGACGAGTTCCACATCTCCCTCAGCACCGTCAAGTCCCACATCGCGAGCCTGATGGCCAAGCTCGGCGCCCGCAACCGCGTCGAGATCGCCATGTGGGCCTACGAGACCAGGCGCCTCGGGAGCTGACCCGGGCGCGCCGGTGGTTTCTCGTCCCGTTCCCATGGGTCACGCCCCGATCGTGACGGCTCGGGCGGTGGCCGTCCCCCGGCGCAACGGCCGCTCCGGACCGGCCGATCGTCCGTCGATCGGGCGTACTTTCGCCTGATGAGTCGCTCGCGCGGGGCTTCTACCGTGATTCTCGTGGCCCGGGACAGCCCCGGCGCCACCTGGCCGGCGACGCCACCGATCCACTCCACCGGCACCGGCCACGACGCCGACCCGTGAGCATCGCGGGCTTCGGCGACCCCCGCACCCACCCGCGATGGATGAGGAGAACGCGTTGAAGGCATTCGTTCTGCGCTCTTACGGCTCACCCGACGTCCTCGATCTGACGGACGTCGACAAGCCCGTTCCCGGTGACGACGAGGTGCTCGTCCGGGTGCGTGCCACCTCCGTCAACCCCTACGACTGGCACAACATGAGAGGCGAGCCCTATGTCGCGCGCCTGATGGGCGGCCTGGGGCTGCGCGCCCCGAGGCTTCGCGTCCTGGGCGCCGACGTGGCCGGGCAGGTCGAGGCGGTCGGGGGGAACGTGACGGGATTCCGCCCCGGCGACGAGGTGTTCGCGCTGCTCAAGCAGGGCGGCTTCGCCGAGTACGTGTGCGTCCGGGAGGACGAGCTGGCGCCGAAACCGAAGAACCTGTCGTACGGGCAGGCGGCGGCGATGCCGATGGCGGCCGTCACCGCCCTGCTGGGCCTGCGCGACGACGGGCGGATCCAGCCGGGGCAGCGGGTCCTCGTCAACGGCGCCTCGGGAGGGGTGGGGACGTTCGCCGTGCAGCTCGCCCGCGCGTTCGGCGCGGAGGTCACCGGCGTCTGCGGCCCGGGGAACGTGGAGCTGGTCCGGTCGATCGGCGCCCACGAGGTCGTCAACTACGCCAAGGAGGACTTCACCCGGGACGGGCGGCGCTACGACCTCCTGCTGGACATCGCGGGAAACCGCCCGGTGTCGGCGTGCCGTCAGGCGTTGGCTCCCAAGGGGGCCCTCGTCCTCGTCGGAGGACCGGGCGGCCGGTGGGCGCAGCCCCTCGGTCACATCCTCTCGGCCCTCGCGACCTCGCCGTTCGTGTCCCAGCGGACGGCCAGGACGGACACGACCCGATGCGCGGAGAACAAGAGGAACCTGATGACGCTGACCGAGCTCGTCGAGGCCGGGAAGGTCACCCCGGTCATCGACCGGGACTACCCGTTCGAGGAGACCCGGGCGGCCGTCAGGTACCAGGAGGAGGGGCACGCGCGGGGAAAGGTCGTCATCACGCTCTGAGACGACGGGCAGGATCACGCATGCCTAACTCGCCGCGGGTTCCCCCGTCTGGGGGAGGTACGGCAGGCGGGCCGAGCGATAGAGCGTGACGATCAGGGCCGCGACGGCCACGAACCAGGCGACGGCCAGGACGGGGCCCAGGTCGGCGTAGCCGTACCCGGCCAGCATGCCGAGTGCTCCCAGGCCGACGACGGCCCAGCGCAGGATGTCGAGGAGGACGACCCTGGAGACGTCCCCGCCGGGACGGATCCGCCTGATGACGGCGTCGACGGACAGCCACACGGTGATCAGGGCGCCGGCCGTGCAGGCGATGCCGACCCCGTGCTCGATGGGGGAAAGCGTCAGGAGACCGTTCGAGGGCGCGCCGGACACGACCATCGCGACGAGCGAGGCGCAGAGCGTGGCGATGGCGAAGACCCTGGCCCGGTCGAAGGGGTCGCCTGCGGACCGCTGGAGCTGAGACAGCCCCAACACGCACAGGCACCATCCGATGGGGTCGAACAGCAGGTCGAAGCCGTTGATGCGAAGGGCGGCGAAGGCGAAGAGGAAACCGGTGGCGATCTTCGCGACGGGCAGCATGCGTCACGACCTCCCAAGCTTGTCGTTGTCCCTGTCCCTGTCCCTGTCCCTGTCCACGTCCACGTCCACGTCCACGTCCACGTCCACGTCCACGTCCACGTCCACGGAAGGGTTGACCATCAGGGCCAATCCGGGCTCACCGCGTCGTTGCAGACCTTGCTGGCGACACCTCGCTGCCAGGCGATCGGCAGCCTCTCCTCGGGTCCCGTCAGCTCCCATGAGCCCCACGTCACCTCCGCCGACCCCGAGACCATCCAGGTGCTGTAGGTGAAGCTGACCGGCTGGGGCTCGCGTGGCACCGCCGCACAGTCGGTGATGACGACGCTTCTCCTCAGGGTCCTCAGGTCACCGCTTCCCAGGGTGACCGAAGAAGGCTCCTCTTTCGCCTCGTCGGCGGGCAGCAAGCGGATTCCCGGTATTTTCGCCGAGATGCCGGTGATGGTGAAGGGGACCATTCCATCGTTTTCAAGCTCGATATGCAGGGTGGCGGACAGGACGCCATTCTTGTCCACCTTCCCATGGAGGAAGAAACCGTTGACGCTCCACTGGATGTGCGGATTTATCGATCCCGACCACCACAGGACCGACCCGGCGACCACCAGAGTCAGGACAACGGACACCGCACTTTGCAACAGCGACCGCGTACGCTCGGCACGCCACGTGACAACACCGAATTGCTGCCATATATCGCCTGAAGTCACGATGTAGAACCATATACGGTGATATCTCGTGACGACACCCTCAATAATTTTCTGGTTGGCCGTGGTGACGACCGTGCTGGCAGCGGCTGTGCCGGTCACATCGGAGCGGCTCACCAGATTCGCCACACTGGCCGGCCTTTCCGTCACAACGGCCAACGCCCAACAGGTCATCGACCATTTCACCGGCCTGCGCCGATGGCGGCTGATCACCCTCGCCGTCGCCGTCCCCCTGGCCTGCCTGACCGGCGACCCGTTCTATCTGGTCTTGGGCTGGTGCGCCGTTTCCGTCTTCCGCGGCGTACGGTCATCGGCCCGGGGGTCGCGCCCCCACGACGACACGGACGTCTACCGGGGAGCATGGCTGCTCGGCCTGGGCGCTTCCGTCGTGACGTGTGGTTACCTGCTGATCGACGAGGGGGCCACTCCGGCACGTCTGGCCCATGCCGCCATCGTGATCATTGTGGCGGTGGCCGTACGACTCGCCGCCCGGAACCTGACCGCCGAGCCGACGCCCGAGGCGACGGACGAGCCGACGCCCGAGGCGACGGACGAGCCGACGCCCGAGGCGACGGACGACGCGGCCCGGACCGTGTCGGTCATTCGCCGATGGTCGACACGGACCCTCTACCTCGCGGGAACCGCGATCGTGCTGTCGGGCGCGGTCCTCTCTCCCTGGCGGCCGCCACAGCGGGAGCTGCCCGAATACTCGATGCCGACGTCGTTCCCGAGGTACACGGCCGAGTTCACGACGGTGGACGAGTACAAGGGGCCCGCCTGCCCGTGGATCGACGAGGTGGACGACCCCTGCCGGTCGTGGCTGGTGAACGGAGAGCCGTTCCCGCAGGCCGCGCCGTACGTCATCAGGACAGGCGGGGCACCTCGGCGGGCGCCGTTCGTGCGCAGCCCCGACAAGAAGGCCGTCGTCTATCTGGACAGGCACGATCGCCGGATGGTGTACCAGGACGCCGACGGCGTACACCACCTCACCGGCAGCCTGGCCGACACCGAGGTGCCCACCCCCACGTTCGCCGCCCAGAACAGGTACGTCGCCCTGACCAAGGACGGCGCGCGGATCACCGACACCAGGGCCTGGACCACGTTGTCGATCCCCGGTGCTCGGAAGGTCCACGACCTCAACGAGAGCGGGATCGTGGTCACGACGGCCTCCGAGGTGCTCGTGCTCGACCATCGGGGAAGGACACGGATGAGCCTTCCCCTCAGGAAGATCGAGGACGACGCCCCCGAGGACACGTACCACCTCCGGCCGGACGGAAAGCGCTTCGTGGCCATCCGAGGCCACGGGGTGAGTGTCGAGACCTTCGACCCGGAGACCGGCGGGCGTCTGTCCGGCGTCACCCCCACGTTCCCCGGCGACGACTTCCTTGAGATCGGTCTCGGCTGGTCCGAGAAGGGCCCCTTCCTGGTCCGCGGCTACCAGAGCGAACGTGTCTACTACCTCGAACTGGCGACGGGCAAGCTCTGGAGACGTGACAGGTGAACCACGAACAGCGGGTGTCCGGAGGCCGGAAGCCGGTCGGACCCACGGGGTCGTGTCTCCTGAGTCTCTCCTGAAGCCCCGCGGCGGCCCTTGATGCCGCTTCTCGTGAAGACGCCGCCGATGACGGGCGAATCGGAGGTCACGGCCGCTCACGGAGAACGGGAGCGGCGCACGCGGCGAACGGTCCGCGGGGGCGGGCCACCCGGCGGACCCCGCCGGCTCCGGCGCATCCGGCGCATCCGGTGCATCCGGTGCATCCAGCGCCCCGACGTATGCTGGGCGACTGTGCGGGACTGAGCGCGGACGATCGACGATCATGGATTCGACCGCCACCACCTGCGGGATCGCGGCCACGAGCGGCATCGGCCGGACCCCGGGAGCGGCCGGGGAGGCCGGGGCGGCCGGAGCAAGAGGTGAACCAGCATGACCCCCAACGGGATCTCGGACCCGGAACTCACCCTCGGCGCCCAGGCCGGGGACGTCGCGGCGCTGGGGCTGTTGCTGGCGCGCCACCAGGCGGGCATGCGCGCGGTGGCGCTGAGCCTTCTGGGACACGGAGCGGACGCGGACGACGCCGTGCAGGACGCGGCGCTGGTCGCGCTCCGGCGGATCGGCGACGTCCGGGACCCCGCCGCGGTGGGGCCCTGGCTGCGGATGATCGTCCGCAACGCGTGCCGGACGCGCCTTCGGGCCGCCCATGACACGCGGTCCCTCGACGAGCTGGTGCTGCCCTCCCCGGACGCGACCCCCGAGCAGGCGCTGGAGCGGCACGCGCTGCGCGACTGGGTCTGGCGCGCGATCGAGGAGCTGCCCCCGCCCGTCCGGATGGCCGTCATGCTGCGGCACTTCAGCGAAGGCGTCACGTCCTACCGGGAGATAGCGGCGGCCTGCGGGGTGCCGACGGGCACGATCCGCAGCAGGCTCAGCCAGGGGCGGGCCAAGATGGCCGAGGCCCTGCTGGCGACCGCGGAATCGGCGCACGGCGACGCCGCCGAGCTGGCCGCGGCCAGCCGCAGGGAGGCCCTGGAGACCCTGGAGGCCGCCGCGCGGGGGAAGTTCGCCGAGGTCCTGGCCGAACGCTGGTCTCCGAAGGTCGCGCTGCTCAGCGGGCCGCGCCCGATGATCGGGCGCGAGTTCCTGCTCAGGGGGATGGAGGGCGACCTGGAGGCGGGGGTACGCCAGTACCTCGCCAACGTGGTCGCCGGCCGTGACATCGCCATCTGGGAGATGGACATCGCCAACCCGGTGGAGAACCCGGAACACTGCCCGCCCGCGGTGACCTGGCTCATGTCCCTCGACCAGGGCCGGGTCCACCAGCTGCGGCTCTACCACCCGCAGCCCTCCGGAAACGCCTGAGAACCCGCGTCCTCCCCTGTGACCACGATCACAGGGGCCGGATCGAACTTACCCGCCGCCTCCGCGTCCTGTCGGTGTCAGTGACGACACCACACGACCGGAGATCCCATGAACGCCCCCGCCACGAACCCGCTGTCACCCGGCACCCACACCGTCGACCTGGACGGCGTCGTCCAGCGCTACCACGTACACGGCACCGGGCCGGTGTGCCTGGCGCACTCCGGCGGCCCCGGAGTCTCCTGGGAGTACATGCGGATGCCCGAGCTGGAGCGGCACCTGACCATGGTGTACGTGGAGCCGATCGGCACGGGCGGATCGGGCCGCCTCGAGACGCACCCCAACGGTTACACGCGAGACCGCTACGCGCGGGCCCTCGACAGCCTGATCGACCACCTCGCGCTCCCGAAGGCACATCTCCTCGGCCACTCGCACGGCGGCTTCGTCGTGCAGCACTACGCCCTGCGCCACGCCGACCGTCTCGCCGGGATCATCCTGTACGACAGCGCGCCGGTCACCGGGGCCGAGCACTTCGCCGAGGCCATGCGCAACATGGAGGAGTTCACCCGGAGGAACGCGGGCAACCCCGAGCTCCAGCGGGTCCTCGACGCCTTCCGGTCGATTCCCGCCATCTCCGACGACGAGGAGTTCACCGCCACGATCCGCGGGCTGCTCCCGGCCTACTTCGCCGACTACTGGGGCCGCGCGGAGGAGTTCGCGCCCCTGCGGGCCACGGTGAGCGGCTCGCACATCTCGGGCCTGGACGAGCACCTGGTCCCCGACGTCATCGACGACCGGGAGCTGCTGGGGTCGATCACCACGCCGACCCTGGTGATCGTCGGCCGGTACGACGTCATCTGCGGGGTGCGCTGGGCGCACGAGCTCAACAAGCTGATCCCCGGCTCCGAACTGCTCATCCTGGAGAACAGCGGCCACTTCGGGCACATCGAGGAGCCCGAGGACTTCACCCGGGCGATCGCCGCCTTCGCCGCGTCCACCGCGCCCACCGCGCCCACCGCGCCATGACGGTTCACCACCGCGCCGCGAGAGTCCCGCGGGCCTGTCACGGCGCGGTGGTGAACCGCCGGAACCGGCCGGGAATCAAGAATCGGGATCGGGAATCGGGGATCGGGGATCGGGGATCGGGGATCCCGGGGCGATCACCCGCCGCGCAGCCATCGCCCGCCCAGCACGCCGAACCACAGCATGACCGGCAGGTGAAGGGCGTACCCGAGCTGCTCCATCGCGACCGACGGCCCCCTGACCCCGGTCGTCCAGGGCAGCGTGACCGCCGCCAGCCCCAGGAGCGCGACGATCGCACCGGCGCGGCGAAGTCCCGTGGGCATCGGGACACCGGCCGCGGTGGCGGCGGTGGCCGCGACCCACAGCAACCCGGCGAGGTTCACCGTCCACTTGGCGGTGAGGAGTGTCGCGGTGGCCGCGGCGGCGGCCCCGGGGACGGCGGTCAGCTGGGTCAGCGCCAGGTTGCCGGCGTCGTGGAGCATGCCCGCCAGCCCGGCGGCCGCGAGCAGCCCCCCGGCGAGCACCACCGGGTGCGGTCTGGGCGCCCCGGCCGAACCGGCGGCCATCACCAGCCCCGCGGCGGTCAGCGCCAGCCAGCCCAGCACGTCGAGGGCGAGCTCGGCCAGGTGCGGGCCGACATGCTCGCCCACCGCGGCCAGCGCGGCGGCGGTGTCGGAAGGATTCAGGGTAAGCCCCGATGGCACCGCGACGGCCGCACCGGCGACCATGGCGGTGAGCGAGCTCAGCAGCAGTACACCGGTGAGCCGGTTTCCAGGGTTCGAGTCGGTCATGGACGGTGACGGTAGAACCCTGACGCAGGGGCAAGGTCAACACGAGGGGTCGAGATGTGGCGGATCGGACAACTGGCGCGCATGGCCGGCGTCTCTGAACGCACCCTGCGCCACTACGACAGAACCGGCCTGCTCGCGCCCGCCGCGACGGACCGGGTCACCGGCTACCGCTGGTACGGCGTGGCCGAGCTGTCCCGGCTCGAACGCATCCGCGCGTTGCGGCGCCTCGGCCTGCCGCTGCGCCAGATCGCCGACCTGCTGGAGGCTCCCGAGGCACAGCTGCGACAGGCCGCGGCCGAGATCCTGACGGGCATCCGGCGGGACATGGCCGCCCTGGCCGCGACCGCCGCCCACGTGGAGGACCACCTCGCGACGCCGATGTCGATCCTGCCGCGGCAGACCACGGTGGGCCCGCGCCACCTGCGCGTACACCGCCTGCGCCTCGACCACCCCGCCGGGCTGGCCGCCGTCTGCCCGGCACCGCCCGCGACCCTGCTGACCTGGCTGCGCCGGCACCCGACCGGTGGATTCGACGCGGCGGTGACCGCCGGCCGCGACGGGGAGCGGCTCGTCCTGCCCGCCCGCACCGTCGTGCGCGCCGTCGTCCCGCCCGCGACCGGAGTGGTCCGGGCCGGGCAGGAGCTGTTCGGCTGGCTGGAACGCCACCACCTGGACGTCGCCGGTCCCACCGTCGAGGAGCACCTCGTGGACGCCGACGGCGCGCGGGCCACCGTCCTGGAGATCTCCGTGCGCGAGGGTTCGGCGTCGCTCGCGTGACCGCCCGCGAGGTGACGAGGGCGGGGAGGAGTCGTCCGGTCGACGTCCCCGCCCCGCCCTCCGATCGGAAAACCCGTCCTCCGGTCAGAGGAGTCGTCCGGTCGACGTCCCCGCCCCGCCCTCCGATCGGAAAACCCGTCCTCCGGTCAGAGGAGTCGTCCGGGCGATGCTCCTCCCCGCCCTCCGGTCAGCCGCAGGCGGGCGAGATCGCGCCGGTGAGCGCCCGGTTGGCGTCGCGCACCCGCTTGACGTCGGGCTTGGTCACGGCCCTGTCGTAGGTCATCAGTCCGTTGATCTCGGTCTCGACGTCGGTGGTCTGGGTGTAGATCGCCGCGCTGAGCCCGTCGCAGGCGTGCAGCCTCTCCAGTTCCCTGTTCATGGCGACGTACCGCGTGGTGAGGGCCTCGGGGTCGGGCTCGGTCGCGTAGCCCCAGCCGCCGCCGTTCCAGGTGTGGCCGATCACCGGCAGGGCGAGCCCGCCGTACTCGCCGAGCACGGACGCCCTGGTGGCGCTCGGCCGGCCGGGACCGCCGGGCCCCGGGTAGATGTGGTAGTCGGCCACGTCGCCGTTGCCGCCGTCGACCGCGCCGCAGCAGTTGATACCGCTCATGTTGTTCACCAGCCGGGAGGGGTCCCAGCCCTTCACCTGGTCGGCGAGCCTCGCCTGGTCGTACTGGCCCCAGCCCTCGTTGAGGGTCACCCACATCACGATCGACGGGCTGCTGCGGTGCTGGTCGACCATCTCGCGCATCTCGGCCTCGAACTGGGCGCGCTCGGCCGCGTCCGAGGTGCCGAACATCGACGGCATGTCCTGCCAGACGAGCAGCCCGAGCCTGTCGGCGTGGTGGTACCAGCGGTCGGGCTCGACCTTCACGTGCTTGCGCACCGCGTTGAAGCCGAGCCTCCTGGTCTCCTCCAGGTCGTACCTCAGCGCCCTGTCGGTCGGCGCGGTGTAGATGCCGTCGGGCCAGAACCCCTGGTCGAGCGGGCCGATCTGGAAGACCGGCTCGCCGTTGAGCAGGATCCTGGTCCTGCCGTCCACCTGGCCCGTCGAGATGGTGCGCATCCCGAAGTAGCTCTCCACCCGGTCGGCGCCCCTGAGCTCGACGGTGAGGTCGTAGAGGAACGGGTCGTCCGGCGACCACAGTTTCGGGTTCGGGACGGGGAGCCGCAGCTCCGTGCCGGCGGGTCCCGAGACCCTGCCGACCACCCGGCCGTGGTCGCGGGCGGTGACGACGGCCACCCGTCCGGCGGCACCGGAGGCCGCCACCGTCACCTTGAGGGCCTGCCCGGCCACGTCGGGCGTGGTGTGCACCGCGTCGATGTGCGCCCTGGCGACGGGCTCGATCCACACCGTCTGCCAGATGCCGGAGGCGGGGGTGTAGAAGATGCCGCCGGGGTCGAGCCGCTGCTTGCCGACCGGCTGACGGCCGGTGTCGGTCCCGTCGGCGACGCCGACGACGAGTTCCTGCTCGCCCTTGGGCTTGAGCGCGTCGGTCACGTCGACCGTGAACCGGTCGTAGCCGCCCTTGTGCGTGCCGACCCGCTTGCCGTTGACGTAGACGGCCGACTCCCAGTCGACGGCGTCGAGGTGCAGCAGCAGCCGGTCCTTCTTCCAGGACTGCGGAACGGTGAAGGTGCGGCGGTACCACATCCGGTCCTCGTGCCTGCCGATCCCGGAGAGGGTCGACTCCACCGGGAACGGCACGACGATCCGCTCGGCCAGGTCGCGGCCGGACGGGACCGCCTCGCCCGCCTCGGCGGCGGCGAACTGCCAGACGCCGTTGAGGCTGCGCCACCTGTCCCTGGTCAGCTGCGGGCGGGGGTACTCGGGCAGCGGGTCGCGCGGGTCGACGTCCTTCGCCCAGCGCGTCCGCAGGGTGTATGTCGAGTTGTTGATCACCAGCGCGTGGGCGAAGGCCTCGAGCGGCGTGCCGTCGGCCCGGGCGATGCCGCCCTGGCCGTCGTAGGAGGCGCGTACGGCGTCGCCCGCCCGGCCGGGGACCGCGAATCCGAGCTTGAGCCTTATCCTCGTCCCACCGTCCAGCGCGGCCGACGTGACCGGCCACCTGGTCCCCGCGACGGTCAGTCCCAGGTGCTCGTACGCCCCGGCGGGCAGCGGCCTCAGCCGGACGTCGCCGAAGTCGAGCGTGACGGTGTCGCCCCCGGCGCCGACCGTGGCGCCGACCGGTCCCGGCGGGTCGAAGCCCTCGGGCAGGAAGAACGCCCCGGCGGGCACGATCTCCCTGGCCTGGCTCGGGCTCTGCCAGCGCAGCCGCAGGTGGGCGCCGCCGAAGTGCTCGAAGTACTCGATCCTGATGTCGTACCGTCTCCCTGCCTCCAGGGTGATGGGGGTACCGACCTGCTCGACGTCCCAGTCGTCCACCCAGTGGTCGATCACCACCTGGCCGTCCACCCAGAGCCGGAAGCCGTTGTCGCCGATCATCGAGAACGTGTACGTCTCGGAGTACTCGGGCTCGATCCGGCCCGTCCAGCGGACGGCGACGTCGTCCTCCCGGCCGGTGAGGTCCTTGAGCACCGGGTTCAGGTCGGCCAGCTCGATGGCCGGGTCGACGACCGTGGCCTTGAGCTCGGCGAAGTCGAACGTCCCGGGAGCGGAGTTGAGGTGGTAGTCGCCGCGCAGCCCCGGCCGCCCGGCATCGGCCGAAGCCGAAGCCGGTGTCGAGGGCGAAGCCGATGTCGAGGGCGAGGCCGAGGCCGCCGGAACCGCGACGACCTGCAGGGCCAGGGCGAGGATCATGGTCAACAGGAGGGAGGTTCGTCCGCGCATACGGTGATGCCTTCCTGGTCACAATTGAACAGATGTCGATCCGTTGTGACCTACAAGAAACATCCCTGACGATCCGCGGTCAAGGTATCTGATCGAATTCGTTCATATTCGGTCAGAGATGACCTCGGGTGCGGCCCCGGACGCCGGTCTCCCCCGGAGGAGCTTCGAGCGTCACCGGCGACTCCCCGAGCAGGCCGGGTTCGGGAAGGTCCTCGGCCTCGACGACCAGGCCTTCGGGCAGCGGCTCGACGGCACCCTGGCGCCCCGGCCGGCGAGGCGCGGCGACGTCTCGGATACGAACCTTCGGTTCCCCGCGCGAGGCCGTTCGGGCAGGAGGGTGAACGCGCCTGCGTGCCGAGGCCGTGTGCCCGGCGGGCGTATGCGGGCCACCGTCCTGCGCGTCTTCTTACGCCCGCGCCCGCGCTTCCCGGAAGGGTTAAGACAGCTCAGGATTCTTTACGGGAAGTGCGCACCTTCCCATGGAAGTCGGACTTTAAGATTTCTTAGTAAGGTTCGCTGGCATGCGTACCCTTTTCGTGGCATTAGCGACCGTCGCACTTGTGAACATGCCCCTCACCGGGACCGGAACCGCGAACGCGGGCTCGGCGAGACCCGTGCCGACCGGCACCGCCGCCTTGACCGGAAACCCGATTTACAAAACCGGCAAGTTCATCCCCCAGACCTGCGAGGAGCCCGCACTCCGGGGCGGCGATGTCGAAACCGTCCAGGGTTATGCCGAGAGCATCGCGGCCTGCCTCGGTAAGGCGTGGCAGGCGCAGTTGAAAAAGGCCGGGATCCCGTTCAGCAAACCGAAGGTCAAGGCCACTCTCGGGGACCAGGTCAAGACCCCCTGCGGGGTCTACCGTCCGGGCGACACGTTCGGCCTGTACTGCCAGAGGAACGGGACCGTCTACCTGATGGTCACCGATTACGGCGTGAGGGGCGAGTTCGAGTCGCCGCAGATGCTCGAGAGCATCTCCATCGCGTACAGCTACCACGTCCAGCGGCTGATCGGCGTTCTCGCCCAGGAGGCCAGAGCCGCCAAGAAGCTGCCCAGGGCAGGGGACCTCGCCCTGAGCAGCAAGGTCGCGCTGCAGAACATCTGCTTCGTCGGCGCCTTCGCCGGAAGCGTCTGGGACTCCCTGGGCGACACCAAGAGGCCCGGCCACGAGTCCTTCCTCAACCGGGAATTCATGGACAGCGACACCAAGGGGAACGGTACGGCGAAGAACCGGATTTACTGGATGAAGCGCGGTTTCGACGCCCAGTCCCCCGGCGCCTGCAACACCTTCAAGGCCCCCGCGTCCAGGGTGGCCTGACCCCGGCGGCGGCGAGTTCCCTCCGGCCTAACCCCGGCCGCCGCCGCGGACGGTCGGCTCACGGGTCTTCATGTTCTCCACCGTGCCCGCCGGAGGCGCCTTGACGCTCACCCGGCTCCCCCACCCGGTGTAACGGGTTTCGACACTGTACTGCCCGCTCTCCGTCGTCACCGCCCTGCTGGAGTGGGTAGTTCTCGGATAGACGGTGACGAGTCGCTGGGGGAGCCGATCGGCGCCCAGGGTGAGCCTGAAGCGCAGCACCGCAGCCTTGTCATCCTCGGACAACCCGATGAAGTTGGCGTTCCGCAGCCAGGGGGAGACCTTCTCGAGCGCGCCGAAGCTGATCGTCCCCGAGTAGGTGCGGCCCGTTCGCTTCCCCTTGTTGATCAGGGCCTTCAGGGTCGCCGGCTCGGCCGCGTTCACCAGCTGGCTGTGCCAGCCGGTGAGGCCGGCGCTCATGCCGCGCGGGTGCTTGATCCAGGTCTTGCCCTTCGACGGCGCCCAGGCGCCGCCGGAGTAGTAGCTGGTGGTGCCGATCCTGATCGTCCGCTCCGGATCGGTGATCCTCCAGATCATGTTGACGGGTATCTCGGCCTCGTCGACGGTGCGCCTCGTGGTGGTGTCCGAGGCGACGATTCCGGTCCTGCCGAACTGGAAGGAACCGGTGCGCTTGAGGAACGACGTGTTCCCCTCGAAAACCACCAGGGTGGTGACGTCGGTGAACTTCACCCCCTTGCCCGCGGCGAACCGGCTCTTCAACGCCGCGACCGGATCCGCGGGAGCGGCCTGGGCGGGCGTCACGGCCACGAAAGTGGTAGCCGTGGCCACGGCGACGCACGCGATCACTCGCTTCACCATGATTTCCTCTCAACCTGATATGGAGGGGAAATCCTGCCGGACCTTGATCACGATCAAGTCTCGGCATTCCGGTGACATCGAGCCGCCTCGACCCGGTGGCGGTACCTGTCACGGAGCCGCCCTGAACGCACCGGGCATCCGGGTTCGCGATCGCTTCGGGGTCGTCCACCGAGATTCATGTCCCGACGCATGGAGACATGGCCATCACCACGAACATCTTCCGCCCACGGGCCGACGGGGCCGACCGGGCCGACTTGATGACGTTCCCGCAGGTGGCGCCACGCCGGAGGCCGGTCCGACCGGCCACGCGAGCCGCCTGCCCGGCGGGTGCCCTCCTCCCCTCCGCACTGGCCGTCCGCCCGTTCCCTGTGCCAGGGTGACCGGCATGTTCGCGATCACCGTACTGACGGAGGACGGCCACCGGCACGTCCGGGCGAGCGCCGGGAAACTCGCCGAACTGGTCAACCGATTGGGCGAGGACAACAGGTTCCTGGTCGTCCAGCGGATTCCCGACCTGCCTGAGGTGTTCATCCAGGTGTGGCACGAGGACGGCGGCGACTACACGCTGGAACACCGCGACGGGGCACCCGACCGGCACTTCCAGGCGGTGTTCGACGGACCCGAGCCGGTGATCGCGGTCATGGCCCGCTGGGCGCGCTCGGAGGACGAATGGGACTCCGGACCGGACTGGACCTCGCTGGACCTGGCCCCGCCCGGACCTCCGCCCCCTCTCGAACTCGACAAGGACGAGAGCGAGGCGCTCGACGCGCGCCTCCGCGAGGTGATCGTGGGCGGCTACGCGACGCGGGCGCAGCTGGCCGAGATCGCACAGGACCACCTGGTGTCGGGAGACCGCCGGCCCGTCTCCCCGGAGCAGGCACGCCTGCTGGTGGACCGGATGTGGCTGGAACGCGTCCGGGAACAGGCCTCCTGGCAGGGAGAGACGGACCCGGAACGGCTCGGCCGGGCCTTCGCCGCCCTGGCGGCCACGGGCGTCACGGCGAGAGAGAACTTCACCTGCTGCCGCACCTGCGGCCAGGCCGAGATCGCGGCGGCGGGCTCACCGGACGCCCGGGGCTATGTCTACTTCCACAGCCAGTGCACGGACTCGGCCGCGGCCGGACACGGGCTGACACTCCTGTACGGCGGGTTCGACGGCTCATCCGACACGACGGCGTCCATCGGACGGGAGATCGTGGCCGCACTCGGGGAGACCGGCCTCCCGGTGGAGTGGAACGGCGACCCCTCGCGGGCCATCACCGTCGTCCCCCTCGACTGGCGCAGACGCCTCGTCGGCTGAGCGCACGCACCCGGCCACACCTCGTTCGTACGTCTCGGACGGGGTCCGGTGACGGCAGACCCCTTATGAGAGAGCGGGCCGATCAGGCCGGTGCCTGCGCGTAGGAGCCGGACGTCAGGTCCTCCAGGAGGTCGGGGGCGGCGGGGTTCCAGCCGAAGAGCTTCCGGGCCCGCGACGAGTCCAGCGGCGACGAGCTGGTGAGCGTGGCGGCGAACGATCCCAGTACCTCGGCCGCCTGCTCAAGGGTGATCGACACGGCAGGGGCACCCGTGAGCTCGGCGACGGCCTCGGCGATCCGCCGCATGGAGGTCCGTTCGCGCCCGGCGGCGTTGACGACGACCCCGGGCGTGGGGCGCTCCAGCATGGCCAGGTACAGCTCGGCGAGGTCGTCGACGTGCACCGACGACCACTCGTTGGCGCCCTCCCCGATGTAGGTGACCACGCCCTGCTGCCGGGCGGAGGCCACCATGCTCTGCAACAGCCCGGACCCACCCCGGCCGTAGACCAGTGAGGCCCGGATCACCATGCCCGTCACGTGGCCGGCGTCCAGGACCTGCCGCTCACCGAGGATCTTGTACGGCTGCGGCGAGGTCCGCGGGTCGACGGGGTGATCCTCGTCCACCGTGACGCCCCGGGTGTCCGGATAGACCAGGCCCGTACTGGTGTAGAGGAACGTCCCCCCCGCGCCCAGTCCGGCCAGCAGCGCCCCCAGGGCGTCGTGCTCGATCTCGCCCATCTCCGGATGGATGTAGTCCACGGCGGTGTGGACCACGGCCTCGGCATCGGCGGCGCCCGCGCGCAGGACGTGGAGGTCCCGCAGGTCGCCGGCCACCGCCTTCGCGCCCAGGTCCTCGACCCGCTCGCGAGCCTGATCGGACCTGGCCAGGGCGGCCACCTCGTGGCCGGCCCGGACGAGGTGCTCGGTGACGACCCCGCCGAGATAGCCGCTCGCGCCGGTGATGAAGATACGCATGGGTTTGACGCCTTTCCGTGGTGATGTGACCGCCGGCGCCAAATGGCTTCCGGAGGGCTGGGGGCCGGGGAGTCCGGCCCCGGGTCCCCCGCCGGTCGCCGGCAACCTCACCATCGCGCTCCCCCGGCCCGCACAGCCAGGGACCGGGAGTCCGTGGCTGGGGTCCGGCGCCGGGACATATGGTCAGGACATGGACAAACGTGCTCTGGCGGAGTTCCTGCGCGGCAGGCGCGAGCGGGTCGACCCCTCGGACGTGGGTCTGCCCCGGGGGCCCCGGCGGCGCACGCCGGGACTGCGGCGCGAGGAGGTCGCCCAGCTCGCCTACGTATCGGTCGATCACTACACCCGGCTGGAACAGGCGCGTGGCCGGCATCCGTCGCGGCGGGTGCTCGACGGCATCGCCCGCGCGTTACGCCTTTCCAGCCAGGAGCGCTCCCGGCTCTTCCACCTGGCCGGGGAGAGAGACGAGAACCCGGACGTCGGCCCGGCGCGTGAGGTGCAGCCGAGCACGCTGAACCTGCTCGACCGCCTCACCGACGCCGCCGCGATCGTCGTCGACCAGACCTGCAGGGTGCTGGCCTGGAACCCGCTGGCCGCGGCGCTGTTCGAGGACTTCTCCGCCCTGGCCGGGCAGGAGCGCAACATCATCTGGCGCTACTTCCTGCACCCGGACCCGGAGCAGCGGTACTACGGCATGGGCAGCCCGGAGCGGTTCGTCGTCACGGCGGTCAGCTACCTTCGCATGGCCGTCACCCGCTATCCCGACAACCCGGAGCTGACGTCCCTGGTGGACGAGCTGATGGCCGGAAGCGAGGAGTTCGCCCGCCTGTGGAACTCCCACCAGTTCCACATCGAGCGTCACCTGCGCCAGACCGTACGGCATCCGCAGGTCGGGCCGATCGAGCTGGACTTCGACGTCCTGACCGTTCCCGACCAGGAGCAGCAGGTGGTCATCTTCACCGCCGCCCCCGGCTCCTCCGCCTACCAGTCCCTCCAGCTCCTGAAGGTCATCGGCACCCAGCGCATGACCGTCGACAGCTGACCCACGCGCACCGGCCCGGGGTCGCGGAAAGGAGCCGCGAGGCCGGGCCGACGCACGCCGGCCGGGCTTCGCCGGTGGTCAGGGCCCGGCGGTGCGGAAGACTCCGGCCCCGCCGTGGCCGCGGGAACGGCCGGCCTCGTACCCGGCCTGCCAGGTGCCCCGGCCCCCGCGGTCCGTGACCGGCGGCCGTCAGGAGCGCGCCTTCACGGGCCCTTGCCCCTGGCGCGGAAGGCCGCGGTCTTGACGCGGTTCTGGCAGGTGGTGCCGCAGAACCGGCGGGTGCCGTTTCGGGAGACGTCCACGTAGACCCGGTCGCAGTGCGGCGCCGTGCACACGCCGAGACGGTCGTGGTACTCGCTCCCCAGCACGATCGCGAGACCGGTGGCACAGCTCGCCGCCCAGTCGCCCGTCATGGTGCCCCCAGGGCCGTGGAAGTGCAGGTGCCACGGCTCCCCGTCGTGGCGTTCGAGCATCGGCCGGGCCCGGCTCTCGTCGAGAAGCTCGTTGATCCGCAGGGCGGCGGCGTCGATGTCCCCCGTCGTGACGGCGTCGAAGACCACGCGCAGCCGCGCCGCGATCCCGACGAGCTCACCGGCCTCCGCCTCGGTGACCTCCCGATGGCCCGGGTAGCCGGTACGCAGGCCCTCCGTGGCGGCGGCGGCGAGATCGCGCGGCGGCGGGAAGTCGCGGCCCCGTCTCTCTCCCGGGGTCAGCTCGTTGACCAACCCCACCGCCACCCGAACGATCGCATCAGCGTGACTGTTGAAATCCACTTGACCGGTTACATCCTCGCGTTCTAGTTTGTAACTGTCACAAGCTTAGACGACAGTTACAGGGAGATGATGGTGCTCACCCACGATGCCGCACTCGAGTGGATCGCACGCTGGGACCGCCAGCAGGAGGGCTACCTGCCTGACCGCGAGGAGCGCTTCACCGCGCTGATCGACGCCGTCGAGGCGACGGGCCGCCCCGATCCGCTGGTCATCGACCTCGGCTGCGGACCGGGCTCGCTGTCCGCCCGCCTCCTGGAGCGGCTTCCCGAGGCGACAGTGATCTCGGTCGACGCGGACCCCCTCCTGCTCGGCCTCGGCCGGGCCGCCTACCCGCATCTCACCTTCGTCTCCCTCGACCTGCGCACCCCCGGATGGACCGAGTCCCTGGGCCTGAGCGGGCCGGCCGACGTCGCGGTGAGCACCACCGCGCTGCACTGGATCTCCGGGCCGGACCTCCGGAAGATGTACGCCGAGCTGGCGACCGTGCTGCGTCCGGGCGGGCTCCTGCTCAACGGCGACCACATGGAGACCGACGACACCACTCCGGCCATCGCCCGCCTCGAACGCGCCGTGCACGACCGGGAGACCCGGCGCGCGTTCGCCGGCGGTCACCCCGAGGGCTGGCGCCAGTGGTGGGAGGCCGTCGCCGCGGATCCCGACCTCACCGAGCTCCACACCGCGCGCACCACCGCGGGCGCCGACCACCACGGCTCGGAGTCCTCCCTGCTCTCCGAACACGTCGACGCCCTCCGCGGCGCCGGCTTCACCGAGACCGGCACCCTCTGGCAGCGCGGCAACAACCGCCTCCTCTGCGCCGTCCGCGACTGATCCGGCCACCGCTCATCGTCAGGTGACCCGTGAGCCCTGTTGCCACACTTGATAACCGTCGATCAGATAGAACTCGAACACCCCCGGACTGGGAGGGGCACCGCAGTAAGATCGTCAGGTGACGAGAAGGGCACTCGCGAAATTCACCGATCTGATCAGTCGCGCCGACGCCTTCGCCGATCCGGCAAGAGAGGTACAGAACGAAGCCCGGAACGGTCGAGAAGACCTTCTCCGTCAACTCGCCGACGAATACGGCACATGGTACGCGGAAGCCCTGGCCGTCATCCCGTCCGATCACGTCGAAGCCTTCCGCAAGGAATATGACGGAGGATTTCCGAACTACAAGATCAAGCACTTCCTGCAGGCCGGACTTGAGCTCAACAAGATGTTCGCGGAGCTGGCCGCCCAGGGAGCGATACCCAAGTGGTTGTATCCGGTCAACAGCGCTTTTCTCGCACCGTTGTCCGAGCAAAAACAGATTCTGCGGAACGCTCTGGTCAGCACGGGAGGACGTTCCGGAGTCCTGGCCGCCCTCGACACTCTCGAAGACATCTTTCGGAGGCTTCCGGTCGCCCTGGCCGTTCTGCGCCTGGACGTCCGCGGACGCCCGGGCGTCGTAGTCAACGACGAGTACGACCTGCAGCGGATCGTGCATGCCGTTCTATGTTTGCACCATCTCGATGTTCGTCCGGAAGAGTACGGCCCCAGCAGGGCAGGCGCGCATCCCCGTCTTGACTTCCTTCTCAAGGAGGAGCGGATCGCCGTGGAAACAAAAATGACGCGGAACAGCCTGGGACCACGGCGACTTGGGGACGAACTCGCCCAGGACGTCATGCGCTACCGGGCCCATGACCACGCGGACGCATACTTCGCCCTTGTGTACGACCCGGAAAAGCACATTCTCAACGTCCCTGGCTTCGAGCGAGACTTCCCCGTGGACACCACGTTCCCGGTCCGTGTGGTCATCGTCCAGTGAAGAGAGATCAAACAGCTCCGTGGAGGTTTCCAGTGGCTCCGTTCGATACGGAGCCACTGGAAAGGTGGCCGAGAACATGATGCTCACGCCGTGGGCAGACGGCTCCTCGCCCACGGCCGACATTCACCGCCGATCACGGCTTGATCTTGTGCCGACGTTTGACGGTCATCAGTTCACTCGCCAGAGGGCGCGACGCCTGCCGAGCGGGAGACCCCGGCGCCTCCGACTCTGCGATAATCCACGAAGTGCCGACAACATCGGGACCTCGGCTCAGGCGGCGGGAGCCCGTGGCGTCAGGCGAACCTCGACATCCGCGTCCAGGGCACGCGCCAGACGTTCCAGAACGGGCAACGTGGGGATGGTTCCGCCCGCCTCGAACCGTGCCACGGCCGACTGCGTCATGCCTGCGGCACGAGCCAGGTCGTTCTGGCTCCAGCCTCGCCCCTCGCGCATCCCCCGGACCGTCCTACCCAGTTCGTGAGCGAGACGTGTGGCCTCATAGGCCTCAGCCGCGCCCGGCTCGGCCATCCGACGGTCTCTGAGCTCTCGCCAGTTCCCCTGTCCGCTCATGCTGTTTCCTCCTCCTCGGCGGTGTGCGCCAGTTCGGCACAGCGACGCATGGCTCGCCGAGCCCGCTCGACCTCACGGTCATCACGCATCCGCGTCTTGTGAAACACGGTCAGGAGCACGATGCGGCGATGAGGTGCGATCCAGTAGGTGATGCGTACGGCGAACTCGTCAAGGTGAAAGCGGAGCTCACGCAGCTTGCCGTCAGCTGCCTCGTGTAGGGCTCCCCCAGCAGGGGCCCCTCCGCCGCAAGCAGATCGACGTGGAAAGCCGCCCTCGCGAACGACGCCGCGGGGAGGTTCTCAAGCCACTTCAGAACTTCCGGTTCCAGTTCCACGGCCACCCCGGCCCATAGCGTTGATGCTATAAGCCACACCCTCGTCACACTCCGCTTTCAATCGAACACAACCGCCGACCCCGGCGGTCAGGGGTCGAAGATCAGGCTCGTGTCAGTGTCGATCACCGGTGAACGCCGCGCGCGGATCGAGGAGCCCGCCTCGTGCGTACTCCTCGTCGAAGGCGGTCCGGCCGAGCGCCTCGACGGCGGCGGCGCGCACCTTGGCGAGGTCGGCCGCGTCGTCGGGATCAGGTACCTGGCCGAGTGACGCGAACGCGGCGTCCGCGACTCCGGCCAGCCGCGCCGCGCGTGCGTGATCACCCTCGGCCGAGGCGTACGCGGCGCCCGCCACGCAGACGTACGGCACGAAGTCGTCCCAGCCGTTGCGGAACACCCGCTCACGGCCCTCGGCGAACAGCTTGCCCGCCACGTCGAGATTGCCCAGGCCAAGTTCACAGAACGCGAGGTTGTGATACTCGGAGTTGACCATCACGGGCCGGCCGAGCGCCTCGTTGAGGGCGATGCTCTCCCGGTACAGATCCCGGGCACGGAGCAGGTCGCCGGACATGCGCGCCACGGCGGCGAGCACGTGCCTCGGCCGTTCCTCAAGGCCACGGTCACCGGAGCGCAGCGCGACCGCGAGCGCCTCCCGGGCCCGGGCCTCTCCGCCCGGCAGGTCACCGCCGCGGATGGCGACCCGGGCCAGGCTGTAGCGGGCCTCCACCTCGCCCGCCGGGTCTCCGGCCGCCCGGGCCCGCTCGATCTCGGCCTCGCTCATGCGCACCACGGCGTCGCTCTCACCGCGCCGGAAGGCCGAGCGTACGTTCTCACTGAAGTTCATGGATTCTCCCCCCATAGGTCCGGCTCGGCGGCTGGAACCTCGTCGCGCCGCGACCGAACGGTCTCGTCCCTCACCGCGCCACGAACACGGTCCACTCCTCCACGAGGCGGAAGCCCATCGACTCGTAGAGCGGCCGGCCCATCACGCTGGTGTGCAGGTAGGCCGCGTCCGCTCCGGCCGCGACGCCGTCCAGCAGCACGGTCTCGGTGATCGAACGGCCGAGGCCGCGGCTCCGTGCGGCCGGGACGACGGCGATGTTGAACACGCCGACCACGCCGGAGGTCAGGATCCCGAGCCCGGTGCCGACAGGCCGTCCGGACTCCTCGGCCAGGTAGCCGGTGACGGGATCGGCGTCGAGCACCCCGCCCTTCATCAACGAGCCGAACACGTCCTCGGGGGCCTCGAACCCCTGGGCGAGGGCCTCGGTGTAGAGATCGCTCTCGGCAGCGCCGACCTGGCGTACCGGCTTCCGCCGTGCCGCGTCGTCCCGGAACGCGATGTCGCTCACGTCGCAGGCCAGCAACGACAGGTCACTGCGTTCGACCAGCCCGTGCCGGGCCGCGAGGCCGGCGACCTCGTCGCCCGCCCGGCCACGAACCATGATCGACCATGGCACGGCCTTCCCGCCGACCTCGGTCGCCATCTCGTCGAGCGCCGCGCGATCCGGTTCCGGTGCCGTGTCGTAGGCCGCGTTCAACGTCGCGACGCCCGCGCCGGTCACCGCCGCGCGGGCGGTGCCCCGCTCGGCGTACCAGCCCGCCGGCGTCACCTCGCAGAGGAACGCGATGGCGTCGAAGTACGCCGCCGCCATCCGGTCGGCGGTGGTGTCCATGGTCGTCTCCCTCGTGTTCTCCATGGCCGGAAGACTCGCACCGCCGCTCGGGCGGCCTGTCCGCGTACCCCGTCAAGAATGGGCGAGGCTGTACGGCGCCCTGAGCCAGCAGGAGAAAGAACAGTCGTTCTTGCGCGGCCCAAATTAGTCGTAACCGGACATTTCAGCAAGCCGGAGAGGGGAGAAGGAGCGATCGGCGCCCCGCGACCGTCTCCTCGCGACGGCGAGCGGCCCGTTCCACGTCGACGGCATCAAGGGCGCGAGGGTCGCACGGGACACCCTCGGCGAGCCAGACGTCGCGTGCCGCACGTTCGCCCGCGGCGCGCGGTGGACGGTGGACGGTGGACGGCCGGCCCGCGCCGGGCGAGAGGCGGGCCTCGTCACACCGCCCGTGAGGCCGGACCAATTTTCTACCAACCCCATGGACCGCGCCCGGCGAATCTCGACGCCGGCCTGTGACGGCGCAGGTGCCGCGTCGTCACAGGCCCGGCCGATGCCGCGCGGGCGCGGTTCGAGCGCCGTGCCCCTCCTCGTCCCGCCCCTCGTCCCGCCTTTCGTCCCGCCCCTCGTCCGCGCCGATGCCGAGCGGGCGCGGATCGAGCCGTCGCCGTACGCCCGGCCGGTGGGATCCCGGTCCCACCGGCCGCCGCCGGCTTCGCCGCTCCCCGGTGACGGGCGTCAGGCCATCACCGACTCCCCACCGGGATAGGTGAAGGACGACCGGGGCGAGTAGAAGCCCCACATGATCTGCAGCGGATCGGCGGGGCGGAGGGCGTAGACGGAGTGGCTCGGCTCCAGGAACTCCAGCGACACGACCTCGAACGGATCAACCGGTTCCGCTACGAACGGGTAGATACCGCTGTGCCTCTGCCCGTCGACCTCCGTGATGTAGCGCAGCTGGCCGCGGTTGACCGCCGCGCCGGTCTCACCGACCCGCGCGGTCGTGCGGATCACCGGCACACCGTCCGACTCGGTCGTCGCGACCAGCTTCCCGTCCGCGATCTCGATCGTGGTACGGCCCACGCTCGCGGGCACGCCTCGGGCGGCCGCGTACGCGCGCACCACCTCGCTGGAGTTGAAGTAGTGCGTCCACCAGCGGCCGGGGGTCTCGCCGTCAGGCGCGTAGGCGTCCTCCAGGTCCGGGCCGATGTAGGTGAGCGAGTACGCGCCGAAGCCCGAGGTCTGCTCGGGCCGGTCGACGACGTACTGGTTCATGAAGACCTGGCGGTTGGCCGGGGGCTTCAGACCATCGGGCACCAGGGCCGCGACGGCCTCGGGATCGGCGGGCACCCAGCCGAAGTAGATCATCCGACTGTTGACGACGAGCTGGGGAGCCACGGGTTCGGGCACGACTTCTCCCTCGTATCGGCGGTATCTATCCGGAACATATGTCACGTTCCAACGGAGGACAATGACCTTGGTTTCCCGGAGATCCAGGGGTTCGCACACTCGATACCGGCATCGACGGCCACACCCGCGTCGGTGGAGGGCTCCATCGAGAACGCCCCCGCCTCGCCCCCGGTCAGCACCGCGCGCCACGTCACCCTCCGGTACCGCGAACCCCGCCTTGGCCGCCCGCCGCCGGCCGTAGCGGCTGTATCGGCTGGGGCTCGACGTGGCCCCGGCCGGCCACCGTGGCACCCAGCAGGCGGTCGTGCAGGACCCGGCCCTCCGGGTCGAGGAGCGTCCACACCCCGGCCGCGAGAAGGCAGGGCAGCCCGATGCCGGGCACGAGAGCGAGGACGGGGAAGAACAGCGTGCGAAGAGCCGCCCTCCCCGCGCCCAACCGCCCGCCCGTCCGCGCGTCGACGACGCGTATCCCCAGCAGCCGCTTGCCCGGCGTCCGCCCCCACAGGACGTGCTGCGTCCAGACGTAGAGGAACAGCCCAGCCAGGACGGCCACTCCCTCGGGCTCCACTCCGTTCCGGAACACGTCACGCCCGGCCCGCTCCAGGAGTCCGGTACCCATGGAGGGCGGGAAGCCGGTCAGGTATCCGGCCGCCCCCGCGACGGCACTGAGGACCGTGACGACGATCAGGTAGTCGGCCAGGGCCGCGATCGGCCGGCGCCACACCATCCCGTCCTGCGACGCGGCAGGCCCGTCCACCGTGGCGGGCCGTACCGGCCGGGACGCGAAAGGCCCGTCCACCATGACGGGCCGCACCACCCGGGACGCGACGAACACCAGCGCCGCGGCCGTCAGGAGGCACAGCTGGGTGATTCCCCAGGCACCGGCCACCGCTCCGAACCAGTCGGCGCCGAACAGCGGGATCGTCTCGCGGCAGATGCCCCGCTCACTGTGCAGCGAGGCGAGAGGCTCGACGGCCGCGTTCAGGACGAGGAGTCCCGCCACCCGCCGGCCCACGGTCGCGGGATCCCTCCGGACGAGACACGCGAGAAGCCCGAGGAGGACCACCAGCGCCGGAACCGCCCACTCCGCCGCGATCTCCATGACCACTCCGAGGTCATGGCGGAGCGGAGCGAGCGGTGACAGTGTGGACCCACTGCCGAACTGGCACACGTACCCGTAGATCTGATCGGTCTCCCCGTGGATCCGGGCGTACTCCTCAATGCTGAGCCGCTCGCGCCACAGTTCCCACGTCGGGAAGGCCGCGACAGCCGCGGCCGCCACCCACACCGACAGCGCCGACCACGGCAACCGCGACATCATGATCCTTTCGCCCCGGGAGCGAAACCCTACCGGCACTCCGGCGAAGCGCTCCAGATCATGGCCACCGCGGCGACGAGCCATCAGGACGCCCCTCGGGCGGTGTCAACGCCCGCGATCCTCAGTCTTCGCCGGGACGGACGAGCCCGCTCTCGTACGCGAAGGCGATGGCCTGTGAGCGGTCGCGCAGCTCCAGCTTGTCCAGCACCCTGCCCAGATGCGTCTTCACGGTGGTCTCCCCGAGATGGAGCCTGGCGGCGATCTCCGAGTTCGACAACCCCCGGCCGACGAGGGCGAACACCTCGGCCTCCCGGCCGGTGAGCCGGTCCAGCGCCGGGTGCCGGGGCCGCGGCTCCGGTGCCCGCGCGTACCCGCCGATCACCGACGGGACCACGGCCGGATCGAGCAGGCCGCGCCCGGCGGCCACCTCACGCAGCGCCTCCAGCAACTGCTCGGGGGGCGACACCTTGAGCAGGAAGCCCGCGGCCCCGGCGCGGAGCGCCCCGTCCACGATGGCCTCCTCGTCGAACGTGGTCAGCACCAGCACCTTGATCTCGGGATGCGCGTCGGCGATCGCGCGGGCGGCGGCGATGCCGTCGAGGCCCGGCATGCGGGCGTCCATGAGCACCACGTCGGGCCTGACCGCGGCGGCCATCCGCACCGCCTCGTTGCCGTCGGCCGCCTCCCCGACGACGTCCATGTCCGGCTCGTCGGAGATCAGCATGCGCAGCCCGGCCCGCATGATCGTCTCGTCGTCGGCCAGCAGTACCCGGATCATCGTGTCCCCTCCGCGAGCGGGAACCGCGCGTACACCTCGAAGCCGCCCTCGGCGCGCGGCCCGGCCCGCAGTTCCCCGCCGAACATGCCCACCCGTTCGCGCATCCCCACCAGGCCGTGCCCGCCGTCCGGCCCCGGTCCCGGCCCCGGCTCGGCGACACCCCGCCCGTCGTCCACCACCCGGACGACGACCCCGGCCGGCTCGTACTCCACGGTCACCGTCGCGACCGCCGCCTCCGCGTGGCGCAACACGTTCGTCAACGCCTCCTGGACGATCCGGTACGCGGACATGTCAATACCGAGCGGCAACGGGACCGGCGTACCGGACACCGTGGACGTGACCTGGAGCCTGGCCGAACGCACCTCCTTCACGAGGTCGTCGACCCTCCGCAGGGACGGGGGCGGGGCCAGCCGGTCGGCCTCGTGGGAGCGCAGGAGGCCGACCACCTGGCGCAACTCGGTGACGGAGCGCCGGCCCAGCTCCTCCACCTGCGACAACGCGTCATGCTCGACCGGCCGGTCGGCCAACCGGCGCCGTACCACCCCGGCCTGCATGGTCATCACGCTGACCGTGTGCGCCACCGCGTCGTGCAGCTCACGGGAGATGCGGGCGCGCTCCTCCGCCACCGCCGCCCGCGCCCGCGCCTCCCGCTCCGCGGCCAGCTCCGCGGCGAGCGCGGCCAGCTGGCGGGAACGCGACTGTTCCCGCCGCAGCAACGTGCCGAGACCCCAGGCGGCCCCCACCAGCGCGCCGAAGAAGACGAACTCCCAGGGCCCCTCGCCACCCCAGACGAGCGCGACCGCCGGAACCACGGCGGCGCACACCGACGCGGCGAGGGAACGACGAGGTTCGGCCCGGTAGGCCGCGTGGACCACGAGCACCAGTTCGGCGATGAGCTGGGCCCCGCCCACCCCTTCCGCGCCGGTCAGCATCGCGTACGGGAACGACAGCATCGCCACGGACATCGCGACGATCGGATAAAGCGCCGCGAGCGGGAAGCAAAGGGCCAGCACCAGGCCGAGCCCGACGGCGGCGAGCCGATCATCGGTCCCGCGCGGGTCGCCGTACACCTCGACCAACGCGAGGACGGCGAACGACACACCCGCCACGGTGCCCGCGAGCAGCCATCTCCGACGGCTCCATGGTGTGCCCACGCCCGCTCCTCTCATCGCCTGCGCGTCGACTCTCATCGCCCGCGCGTCGACGGTAACGAAAGGGACCGGCTCGCGGATCAGACCCGGGAAGGACCGCGGAGGGTCGCGGGTCGTCTCCGGAGAGGACCCGGCGGCCGACGGGATGACTCGGAATCGCACTTCGGACGGCCCGCTAGGCCGATCCGGCCGGATGGTGCGCGCTCATAGCGTTACGGCAGCTCAAGAGACATCCGAAAGGACACCCCATGGACACCACGTCCGCCGCCTCCGCCCCGCTGCGCCGCCTCGCCGGCGTCGCGCTCGTACTCGCCCCCGTCCTGATGTTCGGCGGCATGCTCACCTCGCCGCCGCAGGCGGACGACTCATCCGCAGGGTACCTGGCCTCCCTGGCCGCCGACCACGGGCTGTCGCTGCTGTCGGCGAACCTGTTCCACTACGCCTGGGTGCTCATCGCGCTCGGCGTGCCCGCGAGCCTGACGCTGCTCCGCGGCCGGAGGGGCCGGGGCCTGACGGCGACCGGCGTGGCCCTGTCCATGTTCGGCGCCATCCAGATGTCCGGCATGCTGCTGTCCGACTGGTTCACCACCGTCATGCCGAACACCGTGCCGCTCGCCGACGCGGTGAAGGTGTTCGACACCGTCGCGGCCGACCCGACCCTCGCCGTGTGGCGGCTCACCGGAGTACTGTGCGGCGTCGCCATGCTCCCGCTGCTCCTGGCCGGGCTCGCCCGAGCGGGAGTGGTCGGCTGGTGGACGGTTCCGGTGATCCTGCTGCCGTTCGTGGCCGCGGCGATGCTGCCCGCGGTCGTGGGCGCCGTGGTGGCCCTGATCTGCTACGCGCCGCTGGCGCTCGTCGGGGTGCGGCTCCTGCGCCGCTCGGCCGCGGACGTGGTCCGGGCGGAGGCACTGGCCGCCGCCTGATCGCGACGAGGAGCCGGCGCCCCTGGGACGCCGGCTTCCTCGTACGTCATGCGCTCCGCACCCACCGCGGAGGTGCGTGACTCCGGCCGATCGGCCGCCTGCGGATGAACCGTTCGGCCACGGCGAGGTTGATCACCCAACCGGCGGCCACGAGCATTGCCCTGGGGAACTCGCCGGGCGTCCCGAGAATCAGGAACCAGGGCAGGTGGGTCAGCGCCTGCGTACCCGCGCCCAGGCCGATCGCGTAACCGCGAATCATCCAGGCGCGGTGCCGGGCGATGTCCCGCCGCCGGATCGCGGCGACGGCGAGAACGATGGACAGGACCATGGCCGAGCCGAACACGAGCCGGAACGCGGCGAGGAGATCACCGTCACCGGCGGGCCGGGGATAGAACAGGGTCATCCACAGACCGGAAAGCGCCGCGGCGATGCCGCAGAGGACCAGGATCCTCCCTGCGGCGCGATGCCAGCCCGGCTTCCGGCGGCGAAACCGGGGGACGAACTGGAAGGCCCCCAGAACGCTGTACACGCTGACGGTGAGGATGTGCAGCACCACGGGCAGAGGCGTCGCGAAGAACCGCGCGTTTCCCGGCGTGATCTCCGCGCCGCTCGTCAGCTCGGTCAGACGGGCGGCTCCGGCGATCATCGGAACGGCACTGAGCAGGATCAACCCGGCGGGCAGGAGCCAACCCGGCCTGCCCGGCCTGCCCGGCCTGCCGGAGGAGGCCGTGGCGCCTTCGCGGCCACGGACGGCTGTGTTCCGGTCATCCGCCGACCGGGGGTGCGGGGGGTGTCCCGTCGAGCGCTCATCGGTCATGACCCGATCGTGACGGCCGGGACACCGGCGGCTCATCGGGAGAACGGCCCGACCTGAACCGGCCGATCGTTCACCGCCGAGGTGTACTTTCGGCCCATGTCCCGTGAGGTCGTCGTTCCCACCGGGCACCACGCGTTCTCGTTGGGCACCAAGTGGACAGGTCCCTCGGTTTACGCCTGTCCGGCCCGAGATCGACACCGGACACTTTATGCGATCAAGAGCCGGGATCTGGTCAAGCCCGCGGAACCACTCCTCGCCTGAGGTCAGGCCGACCGGACACGAAACGCCGGTCCCGCAGTAGCTCAGCGGGCGCGGGTTCCCTGATAGGGGAACGTTGACGAACCACCAGGGGCAGCCGTCCTCATGCTGTACGAAGCCGAAGGGCGCTCGTTTAACGAACACCATGTAGGTCGCGAACCGTATGTTGCTTAGGTCTGCTCATTGGCGCAGAAATCAACTACTGATATTGCGACGGACGAAGGAGCCGAAGGTCGAGCCAGAGCACGGCAGGCGCATTCCGGTCACGATAAGGGCATCCACGATGTTTCCAGCGGAAACTTCGGTAAGTTTCCCGTCGGAGCATGCCCGGGCCAGGATCCACAAGGTTCCGTGTACTTCTAGGCCATGCGCTCTGCCAACACCTACAGCCTCGCGGTCATCAGTGATGGCAATGCCCCGCGTCAGTTCGGCTGCGGAGAATACGCTGGCCTCTCCGAGGTTGCGCTCCGTAGATCCAATGCGCTGCACCCACTTCGCAAAGCACTTGATCTCGTCCAGAGAGTCGAGCTTCGCGACTCCCAGCCAATCTGCGTCCAGGGCTGCTTGCAGAAGTGGATGATCTTGGACCCCCACTCGTATTTCTTCGCGGACGACATGGGTGGTCAGGCAGATGGCGCCGGCCAGGAGATCACGCAACACATCCAGACGTTCGGCATGCGCGAAGTGGTTAAGACACATCGCGTCGAACACCAATATGGAGGGCGGGTCAGCACTGGTCAAAGTTCCAGGTCCACATCATCACGCGGCGGCAGGTCGTTCGTCACAATCTGACCTCGCATGAGTTCGACGGCGCGTGACGCCGTAACGAGCGACCTCTTGTAGGACTCCATCACCGCGTGTGCATAGCTCGGCGGAACCCGAACCGCCTCCAAATCCGGCTGTGGAGCCCATCCGACCGCCTCCATCAACTCCGCACGTGTTGGGTTTCTTCGGCGCATCTCTTTTGCGGCTGTTCTGTCGATGACTTCAGCCGCGACGGCTTGCCGTAGTGTCAACGACCAGGAGGTCCTGAAGCGTGCTGCAAAGACCACCAACATCTCTCGCCTCACCAGCCCATCCGGGCATGCGCCATGCAGTGCTTCAGCCGGGAGAAGAAGTTCGGCGGCGAAGGCATCAATAATTGCTTCTCTGTCGTCACGAGAAACATGAATTCCTATATCGGTAGAATATTCATCACCGATGATAAAATGCCCTAGTTCGTGCGCCGCGGTAGCGCGGCGGCGACCGGGATCATGATGCCTGCTGACAACTGCAACAGCAAGATCTCCTTCGATCAAAGACGCGCCTTCACCTGGCACCTCCACCACCGCGACAAGTTGTCCGAGGCGTTCACATACCCTCATCAGGGAATCAATGGGCTCCAGCCCAAGGCCAAGCCGATTCCTGATCCAGAGAGCTGCACGACGGGCACCGGCGGCGTCCTGAATCGACTCCGGATACCTGTCGATCACCGGGGGCGCAAAATCTCCCGTTTCTATAAGTTGCTTAATATCGGACAGCCAGGTGGACAGGGCAATTTCCAAACGATATGACTGCCGCGCCGCATCACTGACCGTGTCGTCCGTCAGCTCCGCACGCCGAGACACCACTTGCGGCGCCGGGCCCAAGAAGTAACTCAAGGGAACGTCCAGGACGGCGGAAAGCTTCGCCAGCTCAAGCGCATCGACGCGGCGCACGCCCCGCTCGATCTTCGCGACCATCGTTCGGTCGAGCTTCAGGGCGGCCCCAAGCTGCTCCTGCGACATGTCGGCGGCCATGCGGCACTCACGCACCCGCTCGCCTATATCCGCCCACTCCTGCGGCTCTCTCATGGTGCGATAATCGCACACACTATGGGATCGCAGGAGGTTCAAGAACCAGAACCAGGTAATTGTTACCTAGATAAATTTATGTACTGTACGTGCTATATGACCAGGTCACGCAGCTGTCTCACCGTGCTGAGACTGCGGCACGAGGGTCGCAGCGAACAGCGCTGAGCCGTCGCGGCTGTTGGCCATGGCCTTAACATCCCAAGAACGTGTTTGATCTTCCAGGTTCTGTTCGGTCCGAGTACCCAGATTCTGGCCGTTTTCGCCGATGCGGCGCTGGGCCGTAGTGCCGATCACCGCGAGGTGGATCATGACTTTGGAGACGGCGAAAACGACACTGGCCCAAGATCGACACCGGACGCACCGGGCGATCAAGGGCCAGGAACTAACTAAACCCGCAGGTCTACGCCTCGCCGGAGGTCAGCCCCACCGGGCACGACACCCCGGTCCCGCCGATCCCGCAGTAGCCGCCCGGGTTCTTGAACAGATACTGCTGGTGATACTCCTCCGCAAAGAAGTACTCACCCGCCGGGGCGATCTCGGTGGTGATGGGGTCGTAGCCCGACTCGGTGAGCACCTTCTGGTAGGTGTCGCGCGAGGTAAGAGCCGACTTCTCCTGCTCGGGTGAGTGGAAATAGATCGCCGAGCGGTACTGCGTGCCGACGTCGTTGCCCTGGCGCATGCCCTGGGTGGGGTTGTGGGCCTCCCAGAAGACGCGCAGCAGCTCCTCGTACGAGACCTTGGTGGGGTCGAAGACGACGCGGACGAGCTCGGTGTGGCCGGTCTGGCCGGTGCAGACCTCCTCGTAGGTCGGGTTCTGGGTGTAGCCACCCGCGTAGCCGACCGAAGTGGTGATCACGCCCGGGGTCTGCCAGAAGATGCGCTCGGCGCCCCAGAAACAGCCGAGGCCGAAGTCGGCGATCTCGCTCCCCTCGGGGTAGGGCGGAGCGAGCGGGGCGTCGAGGACCGCGTGGCGGCCGGGTGTCGTGATCCGCGTGGGGCGGCCCGGGAGCGCGTTCTCCGGGGACACCATCGTCGTCTTGTCCTTGCCGAACAACCAGCCCATTGTGAACCTCCTCCTGACACGTTCTCATCAGGAGGCAACCGCTGGCGACCTCCCCGTGTTCCCGTAAGACCTTCTTAACAGAGTGGAAAGTACTACTAAATTGTATTAAATCTAGTAAGGAGCGAAGATAGGCGTCATGCCTGAAACGCGCCGTGGGGTCCTGTATGGCATCGCCGCCTACACCATGTGGGGCCTGTTCCCGCTGTACTGGCCGCTCCTGAAGCCCTCGGCCGCCCTGGAGATCCTGGCACACCGCATCGCGTGGTCCCTGGTCGCCGTCGTCGCCATCCTGGCGGTACGGCGCCACTGGTCCTGGTTCCGCGTACTCCTGCGCACCCCGAGAAAGCTCGGCCTCCTCGCCCTGGCGGCGGTGATCATCACGGTCAACTGGGCCGTCTACATCTACGCCGTCAACAGCGGGCACGTGGTCGAGAGCGCGCTCGGCTACTTCATCAACCCGCTGGTCAGCGTGCTCTTCGGGGTGGTGCTGCTGAAGGAGTGGCTGCGGCGGTGGCAGTGGGCCGCGGTGGGGCTGGGCGCAGTGGCGGTGGTCATCCTCACCGTCGACTACGGGCGTCCGCCGTGGATCGCGCTGGTGCTGGCCGCCAGCTTCGGCACGTACGGGCTGGTCAAGAAGATCGCCGGGGTGGGCGCCGCGGAGAGCCTGACGGTCGAGACGCTGGTGCTGCTGCTGCCCGCGCTGGGCTACCTGGTCTATCTGGGGCAGCAGGGGACGAGTACGTTCGGCAGCGCGGGAGCGGGCCACGCGTTCCTGCTGGCCGGGGCGGGGGTGGTCACCGCCGTCCCGCTGCTCTGCTTCACCGCCTCCGCGATCCGGGTGCCGCTCACCACGATCGGCCTGCTGCAGTACATCGCCCCGCTGCTGCAGTTCCTGTGCGGCGTGTTCGTCATACAGGAGGTCATGCCGCCCAGCCGCTGGCTGGGGTTCGGCGTCATCTGGCTGGCGCTGTCGGTCTTCACCTGGGACAGCCTCCGGGCGGCCACCCGGGCCCGCCGGACGGCCCCCCGGCCCGTTCCGGTGGAAGAGCCGGTATAGCCATAGAGGAAACCTGGGCGAACCCCGTGGCGCCACAGGGGCGCGCCACGGGGGCCGGGATCGTGAAGAGGCGGGACCTCAGGAGCCGCGTACGGCGAGGACCAGCGGGGTGAGGTCCGGGTCGACGCCGGCCTGCTCCAGGGCCGCGGCCAGGGAACGCTCGTAGGTGGGCGTGGCCCCGGCCAGGCGGGCCCGTCCCTCGTCGGTGATCAACGAGTAGACGCCGCGGCGGTCGTCGGAGCAGAGGTCGCGCCGGGTCATCCCGGCCTCCTCCAGGCGGGCGACGAGGCGGGTCACCGAGCTCTGGTTGAGCCCCACGGCCTCGGCGAGCTCCTGCATGCGCATGCAGCCGCCGGGAGCGGTGGCGAGCCGTCCCAGCGCGCGGTACTCCGACAGCCCGAGGCCGTGCCCGCGCTGGAGTGCCTTGGTCAACTCCGCCTCCACGCGCGCGTGCAAGAGGGCGAAACGGTCCCACGACATGGTGATTCCTCCTGGAATGTTCTATCGGCAGGAGTCTACATGCACGTACAATATTTGCTTTTCCATGCAAGGAACATCGTGGAAGACATGCGGAAAACCCGGCTCGGCCGGGTGGGCGAGCCGGGCGATGACCATACCTGCGAAGGCCGGCACGCACGCTTCACGATGTGATCGCACAGTGCCAGGTTAACGGAGCCGGCCGAGACACCTCACGACGCCGGTCAGCCGGAACGCTCCACCACGTAGTCGCACAGTGCCAGGTAGGCGGTGCGGGCCGGGATGTCGGGGAGGCTCGCGAGGTCCTCGCGGGCGCGGGCTGCCCAGGCGAGCAGCTCGGCGCGGGCGCGCTCCATGGCCGGGTCGGCGCGGAGCAGGCGCAGGGTCTCCTCGACGTCCTCCTCCGCCACCGGACCGGCCAGCAGCTCGCGCAGGCGGGCGCTCTCGGGGGCGTCGGAGGCGAGGACGTAGAGCACCGGCAGGGTCCGGATGCCCTCGCGCAGGTCGGTTCCGGGGGTCTTGCCCGACTCGACCGTCTCGGCGGCGACGTCCAGCAGGTCGTCGCTGAGCTGCCACGCGACGCCGATCGCCTCGCAGGCCCGGGTCAGCCGCTCGACCACCTCGGGCGAGGCACCGCTGAGCATGGCGCCGAACCGGCCGGAGGTGGCGATCAGCGAACCGGTCTTGTCGGCCAGCACCCCGATGTAGTGGGCCACCGGGTCGTCGCCGGGGCGGGGGCCGATGGTCTCGCGGATCTGGCCGCGCACCAGGCGGGAGAACGTCTGGGCCTGGATCCTGATGATGTCGGAGCCGAGGTCGGCGAGGATCTCCGACGCCTGGGCGAACAGGTAGTCACCGGTCAGGATGGCCACGGTGTTGTCCCAGCGGGCGTTCGCCGACGGGGAGCCCCGGCGGACCGGGGCCTCGTCCATCACGTCGTCGTGGTAGAGCGTCGCCAGGTGGGTCAGCTCGATCACCACGGCCCCGGGCACCACGCCCGCCGCCTCCGGCGAGCCGAACTGGGCGGCGAGCAGTGCCAGCATGGCCCGGAACCGCTTGCCGCCCGCCTCGATGAGGTGCTTGGACGCCTCCGTGACGAAGGCGTCGTCGCTCTCCACCGAGGACCGCAGCAGCTTCTCCACCTCGGCCAGTCCGGTAGCGACGTCCTGCGCCAGCCGCTCGTCGACGAACGGGAGATCAACTACCGGGGGCGCAGCCATGAAACGTTACTCCTCTAGCGAATGAACAGCGCGGACGCAGCCTGATCCGCGAGATCGAGCACCGGCTGCGGGAAAATCCCCAGCACTACCGTAGCCGCTGCCGCCAGGGCGACCACCGCCGAGGTGCCCACCGTGGGAGCCGCGATGGACGGCCCGTCGGCGGCGGGCTCGCTGAAGAACATCAGCACGATGACGCGGACGTAGAAGAACGCCGCGATCGCCGAACTGACCACGCCCACGATGACCAGCGGCAGGGCGTCTCCGGCGACGGCCGCCGAGAAAACGGCGTACTTGCCGAAGAATCCGCTCGTGAGCGGGATGCCCGCGAAGGCCAGCAGGAAGAAGGCGAAGATGCCCGCCAGGACCGGGGAGCGCTTGCCCAGGCCGGCCCACCGGGACAGGTGCCCGGCCTCGCCTCCGGCGTCACGGACCATGGTGACGACCGCGAAGGCGCCGACCGTGGTGAAGCCGTACGCGGCCAGGTAGAACAGGATGGCCGACAGGGCCTGGGCGTTCTGCTCGGCGGCGCCGACCGCGACGATGCCGGTGAGCAGGAAGCCCGCGTGCGCGATCGAGGAGTAGGCGAGCATGCGCTTGATCTCGGTCTGGGTGATGGCCAGGATCGCGCCGACGATCATCGTCAGGATCGCCACGCCCCACATGACCGGCTTCCAGTTCCACTCAAGACCACCCAGAGCCACCCAGAAGACCCTGAGCACGGCCCCGAAGGCCGCGACGAGCACGGTGGAGGCCATCAGTGCGGTGACCGCGGTGGGCGCGCCCTGGTAGACGTCAGGCTTCCACGCCTGGAACGGTGCGGCTCCGATCTTGAAGAGCAGGCCGATGCCGAGCAGCGCGGTGCCGATCAGCAGCAGCGTCTCCTGACCGCTGACCACGCTGAGCGAGTTGCTGATGGCACTCAGGTCCACCGACCCGGCGTAGCCGTAGACCAGGGCCATCCCGTACAGGAAGAAGGCCGAGGAGAACGCGCCGAGCAGGAAGTACTTGACCGAGGCCTCCTGCGAGAGCAGGCGGCGACGGCGGGCCAGGCCGCAGAGCAGGTACAGCGGCAGGGACATGACCTCGAGGCCGACGAACATGATCAGCAGGTCGTTGGCGGAGGCGAACAACAGCATGCCGCCGACCGAGAACAGCAGCAGCGGGTAGACCTCGGTCTGGGCGTACCCGCTGAGGATCGCCTCCTCCTCGTCGGGGCTTCCCGGCACCGCCGCCGCCTGCGCGACGAACTGCTCCTCGTCGTTGATCAGGAGCGTGCTGACCACGGCCAGCACGAGGATGATGCCCCAGATGAACAGGGAGGGACCGTCGACCGCGACCGAGCCCATCGCCGCCGGGGCGTCCGGCAGGCCGTTGACCGCGTTGAGCACGGTCATCAGGAACGCGCCGACCAGGGCCAGCAGCGTGAGCGGCATGTGGATCGACTTGCGCAGGTAGCGGGGCGCGAACGCCTCGATCAGCACGCCGATGATGGCCGCGCCGAACACGAGCAGCATCGGTGAGAGCAGCGCGTACTCGATCGTCGGGGGTTGGATGATGGCGTCGTTCACTGCCCGGCCCCCTTCTGGTCCGCCACGGCGGGTTTGGGCTGTTCGATGTTGATACTGCTGAGCGTCTTGTCCACCGCGGGGTTGATCACGTCGAGCACCGGCTTGGGGTAGAAGCCCAGGACGAGGAGCACCGCGACCAGCGGGGCCACCACGAAGATCTCACGCAGGTTGAGGTCGGGCAGGCCGAGCACCGGCTTCTTCCCGGCCTCGGGCAGGGCCTGCGCCGCCTCCTCCGGGGAACCGGGCACTGCGACCGCCGGCTCCTTCGGGGCCCCGGTCATCATGCGCTGGTACATCCACAGGATGTAGACGGCCGCCAGGACGACGCCGCTGGTCGCGATGATCGCCGGGACCGGGTAGCGCTGGTAGGTGCCGAGCAGGACCATGAACTCGCTGACGAACGTGGACAGACCCGGCAGGGAGAGCCCGGACAGGCCGGCGATCAGGAAGGTGCCCGCGAGCAGCGGGGCGACCTTCTGCACGCCTCCGTAGTCGGCGATCCGGCTGGAACCCCGGCGGTAGATCAGGAAGCCCGCGATCAGGAACAGCGCGCCGGTCGAGAAGCCGTGGTTGACCATGTAGAGGGTGGCGCCCGCGCCCGCGTTCGCGGTCATCGCGAAGACGCCCAGCGCGATGAAGCCGAAGTGCGAGATCGAGGTGTAGGCGATCAGGCGCTTCATGTCGGTCTGGCCGATGGCCACGATCGCGCCGTAGACGATGCCCACGACCGCCAGCACGATCACCAGCGGGGTGAAGAACTTCGAGGCCTCGGGGAACAGCTCCAGGCAGAAGCGCAGCATCCCGTACGTGCCGACCTTGTCCAGCACGCCCACCAGCAGCACCGCGGCGCCTGCCGGGGCCTGCGCGGCGGCGTCGGGCAGCCAGGTGTGGAACGGCCACAGCGGCGCCTTGACCGCGAACGCGATGAAGAAGCCCGCGAAGAGCCACTTCTGCGTCGTCGGGTCCTGCACGGCCGCGATCAGCTCGGGGAACATGAAGGTGTTCTTCCCGGCGACCACGTAGAGCGCGATCACCGCGACCAGCATGAGCAGGCCGCCGAAGAGCGAGTACAGCAGGAACTTCACGGCCGCGTAGGACCGCTGCGCCCCGCCGTACGACCCGATCATGAAGTACATCGGGATGAGCATGGCTTCGAAGAAGACGTAGAACAGGAAGACGTCGGTCGCCGCGAAGACGCCGATCATCATCGCTTCCAGCACCAGCAGCAGCGCGAAGTAGGTCTTCACCGACCGCTTGGGCGGGGCCGCGGCCCCGGAGCCGTCGGCGTCGTGCCAGGAGGCGAGGATCACGATCGGCACGAGGATCGCCGACAGCGCGATCAGCACCAGGGCGATGCCGTCGACGCCGACGCCGTAGTGGACGCCGAAGCGCGGGATCCACTCGTAGACCTCGGCGAACTGGAAGCGCGTCCCGGAGGCCGGGTCGAACTGGACCGCCACGGCGACGGTCAGCGCGAGCACGACCAGCGAGACCGCCAGGGCCAGCTGCTTGGCGAGCTTGTCACTCTTGACAAGGGAGACACCCACCGCGCCCAGAACGGGCACGGCCATCAGGGTCGAGAGCCAGGGCATCACATGTTCCCTACGTAGAGCAGCGCGCCAACGACCACGGCGGCACCGAAGAGGATGGACAACGCGTAGGACCGCACGTAGCCGGTCTGGATGCGGCGCAGCCGCCCGGAGGTCCCGCCGATCCCCGCCGCCAGGCCGTTGACCAGGCCGTCGATGCCGCGGTTGTCGAAGAACACCGCGATGCGGGCCAGCCACTGGCCGGGGCGCATGAACAGCGCCTCGTTCAGCGCGTCGCCGTAGAGGTCACGGCGGGCGAAGGTGGTGAGGAACGAGCCGCGCGGGGCGACCCGGGGCACCTCGGCGGAGCCGTAGCGGGTCCAGGCGAAGATGACGCCGACGGCGACCAGCCCGAGCGTGGCCAGGCCGGGAACACTGAAGGGGTGGAACCCGGGGAGCTCCTCGGGCAGGCCGACCGCCGGGGCGAGGAACTTCATGAACCGGTTGTCCAGGACCAGGAAGGCGCCCAGGACGATCGAGCCGATCGAGAGCAGGATGAGCGGCACGGTCATCACCGCGGGCGACTCGTGCGGGTGCGCGTCGTCGGCCCAGCGCTTCTTGCCGAAGAAGGTCATGAAGACCATCCGCGACATGTAGAAGCCGGTGATGCCGGCGCCCAGCACCGCGAGCCAGCCCAGGATCGGGTTGTGGTGCATCGCCGTCTCGATGATGCCGTCCTTGGTGAAATAACCGGACAGCAGCGGGAAGCCGATGATCGCGAGGTAGCCGACGATGAACGTGGCCGCGGTGACCTTCATCACCGAGAACAGGCCGCCGTACTTGCGCATGTCGACCTCGTCGTTCATGGCGTGCATGACCGAGCCCGCCCCGAGGAACATGTTGGCCTTGAAGAAGCCGTGGCCGATCAGGTGCGCGATGGCGAAGGCGTAGCCGACCGGGCCGAGGCCCGCGCCGAGCATCATGTAGCCGATCTGCGACATCGTCGAGCCCGCGAGGCCCTTCTTGATGTCGTCCTTGGCGCAACCGATGATCGCACCGGCGAGCAGCGTGGCCACACCGACGATCGTCACGACGAGCTGCGCGGTCGGGGCGGCCTCGAAGAACGCGCCCGAGCGGACGACCAGGTAGACGCCCGCGGTGACCATGGTCGCGGCGTGGATGAGGGCCGAGACCGGGGTCGGGCCCTCCATCGCGTCCAGCAGCCACGACTGCAGCGGCAGCTGGGCCGACTTGCCGCAGGCGCCCAGGAGCAGCAGCAGGCCGATCGCGGTGACCGTGCCCTGCGAGGCGCCTCCGGAGGAGATCGCCCCGCTCACGGTCTCGTGGGACAGATCGCCGAAGGCGACCGTGCCGAACGTGGTGAAGACCGTGAAGATCGCGATCAGCAGGCCGAAGTCGCCGACGCGGTTGACGATGAAGGCCTTCTTCGCCGCGGCCGCCGCCGAGGGCTTGAACTGCCAGAACCCGATGAGCAGGTACGAGGCCAGGCCCACGCCCTCCCAGCCGATGAACAGCGCGACGTAGTTGTCGGCCAACACCAGCAGGAGCATCGCCGCGACGAACAGGTTCAGGTACGCGAAGAACCTGCGCCGGTCGACGTCGTGCGACATGTAGCCGATCGAGTAGATGTGGATCAGGGATCCCACACCGGTGATCAGCAGGGCGAAGCTGATCGACAGCGGGTCGATCAGCAGCCCCATGTCGGCGACGCCAGGGATGAACTGGTAGAGCGGGACGCCCTGACGGCGCTGGTCCGGGGCCAGTCCGAGGAGCTGGACGAAGGCGAGGACCGCCACCGCGAAGGCGCCCAGGGACATCGCGACGCCGAGGAAGTGCCCCCAGCGGTCGGAGCGACGCCCGGCCAGCAGCAGGACCGCGGCGCCGAGCAGCGGAAGCGCGATCATGAGCCAGGAGGCCCCGATCGCACCTCCGGAATGCTGGATGATCTCAGCGGGTTCCACGGCCACCTCTTAGTACTTCAGCAGGTTGGCGTCGTCCACCGACGCGGACCTGCGGGTTCGGAAGATCATCACGATGATGGCGAGGCCGATCACGACCTCGGCCGCGGCCACCACCATCACGAAGAACGCGATGATCTGGCCGTCCAGGTTGCCCTGCTGCCTGGCGAAGGCGACGAACGCGAGGTTGCAGGCGTTGAGCATGAGCTCCACGCACATGAACACCACGATCGCGTTGCGCCGCACCAGCACACCGACGGCGCCGATCGCGAACAGCAGCGCGGAGAGCACCAGGTAGTGAGTGGTCACTTGCCGTCCTCCTGCTGGAGTGCCGCGTCCCTCACATGGACGGGCTCGTCGTCTGAGCCGGAGTCGCGGCCCTGTGCCGCCTCCTTCTCCAGGACCTGCTTGATGAGCGCCGCCTTCGCCGGGTCGGTCGGCGCGAAGCCGTCCTCGATCTCGTGCCGGGCGAGCACCCGGTTGATGGACTTCTCCGAGACCGTGCCGTCGGGCAGCAGGGCCGGCATGTCGATCGCGTTGTGCAGCGCGTAGGTGCCGGGCCCCGGCAGCGGCGAGGGCTGCGGGCCGGTGAAGCGGGCGCGCGACAGGTCGCGCTGGGTGGCCTTGGGCCGGACCCGCTCGCGGTGTGCCAGCACCATCGCGCCGAGCGCGGCGGTGATCAGCAGCGCCGAGGTGACCTCGAAGGCGAAGACGTACCTGGTGAAGATGAGCTGTGCCAGGGAGGGCACGTTGCCGCCCGCGGCCTTCACGGCCGCGTCGAGGCCGGTGGGCGCGGCGAAGACGGCGTTGCCGACGCCCAGGGCGAGCAGCGCCGCGAAGGACAGGCCCGCGACGGACGCCCACAGGCGCTGTCCCCTGATCGTCTCGACCAGCGAGTCGGCGGAGTCGACGCCGACGAGCATCAGGACGAACAGGAAGAGCATCATGACCGCGCCGGTGTAGACGATGATCTGCACCGCGGCGAGGAAGGGGGCGTCCTGGACGGCGTACAGCACGGCCAGCGACAGCATGACGACGCCCAGCATCAGCGCCGAGTAGACCGCCTTGCGGCTGAAGACGAGCCCGAGGGCCGCCCCCACCGAGACGACCGCCAGGACCCAGAACGTGATGGTCTCACCCATTGTTGCGTCCCAGCCGGTAGTAGTCCTCTTCGGTCTCGCCGAGACGCATGGGGTGCGGCGGGACCTCCATGCCGGGGCCGAGCGGCGCGAGCAGCATCTCCTTGGTGTAGATGAGGCTCTCACGGCTGCTGTCGGCGAGGTCGTACTCGTTGGTCATCGTGAGCGCACGTGTCGGGCACGCCTCGATGCACAGGCCGCACAGGATGCACCGCAGATAGTTGATCTGGTAGGTGCGCCCGTAGCGCTCACCCGGCGAGAACCGCTCCTCGTCGGTGTTGTCCGCACCCTCGACGAAGATCGCGTCGGCCGGACAGGCCCAGGCGCACAGCTCGCAGCCGACGCACTTCTCCAGGCCGTCGGGCCAGCGGTTGAGCTGGTGCCGGCCGTGGAAGCGCGGGGCCGTGGGCCGCTGTTCCTCGGGGTAGTTGACCGTCTCGACCTTCTTGAACATCGTGTGGAAGGTCACGCCGAATCCCTTGATGGGATTCAGCCAATCAGTTGCTCCCACTGGGAACCTCCTTGCGCGCTACACCGTGGTAGTGCGGCAGGTCGAGCGGCGGCACCGGGAAGCCACCGGCGGACGGCTCGGCTTGGAGTTGCTCGAACTCGGCCTGGACCTGGGCGGCCCTGGCCTCCTTGCGCTTCTGCAGAACGCTGTCGAAGCGCCACCAGATGCCGAAGCAGCCGATCACCACGATCGCGAGCACGGTGAACACGAGCGTGCGGTCGACGTTCTCCAGCCGCATGGCCTTGACCGTGGCGACGAGCATGATCCAGGCCAGGTTGACCGGAATGAGGATCTTCCAGCCGAGGGCCATCAGCTGGTCGTACCTGACGCGCGGCAGCGAGGCGCGGCACCAGACGAAGAAGGAGAAGACCAGCACCATCTTGATGAAGAACCACAGCAGCGGCCACCAGCCGGTGTTGGCCCCGTCCCACGCGGAGATCGGCCACGGGGCCTGCCAGCCGCCCATGAACAGGGTGATGGAGACCGCGGAGACCACGAAGACGTTGACGTACTCGGCGAGCATGATGACCGCGAACTTCAACGAGTTGGAGTACTCGGTCTGGAAGCCGCCGACCAGCTCACCCTCGCCCTCGGGCAGGTCGAAGGGGACCCGGTTGGTCTCGCCCAGCATCGTGACGATGTAGATCAGGAAGGACGGGATCAGCAGGATCATGTACCAGGAGGGCAGCGGGATCTGCAGCCCGAAGAGCGCGAGCTCCCCGCCCTCGGCCTGGGCCGCGACGATCTCCGAGGTGGAGAGGGTCCCGGCGAACAGGAAGACGCCGACGAACGACAGTCCCATCGCGATCTCGTACGAGACCACCTGGGCGCTGGCCCGCAGGCCGCCGAGCACCGAGTAGGGGGAGCGCGAGCCCCAGCCGGCCAGCACGATGCCGTACACGCCGATCGAGGCCATCGCCAGCACCAGCAGCACCGCGACCGGCAGGTCGGTGAGCTGCAGCGGCGTCTGGACCCCGAACATCGAGACCATCGGGCCCATCGGGATGACGGAGAAGGCCAGGAAGGCCGGGACCGCCAGGACGACGGGGGCGATGAAGTAGATCACCTTGTCGACGGTCCGGGGCATCAGGTCTTCCTTCAGCCCCATCTTGAGACCGTCGGCCACCGACTGGAGCAACCCGAACTTGCCCGCCCGGTTGGGGCCGTACCGGTTCTGCATGCGGGAGATGAGCTTGCGCTCGAACCACACGCCGAACAGCACGCCCAGCATCAGGACGACGAAGATGACGACGGCCTTGATGATGCTGATCCAGAGCGGGTCCTTGCCGAAGTCGGTGACGCTCGGGAAGTTCGGCTCGGCCGCTGCTAGAAGGGTCCGGACATTCATTACCGCTCCTCGTTGGCTTCGCCGGCGGCGCGTGCCTCGCCGACCGTGGTGCCGGTGGTGCCGGTGCCCGCGACGGTGCTCGCCGGACCCGGCGTGACCGGGGCGGCGGCGACGGGTGCCACGGCGGCGTCTCCGGAGGAGGCGCCGATCCTGACCACGTCACCGGCGACGGCGCGCAGGTCCCTGGTGACCGAGCGGCCCGCGGAGTTGGCGGGCAGCCACACCACCCGGTCGGGCAGGTCGGCGATCCGCACCGGCAGGCTCAGCGAGCCGCGCTCGGTGCTGACGACGATCTCTCCGCCCTCGACCAGGCCGGACTCGGCCGCGGTGGACTCCGACACCAGCGCCACGGCCGGACGGGCGGTGCCCGCCAGGTACGGCTCCCCGGCCTGCAGGCGGCCGTCGTCGAGCAGCAGGTGCCAGCTGGCGAGAACGGCCTCCCCGGCCTCGGGCCGGGCGGCGGGCCGGCCGGCCGCCTCGGGGGCGGCGGCCCTGGGGCCGCGCCACGCGCCGATCGCGCTGAGCTCGCGGCGGGCGGCCGCGGGGTCGGGCAGTCCGAGGTGCACGTCCATCGCGTCGGCGATCGAGGAGACGACCCGCAGGTCGCTCATGATCCCCGGAACCGGGAGCGCCTCCTCGAAGGTGCGCCCGCGTCCCTCCCAGTCGACGAAGGTGCCCGACTTCTCGGCCACCACGGCGACGGGGAGCACCACGTCGGCGCGGTCGGTGACCGCGCTGGCGCGCTGCTCCAGGCTCACGATGAACGGGGTGTTCTCCATGGCGAGCAGCGCGGCCTGCGGCGCCGGCAGGTCGTAGGGGTCGACACCGGCGACGACGAGGGCGTCGATCTGGCCGTCGAGCGCCGCCGCCAGGATGGCGGTGGTGTCGCGGCCCTCGCCCTCGGGCAGGGAGGCGACGTCCCACGCCCTGGCCACCTCGGCCCGGGCGGTCTCGTCATCGACCGGGCGGCCGATCGGCAGCAGGTTCGGCAGCGCCCCGGCCTCGATCGCCCCGCGCTCACCGGCGCGGCGCGGGATCCAGGCCAGGCGGGCGCCGGTGGAGTCGGCGAGCCGCAGCAGCGCCGACAGCGCGCCCGGCACGGTGGCGAGCCGCTCGCCGGCCAGGATGATCGCTCCGGGCTGCCTGATCGCCTCGGCGGCGATCGCGTCCACGGCGGCCAGGTCGTCCAGGACGGCGGTCTCCGTGCCCGGCACCGCCGGGACCAGGGTGCCGCCCATCTTGGCCAGCCCGGGGCCGGCGAACGGCGCGACCGAGAAGACCTTCAGGCCCTTCTTGCGCGCCGCCTTGCGCAGGCGCAGGAAGACGATCGGCGACTCCTCGTCGGGCTCGAAGCCCGCCAGGAGCACCGCGGGCGCCTTCTCCAGGTCGGCGTAGCGGACCTCGATGCCCTTGCCCGCGACGGCGTGCGCCAGGAAGCGCGCCTCCTCCTCGGAGTGCGGCCTGGCGCGGAAGTCGATGTCGTTCGTGCCGAGAGCGATCCGGGCGAACTTGGCGTACCCGTACGCCTCCTCGACGGTGAGGCGACCGCCGACCAGCACGCCCGCGCGCCCGCGGGCGGCGGACAGGCCCTTGGCGGCCGCGGCGAACGCCTCGGGCCAGGAGGCCGGGACCAGGCGTCCCTCCTCGTCACGGACGAGGGGGGTCTTCAGCCGGTCGGGCTGGGTCGCGTAGGTGAAGGCCCAGCGACCCTTGTCGCAGTTCCACTCCTCGTTGACCTCGGGGTCGTCCCCGGCCAGGCGGCGGGTGACCTTGCCGCGCCGGTGGTCGGCGCGCAGGGAGCAGCCGCTCGCGCAGTGCTCGCAGGCGCTGGGCGTGGAGACCAGGTCGAACGGGCGTGCCTGGAAGCGGTACGCGGCACCGGTCAGCGCGCCCACCGGGCAGATCTGCACGGTGTTGCCCGAGAAGTAGGACTCGAACGGACGGCCGTCGGCGGTGCCGACCTGCTCCTTGGCCCCGCGCTCGAAGAAGTCGATGAGCGGGTCGCCGGCGATCTCGTCGGAGAAGCGGATGCAGCGCGCGCACTGGACGCAGCGCTCGCGGTCGAGCAGCACCTCGGAGGAGAGCGCGACCGGCTTCTCGAAGGTCCGCTTCTTCTCCACGAAGCGGCTCTCGCCCTGGCCGTTGGACATGGCCTGGTTCTGCAGCGGGCACTCGCCGCCCTTGTCGCAGACCGGGCAGTCGAGCGGGTGGTTCAGGAGCAGCAGCTCCATCACGCCGCGCTGCGCCTTCTCGGCGACCGGGGAGGTGAGCTGGGTCTGCACGACCATGCCCTCGGCGACCTCGATCGCGCAGGAGGGCTGCGGCTTGGGGAAGCCGCGGCCGTTCCCGGCGTCGGGGATGTCCACCAGGCACTGGCGGCAGTTGGCGGCCGGCTCCAGCAGCGGGTGGTCGCAGAACCGGGGGATCTGGATGCCGAGCAGCTCGGCCGCCCGGATGATCAGAGTGCCCTTCGGGACGCTCACCTGGAAGCCGTCGATGGTGACGGTGACCAGGTTCACCGGCACCTGCTGCGCCGGGGTGGTGGCTTCGACGGTCATGGCGTCTCCTCCGTCGGCCTCATGACCGAAACGGTGCTGTACTTGCCAACGTGCTTGCCGGTTGCCGGGGTCCGCGCGCTCACCGGGCACCCCACACCGTGGACGGGGCGTGATCGAACGGGCAGCCGCCGATCTCGAAGTGCTTGAGGTATTCGTCGCGGAAGTATTTCACCGACGAGTGGATGGGGCTGGTGGCCCCGTCGCCCAGGGCGCAGAACGAGCGTCCCAGGATGTTGTCGGCGATGTCGGTGATCGTGGTCAGGTCCTCTTCGGTGCCCTGGCCCTTCTCCAGCCGCTTGAGCACCTGCTTGAGCCAGAAGGTGCCCTCCCGGCAGGGGGTGCACTTGCCGCACGACTCGTGCGCGTAGAACTCCGTCCAGCGGAGCACGGCGCGCACCACGCAGGTGGTCTCGTCGAAGATCTGCAGGGCCCGGGTGCCGAGCATCGAGCCCTTGGCCCCGACGGACTCGAAGTCCAGCGGGACGTCGAGGTGCTCGTCGGTGAAGATCGGGGTGCTCGACCCGCCGGGGGTCCAGAACTTCAGCCGGTGGCCCTCGCGGATGCCGCCGGACATCTCCAGCAGCTCGCGCAGCGTGATGCCGAGCGGGGCCTCGTACTGGCCGGGCCTGGTCACGTGGCCGCTGAGCGAGAAGATGCCGAAGCCCTTGGACTTCTCGGTGCCCATCCCGGCGAACCAGTCGGCGCCGTTGGCGATGATGGAGGGAACACTCGCGACCGACTCGACGTTGTTCACCACTGTCGGCGAGGCGTACAGGCCCGCCACGGCGGGGAAGGGGGGCTTGAGCCGAGGTTGGCCGCGATAGCCCTCAAGCGAGTCGAGCAGCGCCGTCTCCTCGCCACAGATGTAGGCGCCCGCCCCGCTGTGCACGACCAGCTCCAGGTCGAAGCCGGTGCCGAACAGGCCGGTGCCGAGATAACCCTTGGCGTACGCCTCGGCCACGGCGGCCTGCAGGCGGCGCACGACGTGCAGCACCTCGCCGCGCACGTAGATGAAGGCGTGGTTGGCCCGGATCGCGTACGCGGTGATGATGACGCCCTCGACCAGCGAGTGCGGGTTCGCCATCATCAGCGGGATGTCCTTGCACGTGCCCGGCTCGGACTCGTCGGCGTTGACCACCAGATAGTGCGGCTTGCCGTCCCCCTGGGGGATGAAGCCCCACTTCATGCCGGTGGGGAAGCCCGCGCCGCCTCGGCCGCGCAGTCCGGAGTCCTTGACGGCCTGGATGACGGCGTCGGGGTCCATGCCCAGCGCCTTCTTGGCCGCCGAATAGTCGCCGTAGCCCTCCAGGGTGAAGGAGTTGGGCTGGTCCCAGTTCGCGGTCAGAACCGGGGTGAGAGTGGTCACTTCGTCTCCTCGCCTGGCAGCCCGTCGCTCCGTGACAAGGCCGCACCGTGCCTGCCGGCACGCTCGTTACACCCGCACGCGCCGGGGTGACCGGCGCGCCCGCTCGTGGTGGCTCCGCTCCGTGGCACGCTCACGCCTCCGGAGCCTTCCATCCCTTGGCCTTGGCGATCTTCAGGCCCTCCAGGGAGGGACCGTTCGCCGAGGGGCCGTCGCCGGCCAGGCCGTCGGGCAGGCCCGCGAGCACCCGCGAGGCCTCCTTGAACGTGCAGAGCTTCTTCGGTCCCCGGGTGGGCGAGAGCTCCTTGCCGTCCCTGAGGTCGTCGACGAGCTGCTTGGCCGAGGCCGGGGTCTGGTTGTCGAAGAACTCCCAGTTGACCATCATCACCGGGGCGAAGTCGCAGGCGGCGTTGCACTCCAGCCGCTCCAGCGAGACCTTGCCGTCGGGGGTCGTCTCGTCGTGGCCGACGCCGGCGTGCTCGGACAGCTCGTCCCAGATCTGGTCGCCGCCCATGACCGCGCACAGCGTGTTGATGCACACGCCCACGTGGTACTGGCCCATCGGCTTGCGCTTGTACATCGTGTAGAAGGTGGAGACGCCCACGACCTCGGCCTTGCTCAGGCCGAGCATCTCGGCGCAGAACTCGTGGCCGTCGTCGGAGACGTAGCCGTCCTCCGACTGCACCAGGTGCAGCAGGGGCAGCAGGGCCGACCGCGGCTTCGGGTAGCGGCCGATGATCTCCTTGGCGTCGCGCTCCAGGCGCTCACGCACCTCCGGCGCGTACCCCTTGGTCACGGCCGCGCTCACCTCCTCGCCGCTCGTCGCGCCTGCCCTGCCGTCGGCCGGGCCCGTGGTCGCGCTCATCGGTCGACACCTCCCATCACCGGGTCGATCGAGGCCACCGCCGAGATGACGTCGGCGACCGCGCCGCCCTCACACGTCGCGGGCATGGCCTGCAGGTTCGTGAAGGACGGGTCGCGGAAGTGTACGCGGTAGGGGCGGGTCCCGCCGTCGCTGACCACGTGGGCGCCGAGCTCGCCGCGGGGCGACTCGACCGAGGCGTACGCCTGCCCGGCCGGGACCCGGAAGCCCTCGGTCACCAGCTTGAAGTGGTGGATCAGCGCCTCCATGGAGCCGCTCATGATGTGCGCGATGTGGTCGGGCGAGTTGCCCAGGCCGTCGGGGCCGAGCGCGAGCTGCGCGGGCCAGCCGATCTTCTTGTCGTCGATCATCACGCGGTCGTTCTTGAGCGGCCCGGAGAGGCGGTCGAGCGCCTGCTCAATGATCTTGAGCGACTCCTCCATCTCGGCCACCCGTACCAGGTAGCGGCCGTAGACGTCGGCGGTCTTCTCCGTCGGGACGTCGAACTCGTAGGTCTCGTAGCCGCAGTAGGGCTGCGACTTGCGCAGGTCCCACGGCAGGCCGGCGGCCCGCAGCATCGGGCCGGTGACGCCCAGCGCCATGCAGCCGGTGAGGTCGAGGTAGGCGACGTCCTTGGTGCGGGCCAGGTAGACCGGGTTCGCGTCGAGCATCTTGCGCATGTCCTTGATGCGCCCCGGCATGACCTTGAGCAGCTCGCCGACCTTGTCGACGGCGCCGGCGGGCAGGTCGACCGAGACGCCTCCGGGCCGGACGTAGGCCATGTTCATCCGCAGGCCGGTGATGTACTCCATCACGTCGAGCACCATCTCGCGCTCGCGGGACCCGAAGAGGAACGGCGTGGTCGCGCCCAGCTCCATGCCGAAGGTGCCGATCGCCACCATGTGCGAGGAGATCCGGGTGAGCTCCATCATCATCACGCGGATGGCCTGGGCCCGCTCGGGGATCCGGTCGGTGATGCCCAGCAGCCGCTCGACGCCCATGCAGTAGGCGGTCTCGTTGAAGATCGGCGCCAGGTAGTCCATCCGGGTGACGAACGTCGTGCCCTGCGTCCAGGTCCGGTACTCGAGGTTCTTCTCGATGCCGGTGTGCAGGTAGCCGATGACCGTGCGGGCCTCGGTGACCGTCTCGCCGTCGAGGTTCAGGACCAGGCGCAGCACGCCGTGGGTGGACGGGTGCTGGGGGCCCATGTTGATGACGAGCTGCTGGTCCTGCTGGCCGGAGAGGGTCTCGACGAGCTCGGTCCAGTCGTTGCCGGAGACGGTGTAGACCTTGCCCTCGGTGGCCTCGTCGTACGTGTCGTCGTACGAGGACCCGATGGTCTCCTTCGTCTCCTGGTAGGGGACGCTCATGTGTAGGACCTCCTCTGGTCCGGCGCGGGGATCTCGGCGCCGCGGTACTCGACCGGGATGCCGCCGAGCGGGTAGTCCTTGCGCTGGGGGTGACCGTCCCAGTCGTCGGGCATCATGATGCGGGTCAGCGCCGGGTGCCCGTCGAAGACGATGCCGAAGAAGTCCCAGGTCTCGCGCTCGTGCCAGTCGTGCGTCGGGTAGACCGAGACCGTGGAGGGGATGTGCCGGTCGTCGTCGGGGCAGGAGACCTCGACGCGCAGGCGGCGGTTGTGAGTGATCGAGCACAGGTGGATCACCGCGTGCAGCTCCTGGCCCACCAGGTGGGGGTAGTGCACGCCGGAGACGCCGAGCGAGAGCTCGAAGCGCAGGGCGGGGTCGTCGCGCAGGGCCTTGACGACGTCGAGCAGGCGCTCGCGCCTGACGTGGAAGGTCAGCTCGCCGCGGTCGACGACCACGCGCTCGACGGCGTCGCCGAGATCGCCGCCGAGGGCGCGCTCCAGCTCGTCGGCGATCGTGTCGAAGTAGCCGCCGTACGGGCGGGCGCTGGACAGCTCGGGCTTGCGCCGCACGACGAGGCGGCCGTAGCCGGAGGTGTCGCCGGTGCCCGAGGCGCCGAACATGCCCAGGTGCGCGACCGGCTCCTCCGGCACCTTCGGGAGGTTGTCGGCGGGTTCGCTCGTCATTTGGCGGTCCCCTGGTCGATCAGCGGCAGCGTCCGCAGGGCCTGCAGTTCGAGCTCGTCGATCTGCTTGGCGCGGTGCGCGCCGAACTTCGTGTTCTGGATCTTGTCGTGCAACTTGACGATCGCGTCGATGAGCATCTCGGGCCGCGGCGGGCAGCCGGGCAGGTAGATGTCGACGGGGACGACGTGGTCGACGCCCTGCACGATCGCGTAGTTGTTGAACATGCCGCCGCTGGAGGCGCAGACGCCCATGGCGATGACCCACTTGGGCTCGGCCATCTGGTCGTAGATCTGGCGCAGCACCGGGGCCATCTTCTGCGACAGCCGTCCCGCGACGATCATCAGGTCGGCCTGGCGCGGAGACGCCGAGGCGCGCTCCATGCCGAAGCGCGCCAGGTCGTGCTTGGGACCGCCGGTGGACATCAGCTCGATGGCGCAGCAGGCGAGACCGAACGTCGCCGGCCAGACGGAGTTCTTGCGCGCCCAGCCGGCCACCTGCTCGACCGTGCTGAGCATGAACCCGCTCGGAAGTTTCTCTTCAAGACCCATATCTAGTCCCAGTCCAGACCCTTGCGGCGCCACACGTACGCGTAGGCCACGAGCACGGTGACGATGAACAGCAGCATCTCGATCAACCCGAACATCCCGAGCTGGTCGAACGCGACCGCCCACGGATAGAGGAAGATGATCTCGATGTCGAACACGATGAACAGCATCGCGGTGACCATGTACTTCAGCGGGAACCGGCCGCCGCCCACGGGCTGGGGCGTCGGCTCGATGCCGCATTCGTAGGCGTCGAGTTTCGCGCGGTTCCAGCGCTTGGGACCGGTGAAGGGGGCGATCGTCACCGAGAAGATCGCAAATCCCGCCGCGAGAACGGCGAGCACCAGGATGGGTGCGTACAACTCCATCGCTACGCCTCCTCTCCCATCTCCACGCGCGCCGGCGCGTAGCTCTGCGTTTTGGTGTATTTCGAAAGTCTAGGCAGGGCGATCATCGCCCCCGGTTCCAGGTGTCCGGCCCTCGTCGTTCTCATGCCGGTGGCGCCACCTTCGACAGTGCGTTGATGATGCGGTCGGACGCGTCGCCCCGCCGGTCGGTGAGATTAGCAAGGAGCTTGAGCGCGAACCGCATCAGGTGCGGGTGCGGCAGCGCGTGACGCGTCGCGAAGTTCATCACCCCGCGGTGCCCGATCAGCTCCACGAAGCCTCTGCCGAGGGTGAAGTAACCACCGTATGCGTCTTTCAACGTCTGAGGGTAAGCGCGCAGCACGCGCTCCCGCTGCGCGGGGGTGACCCTGCCGAGCGCCTGGACGATCGTCTCGGCGGCGATGTGGCCGGTCTCCATCGCGTACGCGATGCCCTCGCCGTTGAACGGGTTGATCATCCCGCCGGCGTCGCCCACCAGCACCAGGCCCCGCGTGTAGTGCGGCTGGCGGTTGAAGGCCATCGGCAGCGCGGCGCCCCTGATCGGGGTCGTCATGTTCTCCTCGACGTAGCCCCACTCGGGGGGCATGCCCTTCACCCAGCGCTTGAGCAGGTCGCGGTAGTCCATGCCCTTGAAGGACTCGCTGGTGTTCAGCAGCCCCAGGCCCACGTTGGAGGTGCCGTCGCCGACGCCGAAGATCCAGCCGTAGCCGGGCAGCAGGGTGTCGCCGTCCCACAGCTCCAGCCAGGTCTCCAGGTAGTCGTCGTCGTGGCGGGGGCTCTCGAAGTAGGTCCGGACCGCGACGCCCATCGGGCGGTCCTCGCGCTTGTGCAGCCCCATCGCCAGGGAGATGCGGGTGGAGTTGCCGTCGGCGGCGACCACCAGCCGGGAGCGGTAGGTGACCTCCTCGCCGTCACGCTTGGCGACCACGCCGACGATGTGCCCGCTGCGGTCGTCGAGGACCGGGGCGGTGACGTTGACCCCCTGCAGCAGGCGTACGCCCGCCTTGACCGCGTTGGCGGCGAGGATCTCGTCGAAGTCCTGGCGGGTGCGCACCAGGCCGAAGTCGGGGAAGCTCGAAAGCTCAGGCCAGTCGAGTTCGAAGCGCATCCCGCCGCCGACCACGCGCAGGCCCTTGTTGCGGACCCAGCCGGGGGCGTCGATGTCGATCCCCATCGCGATGAGCTGCTTGACGGCTCGGGGCGTCAGCCCGTCGCCGCAGACCTTCTCGCGGGGGAAGGTGGTCTTCTCGAGCAGCAGGACGTCGAGCCCGGCCTGCGCGAGGTGGAATGCGGTTGTCGAACCGGCGGGCCCGGCGCCGACGACGATGACGTCGGCGTCAGCCTCAGCGACTTTCCGCTGTGGGGCGGCTGGCACGGTCACGGGACCTGTCCTGTCCTACACGCTGTGGGGGCCTCGGGGTAAGGGGCCTTTCGTTCCTTTGTGAAGAGCTTCACAAACTTGTCGGGCCGAAGTCTAACGCCTTTGCGGGGCAAAGTGTCAGGCGGGTGTTGCCCTCGTCGCCAATCTTCCACGCGGGCGGCTACGCGGGCTTGTACGCGCGGTGCAGGGCCACGATCCCCAGGCTCAGGTTGCGCCAGGCGACCCGTTCCCAGCCAGCTCCCTGGATGATCCTCGCCAGCCCCGCCTGGTCGGGCCAGGCCCTGATCGATTCGGCCAGATACTCGTAGGAGTCGTCGTTGGAACCGAAGAGCTTCGCGGCCTGGGGCATCAGCTTCATCAGGTACTGCGAGTATACGAGGTCGAACGACCTGGGCGTCGGGTGCGAGAACTCCAGGATCACCAGCCGCGCGCCCGGCCTGGCCACCCGGTACATCTCCCTCAGCGCCCGGCCGGTGTCCTGGACGTTGCGCAGCGCCGTGGAGATCGTCACCGCGTCGAAGACGTCGTCGGCGAAGGGCAGCCGCAGCGCGTCGCCCGCGACGAAGCTGACGCCGCGCACCCCGCCCCCGGATATGCCCGAGCCGCCCCTGCGCCTGACCCCGGTGCTCAGCATGCCGAGCGAGAAGTCGGAGGCGATGGCGCGGGCACCCAGCGTGGTGAACGCGTCGGTGGACGTACCGGTGCCCGCGCCGAGGTCGAGGACCAGCTCGCCGGGGCCCGCGTCGACGGCCGCGGCGGCGGCCTTGCGCCACAGCCGGACCTGGCCCAGGGAGATAACGTCGTTGACAAGGTCGTAGCGCCTGGCCGTGCGATCGAACATCGCGGCGACCTCGTGCGGCTGCTTGTCCAGAGAAGCGCGCGTCATGACTCCCACCCTAGGCCCGCCCCGACAATCCACGGAAAGTAGTCATTCCATCACCCAGAGCATGCTAAAAATTGTCGAATGTTTGCCAGAGCCACTTACGCGCTGGTCGCGGCCCTGACCCTGGTCCCCCCCGGGACCGCCGCCGCCGGCACCACGGAGCACGACGGGGTCGTCTCGGCCGATCCGGTCGGCACCACCCCCCACGTGCTCGACGGGATCGTCAACGCCATCGCGCTGGTGGACGGCACGGTGGTGGTCGGCGGCTCGTTCGCAAAGGTGCGCGAGGCCGCGGACGAAAGGGTGCTGCCGCGCGCCAACCTCTTCGCCTACGAGCTCGCCACCGGCCGGATCCTGCCCGGCTTCGCGCCGCGCCTCGACCGGCCGGTCCAGGCCCTGGCGGCGGGGGTCCACGGCACCGTCTACGTGGGCGGGCGGTTCACCAAGACCGGCGGCGCGCGGACGCGGGGCCTGGCCCTGCTCCGGCTGTCCGACGGCTCCCCGCTCCCCCGCTTCGGCGCCCAGGTCCGCGGCGGCACGGTCACCAGCCTGGCCAGGTCCGGCCGCCACCTCTACGCGGGCGGCGACTTCACCCACGTCGGCCCGGTCGCCCGTACGGCGCTGGCCAGGCTCGACGCCGTCACCGGCGAGGCCGACCCGTCCTTCACGATCGAGCCGGGCGCGCCCAGGGGAGGCAGGACCAGGGTCCACGCGATCTCCCTCGGCCGCGGCAGGCTGGCGGTCGGCGGCGACTTCACCACCCTGGGCGGCCTGCCGCGCGCCCAGCTCGGCCTGGTGGGCGTCGCCCCCCCGGCCGCCACCGCGCGGGGCCTCGCCGCCTCACCGGCCGCGGTGGCACCGTGGCGGACCGACGCCTACCGGGGCAGGTGCATGGCCGACTTCCCCGGCTACGTGCGGGGGCTCGACTTCGCCCCCGACGGGAGCTATCTGGCCGTCGTCACGACCGGCGGGCCGGGGGGCCGGAGCAGGATGTGCGACACCGCCGCCCGGTTCGAGACCGGCGCCCCGTCCGAGACTCGCGCGGTGCGGCCGACGTGGGTGAACCACACCGGGGGTGACTCGCTGTACGCGGTGGCGGCGACGGGGGCGGCCGTCTACGTCGGCGGGCACCAGCGCTGGCTGAACAATCCGGACGGCCACGACTCGGCGGGCCCCGGGGCGGTGGCGCGGCCGGGGATCGGCGCGATCCATCCGCGCACCGGCAGGGCACTGGCATGGAACCCGACGCGGGAGCGCGGAATCGGGATCAAGGCATTCCTCGCGCATCCCGGCGGATTACTGGTTGGTAGTGACACAACCCGCCTTGGTCACGAGTACCATGCCCGAGTCGGCATGTTCCCGTTGCCGATCACTCCCGATTCTTAGTGATTCGCTCGCTCACCGCGTCTCTCTGCTTCGAGAGCAGGACGTAACTGGCCACACCGCTGACCAGGAATGCGGCGATCAACAGGACCAGGGGCTGGCGCAGGCCGAGGATATAGAGCACTCCAAGGCTCACGGCCAGCAGACCGGCTCTGGACGCGGTGTAAACGATGACGGGATGCACACGTCGAGGCTACGTCACTCCGCTCAGAACCTCGCGATCGCGGTGGCTGTACGCGTAACTCTTCGCATCTACTGCGAGCACTGCTAGTCTTCCCAAGAGATCTGTTTCGTAAAGAAACACCCACGAGAGTCCCAAAAAGGCTCTATCATATAACAATCGGGCAGGCAGTAGATAACAACCCGTGATCTTTGTTGAAAACCACGGATAAATCAGGCTTCGCTCGGCACACTGGTTACCTGTCCGCCCGCTGGCAGGAAGCGGGATGCGAGGGGGAGAGATTGTGGAGAGTAGCAGCGAGCGTCTGCTGACGCCCGGAGAGGTTGCCGCCCTCTTCCGGGTCGACCCAAAGACGGTTACACGCTGGGCCGCGGCAGGCCGCATCAGCAGCATCCGTACCCCCGGAGGGCACCGGCGTTTCCGCGAGTCGGAAGTGCACGCCCTTCTGCGTGGAGAGGACGTCTTGACGGCCGAACGGCCGGCAGGCGAGTCCCCGCGCGTCTGACGACTTATGACGTCACACCATCGGTGATCCTGCGCGCCTTACCCGGAAGCCGCAGGGTCACCGTGGAGTCATGTGAAGTAGGACACGACACGGACGGTGACCTCCCCCGTCACCGCGTTCCGCGCCCGGAGCCGTCGCGCTCCGGCCCCCGATCCTCCGGCGACGGCCTCCCCGCCTCCCGGCGACGATCTCCCGCCCGGCCCCGGAAGCCGGCCCCGGTCCTCCGCCCGGCCCCCAGAGGGCTCCTCAGGCGCCCCTAGGTCTCCTGCTCGGCCTTGAAGGCCAGGAACTCCCGCTCCAGCTCGTCGTTCTCCTCCAGCCACCGCCGCCGCCGTTCGGCCCACTCCTCCTCGGTGAGCGACTCGGCCAGCCAGCGGTCGTAGTCGGGATCTCCCGGAGAGACCTCCACGTAGGCGTTGCCGATCAGACGCCCGTCCTCGCTGGCCAGGGTCTGCGGCACGCGCAGGGTCCCGTCAGCGAGTCTGATGACGTACATCCCAGATCACCTAGATTCCGTAGCGCCGGTTGAAGAACAACATGACGTTGAGCGCCATCCGCGTGTCGCCGCCCAGCATGTCGACCAGCGCGGGGCGCTGCCGGGAGACGATCGCGGCGAAGGCGTCGGCGAAGAACTCCTTGCGGCCCAGGTCGCCCGACTGGAGATGGAACCCCGAGGCCAGCGCGGGAACGCACTGGGCGTAGAGGGCGGCGAACTCCGGGGAGTCGGAGACCCAGTCGCCGTGGGGGGCGTCCACGTCGTCCAGGGCGTGCCCGACCTCGTGCATCATCACGTCGGGGGTGGGCGAGGGCCGGTCTCCCACCACGATCTTGCGGTCGCCGTACGCCCCCGCGCACACGTCCCACGTCGCCCGGCCCGAGGGGAGCGGCGCGCCGCGCAGGTAGCCCATGTCGTCGAGGTCGGGCACCCCGCCCTCGCCGACGTAGATGCCGTCGAGGCCGTCGGCCAGCTTGCCCTTCAGCACGTCGGGCAGCCTCGCCAGGCTCTCCACCGCCCGTACGACCTCGGGGGACGGTGTCTCCCGCCGTGAGTCCCACTGGCGGTGCAGGATGCGCTCCAGGCGCCCGCAGTGGCGCAGGCCGTCGCCCAGGCCGGGGGTGTCGGGGGAGTTGGGCTGGGCCCGGGGACTCTCGTCGTCGAGCTCGAAGTCCTTCCAGGTGTACTGCGGCCGGTCGGCCACCGGGGCCGTGACCGTCCCGACCCGGCGCTCGGCCTCGCGGGGGACCTCACGCGGAGCCTCCCGCAGGGCACTCTCCGCACGCGCGGCCGGACCTCGCTGCCACCACCGCCGTCGATGGCGGCCCTTGTCGCCCGAATGTGCCATCACACCCCCTGGGGAAGTGGCAACGGGTCCACGGTACGGGGTGCGACCCCTGCCAGTCATCCGTAACACGGAGCCGGACCGCAGCAGGTCTCACGATGGCTTACAGTTCGGGCATGCCCCTGCTTGTCGGTCTGGCGATACTCGCCTTCTGGCTCTACTGCCTGTTCGACGTCATCACCACGCCGGACGAGGAGACCAGGAACCTTCCCAAGCTCCTCTGGGCGCTCATCGTGGTGCTGATGCCGATCGCCGGGGGGGCCTTCTGGTTGCTGCTCGGACGGCCGACCGGCCCCAGGGCGCCCCGCCCGCTCCAGGCCAATGAAAGGCCGCCGCGCCCCGAGGCTCCCAAGGGCCCCGACGACGACCCCGATTTCCTCAAGGATCTCGACCGTCGCCTGCGCGACGACGACTGACCTCTCCCGGCTCCCGACTCCCGACGATCGACCGGCCGGTGCGGCCGCACGGCCCACCGGGAATTCCGGCGCGGAAACTCACCGGGAATCCGGCGTGGAAATCAGCGGGATCCCGGTTGGGAAATTCGGCGAAAATTCCGATGTGAAAATTCGGCCCGAGGAAATCTCGGCATCGAGATGATTCTCGATGCCGAGAATCAGGGAACCTCGGCGTAGGAGTGCAGGCCCCCGAGGAAAATGTTCACCCCGACCAGGTTGAACAGCAGGCAGGCGAAGGCGACGAGCTGCACGATCATGGCGGCCTTTCCCTTCCAGCCCGCGGTGGCCCTGGCGTGCAGGTAGGCCGCGTAGGCGATCCAGGTGATGAACGCCCAGATCTCCTTGGGGTCCCAGCCCCAGTAGCGGCCCCACGCCTTGTCGGCCCAGAGCGCACCGGCGATGACGGCGAAGGTCCAGATCGGGAAGCCGATCACGATGGCCCGGTGCGCGACCCGCTCCAGGTCCTGCCGGGACGGCAGCCGGACCGCGGTGTCCTTCCTGACCAGGTAGAGGATGCCGGAGACCCCGGCGACGATGAACAGTCCGCTGGCGACGATCGCCGCGGACACGTGGATCGCCACCCAGTACGAGTTCAGCGCGGGCACCACGGGACCGGCCTGCACGTGCAGGTACCGCACGGCGAAACCGAGGCCCAGCGCGGCGGCGACCGTGACGAAGGCGCCCAGGAAGCGGACCGGGTAGCGAAGCTGCATGAACAGGAACGCGCTCACCGCCGCGAAGCACATCGCGACCACGAACTCGTACATGTTGCCCCACGGCCACCGGTCCACGGCCAGGCCGCGGGTCAGGAGGGAGGCGAGGTTGGTGGCCCAGCCGAGCCAGCTCAGCCCGACGGCCACCGGCCCGGCCCACACCGCCCAGGCGGGCGGCGCCTTCTCCGCGGGGGCCCCCTCGGCGGGGGCGGGGCCGGCGCCCCCGCCGACGGTGACCGGAACGGGCTGTTTCGCGCGGGCCGAAGCCGCGGCGGACCGTCCGAAGGCCAGGTCGAGGGCGTAAGCGATCATTGCGGAGACGTAGAGCAGAACCGTCGCCAGGATGAGCTGGTCGCTCAACGTGGCGAGGCCGGCGTCGACCTCAGCGGACATCCTTCACTCCTGAATCGGGAACTCCCGGGTTCGAAACCCCTGGGTTCAAGGCGGAGACGATCTCGGCGAACTCCTCGCTGAAATCGCCGCCCTCGGTGCGCGTGAGACCACCCGCCTCGACCTCGCGGTCCTCGTGGATCCGCACCCACACCCTGCGGCGGCGGACGGTCAGGGTCAGGACGAGCCCGACGACGGCGAGGACCGAGGCCACGAGGGCGGGCATCCGGCCCGGGTCGTGGGTGATCTGCAGGGCGATCCACTCCCTGACGCCGGTGAACTCGATCGAGCCGGCGCCGTTCGGGAGGGTGAGTTTCTTGCCGACCGCCAGCGGGTCGGCCTTCATGACCAGCGGCTTCATCTTCTTCAGGCTCGCCGGGTCGAGCTCGTAGACCGACTGCGGCCGGCCGGTCCGGAGGCCCAGGTCACCGGCGAAGGCGCCGTACACCTGGGCGGTGGGGTTGGCGGCGCCGGGGAAGACCGAGACCCACTCGGCGCCCATCGGGACGGTCGTCGGCAGGAAGCCGACGAGGATGCCGAGCTGCTCGGGCTGCGCGTCCGGAACCTTGATCACGCACTCGGAGGTGAAGGTGGCGGGCTGCACGACCAGGCAGGGCACCGGCCCCTCGAAGGCGACCTGGCCCTTGCCGTCGGTGATCCTGAAGGTCGGCGCGTAGCCGTGGTCGATCAGGTAGCTCAGCGTGCCGTTGACGTCCAGCGGCTCGTTGACCTTCAGGACGTAGTCGCGCGGGGCGGCGCCGGGGGCGTCCTCGACCTTGAGCCTGGCCTCGTAGTCGAGGGCCTGCCCGGCCTTCTCGCCCTTGGCGATGTAGGTCGCCTGGAAGTCGTCGACGGTGAAGGAGAACGGCTCCAGCGACTCGGCGTTCACCTGGGGGCCGGGCATGTAGCGGTCGTAGGCGGCGACCGTGTTGGCGAAGCCCTCGCCCTCCACGACCAGCACGTTGCCCCGGTAGCCGTACAGCGCCCCGGCCCCGACCGCGACCAGCAGGCCGAGCAGGGCCACGTGGAACAGCAGGTTGCCGGTCTCGCGCAGGTAGCCCTTCTCCCCGGCGACCCAGCCGGGCCCCGTGGTCACCCGGAACCGCCTGGCGCGCAGCCTCCTGGCCGCCTCCTCGACGGTGAGGTCGGCCTCGAAGGAGGCGTACTGCGGCAGCCTGCCCAGGTTGCGCGGCGCCGCGGGCGGCTTCCTGCGCAGCTCCCGCAGGTGGGTCGCGGTGCGGGGGATCACGCAGCCGATCAGCGACACGAACAGCAGGAGGTAGATCGCGGCGAACCAGGGCGCCCTGAACACGTCGAACAGCCAGAACCTGTCCAGCCACTCGGCCAGCTGAGGGCTGTCGTCGAAGTACTGGAAGACCTTGGCGTCGGAGACCCCGCGCTGCGGCCAGATCGAGCCGGGGATGGAGCCCAGGGCGAACAGGAACAGCAGGATCAGCGCGGTCCGCATCGAGGTGAGCGTCCGCCAGAACCAGCGCGCCCACCCCACGACCCCGAAGCCCGTGGGCCGCCGCGCCTCGCTCACCACTCGCTCCCCCGTCCCCGGGTCGACGGACACCATCAGATCACCGGCTCGAATCCGCCGACCCAGCCCTGGGTCGTCGCGACGAGCTGCTCCCACAGCCCGGTGACGAGCAGCACGCCGACGACGACGAGCATGACGCCACCCGCCCGCGTGATCAGCTGCGAGTGCCGGCGCACCGCCTTGAACGTCCTCAGCGCCCTGCTGTACGCCAGCCCGGCCGCCACGAACGGCAGGCCGAGGCCGAGCGCGTACGCGAAGGCGAGGATCGCGCCGCGACCGGCGCTGCCCTCGTTGAGGCCGAGGGTGAGCACGACCCCGAGGGTGGGGCCGATGCAGGGGGTCCAGCCCAGGCCGAACACCAGGCCGAGCAGGGGCGCCCCGGCCAGGCCCGCCGCCGGGAGCCGGTGGATGCGGAACTCACGCTGCAGCCCGGGAATGATCCCCATGAAGGCCAGGCCGAGCACGATCGTGAGGGCGCCCAGCACCCGCGTGATGATCCCGGCGTTGTGGAACAGGGCCTGGCCGAGGCCGCCGAAGAGCGCTCCCCCGGCCACGAACACGAAGGAGAAGCCCAGGACGAACAGCACGATGCCCGCGACCATGCGCCCCCGCCGGGGGTCGGCGCTCATGCCGGTCACGTACGACAGGTAGCCGGGGACCAGCGGCAGCACGCACGGCGACAGGAACGACACCAGCCCGGCCGCGACCGCGATCGGCAGTGCCAGCGCCAGGGAGCCGCTCGCGACGGTGCCCACCAGGTCGGCGCTCATCGCGGGCCCGGCCGTCGCCCGGAGCCGTTACCTCTCATCGCGGACCTTGGTCACGGCGGCGAGGAGGTCGTTGTACTTGACCGCGCCGAGGGCCCTGGCGGCGATCCGGCCCTGGCGGTCGATGATCAGGGTGGAGGGGATGGCGGCGGGCGGGACCGTGCCCTGGAAGGAGAGCGCGACCTTGCCCGGCTGGTCGAAGATGCTCGGGTAACCGGACTGGTGGCTGCGTTCGAAGGCGAGCGCGTCGGCCTTGCGGTCCTTGAAGTCGATGCCGAGGAACTCCACGCCTTCGGCCTTCGTCTTGGCGGAGATGTCCTTGAGCACCGGTGCCTCGGCCCGGCAGGGCGCGCACCAGGAGGCCCAGAAGTTGAGCACCACGATCTTGCCCTTGTGCGCCGCGAGGGTCGCGGTGCCCCCGTCGAGGGTCTCTCCCTCCACGGGCGGGGCGATCTTGCGGTCAGCGGCCTGGAAAAGGGTGATCTTGCCGTCGCCCGCCACGAAGCGGGTGTCGCCGGTCTGCGGCTGCGATCCCTGGTTTCCGGCGCATCCGGCCACGGCGATCAGCAGCGCGGCGGCGGCGAAGGATTGTGCGCGCATGGGTGACGGAGGCTCCCTGTACTACAACCGGTAGAGCAATCACTGTACCGGCGGGGTCAGGCGCCCGGCACAGTGGGGCGTTTGACGAGCGCGGCGGCGGGTTCGCTGTATCCGACGCTGATCAGGCGGTTTCCCTCGAAGGAGAAACTCGTGAGGCTGGCGAGGCCGCACTGCCTGCGGCGAGGGTCGTGCGGCAGGCGCCTGCCCTCGGCGGCGAGCCTGATGGTCCAGATCGGGAGCTGGTGACTGACCATGATCGCCTCATGGCCGCGCGCCGCGTCGCGGGCGGCGTCGATCGCGGCCCTCATCCGGCTGACCAGGTGGGTGTAGCGCTCCCCCCAGGAGGGACGGAGCGGGTTCCACAGGTAGCGGTAGAAGCGCGGGTTGCGGAAGAGGCCGTCGCCCCTGCCGAGGGAGAGGCCCTCGAAGATGTTCTCGGCCTCGATGAGCCGTTCGTCGATCGTGACCTCCAGGTGGAAGGTCTCGGCGAACGGGGCCGCCGTCTCCTGGGCACGCTCCAGCGGCGAGGAGAACAGCGCGGTGACGTCACGTCCGGCGACCGTCTTCGCCACCGTCTCGGCCATCTGGCGGCCGTTGTCGGAGAGGTGGTAGTCAGGGAGCCTGCCGTACAGGACGTTAGCGGGATTGTGCACCTCACCGTGGCGCAGGAGGTGAACGACGGTGGTCTCAGCCATGGTGCCGCCAGCCTACCGACAGGTACGGGTTGGTGGCCGGGCAGGTGGGCCACTCGGGCCCGATGGGACGAGATGGGACAGGATAGGGTCACCCGCGTGAGCCCCCTCGCGCTCACTCTCGTCCTCTCCTCATAGGGTCGCCTCCGTGAGCCCCCTCGCGCTCGCCCTCGTCCTCTCCTCCGCCGTCGCCCACGCCTGCTGGAACCTGATGAGCAAGCAGGCGGCCCAGGCCGACGGCGTCGTCTTCGTCTGGATGGTGGCCGCCGCCTCCACGCTGGTCTGGACCCCGGTCGCGGCGGGCTATCTCCTCCTCGGCGGCACCGGCCCCTCCTGGGCCGACCTCGGGGTGATCGCCGCGAGCACCACGCTGCACCTGGGCTATTTCATGCTGCTGCAGCGCGGCTACCGGCACGGCGACCTGTCGATGGTCTACCCGATCGCCCGCGGCACCGGCCCGCTGCTGGCCAGCCTGGTCGCCGTCCTGTTCCTGGGCGAGCGGCCGGGACCCGTCGGCGTCGCCGGGATCCTGCTGGTCGGGGTGGGCGTCCTCCTGCTCGGCGCGGCGCGCCGGCCCAGCCGCCGGGACCTGAGCGGGATCGGGTTCGGGCTGGCCACCGGGGTGTTCATCGCGGCGTACACCGTCTGGGACAAGCAGGTCGTGAGCGCCTTCGCGGTGGCGCCGATCCTGCTCAACTACGGCGGCGACCTCGGCCGCGCCCTGGTCATGACCGCTCCGGTGCTCGGCCCCCGCCGCAGGGGCCTGATCATGCCCGTCTGGCACGAGCACCGGGCCCGGGTGCTGGGCGCGGCGGTGCTGATGCCCCTCTCCTACATCCTGGCGCTGACCGCGTACACGTTCTCGCCGATCAGCGCGGTGGCTCCGGTACGGGAGGTCAGCGTGCTCGTGGCGGTGGTGCTCGGCGGCAGGCTGCTGGCCGAGGGCGACCTGACCCGGCGGCTGCTGGCGGCCTGCGTCATCGTCGGCGGCGTGGTGACGATCGCCCTCAGCTAGGGACGCCGGGCACCGGAAGCCGCCGGAGACGTCACGCGGAACCGCCGGGACCGCTCGGGACCACCGGGGAGACCGTCGTCGAAGCCGCCGCCGGGACCACCACCGGCCTTACCGGCTCGGACACGGGGCCGCGGAAGTCGGCGGAGACGGCCTTCAGCGCCTCGACCGCGGCGCGGATGGCCGGGCGGCGGGCGGCGTCGCTCCGCCAGAGCGCGTAGATCCTGCGCGTCGGGCGCGACCGGATCGGAACAACCCGCACCCCTTGCGGGACGAAGTCGCGGCCCAGCCGGGGGATGATCGCGCATCCCTGCTCCGCCGCGACGAGGGCCATCTGGGTCGGATACTCGTCCGTCATGCAGGTGATGTCCGGCTCCAGCTCGGCCGAGCGCAGTGTGTGGACCAGCCAGTCGTGGCAGACCGTGCCGGGCGCGGAGCTGATCCACTGCTCCCCGGACAGCTCGGCGAGCTCGATCTCGGGACGGTCCGCCAGCGGGTGGGACCCGGGCAGGATCGCGTCGGCGATGTCGTCGAAGAGTGTGGCCCTGGACAGCCCCTCGGGGATCGCGACCGGGCGGTTCATCCAGTCCTGGATCACCGCGAGGTCGAGCTCGCCCCTGGCCACCTCTCGGATCTGCCGCTCCGGCTCGCGTTCCATGAGCTGCAGGCGCAGGTCGGGGTGGCGGGTTCGCAGCAGGACGAGCGCGGCGGGCATCAGGCCCCGGGCCGCGGTGGGGAAGGCGCCGATGCTCAGCCGCCCCACGACCTCACCGCGCAGCGCCTCGAAGTCGGCCTCCGCCGTCTCGACCAGCGCGAGGATGCGCCCGGCGTGGTCGGCGAGCAGCCCGGCCGCGTCGGTCAGCCGCACCCCGCGCCCGTTGCGCTCCAGCAGGGTGGCGCCCGTCTCCCGCTCCAGCTTGGCCAGCTGCTGGGAGACCGCGGAGGGAGTCACCATGAGCGCCTCGGCCGCGGCGCCCACGGAGCCGTAGACGGAGACCGCGTGCAGGGCCTTGAGCCGGTTGAGATCCAACATGTAAGCAATCCTAAACGGCACGAGACAGAAAGTCTCACTTGTGCTGAAATATCATCGGAAACGACGATTGCTGCATGCGTACCCGGCATCTCCTCCTCGCCATCGGCCTCGCCGCCATGTGGGGCTTCAACTTCGTGGTCATGGAAGCGGGACTCCGGCACTTTCCCCCGCTGTTCTACGTGGCGCTGCGCTTCCTGCTCGCCGCCTTCCCCGCCGTACTGCTCGTCGGCGGCCCCGGAGTGCCCTGGCGGAAGGTGCTCGTGGCCGGGGCCACCCTCGGCATCGGCCAGTACACCCTGCTGCTGATGGGCATGCGGGCGGGCATGCCCGCCGGGCTCACCTCGCTCGTCGTCCAGGTCCAGGCGGTGTTCACCGCGGTCCTGGCGGTCCTCCTGCTGGGGGAGCGGCTCACCCGGCGGCGGATCATCGGCATGGCCGTCGCGTTCGCCGGTCTGGCGCTGATCGCCGCCGACCTGGGCGCCGGCGGCCCCATCGGCGCGTTCCTGCTGGTCGTCGGCGCGGCGTTCTTCTGGAGCGCGGGCAACATCGCGATCAGGAACGCCGCGCCGCCCGACTCGTTCCGCTTCATGGTCTGGATCTGCGGGGTCGCGGCCATCCCCATGACGGCCCTCGCCCTGCTGGTGGAGGGGGTTCCCCGGCTGGAGTTCTCGGTGGAGGGCACCCTGTCGGTGATCTACGTGGCACTGGTCGCCACCCTCGGCGGCTTCGCCATCTGGGGCTTCCTGCTCCAGCGCTACGACGCCTCGGTGGTCGCCCCGACCGCCCTGCTCGTCCCCCTCTTCGGCATGACCTCCGCCGCCCTGTTCACCGGCGAGTCGATCTCCCTCACCGAACTCGCCGCCGCCGCCCTGATCATCTCCGGCGTCCTCTACTCCACAACCCGCGCCCGTACGCCCGCCCTCACCGACAGGACTCCTGAAGCGGAAAGAGTATGAATCCCCCGACGGGCAACGGAGCCGGAAACTACGGTGACCGGCATGGATGCCGCCCTCGACCACTGGCCGTCCCCACCCCCGGCAGGCTGGACCGCCGACGACCTCGACCGCCTCTCCGAAGGCCCCGACGGCGAACCCGGCTTCTTCGAGCGCGTCGAGCTGATCGACGGAGCACTCGTCTTCGCCGCTCCCCAGACACGTTTCCACCAGCGCGTCCTGACCGGCCTGGCGACCGGCCTGAAGATCCAGGCACCCGGACACATCGCGGTAGTGACCCGGATGGACATCAAACTCGGACACCGGACGCGCCCTTGCCCCGACATCATGGCCATAGACGTGAAGGCGGCCGATGACGACGACCGGACGTTCTACACCCCCGGCGCGGTGCACCTCGCCGTCGAGGTGGTCTCCCCCGAGTCCGAGGACCGCGACAGAAAGACCAAGCCGTCCCGGTGCCCTTCCCGATCACCACCTCGGCGACCCGCCCCGGTGAAAGGCCGTCCTCGACGCGGCGGAGAAACGCGGTCCAGCCGCCGACCGGCGGCGTCCCATGAGCCTCGTACGCCGAGCGAGCCCCGGCGAGCGCCCATGCGCTCCTTTCCGCACCGGCGCTTCAGCTACGGAGCCAGGCCCTGAACGACCTCGTACGGATTGCTTCAGCGTCAAAGGGCCCGATGGGCGGCCCGTCGCAAAGCGGCTACGGTCCGCGGGGCGTACGGCGAGACCAGCCGTGTGCGGAGGTGGGTGGGTGTTCCGGGCGGCTTATAAAAATCCGCGACCAGCGCGCCCGCCAGGCCGGAGGCCTGACGCACCAGAGCCGCCACCGACGACGGCCGCCCGGAACACCCACCCACCGGAGCGCGAACCCACCCGACCCCCAGCGCCCACCCGGCCAGGCAGCCGGCGAACACCCGCCGAGAAACGACGGCCGCCCGAAGCACGAACCCACCCGGCCCTATCAGCACCTACCGACCAGGCCGACCAACGAAGACCCGCACTAAACGGAAGCCTGAGCGGCGGCCTTCGCGGCGACCGGAAGGGCGTCGGCGATGCGGGAGAGGGCCTCGTCGTCGTGGGCGGAGGACAGGAACCACGCCTCGTACGCCGACGGCGGCAGGTAGACGCCCTGGTCGAGCATCGCGTGGAAGAACGCCCGGTAGGCGACGGTGTCCTGCTTCTGGGCGGTGGCGAAGTCGGTGACCCGCTCGTCGGTGAAGAAGATGGAGAACAGGCTCCCGGCGCGCTGCAGGCGGTGCGGCACCCCGGCCGCGGCCAGGGCGTCGGCGGCGGCGCGGCCGATGACCAGCGCCGCGGCGTCGACCCGGTCGTAGACCCCCTCGTCACAGGCGCGCAGGGTGGCCAGACCGGCCGCGCAGGCCAGCGGGTTTCCCGACAGGGTGCCCGCCTGGTAGACCGGCCCCTCCGGCGCGAGGTGGGCCATCACGTCCGCGCGCCCGCCGAACGCGGCGGCGGGCAGCCCGCCGCCCATGACCTTGCCGAAGGTCATGAGGTCGGCGTCGACCGGGTCGAGCCCGTACCAGCCGGACTCCGACACCCGGAACCCGGTGAGCACCTCGTCGACGATCAGCAGCGCACCGTACTCCGTGCACAGCTCGCGCAGGGTGGCGTTGAACCCGTCGAGCGGCGGGACGACGCCCATGTTGGCCGGGCACGCCTCGGTGATCACGCACGCGATGTCGGCGCCGAAGGTCTGGAAGGCCTCCGTGACCGCCTCGACCGAGTTGTAGGGCAGCACCACGGTGTCGGCGGCCGAGGCGCCGGTCACGCCGGGGGTGTCGGGCAGGCCGAAGGTCACCACACCGGAACCGGCCGAGGCGAGCAGAGCGTCGACGTGGCCGTGGTAGCACCCCGCGAACTTCACGATCTTGGACCGGCCGGTGAACCCCCGGGCCAGCCGCACGGCGGACATGGTGGCCTCGGTGCCGGAGCTGACCAGGCGGACCTTCTCCACCGGCTCCACCCGATCGACGATCTCCTCGGCGAGCTCGACCTCGCCGGGCGTCGCCGTACCGAACGAGGTGCCGTCGCGCAGCGCCTCCTGCAGGGCCTCGATCACGGCGGGGTGCCGGTGGCCGAGGATCATCGGCCCCCACGAGCAGACCAGGTCGACGTAGCGGTTGCCGTCGACGTCGGTGATGTAGGGGCCCTGCCCCGAGGTCATGAAGCGCGGCGTGCCGCCGACGGCGCCGAAGGCTCGGACCGGGGAGTTGACGCCCCCGGGGACGATCTCACGTGCGCGGGCGAACAGGGCCTCGGAGTTATCAGTACGGCTCACGCCCTACAGGGTAGCCACCGCAGGACGAGCCTCCGCCCGTTCTGTCCGGGCATCCCCTGTCCTCCCTGACCGGAACTCCCGGTACGGGACACCCGCCTCAGGACGGCCTGCGCGGAACCCCCGCGCACCGGTGACCGACGACCGGCTCACTCGCAGGTGTCGGCGAGCCAGTCGAGAATGCGCAGAGGGTCGGGCAGCGGGCGTCCGTCGGGCGGGCGCAGCCACGAGCCGGGCCCGCCGGTCGGCAGCAGCGAGGGCGGGGCGAGAACGTAACTGTCGCGGCAGTGCCAGCGCAGGCCGGGCATCTCCTCGATGGTGGACGGGCCGAAGTCGAGGGCGCAGGTCCACCACTCGTCCTCGTCGTCGGAGGCGTTCCTGGTGGCCACAAAGAACAGGGCCCGGTCGCCGTTGACGGCGACCGGGCCCGAGGCTGCTCCGGCGGAGTCCATGTTCGCGAGGGTGGTGCGCCCCGCGGCGAGCGGTACGTCGAAGACGTCGAACACCCGCCCCGTGGGCAGGACCACGTTCGCCTCCGGCTCGTACCGCCACCAGTTGGTGAGCAGGGTCGGGTCGGTGGTGGCCTGCATCTGCCAGGCCCGGGAGAGCGGGTGCGCCCCCGGGTCGGGACAGCCGACCCGGTCGCAGGAGCAGGATCGCGAACCGCCCTTCAGCGGCCTCGCGCCGGGACAGCTCGCCCAGCCCAGGGCGGCGTACTCCAGCACAGAGTTGATCATCTGCTTCGGATGAGCATGTCGTCTGCTTCGACGAACCATCGGTACCCCGACCATTGTGTCCTCCGTCGTCCGCGCACCCCGCGTGCCATCCGGATGCGATCGACCTGTCCCACTCTGGTCAGTGAAGAACGTCAAATACCCAGGGTCTACGCCACCTGGGACACATCCGCACCGGTTATCGCACTCTAACGCACACGCTTCTCCATCAAGCGACGAACCTCCAGTTCTCGGCACGTGCCGTCCGTCTCATCTCGGTTTCGCGGCCACCCCGATCGGCCTCATCTCAGTTTCGCGGCCACCTCGATCGCCCAGTAGGTGAGGATCATGTCGGCACCCGCCCGGCGGATCGCGACCAGCGACTCCATGATCGCCCGGTCCCGGTCGATCCAGCCGTTCGCCGCCGCGGCCTCGATCATGGCGTACTCACCGCTGACCTGGTACGCCGCCACCGGGACGTCCACGGCGTCGCGCACCTGGCGCAGGATGTCGAGGTAGGCCAGCGCGGGCTTGACCATGACGGCGTCGGCGCCCTCGTCGAGGTCCAGCCGCACCTCGCGCAGCGCCTCGCCGGCCGGTCCCGCCGGGTCCTGCTGGTAGGCGTTGCGGTCGCCGAACTGGGGGGCGCACTCGGCCGCCTCGCGGAACGGCCCGTAGAACGCCGAGGCGTACTTGGCCGAGTACGCGAGGATCGGGATCTGCTCGAAGCCGTCGCCGTCGAGGGCCGCCCTGATCGCCGCGACCTGGCCGTCCATCATGCCGCTCGGCGCGATGACCTGCGACCCGGCCCGCGCCTGGGCCACCGCCGAGGCGGCGTAGCGCTCCAGGGTGGCGTCGTTGTCGACCTCCCCGTCCGGGGTCAGGATGCCGCAGTGCCCGTGGTCGGTGAACTCGTCCAGGCAGGTGTCGGTCATCACGACCAGCGCGTCGCCCACGTCGGCGACCAGGTCGGCGACGGCGAGCTGGACGATCCCCTCCGGGTCGTCGGCGGCCGACCCCTGGGCGTCCTTCACCGCGGGGACGCCGAACAGGATCAGCCCGCCGACCCCGGCCTCGGCGGCCTCGTGGGCGGCCTTGCGCAGCGAGTCGCGGGTGTGCTGGAACACCCCGGGCATCGAGCCGATCGGGTTCGGCTCGGTGATGCCCTCCTTCACGAACATCGGCAGCACCAGCTCCGCCGGGTGCAGCCGGGTTCCGGCCACCATCCGGCGCATCGGTGTCGTACGGCGGAGCCTGCGCGGGCGCGCGACAGGGAACTGGGCCGTCATGCTTCTCCCCCTCTCCCCGGCCGGTAGGGGACTGCGGGCCGGAGGAGCTCGGTCGTGTGTTCTATGGCTCGCCGCTCGGCGCGGCGTGGTGCCGATCAGCGTGACGCGGTGCCGACCGCAGTACCGATCATCGCGACGACGACCACACCCCGTGGCGCTCGCCCGGGGCCGTCGAACGCGGCCTGCCCGCCCGCCGTGCGCGGACGGGCGTCGTTTTCAAGGTTACTTCGCGCGGCGCCGGGCTCCCCGCCGGGTCTGCGAGGGCCTGCGGGGGGCGTCCCCCGCCATCACGGCCGCCTGCCGCTGCTTGGCACCATACTCCGCCAGCGCCGCCGCGAGAGCGGAAGCCGAGGGTTTGTCGGCCATCACGTCGACGCGGAGCCCGAACTCCTCGGCGGTCTTGGCGGTCTGCGGGCCGATCACGGCGATGACCGTGACGTTGTGCGGCTTGCCCGCGATGCCCACCAGGTTGCGGACGGTGCTCGACGAGGTGAAAAGGACCGCGTCGAACCCGCCGCCCTTGATGGCCTCGCGGGTCGGGGCGGGCGGCGGCGCGGCGCGGACGGTCCGGTAGGCGGTCACGTCGTCGCACTCCCAGCCCAGCTCGGTCAGCCCGGCCACGAGCGTCTCGGTCGCGATGTCGGCGCGCGGCAGCAGCACCCGGTTGATCGGGTCGAGCATCGAGTCGTACGGGGGCCACTCGGCCAGCAGGCCCTCCGACGACTGCTCGCCGGACGGCATCAGGTCGGGCTTGACGCCGAAGCTCACCAGCGCCCGCGCCGTGCTGTCCCCCACGGCCGCGACCTTGAGCCCGGCGAACGCACGGGCGTCCAGGCCGTACTCCTCGAACTTCTCGCGCACGGCCTTGACCGCGTTCGCGCTGGTGAAGGCCACCCACTCGTAGCGTCCGGTGACCAGGCCCTTGATGGCGCGGTCCATCTGCTGCGGGGTGCGCGGCGGCTCGACGGAGATCGTGGGGACCTCCTCGGGCACCGCGCCGTACGAGCGCAGCTGCTCGACCAGGCCGGCCGACTGCTCCTTGGTCCTGGGCACCAGCACCCGCCAGCCGAACAGCGGCTTGGTCTCGAACCACGACAGCCGGTCGCGCATGCCGACGGCCTCGCCGACCACGATCAGCGCGGGCTCGGTCATCCCCGCGTGCTTGAGATCGGGCGCGAGCCTGCCCAGCGTGGTCACCACGGTGTGCTGCTCGGTGGTGGTGCCCGCGCTGCTGACCGCCACGGGCGTCGAGTCGGGACGGCCCGCCGCGATCAGCGCCTTGCCGATGGGCACGGCCTCGGCGACGCCGTTGTAGATCACCAGGGTGCCCGCCCCGGTGGCGTACGCCGACCAGTCGTCGATCTGGGTCGCGTCCACGACCCGGAACTCGGGCACCGACACCGCGGCGGGGATCCCCGCGTAGGTGAGCACCGCCGTCGCCGGCGGCACGCCGGGCACGACCTCGAAGTCCACCTCCGCCTTGGCGCAGGCCGCGACCTCCTCGGTGATCGAGGAGAAGAACATCGGGTCGCCGGCGCACAGCCGCACGACGGCGCTGCCGCCCTTGGCGGTCTTGACCGCCTTCAGCGAGACGGCGCCGTCCTCGGCCACGTCGACGACCTCGACGCCCTCGCGGCAGTGGCGCAGCAGCGGGCCGTACGCCTCCCGGTCGAGGATGACGACGTCCGCCTTGGAAAGCAGGTCGGCGCCGCGCAGCGTGAGCAGGCCCGCGTCACCGGGGCCGGCGCCGACGAAGGCGACGAACCCTGACGGGCGCTCGAAGGTGGTACTTCCGGAGCTCAATGTGCTCGCTCCCCTATCAACGTGCCGGCCCCTTCCGCGATCATCTCGGCCGCGAGGTCGCGGCCGAGATCCATGGGCGCGGAAGAGCTTCCGGCGGCGGACTTGCGCACCGCGCGCCTGCCGTCGACGGCGACGACAGCGGCGGTAAGGATCAGATCGGACCCGTTCTCGGCCGAGTACGCGCCCACCGGGGCGGCGCACCCCGCCTCCAGGGCGTTGAGCACCGCGCGCTCGGCGGTGACCGCGGCGCGGGTGCGCGCGTCGTCGAGCACGCCCAGCAGGGCGATCAGGTCGGAGTGGTCGGAACGGCACTCCACGGCCAGCGCCCCCTGGCCGGGGGCGGGCAGCATCTCCTCGACCTCGAAGACCTGGGAGATCTCGGCGTCGCGGCCCAGCCGGCCGAGCCCGGCGGCGGCGAGCACGACCCCCTGCAGCTGGCCGGAGGCCACCTTGCCGATGCGGGTGTCCGCGTTGCCGCGGATGGGCACGTATTCAAGATCAGGACGGATCATCCTGAGCTGGGCGATCCGGCGCGGGGACCCCGTGCCGATCTTCGCGCCGGGCTGCAGGTCGGCCAGCTTGGCGACGCTCACCAGCGCGTCCCTGGGGTCGTCGCGCGGCGGGATCGCCGCGATGACCACGCGCGGGTCGGGCGTGGTGGGCAGGTCCTTCAGCGAGTGCACCGCGAGGTCGATCTCGCCCGCGATCAGCTTGTCGCGCAGCGCGCTGACGAAGACGCCCGTACCGCCGAGCTGCGTGAGGTCGGCCTTGGTCACGTCCCCGAAGGTGGTGACGCCGACCAGCTCGACGGCCGCACCGGTCAGCTCGGTGAGGCGGGCGGCGACCAGGCCCGACTGCGTCGTCGCCATGACGCTCCGCCTGGTGCCCAGCCGGAGCGGAGGAGAAACGCTGCTCACAGGCCTGCCTCCTTCTTGCTCGGCTCGGTGTTCTTACCCGGCTCGGCGTCGATCGTCTCGATGCGCCTCACCGCTTCGGGCACCTTCGGGTCAAGATTGAACAGCTCGCGCAGCGCTTCCGCGTAATGATCACCCGCCGGGGACTCCGCCAGCTGCTTGACGCGCACGGTGGGCTCGTGGAGCAGCTTGTCGACCACACGCCTGACGGTGTGGCCGACCTCGTCCCTGACGCGTCCCTCAAGATCGGGAACCCGCGCGGCGAGCCGCACGAGCTCCGCCTCGACCACCTGGGCCGCCTTGCTCCGCAGCGCCACCACGGTCGGCGTGACGCGCGCGGCGCGCTCGGCCGACAGGTAGGCGGTGACCTCCTCGGCGACGATGCCCCGCACGGCGGTGACCGCCTCGGCGCGACCGCCGTCGTCGGTGCCGGCGTCGGCCTCGTCCTCCTGCATGGACTCCAGGTCGACCAGCGTCACACCGGGCAGCCGCCGTACGGCGGGGTCGATGTCGTGCGGCAGGGCCAGGTCCAGCAGGAACGTCTCGCGGGGGGTCACCATGTCGGCCGTGATGACCACGTCGGTGGCGCCGGTGCAGGAGATGACCAGGTCGGCCTCCGCCAGCTCGGCCGCCAGGTCGCCGAACGCGGCGGCCCTGCCTCCGACCGTCTGCGCCAGCCGCACGGCGCGGTCGTGGGTCCGGTTGACCACCACGATGTCGGTGACGCCCACCCGCTGCAGGGTCGCGGCCGACAGGGCGCTCATCGAGCCCGCGCCCACCACCAGGGCCCGCTTCCCCTGGAGGGGGCCGAGGGCGCGCTCGGCGAGGGTGAGCCCCACGCCGACGAGGGAGGCGCCCGCCCGGTCGATGCCGGTCTCGGTGTGCGAGCGCTTGCCCACCCGCAGCGACTGCTGGACGAGCTCGTTGAGCGTCGGGCCGAGGGTGCCCTCCTCCTGGGCGAGCCTGAGCGCCGAGCGCACCTGGCCGAGGATCTGCCCCTCTCCCACGACCATCGAGTCGAGGCCGGAGCCGACCGAGAACAGGTGTTCGACGGCGCGGTCCTCGTAGTGCACGTAGAGGTGGGAGACCAGCTGCTCCATGGAGACGCCGGAATGGGTGCTGAGCAGCCGGGAGAGCGAGGTCACCGCGGCGTGGAACCGGTCGACCTCGGCGTAGATCTCGACCCGGTTGCACGTCGAGACGATCATGGCCTCGGCGACGTGGACGTCCTGCTGGACGTCCTGGAGCAGCTTCACCAGCGAGTCACCGGAGACGGAGACCCGTTCCAGCAGGGCCACCGGTGCCGTCCGGTGGCTCAGGCCGACGACGAGAACGCTCATCGGCCCTCTCCTGCCTTCCGGCCGCCCGCGGAGGCTCCGGAGCCTCGGGAATCCCCGAGGCTCCGGGAATCCCCGGGGCTTCGGGAGGGGAGATGGCCGGCCGGGGCCGCGGCGCTCGCCGCACTACTGGTCACCCTGCTCATGCTCGCCGTGCTCGTGCTCACCGTCTCCGTATTCATCCTCATACGGGCAATGGTCATAGTGATCGCCATGCTCGTCGGGGTCGTCCGGGAAAGTCGGGAGATGCCGTGCCTGTCAGCGTGATCACCGGCTCGTGCGCCGCGCCTCTTCACAAGTCCACCGCCTCGGGCCACTCCTCGGCCATCGCGGGCCCCCCAGTCATCCGATCCGCCTTGCGCTGCTCGTGGAACGCCAGGATCTGCAATTCAATTGATAGGTCGACTTTACGGATATCGACGCCTTCTGGCACGGAAAGGACGACGGGGGCGAAGTTCAGGATGCTGGTGACCCCCACGGCGACGACCCGGTCGGCCACCTGCTGGGCCGCCACGGCCGGTGTCGCGAGCACCACGATCGACACTCCCCGCCGCCTTATCACGGCTTCCAGCTCGTCGATGTGCTCCACATTCAATCCCGCGATGTGGTCGCCCACCACTTCGGGGTCGGCGTCGAGCAGCGCCGCGACCCTGAACCCGCGGGAGACGAACCCGCCGTAGTTGGCGAGCGCACGCCCGAGGTTACCGACTCCGACGATGGCCACGGCCCAGTCCTGGGTGAGACCCAGCTCACGGGAGATCTGGTAGATGAGGTACTCGACGTCGTAGCCGACCCCGCGGGTGCCGTACGACCCCAGGTGGGAGAGATCCTTGCGAAGCTTGGCCGAGTTGACGCCCGCCGCGACGGCCAGGTCCTCCGAGCTCACGGTCGCCAGGCCACGCTCGGCCATGCCGTTCAGCGCTCGCAGATAGAGCGGCAGCCGGGCGACGGTCGCCTCGGGAATGCCGCGTTCGCGGGCTTGGGACAGACGGCGGATCACGTGCCGGAACTCCAGGGGGACAGGCGGCCGGCGCGGCCCGGACGCGACGGATGACGAGGTGAAACCACTGTCATTCAGGTTAGTCCTTTTGTGAACCGATGCACAAAGTGAGTGTTCACAATCTTGGCCGTGCCCCCCTCCGGTCCGCCTTCCGACCCCTCACCAGGCCACTGAACTGCACTTTTGCCGGGTACGAACCCCGCCGTCACTGGATCTTCGCGGTCGCCGGACAGGATCCCCACCCCTCGCCGCGGTTCGGCTACCGTGGCGGTCATGTCACCGCGAGACCATCGCATCACCCTGCTCGGCAAACCCGGTTGCCACCTGTGCGACGACGCGCGGGCGGTGATCGAGCGGGTCGCCGCGGACCTCGGCGTCCCGTGGGAGGAGCGCGACATCACGGCCTCCGAGGAGGACCAGGCCCGCTACTGGGAGATGATCCCGGTCACCCTCGTCGACGGGGTGCAGCACGACTTCTGGCGCGTCGACGAGAACCGTCTGCGCGCCGCCCTCGGCGCCCTCGACGCCTAAGGACCCACGCGGGTGACCACCTGGCGGACCACCCGCGCCGCGCTCACGACCTGAAGGCGGTCGGGAGCGGCATCACCTTCGCGGCGTTCACGGTGAGTTCGATCACATTGGTGGCGAGCACCATCGCCTGGCGCTCGGTGACGAAGCGCTGCGTGTGGGGCTGGCGCTGGTGGTCGCCGTAGGCGACCTCGTCCCGGTAGAGCTCGTAGACGATGCGCTGGAGAGGCGCCGACTTCACCGAGTGACAGGTGTAGACGAGCGTGTCCGGCTCGGAGCGGCGCACCGCCTCGACGGTCTCGTCCGCGAGCCGGTCGAACCTCTCCCCGGTGCCGTCGAGCAGGGTGAAGACGGTCAGCAGGCCGAAGATGCTCGGCGAGGGACGGTTCGAGCCGCCCTGCGGGGCACCGGCACCGCCGGGAATCCCCGGCCCGCCCGGATACATGGCACCGGTCGAGGGGGCGGCGCCGAACGCCTGGTCGTAGCCCGGGGAGCCTCCCCGGTCGTAGCCCCGGGAGCCTCCACGCCCCTGCTCGCTCCCCGGTGAGGGCGCGCCGCCGAAGGCCTGGTCGGCGGGCATCGGCTGGAGGCTGCCCGGCCTGCCGGGCCCGGGCGCGCCCGGCATGCCGAACTCGCCGGTGCCGGGGCCCGCGGGCCTGCCGAACTCACCGGTTCCGCCGGGCCTGCCGAACTCGCCCGTGCCTCCCGGCCTGCCGAACTCGCCGGTGCCCGGGCCCGGCTGCCTGCCGGAACCGGGGGCGCCGTGCCTGCCGAACTCGTTGGCCGGGATGTTGTACTCGCCGGTCGCGGGGCCGGGCACGCCCGGCATGCCCTGCATGCCGAACTGGCCGGTGACCGGCGGCTGCCTGCCGGGATCGCCCCCGCGCCTGCCGGGGTCACCGCCCGGCGGCTGGTCGGCGGGCGGCATGCCGTACTCGCCCGCCATGAACATCCCCGTGGCGGGGCCGCCGAACCTGTCGTCGGGCGGGGAGGGTTGCTGCCGCATGCGCGCAGCGTAGTCGACGTCCTGCTCGCCCGCGCGGTACTCGGCCACGAGATCACCGAGACCGGAGCGGCGGGGTGTCTCCTCGGCCAGAGCGCGGGCGGGGGGGCTCTCCGGGGTCACGCGGCGGCCGGCGACCTGCACGTCGCGGGGCTGGTACTCGGGGCGGCTCCTCGGGGGGTTGTCCTCCCACTCGTCGTCCGCGTCGTCGTCATCGTCGTCCTCGTAGGGCGCGAGCGGGCGGAGCATGGCGTACCAGACCGCGGCGGCCGTGACGAAGAGCAGGAGCGCGGTGAACATCCCCGGCACCGCGAAGCTGACGGCTCCGACGAGGGCGAGCCCCGTGGGCCCGAGCACCAGGAGCGCGTGCATGTTGTCGGCGTCGTAGTCGTCACCGCCGCGCCAGCGCAGGACCGCCAGCAGCAGCCCGCCCAGCAGCACGAGCGCGACGATCACGTGGACGGCCCCGAGCAGGTAGGCCGGGGGCAGGTTCCAGTGGTGGCTGCCCAGCGGGAGGGCCTTGGCGAAGTCCTTCTCCTGCAGGACCGGGTCGATCGCCAGGATCACCGTGGCGATGACGGTGAGGGCGATCCCCAGGAGCCAGGAGGAGAACCTGGCCGTGCTCTTCCTGGCCAGCAACTGGATGACCCCGACGGACAGCCACAGGGGCGCCAGCATGGATCCGGTCAGTTGGTAAATACGGAACGTGCCCGTCCCGAACCCGATCAAGTAACCGGTGGCGATTACTGCGAGTGAGACGGAGAGAGACGCCGTCGTGATGCTCCAGGCGATCAGCCAGCCCTTGGGCTCACTGCGGAGGCGACTGACGAGAGCACCGGTGGCGATGGCTGCGAGCAATGCACCGGCGAAGGCGATGACAGCGACGAGGACTTCCATGGTGTCTCCAATGCTGCCGGACATTACCCCCCAACCGGTAGCCGAACCCTTGGCCGGCTACCGGAGCCGGTTGGAAACAACCGGCCCCACACCGTATCTGGCGATTACCCCCAGTCACGACGCTTCAAAGTGGATTGTGGAATTACCCGTTCATTTCTAGAGTGATCGAGCACGCCGTACCCCCTCCCCTCAGGGATACCGGATGCCTGAAACGTGGCCGCTCGCAGGGCACCTCCCCACGACAGCCGGGGTAGCCCAGCCCGTCCGCAGCAATGACCTCACCGTGCGTGAGGATGCCTCCGAAGAACTCCGGAGGCTCGTTTTGCGTGCCAAAACCGGAGACACGGATGCTTTTGGCACGCTCTATGATCGTTACCTCACCCTGGTGTACCGCTACGTCTACTTCCGGGTCGGCTCACACCCGCTGGCCGAGGATCTCACGAGCGAGACCTTTCTCCGCGCGCTCCGCCGGATCACGGACTTCACGTGGCAAGGGCGTGATTTCGGGGCCTGGCTCGTGACCATCGCGAGGAACCTGATCACCGATCACTTCAAGTCCGGCAGGTACCGCCTTGAGGTCACGACGGCGGAGGTGATCGACACCCCGCTCGACGGCCCGCACATCCCGGAGAACGCCGTCGTCACCGCGATGATCAGCGATCGGGTGCTCACCGCCGTCCGCGGCCTCGGTCCCGAGCAGCAGGAGTGCGTGGTGCTGCGCTTCCTGCACGGCATGTCACTGGCGGAGACCGCGCTCATCATGAACAAGAAGAGCGGCGCCATCAAGGCGCTCCAGTTCCGCGCGATCCGCGCCCTGGCCCGCGCGCTGCCCTCGGACCTCAGCTGAGACCGAAGCCGGCACCGGCCGACACAGGCTGACACCGGGTCGTCGCTCCCCGGCCGCGACCGTCGCGTCCGAAACGATGTTCCAATGCCGATGCGGTTCGACGCGTAACCTGCCGTGCCGAGTCGTCGTTAGGCAAGTGACACCGATGGATCATGAGCTGGGGGCGGCAGGGAGCGTTCATGGGGAAGTGGCTGCCCGGATTCTCTCGGAGGTCGCAGGCGCGCATTCAGGATCGCGTGTCACGACTCGGCGCCCGCATGGCGGCCACCCCCCGGCCCGAGTTCAACGCCAGGCTCCGCGAGCAGCTCACGCAGTCTCCCCCCGGAGAGGACGACGTCCCCGAGCGGCGGCCGGCGGGCCCCCGCCACTCCCGGCGGAGGTCTCGCGCGGGGCTGTTCCCGCAGTTGCTGAGCGTCGCCATGGTGGCCTCGATGCTGGTGTCCGGTATGTGGACCTACCGGTCGATGCCCGGCGACACCTTCTACCCGCTCAAGCGCGCCGCCGAGAGGACGCTGTTCCACCTGAGCAGCGACGACGCCGAGCGGGCCGACCGCTCCTTCGGCTACGCCGAGACCCGTGCCCGCGAGGTCAAGGAACTCCTGGGCTCCGGAGAGGGCGAGGGTGAGGGGGAGCGCGAGGACATGATCGGGGAGACCCTCCAGGCCATGGAGGACACCACGCGCTCCGCGGTGACCTCCCTGCGGCAGATGCGGCGCCGTGACTCCGCGAGCGCCAAGGAGCTCAAGCGCTTCGTCCAGAAACAGCGCACCCAGATCGCCGGGATGATCCCCAGGATGGGCGCGGAGAACCAGCGCAAGGCCCACGTCTACCTCAACTACATCGAGGGCCTGGCCCCACCCGGGTAGCCGGTCCGGTACGGGCCCCCTCTCGCCGCCCCGGACCCGGACCACCGCGAACGGTCCCGCCCCGGACCGCGCCAACGGAACCCGGCCTCCGGTGCCGCCCACCCCCCACCGCCGACGGCCTCGGCGTCGACGCGCTCGCGTCCCGGACCGTGCCAACGGAATCCAGCCCCCCGGCCCCACCCGGCACGCGCGATGCCGTACGACGCCAAGACGTCACATCCAGCTCATACCGACGCTACCGATCTCACCCCTCTGTCCCGGTTAAGCTGAGGTGCTATGAGGCGGCTACTACGACGGCGGGGCGAAGCGGAGACGGCCAGGCGGGCGACGGTCGGCGAGGTCGCGGCGGGCGAGGTCGCCGCCGCGGCCGCCGTGGCGATGCCGATGGCCGAGCCCGACCCGGTGTCCGCCGCCTTCTTCGACGTCGACAACACCATGATGCGCGGCGCCTCCATCTACCACTTCGCCCGTGGCCTCGCCTCCCGGGGCCTGTTCACCAGCAGGGATCTGTTCAGGTTCGCGATGGGCCAGCTGGTCTTCCGGATCCGCGGCGACGAGAACCCCGCGCACATCGACGAGGCCAGGGAGACCGCGCTGGCGTTCGTCGCGGGCAGCAAGGTCGAGGAGATCGTCCGGCTCGGTGAGGAGATCTACGACGAGGTGATGGCGGACCGCATCTGGGCGGGCACCCGCGCCATCGCGCAGGCACACCTCGACGCGGGCCAGCGGGTCTGGCTGGTCACCGCGACCCCGGTGGAGCTGGCCAGGGTGATCGCCCAGCGCCTCGGCCTGACCGGCGCGCTCGGCACCGTCGCCGAGACCGAGAACGGCGTCTACACCGGCCGCCTGGTCGGCGACCTGCTCCACGGCCCCGCCAAGGCGGAGGCCGTTAGGGCGCTGGCCCGCAGGGAGGGGCTCGACCTGGCGCGCTGCTCCGCCTACAGCGACTCGGCCAACGACCTGCCCCTGCTCTCCCTCGTCGGCCACGCCACCGCGATCAACCCGGACGCCGAGCTGCGCGAGTTCGCCCGGCAGAACAGCTGGGACATCAAGGACTTCCGTACGGGACGCAAGGCGACCATGATCGGCCTGCCCATCGCGGCGGGTGCCGGAGCCGTCGCGGGCGGCATCGCCGCCGCGGCCGCCCTGCGCCGCTACTACCGCTCCAGCCGCTGACCCCCTCGCCGCCGTACGCCGGCCTGAGCCGGGAGGGTCTCAGAAAAACGGGGGGAAGGCGTGGCCGCGCCTGAGCCGGAGCTCGTCGAGCTGCTGCTGGACGACCTCCCTGACCTGGTCGGTGAGGTTGAAGACCAGCATGGGGTCGTCGGCGTCGGCGGGGTCGAGCTCGTCGGTGCGGATCGGCTCGCCGAAGCCGATCATCCACTTAGACGGGAGCGGGACCAGCCCCAAAGGCCCGAGCCAGGGGAACAGCGGCGTGACCGGCAGGTAGGGAAGACCGAGCACCCTGGCCAGGATCCGCAGGTCACCGATCTTGGGGTAGATCTCCTCCGCGCCCACGATGGCACAGGGCACGATCGGCACGCCCGCGCGGATGGCGGAGGCGACGAAGCCGCCCCGGCCGAAGCGCTGCAGCCGGTAGCGATCGGAGAACGGCTTGCCGACCCCCTTGAAACCCTCGGGGAAGACGCCGACGACCTCGCCCTTGCGGAGCAGCCGGTCGGCGTCCTCGCGGCAGGCGAGGGTGTGGCCGGTCTTGCGTGACAGGTGACCGAGCACCGGGAGCCGGTAGACCAGGTCGGCCCCCAGGAGGCGGAGCGCGCGACGTCCGGGGTGGTCGTCGTACAGGGCCACCTGCAGCATGAGCCCGTCGAGCGGGACGGTGCCCGAGTGGTTGGCCACGATCAGAGCGCCGGAGTCACCGGGCACGTTGTGCATGCCCACGGTCTCGGTGCGGAACCAGTGGCGGTACAGCGGGCGGATCAGCTCCAGCAGCACCCTGTCGGTGAGCTCGGGGTCGAACCCGAACTCGTCGACCTCGTAGGCTCCGGTCACCCGGCGGCGCAGGAAGGCGAGCAGCTCGGCCAGCCGGTGGTCGTCGTCCTCCTCGCCGGCCGACGGCCCGGGAAAGGGCCACCCGGCTTCGGGGTCGGACTCGCCGGACGCGTCGGAGAGGCGTTCGCCGGTCGGGCCGGGAGACGTGCCGGAGAAGGGTTCGCCGGACGTGTCGGGAGACGTGCCGGAGAAGGGTTCGCCGGTCGGGCCGGGGAGGTGTTCGCGGGAGGCGCGGGCCCTGGTGATGGGGATCACCTCGGCGTCCCCGCTCTCGTCCACCGCCTCGCTCACCCCGTCACCGGCCGGGACACCATGTCCATCAGGGCCACGGGAAGGCCTCCGGCCAGGTCACGCGCGCGGATGAAGTCCTCGAAGGCGGTCGCGGTGGAGAACTTCGGCCTCCAGTCGAGCGCCGCGGACAGCGCGGTGGTGTCGACCACGCGCCCGTGGCACATCAGGCGGAGTTGCTCGGGGGAGAACCCGACCAGTCCCGCGCTCCGGGCGAGGTCGCCCATGAGGCGGAAGACGGGAGAGGGAACGGGCATCGGGAGCAGGCCCGCCCTGCGCGCGCACTGCGACAGGAGCAGCACGCCGTCTCCGGCCACGTTGAACGTGCCAGGGTGGTCCTCCATCGCCATCCGCCGCAGCACCTCGACCGCGTCGTCCTCGTGGACGAACTGCAGCCGCGGGTCGAACCCGAGCACGGTCGGCAGGACCGGCTGGGTGAAGTAACGCGTCAGCGGTGAGTCGACGCCGGGTCCCATGAAGTTGGCGAACCTGAGCGTCGACACGGCCACGTCGCGACGCCGCCTGGCGAAGCCCCGGACATAGCCCTCCACCTCGGAGGCGTCCTTGGCGTAACCACGGCTCGGCGACTCTCCCGGCTCGGCGTCCTCGGTGAAGACCGCGGGGTCGTGCGGGGAGGAGCCGTAGACGGCGGTGGTCGAGCGCATGACGACGCGACGGACCGTCGCGGACCGCTGACAGGCACCGAGCAACTGCATGGTGCCGATGACGTTGTGCTCCTTCATCAGCGCGCGGCCGCCGCTCCTGGGAGGAGCGCTCACCAGACTCATGTGAACGACGGTGTCGATGTCGGCGGCCGCGATCACCTGGGCGATGTCGGGGCTGCGCAGGTCGACGCGGACGAACTCCGTCCGGCCGAGAGGTACGCCGCCATCACGTGAGAGCGAGGGCGGCGGCACCGTATCCACTCCGATGACCCGGTCGATGCCCGGGTCATCCGCGAGAACGCTCGCCACTCGGGCGCCGATGTGGCGCGAGACCCCGGTGACAAGCACGGTGTGGGTCATCGGCGCCTCGCAGATCCGCGCTACTTCTTGTTACGCCGCTGGATGCGGGTCTTCTTGAGAAGCTTGCGGTGCTTCTTCTTCGCCATGCGCTTACGGCGCTTCTTGATCACAGAGCCCACGGGACCCCCAGGTAGCTGGTAGCCGAGAATGTCGAACCGGTGCGCGAGAGCACACCGGCACAACAGACTACCGGCGATCCACGGTAGATCGCCCCTGGGGGGACCCCGGGCGCATGAACTCACGACGTGGCGACCACGTCGCTACCCCGACGAGACAGGGGCCGGCTCTTCGGCGGTCGTACCGGAAATTATGTCCCGGTCAGACCGGAAGGAGCAGGCCATGAGCATTCGGCACGCCTGGCTCACCTTGCGGCCGGATCGTTCCCCCCGGCCGCTCGGCTCGACGCGTCGAGCTCACCCTGTCTCAACCTGCCTCGATGTAGGCATCCCTCAGATAATCGTGAACCGCCTGCTCCGGCACCCGGAAGGATCGACCGACCCGGATGGCCGGCAGCTCGCCCGAATGCACGAGTCGGTACACAGTCATCTTGGACACCCTCATGACAGTGGCCACTTCTGCCACCGTCAGGAACTTCACCTCGCTGAGAGGTCTTTCGCCTGCACCCATCGGACGCCTCTTCCGCACGTGTATCCGGGTTATCCCCACTGGTGCCATTGCTCACGCACGTGTACTGCTGTCAGCGTAAGTCGGGACCCCTGTCACGCAAACCCCCTATTTTCTCAGCCTTCGGTGTCCCGCGTCAGCGAAACAGCTGAAATCGCTGGCCAGCAGCCGGACCGTGCCCCTCGCATTGATCTTGGAACGGACCAACTGTCTCCCATTAGAGTCGCCCACAATCACCAAAAAGTTGGCAAACGGTCGGCGAGGTGCGTGGAATGCAGGCGCGAAATGCCCGTATAGGGATGTCCTAATTTGCGCATCCCCCGTCTCAGAGGGCCCGTACGACCCTCTCGACCAGGTGGTTCGTCAGCGGTTCGTAATAGCGCGGTAGCACGTTGTCATCGAGCGGGACGGTGACCGCGATCTTGCCCTCGGCCTCCCCGACGAAGAGGGCGGGGTCGTTGCTGTCGGCGAACCCGACCGTGAGGATGCCCGCCTCGCCCGCCGCCCCGGCCCAGCCGTGGTCGGCGATCACCAGATCGGGACGGTCCGCGTCCAGCTCGGCGATCATGGCGCGCATCGGGGCCGGGTCGTGGGTGTGCACGAAGGCGCCCTTGTCGTCGAGCATCGCGACGTCGTCCAGATAGCGGATCTTGCGCCTGCGGCCGAACCCGCTGCCCCAGTACGACCAGCCCTCGGCGGGGGCCATCAGGGTCACGCCGCGCGCCCTGAGCATCCGGCCCACGGCCATGTGGATGGTGAGCAGGCCGGTGGGATGCCCGGTGGCGATCAGGACCCTGGGGTTCTCCCCCCGGAGCACCCCGGCGATCGTGTCGCCCATCTTCTCGACCGCCTCGATCGTGCGATCGGGGTCGATGGTGTCCTGCCCCTCCCGGTGCTTGGGGTCGGCCACGACCCCCGCGGACTTGGCCATCAGCTCCAGCACGTCCCGGTAGGACCAGGCGCCGTCCATGGTCAGCCCGAACATGTAGTGCGGATCACGGTTGGACAGCGACCGGTAGTGGTCCAGGTTGTTCTCCCGGCTGGTCGCCACGTCACCGGCGATCCGGGTCCGGATCAGGTGCTCACGAAGCTCAGCGCGCGTCATCGGTTCCTCAGTCCAGTTTGCCGGCAGACCATGTGTCACGGACCGTGTGTCACGGGAGGGGATCGAGCCCGTGAAAGGGGAAGACGGCATTCCTCGTCGCCATGATGGCCCGGTCGATCGGGTCTGCTGGGTCATAACCCGTGGAGAAATCACGAAATTCCGGATCTCTGCCGTCGGTCAGCGTGAGCGGCGCCGTCTGGTTGGTCCGTTCCTTGACGAACGTACGCCACGCTTCGGGAGTGGCGGTCCCGGGGTCGAGGGGGTGGCCCGCCACCTCGGCGATCAGGTGGGTCCACGCCCGGGGGACGACCTGCACCAGCTCGTACCCCCCGCCGCCGGTCACGATCCACCGCCCGCCCGCGGTCTCGTGGGCCAGCTCGTGCAGCGCCGCGTACGCGGCCCGCTGGCCGTCCAGGCTGAGCATGAGGTTGGCCAGCGGATCGAGGGCGTGGCTGTCGCAGCCGTGCTGGGTGACCAGGACGTCGGGGGCGAACTCCCGCAGCAGCGGCGGGACCACCGCGTGGAAGGCCCTGAGCCAGCCGCTGTCGCCGCATCCGGCGGGCAGGGCCACATTGACCGCGGTGCCCTCCGCGCCGCGCTCCTCGGGGAACCCCGTGCCGGGGAAGAGGGTGCGTGGGCTCTCGTGGAGGCTGATGGTGAGAACCCTGGGGTCGTCGTAGAACAGCGACTGCACGCCGTCGCCGTGGTGCACGTCCACGTCCACGTAGGCGATCCTGGACGCGCCCTGGGCCAGCAGCCAGGCGATCGCCGCGCCCGGGTCGTTGTAGACGCAGAAGCCGCTCGCCGCGGCGGCCATCGCGTGGTGCAGGCCGCCCGCGACGTTGACCGCGTGCTCGGCCTCGCCGCTCCACACCGCGCGGGCGGCCGCCAGGCTGGCGCCGGTGATCAGCGCGGACGCCTCGTGGACGCCGGGGAAGGCGGGGTTGTCCGTGGTGCCGAGCCCGTAGGCCACGTCGGGCCGCCCGGTGGCGGAGACCCGTTTGACGGCCTCGATGTAGCCGCGCTCGTGGACGAGCGCCAGCTCGTCGTCGGTGGCGGGGGCGCAGCCCCCCATCTCCACCTGGTCCAGCACGCCGAGCTCCCTGGCCAGCGCCATGGTCAGCTCGACCCGCACGGGCGCGAGCGGGTGTCCTGGGCCGAAGTCGTACGAGGTGAGCGCATCGTCCCAGACAACCCGCACGGACCGGCTCATGCGCACTCCCTGTCTGGTCGCGACGCCACGCGTCACGGCCGATCTTCCTGCTCCCTGATCGACGTTACCGCACGTGTACGGAATGACGTTTACGCGGCCGTCCCGGAGAACGACCCCGTTTTCATCTGAGCGAAATATCCCGATTTATTGCTATTAACGGGCACGTTTAGCGGACCGCGGCAACGGCCCGGATACTTGTCGGCCGTACCCTCAGCGGGGAGGTCGAACAGGTCAGGCGGGTCAGACGGGTCAGACGGAGGAGGCCCGGCGCAGTCCCCTGACAGCGGGGACCAGCAGGAGGGCGGCACACCCGGCGACCGCCACGATCGAGGAGCCGGTCAGCAACTGCGGCGCCCCCACGACCCCGGCCACCGGTCCGGCGAGCACCTGGCCGATCGGGATGAACAGGGTCGAACCGGCGACCTCGTACGCGGTCACCCGGTTGAGCGCCTCCGCCGGGACCTGGGTCTGGATGCTCGTGGCCCACATGACCGACCAGAACGCCCATCCCGCGCCGCCGATCACGTGCGCGGCCATGAGGACCGCGGCCGGCGACGCCGCGGCGATGGAGAGCGGCTCCAGGGCGAACCCGAACAGGCCGATCGCGCCGGCCATCAGCGGCCGTCCCGGGCGGACCCGCATGGCGACCAGGCCGCCGACGATGGTGCCCGCGCCGGAGGCGGACATGACCAGGCCGTAGGCGGTCTCGCCGAGCCGCTCGCTGATCAGGATCGAGCCCAGCGGGATCATCGGGCCGAAGAGGGTGACGCCGAAGACCGCCCACACCAGGATCACCGACCACATCCAGGTCCTGGAGCGGAACTCCTGCCAGCCCCCGCGCAGGTTGTGCCACATCGACCGCTCTGCGACCGGACCGGCCGCCACCGGCAGGCGCAGGAGGAGCAGGCACACCGCGCTGACGGCGAACCCCGTGGCGTCGATCGCGAAGACGACGCCGACCCCGGAGAGGCCCACGATGGCTCCGGCGACGCCGGGACCGGCCAGCAGCATGATCGACTCGGAGACGCGCAGGGTGGCGTTGGCCTTCTGCACGTCCCGCGCCACGCGCGGGACCGTGCTGGAGACGCCGGGCTGGTACATCGCGGCGGCGACGCCGTTGATCGCGGAGATGACGAGGATCTGCCAGAGCTCCGGCCTGCCGAAGACGAACAGCGCCGCGCTGATCCCCTGGCTCACCACCCGGACCGTGTCGGCGCCGATCATCATGCGGCGCGGCGTGAACCTGTCGGCGAAGACCCCGCCGAACAGGATGAGCACCGCGAAGGGCGCCATCCACGCGGCCAGCGCCAGCCCCACCCCCGTGGGGCCGTAACCGAGCCCGCCCACGCCCACCGCCGTCGCGAACGGGACCATCGCGGCCCCGAGCATGGAGACCGACCTGGCGGTGAAGAAGAGCAGGAAGCTCCGCGTCCAGACGGCGGGTCCGGCCTGCTCACCCTGCCTGTCAGCCGATACGGCCTGCTCCACGATCGCCTCATCTCCCCGGAGTCCCCCGGGAGATGATGCCCTATGTAGGAAAGTTTCCTAATAGAGGGGGGTGGGCTCAGCCCTCGGCGAGCTGGCGTCCCCGGTCCCTGGCGGCCTCGATGGCGGCCAGGAAGGCGGCGCGGACGCTGTGCCGCTCCAACTCGGCGATGGCCGCGATGGTGGTGCCGCCCGGCGAGGTGACCGCCTCGCGGAGGATCACCGGGTGCTCCCCCGAGTCACGGAGCATGATCGCCGCTCCGACGATCGACTGGGTGACCATGTCGAGGGCGGCGGCACGGGGCATGCCGAGCAGGATCCCGGCGTCGACCATGGCCTCGACCAGGTAGAAGAAGTAGGCGGGACCGCTGCCCGACAGGGCCGTGGCCGCGTCCTGCTGCGACTCGGGGATGCGCAGCACCTTGCCGACCGGGCTGAACAGGGCCTCGGCCCGCCTGAGGTGCTCCTCGGAGGCGTGCGCGCCCGCGGAGATCACGCTCATCGCCTCGTCGACCAGCACCGGCGTGTTGGACATGACCCGGACCACCGGGATCTCGGCACCGAGCCGCGACTCGACGAACGAGGTCGTGATGCCCGCCGCCGCCGAGATGACCAGGCGGTCGGCCGGGATGTGTCCCGCGATCTCGGCGAGCAGGGACCCCATGTCCTGCGGCTTGACCGCGAGGATGATCGTGTCGGCATCTTTGGCCGCCTCGGCGTTGGAGGCCACCCGCACGCCGTACCGCTCCGCGAGGGCCCGGCCCCGCTCGGCGCGGCGCGCCGTCGCGATCACGTCGCCCGGCTTGAAACCGGCCCTGAGCAGCCCGGACAGCAGGGCTTCCCCCATCTTGCCGGTGCCGAGAATCGCGATCATGTGAGCACCTCGAAATCGTGGATCGGAACTCTCGCAGCCTATCGGCCCGGCCACCGGAGGAATCGTCCCTCGCGCCGAGCTGTTGGCAATGTATGCTGTGTACGTATGCTACCAACATAGGAGGAGTGGATGAGCGTCACTCAGATCGACCTCGACGACGAAGCGCTCGCCGAGGCGATGCGGATGTTGGGCACCACCACGAAGAAGGACACGGTGAACGCCGCCCTGCGGGAGTACGTGACGCGTGTCAGGCGCATCGAGGCACTGGAAGCTCTCTCCGCCCGAGCGGCCCGGGGGGAGTTCGACGATGCGGCGAAGGCGCACCGGGCGGTGAAGCAGGCCCGGGACGACGCCTTCTCGTGATCTCCTACCTGGCGGACACATCCGCCCTGTGGCACCTCTTCCGCACTCCGGAAACACAGGAGGCGTGGGCCGATCGGATCGCCTCCGGAGCACTGAGCGTCTGCGAGCCCACGAGGACCGAGTTCCTGTACTCCGCAACCGGTCCGGCTCACCGCGACGAACTGGAAACGGAGCTCAACGACCTCTGCCGCCTGGCGGCCGTCCCCAAGTCCGCGTGGCGCTGGGTGGAGAACGCACAGTACAAGCTCACTCAGAAGGGTCGGCATCGTTCCGCCGGGCCGATCGACTTGCTGCTGTGCGCCACCGCCGTGCACCACGGATTGACCGTGTTGCACGTCGACCAGGATTTTGTCACTGTTTCGGCGGTCATGACCGAGGTCCGGCAGCGCGATGTCAGGGTTTTCTGAACCGCTCCGGACCCCGATCCGTCTTAGGGGTATGCGTATGATCGCGACCTCTATCCTGGCCGGAAGCCTCCTGCTGGCGCTGGGCTGCGGCGCCGAACCCAGCGCCACGGTCACCGCCGCCTCCCCCTCGCGGCCGGTGAGTCAGGCCACCTCCGTCCCCGGCGGCCCCTCCGAGCCCGCGGGCCACAGCGTGGCCCCCCGGAGCGAGCCCACGAGCGGTGCCCCCAAGCCGACGAAGCCCGAGGGGCACACCGACAACCCCCGCAAGGTCAGGTGGCTGAAGGCCAAGCCGTCGAAGGACGGCCGGAGCCTGCGGATCACCTGGTGGTCCGGGGTGGAGCCGTGCAACGTGCTCGACCGGGTCACCGTGCGCGAGACCTCCAAGCGGGTGACCGTCACCCTCTGGGAGGGCCCGAGCAGCAAGGTCCAGAACGTCGCCTGCATCGAGATCGCCATCCAGAAGGTGACGACCGTCAAGCTCAAGAAGCCCCTCGGCGCCCGCAAGGTGGCCGACGGCTCCCGCTAGACAGGACACCCCCGCCAGAGCCGCCCGCCGGAGCGACGCCCCGGCGGGCGGCTCTCGCGCGTTCCGACAGCCGTGCCAAGGCCTCACCCGAGGACCCGCTCCAAGAACCCGCTCCGAGAACCCGCTCCGAGAACCCGCTCCGAGGACCGCCCCGCAGTCGGGCGCCGGGCGGCGCGAACCCGGTCACCGTCCGGGAACGATCGCGCGCCTTCCCTCGTCAGAGGGGATGCGACCATCTCCGTGTTTTCCCGGAATCGGGAATGCCCCCGCACGGCCGAGGGTTGAGCCCAATAGACTCAAGTCGTTTGACAAACCTCACACGAGGTTCCACTATGAGTCGCATCGACTCAACTTTGACTACAAGGACGTACTCATGGCACGTGCGGTAGGTATCGACCTGGGGACGACCAACTCCGTCGTCTCGATTCTTGAGGGCGGTGAGCCCACCGTCATCGCCAACGCTCAGGGTTCGCGGACCACGCCGTCCGTGGTCGCGTTCGCGAAGAACGGCGAGGTCCTCGTCGGTGAGGTCGCCAAGCGGCAGGCCGTCACCAACGTCGACCGGACGATTCGCTCGGTCAAGCGCGAGATGGGCACCAACTGGTCCGTCGAGATCGACGGCAAGAAGTCCAACCCGCAGCAGATCAGCGCCTTCGTGCTGCAGAAGCTGAAGCAGGACGCCGAAGCCTACCTGGGCGAGAAGATCACCGACGCGGTGATCACCGTTCCCGCCTACTTCAACGACGCCCAGCGCCAGGCCACCCAGGAAGCCGGCACCATCGCCGGCCTGAACGTGCTGCGCATCATCAACGAGCCCACCGCCGCCGCGCTGGCGTACGGCCTCGACAAGGAGAAGGACGAGACCATCCTCGTCTTCGACCTCGGCGGCGGCACCTTCGACGTGTCCCTGCTCGACGTCGGCCAGGAGGACGGCCACGGCTTCGTCGAGGTCAAGGCCACCAGCGGCGACAACCACCTCGGTGGCGACGACTGGGACCAGCGCGTCGTGGACGAGCTGGCCAACCGGTTCAAGAACGCGCACGGCGTCGACCTGACCAAGGACAAGATGGCGCTGCAGCGCCTGCGCGAGGCCGCGGAGAAGGCCAAGATCGAGCTCTCCAGCCAGTCGGAGACCTCCATCAACCTTCCCTACATCACCGCCTCGGCCGAGGGTCCCCTCCACCTGGAGGAGAAGCTCACCCGCGCCGAGTTCCAGCGGATCACCTCCGACCTCCTCGAGCGCTGCAAGGGCCCGTTCAACCAGGTCGTCAAGGACGCCGGGATCAAGGTCTCCGACATCGCCCACGTGGTGCTCGTCGGCGGCTCGACCCGCATGCCCGCCGTGGCCGAGCTCGTCAAGGAGCTGACCGGCGGCCAGGAGCCCAACAAGGGCGTCAACCCGGACGAGGTCGTGGCCATCGGCGCCGCGCTGCAGGCCGGCGTGCTCAAGGGCGAGGTCAAGGACGTCCTGCTGCTCGACGTGACCCCGCTGAGCCTGGGCATCGAGACCAAGGGCGGGATCTTCACCAAGATCATCGAGCGCAACACCACGATCCCGACCAAGCGCTCCGAGGTCTTCACCACGGCCGAGGACAACCAGCCGTCGGTGCAGATCCAGGTCTACCAGGGCGAGCGCGAGATCGCCGCGTACAACAAGAAGCTGGCCACCTTCGAGCTGACCGGCATCGCCCCGGCGCCGCGCGGCATCCCGCAGATCGAGGTCACCTTCGACATCGACGCCAACGGCATCGTCAACGTCTCCGCCAAGGACCTCGGCACCGGCAAGGAGCAGACGATGACGATCACCGGCGGCTCCGCGCTGCCGAAGGACGACATCGAGCGCATGATGCGCGAGGCCGAGTCCTACGCCGAAGAGGACAAGAACCGCCGCGAAGAGGCCGAGACGCGCAACAACGCCGACTCGCTCGTCTACCAGACCGAGAAGTTCCTCGGCGAGAACGCCGAGAAGGTCCCGGACGACATCAAGAACGAGGTCAACGAGGCCGTCACCGAGCTCAAGAAGGCTCTGGAGGGCACCGACTCGTCCGTGATCCGCGCCTCCGCCGAGAAGCTCGCCACGGTCAGCCAGAAGATGGGATCCGCCATCTACGCCCAGGCGCAGGCCTCGGAGACCCCGACCGGCGCCCCCGACGCCGACGCCGCCGACGGCGGGCAGAAGGCCGACGACGACGTGGTCGAGGCCGAGATCGTGGACGACGAGCCGAAGCGCGACAACGGCGCCAAGTGACGGGCGGAAAGCCGAGGGGAGCACCAGCGTGAGCACGCGCGAGAACGGTTCCGAGGAGGAGCCGGTGATCCGCGACAACCGGAAGATAGACCCGGAGACGGGTCAGGTACGCGAGACGGGCCCGGCCGAGACCGCGGGTCAGACGGGTCAGAACGACAGGGAGCAGGCGGCCGACACGTCGTCATCCCTGGCGGCCGACCTGGCCTCGATCGAGCTGGCCACCCAGCTCGCCGAGCGCACCGCGGACCTGCAGCGCCTTCAGGCCGAGTATTCCAACTACCGCAAGCGGGTCGAGCGGGACCGGGTCGCGGTCAGGGAGCAGGCGGTGGCCGGCGTGCTGGCCGAGCTGCTGCCGGTCCTCGACGACATCGGCCGGGCCCGTGACCACGGGGAGCTGACCGGCGGCTTCGCCAAGGTGAGCGAATCACTGGAGGCGGCCACCGGGAAGCTGGGGCTGAGCACCTTCGGCGCCAAGGGTGAGCCGTTCGACCCGACGGTGCACGAGGCTCTGATGCACAGCTACTCCCCCGACGTCACGGAGCCGACCTGCGTGGAGATCCTGCAGCCCGGTTACCGGATCGGCGAGCGAGTGCTCCGCCCCGCGCGCGTCGCGGTCGCGGAGCCAGAAGAGCCCGCCGCGGACGACAACTGACACCCCCACATCTGATCTCTGAGAAGGAACGTAGATGAGCACCAAGGACTACCTGGAGAAGGACTACTACGCCGTCCTTGGTGTGCCGAAGAGCGCTACCGCCGATGAGATCAAGAAGGCGTACCGGAAGCTGGCCAGGCAGTATCACCCGGACGCCAACCCCGGGAGCTCGGCGACCTCCGAGAGCACCGCCAAGTTCAAGGAGGTCTCGGAGGCCTACGACATCCTTTCCGACACCAAGCGCCGCAAGGAGTACGACGAGGCGCGGGCGCTGTTCGGATCGGGCGTCGGCGGCTTCCCGGGGGCGGGGGGCGCCCAGCGCGGGGGTGGTTTCCCGTTCGACCTGGGTGACCTGTTCGGGGGGACAGGCCAGCAACAGCAGCAGAGCGGCGCCGGAGAGCGCATCGGCGACATCTTCGGCGGGCTCTTCAACCGGGGCGGCGCGAGCCGCCCCGGGGGGACGACGACCAGGGCGCGGCGCGGCCAGGACATCGAGTCCGAGGTCACGCTGTCCTTCTCCGAGGCGGTGGAGGGCACCACGGTGTCGCTCCGCCTGACCAGTTCCTCCGCGTGCTCCGGCTGCGGGGGCACCGGCGCCAAGGCCGGCACCGTCCCGCGGGTCTGCCCGACCTGCGAGGGCACCGGGGCGGCCAGCCGCAACCTCGGCAACTTCGCCTTCTCCGAGCCGTGCCGCGACTGCAAGGGCCGCGGCCTGCTCGTGGACGACCCGTGCCCGGTGTGCGACGGGAGCGGGCGGGGCAAGAGCACCCGCACGATCCAGGCCCGCATCCCCGCGGGGGTCGGCGACAACCAGCGCATCAAGATCAAGGCCAAGGGGGCGCCCGGCGAGAACGGCGGTCCCGCCGGTGACCTCTACGTCCTGATCCACGTCAAGCCGCACCCCGTGTTCGGCAGGACGGGGGAGAACCTGACGGTCACCGTCCCGGTGACCTTCACCGAGGCCGCGCTGGGCGCCGAGATCAAGGTGCCGATCCTGAAGGGGCTGCCGGTCACGCTGCGCATCCCCGAGGGCACCCCCAACGGCCGCACCTTCCGGGTGCGCGGCAGGGGCGTGGCCCGCAAGGACGGCACCAAGGGCGACCTGCTCGCCACGGTCGAGGTCCTGGTGCCGCAGCAGCTGGAGGACAAGGCGAGGGGGGCCCTTGAGGAGTTCCGCGACGCCACCGTGGGTGGTGACCCGCGGGCGGACCTGATCGAACAGGCCAGGAGCGAGTAGCCGTGGAAGCCAACTACTTCGATCTGTCGGACGACACACCCGTCTACGTGATCTCGGTGGCCGCCCAGCTGTCGGGCCTGCACCCGCAGACCCTTCGCCAGTACGACCGTCTCGGCCTGGTCAGTCCGGGCCGGACGGCCGGCCGCGGACGCCTGTACTCCACCCGCGACATCGTGATGCTCCGCGAGGTCCAGCGGCTCTCCCAGGAGGAGGGCATCAACCTCGCGGGCATCAAACGCATCCTGGTCCTCGAGACGGAGGCCCTGCGCCTGCGTGACGAGAACCACCGCCTGCGCGCGGAGATGAACATGATCCGCGCGCTCATCCAGTACCAGCTGCCCCCCGCCTGAGACTCCGTCCCGCGTCCTGAGGGCGCGCCGCGTCCCGGCCGACGTCACCGTCGGCCCGTGAGGGCGCGCCGGGCCGGCGTCGCCATTGACACAGCACTTTCGAGTGAGGCCTGACAAGCATGGACTACAAGCTCACCCAGAAGAGCCAGGCGGCGGTCTCCTCCGCCATCAGGCGGGCGGCCGCCGAGGGCAATCCCGAGGTCGCTCCCGCGCATCTGTTCACCGCGCTGCTCGCCCAGACCGGCGGCACCGCCGTACCCCTGCTCGAAGCGGTGGGCGCCGACTGGAAGCAGCTGCGGGTCGAGGCCGAGAAGCAGCTCGCGGCCCTGCCGAAGGCGCAGGGCTCCACGGTCAGCGCCCCGTCGAGCTCCCGGCAGCTCCTCACCGTGATGAACACCGCCGCCCAGCGGGCCCGCGGTCTCGAGGACGACTACGTCTCGACCGAGCACCTGCTGGTCGGTCTCGCCACCGACGGCGGCCCCGTCGCCGCGCTGCTCAAGGCGAACGGCGCGAACCCGAACGCGCTGCTCGACGCCTTCGAGAAGGTGCGCGGGCACGCCAGGGTGACCAGCGAGACGCCGGAGGACACCTACCAGGCGCTGGAGAAGTACGGGATCGACCTGACCGAGCGGGCCAGGGCGGGCAAGCTCGACCCGGTGATCGGCCGCGACTCGGAGATCCGGCGCGTCATCCAGGTGCTCAGCCGCCGTACGAAGAACAACCCGGTGCTCATCGGCGAGCCCGGCGTCGGCAAGACCGCGGTGGTGGAGGGGCTGGCCCAGCGGATCGTCGCGGGCGACGTCCCCTCCAGCCTGCGCGACAAGCGCCTGATCGCGCTCGACCTCAGCGCGATGGTCGCCGGCGCCAAGTACCGCGGCGAGTTCGAGGAGCGCCTCAAGGCGGTGCTCGGCGAGATCAAGGAGAGCGACGGCCAGGTCGTCACCTTCATCGACGAGCTGCACACCATGGTCGGCGCGGGTGCCGCCGAGGGCGCGATGGACGCGGGCAACATGCTCAAGCCCATGCTGGCCCGCGGCGAGCTGCGGATGATCGGCGCGACCACCCTGGACGAGTACCGCGAGCGCATCGAGAAGGACCCCGCGCTGGAGCGGCGCTTCCAGCAGGTCTACGTGGGCGAGCCCACCGTCGAGGACACCATCGCCATCCTGCGCGGCCTCAAGGGCCGCTACGAGGCGCACCACCAGGTCCAGATCTCCGACGGCGCGCTCGTGGCCGCCGCCGCGCTCTCCGACCGCTACATCACCTCCCGCTTCCTGCCCGACAAGGCGATCGACCTCGTCGACGAGGCGGCCTCCCGGCTCCGCATGGAGATCGACTCCCGTCCGGTGGAGATCGACCAGCTCCAGCGGAACGTCGACCGGATGAAGATGGAGGAGCTGGCGCTCGCCAAGGAGACCGACGAGGGCAGCCTGCAGCGGCTGGAGCGGCTCCGCAAGGAGCTCGCCGACCGCCAGGAGGACCTCAACGCCCTGGTCGGCCGCTGGGAGCGGGAGAAGGCGGGGCTCAACCGGGTCGGCGACCTGAAGAAGCAGATCGACGAGGTGCGGAGCACCGCCGAGCGCGCGCAGCGCGACGGCGACTTCGAGGCCGCCTCGCGGCTGATGTACGCCGAGGTGCCCAAGCTGGAGGCCGAGCTCGCCGAGGCCAGCAAGGCCGCCCAGCCCGAGGACGCCATGGTCAAGGAGGAGGTCGGCTCCGACGACATCGCCCAGGTGATCTCCTCGTGGACCGGCATCCCCGCGGGCCGGCTCCTGGAGGGCGAGACCACCAAGCTGCTCCGCATGGAGGAGGAGCTCGGCAGGCGGCTGATCGGCCAGCGACAGGCTGTCGAGGCGGTCTCCGACGCCGTACGGCGGGCGCGGGCCGGCATCTCCGACCCGGACCGGCCGACCGGCAGCTTCCTGTTCCTCGGCCCGACGGGCGTCGGCAAGACGGAGCTGGCCAAGGCGCTCGCGGACTTCCTGTTCGACGACGAGCGGGCGATGGTCCGCATCGACATGAGCGAGTACGGCGAGAAGCACAGCGTCGCGCGCCTGGTGGGCGCCCCTCCCGGCTACATCGGCTACGAGGAGGGCGGCCAGCTCACCGAGGCCGTGCGGCGCAGGCCCTACGGCGTGGTGCTGCTGGACGAGGTCGAGAAGGCCCACCCGGAGGTCTTCGACATCCTGCTCCAGGTGCTCGACGACGGGCGGCTCACCGACGGGCAGGGCCGGACGGTCGACTTCCGCAACGTGATCCTGATCCTCACCTCCAACATCGGCTCGCAGTTCCTGGTGGACCCGGCCATGACGAAGGAGGCCCAGCGGACCGCCGTGATGGCCGCGGTCAGGAACGCGTTCAAGCCGGAGTTCCTCAACCGGCTCGACGACGTGATCCAGTTCGACGCGCTCGGCACCGAGGAGCTGTCCAGGATCGTGGACCTGCAGGTGCTCCATCTGGCCAGGCGCCTGGCGGACCGGCGGCTCACGCTGACCGTGACCCCGGCGGCGCGCGACTGGCTGGCGCTGACGGGCTACGACCCGCTGTACGGCGCGCGCCCGCTCCGCCGTCTCGTCCAGTCCGCGATCGGCGACAAGCTGGCCAAGGAGGTCCTCTCCGGCGAGGTCCAGGACGGCGACGAGGTGCTGGTCGACCTCGACGAGACGAACGACTCCCTGGTCATCGGCCCGGTGAGGGCCTGACGACGACCGGGTGGGGCCGGGTAATGGCTTGACCACCATTGAGTTAAGCCCGCCCCTGGGCGAGACCCCCCTGTTACGTTCGGTTTCGATCGGATTACCGAACGCAACAGGGGGATGTGCATGTCGAACTCATCACGGAACGTCCGAGGAATCCTCGCGATGGCGGTGCTCACGGTCGGTGCCGGCCTGACGATGGTCTCTCCGGCGTCGGCCGAGGTCGTGCCCTGCCAGGAGCAGGGCACGACAAGGGTTCTGGGGGCGCCCGAACCGGTGGCACCCGTGTGCGAGGAGGTCGCCACCGCGACGCCCGAGGGAGCACAGGCCGCGACGCCCGAGGCGGCACAGGCCGTGGCACCCGAGGGGGCACAGGCCGCGACGCCCGAGGGGGCACAGGCCGTGGCACCCGAGGGGGCGCAGGCCGCGACCGGCACCGTGACGCCGCCGGTCACGAGCGACGCCGTGACGCCGCCGGCCGCGAACACCGCCGAGGCTCCGGTGGCGGCGGGCGGCACGGCGACGGCGGAGGCTCCGGTGGCAGCGGAGGCTCCGGTGGCGGAGACGCCCGCCATGCCCGCCATGCCTGTCATGCCCGCCACGCCTGAGACGGTGAGCGGCGCGGAGGCGCCGGTGTCCGTGGACGCCGGTGAGGTGTCCGCGACCGCGGCGCGGCTCGCGCGCGTCGCCGACCTGCCCCAGCTCTCCCAGCCCTCCGCCGTGATCAGCCTCGCCGACGCCGGGGGCTTCGCCGCGGGCATCGGCTTCCACGCCCTGCCGGGCACCCCCGCCGACGGCATCAGCTGGCTGCGGGCTCCGGCACCCCCGGCGCCCGGCGAGCTCGCCGAGGCCGAGGCCGAGACGGTGGCCGAGACGGTGGCCGAGACGGTCACGCCGGACGCGGCGGTCGCACCGGTCACGCCGGACGCCCCGGTCGCCCCGGTCGCCCCCGTCAGCGAGCCCGCGCCTCCGCTGCCCCTTCCCGCCCCGGCGGACGCCGCCGCGGGTGAGAACGTGCCGCCGGTCGGCCCGCCCGTCGCCGACCTGCCCGCGGCGGACATGCCCACCGCCAACCTGCCCACGGCCGAGTCGCCGGCCGTCACCGGCCCGGAGACTCCCGCACGGCCGGACGCCGCCACCGGCACCACGGCGGAGGGCACCACGGTCGAGGGCACCACGACGGTTCCCGCCCTTCCCGCGCTGGAGGGGACGCTCCCCGACCTCGACGTGGAGTGAACCTCCGTACGGAGTGAACCTCGACGTGGAGTAGGACGCGCGAGAAGCGGTGGGTCGGCCGCCGGTCAACGGACCGGTGACCGACCCGCCGTGGAGCCGTCACAGTGGAGCCGTCACAGGGGAGGGCCGTGCCTCACGGGGCACGGCCCTCCCCTGTCGCGTGCGCGAGGCGGCGGGGTGCCGTCAGCGCGAGGCGACGCCGTCAGTGCGAGGCGTCCAGGAGGGCGTCGAGCTCGTCCTCGGGAAGCCCGAGGTCGACGCGGATCCGGTAGCGGGTTCTGAGCAGGGCGATGTGCTCGCCGCTGCCCGCCACCGCCCGGTGCGCCCCCTCGGTCGCCCACTGATGGGCCTCCGCGAGGTCACCGTAGGCGACGAGGGTCTCGGCGACCATGAGGGCGGTGGCCGCGGTGACGTCACCGGCGGCGCGGATAGCCGCGATCACCTCCCTCGCCTCGTCCGGCCGTTCGAGCTCGAAGAGGGTGTCGGCGATCCCCGCCCGGGGGTCGACGCTCACCTCGCCGCCGTCGTCCATCGCCCGCTGGAAGCAGTCGAGAGCCCGGGCGGGCTGCCCGGCCTGCCGCCACTCCTCGGCGGCGAGCACGAGGATCGCCGCCCGTGATATGTCGCCGGACGCGTACGCCTCGACCAGGGCTTCGAGTCGCCGGGCCAGGTCTTCGTGATCATCGGCCAGAAGTGCCTGCTCAAGCAATCGATCAAGTTGCTCACGTGTCACATGCGCCACATCGCGAGAGTACCGAGCGACGCTCGACCGCGTACGGCCAACGGCAGGTATTGGCCACCTTACCTTGGGCAAACCTACGGTTACGCTACGCGTTTTTCCCCAGCAAAACGGGCATATGAGCGACGAGTCCTGCTAGAGGAGGGTGTCACGGGGAGGAGCCGCGATGGGCATGTCCAGGCAGACATCGTTCACGTTGATGCTTCTCCTGTCCTTCTCGGTGATCGTTCCGGGGTCCGCCGGATACCTGTCGGTCAAGATGGAGGCGATCGGGCAGGCCCACCGGGAGCTGCTCACCCTGGAGAGCCGGATCCGCGCAGAGAGGCTCGCCGCCCGGATCAGGAAGCTGGAGCGAACCTCCCGGGACCGGCGGCTCCAGCCGATCATCTCGTCCGGCCGCGAGCCCTGTGACCCCTCCACGAGGCTCCGCGACGAGCAGGAACCGCGGCCTTCCGGCCCCGCGGCGGTCGTGCCGGTGCCGGTGGCGGGCGCGGAAGGGGCGCGCGAGAGGCGACCGCACGCGCGAAGGCACGTCGAGAGGCACGTCGCCCACGGCCGGAACACCCAGCGATGGGACGCGCGAGGACCGCACACGCGGGGACCGGACACCTCGGGATCGGACATCTGGGGACCGGACATCTGGGGACCGGACGTGGGAGGCCCGGGGCCGTCGTGGCAGGACGCGCGGGAGCCCGGAGCGCAGCGGCTGACGGCGCAGGGACCCCTCGAAGCCGGGACGACCGGCGACGCCGCCCCCGTGGAGCGGTGGTCGCAGCTCGAACGCCGGGGCAGGCCGCACCGGGAGGGCGAGGCTCGGGACGCGACCGACACCGGGAGCGCTCCGGAGGGCACCGGCGCGTCCCCCGGCGAGGACCTCCCTGACGGCCCTCCCCTGACCGAGACGGAGGCGAAGACCGAGACGCGCGCGGACTTCGGCCCCCGTCAGACCGGGACACGGGCGAACTGACACGCCGGTCCCTTGAGCGGCTCACGCTCCCTCCGGATACGCCGGCGGCCCTCGGAGCGAGACGCGGGCGACCGGCGGTCCGGCCCCTTCGCGGCCCGCCCCACCCGCGTCTCTCAGACCGAGACGCGGGCGAACTGGCGGTTCAGGTAGCCGCGGATCAGGCGCTTGGCCTCGGCCACGATCTCCGGGGCGCCGTTCGGGTCGCGCCGGAAGGCCAGCTTGAGCACGGCGTCACCGGCCTCCACCGCGACGAGGACGGCCAGGTCGAACTCCTCGCTGTCGGCCAGCCCGTACTCCTGCAGGAGAAGGCCGCGCAGGCGTCCGGCGATCACCGTGTTGTTCTCGGACCCGGGGTCGAGCAGGTTGAGGTCGACGACGTCGCCGAAGTGCAGGGATCGGAACCCCGGCACGGTCCGGTGCATCTCCACGTACTCGTCGATGATCGCGTCGACCGCGTCCCACCAGCCGGCGTAGTCCTCCAGCAGGAAGCGCCTGCCGATCCGGGAGACGAATCCCTCCACGTGGCGCCGGGTCACCGCCTGGGTGAGGGCCCGCTTGTCGGGGAAGAACTGGTAGACCGAACCGATCGCGACCCCCGCGCGCTCGGCGATCCTCGTGGTGGAGAGCGCGTCGTAGCCGATCTCGTCCAGCAGGTCGGCACACGCGTCGAGCATCCGCTCGACACGTCGCGCGCTTCGTCGTTGGGTGGGTTGCCGGCGTAGTGGAGCCTCACCCGGCTCCTCGCAGGAGATGGTGGACACCCCACCATCTTGCCCCTCTGACAGGCCGGGGTCAGCGCTTATTCGTCAATCGCGAGATTTCTCCGCCCCCGGAGAGCTCCGGAGAGCCCCCGGTGAGCCCCCGGTGAGCCGGACGAGCCCCGCCAGGCGGCGGGTGAGCGCCGGGGAGACCCGCGAGAGCGCGTAACCGATCTTGCCCTCCGCGTTCACCGCGACGACGGGCAGATCGCGGTGGACGGCGCGCAGGATGTGCGCGGCCACCCGCTCGGGTGGGTACCCGCGAGCGGCCAGCGCCCTGCCCGCCGACTCCCCGGCGACCCCGGCCAGGTCGCCGACGTAGGTGGCGTTCCGCGCGATCGCGGTGGAGACGAACCCGGGGCAGATCGTGGAGACCCCGATCCCCTGCCCGGCGAGCTCGGCGCGCAGGCAGTCGCCGAGCATCTTCACGGCCGCCTTCGACGTCGAGTACGCGGGCAGCAGCCTGCTGGGGAGGAAGGCGGCGAGCGAGGCCACGTTCACGATGTGACCGCCCTGGCCACGTTCGGCCATCTGGGCGGCGAACAGGCGGCAGCCGTGGATGACACCCCACAGGTTCACGTCCAGGGTCCGCCGCCAGTCGTCGACCGTGTGGTCCAGGAACGGGCCGGCCACCGCGATCCCCGCGTTGTTGACCACGATGTCGGGCACGCCGTACCGGTCCCTGACCAGCCGGGCGAACTCCTCCATCCCCTCGGCGTCCGCGACGTCCACCCGGTGGGCGTGCGCCGCGCCCCCGCTCCGCGCGATGCCCTCCACAGCATCGCGCGCGGCGTCGAGGTCGATGTCCGCGCAGACCACCTCGGCACCGTGCGCGGCGAAGGCGCGGGCGGTGGCCCGGCCGATCCCGCCGCCCGCGCCGGTGACCACCACCAGCCGGCCGTCGAAGGGCCCGCGCTCACCGGGCCGGTCCCTGCGCAGCTCCCTGGAGGGCGGCGCCCCCTCGACGTGCTCGGCGAACTCGGCGATCATGCGGGCGAGCACGCCGGGGTGGCTGCGCTGCACCCAGTGGCCGGCGGGGACGCGGCGGTGCCACAGCCGGGGCGCCCAGCGGTGCGCCGAGGCGAGCAGCGCGGGGGAGACGAACGGATCCCCGGTGGCCTCGACGAGCTGGACCGGCATCCGCGGCGCGGGCTCGGGCGCGGCGGGTGACGCGCCGCGGCCGGTCAGCATGTTGGCCCGGTAGAGGCCGAGACCGTTCAGGCCGTCCCTGACGAGCGTCTCCGCCGGGTGTCCCGGCCGTCCCGGCACGCCCACCGACCGGCTCACCACGCGCCGCAGCACGGCGCGCAGCACGAGCTCGGGGACCACGGGCACCTGGAAGGCGCCGATGTACCAGGACCGCAGGAGCTGCCCGGCGACCTCGCGCCGCCCGCCGTGCCGTACGAAGTGCGCGGCCTTCTCCAGGTGCGGGCCGCCGACGGAGGTGAAGGAGAGGATCCGCTCCTCGATGCCCGGCCTGCCGATCAGCCTCCAGCCCTGGATGGACCCCCAGTCGTGTCCCACGAGGTGCACTCCCGGCTTGCCCACCGCGTCGAGGACCGCGGTCAGGTCGGCGGCCAGGTGGTCGTAGCCGTAGCCCTCGGTGGCGCGCGGGGCACCGGAGAGCCCGGCGCCGCGGACGTCGTAGCGGACCACGTGGAAGCGGTCCTCCAGCAGCGCGGCGACCTCGTCCCAGACCCGGTGGGTGTCGGGGTAGCCGTGCACGAGCACGACGGTCGGGGACGCGGGGTCACCCTGCTCGAACAGCGCCAGCCGGACGTCGCCGGACTCCACCCACCGCATCACGGCCTCCCGCCCATGTCCTTCAGAGCTACCCCGACTGGCCGGGCCTGGCGGACAGGCCTGTGCAGCCGCGCAGCGCCTTCCAGCCCGTGACGGCCTGCTGCCTCCCGGTGCCGGTGAGCGGGATCGGCACCCCGCCCTGGATGGTGGCCGGGGTCCACTGGTCCTTGAGCACCTTGCGGCCGTTGATCGTCAGGGTGAGCACGCCGGTCCTGCCGGTGTCCGGGCCCCAGTTGTAGAAGACGAAGTTGCCCAGGCCGTAGCTGACGTAGCTGTTCTTCAGGTATCCGGCGCCGAGCAGGATGTGCGCGTGGCCGCCGACGACGACGTCCGCCCCGGCCGCGACCAGCTTGGGCGCCAGGCCGCGCTGCGCCTCGTTGGGGCACTTCTGCAGCTCGGTGCCCCAGTGCAGGTGGACGATCACGGTGTCGGAGTTCTTGCGCGCCCTGCGCACCTCCTGGATCAGCCGCGCCTCGTCCTTGGCCGAGGCGAGGCCGCCCTGGTCTCCGGTGGCCGTCCACGCCTGGACGAACTCCGCGTCCAGCACCTGGGTCGCGCCGATGATGGCGACGCGGTTGCCGTTCACGGTCGTCCGCCACGGCTTGTACGCCTCGGCCTCGTTCCTGCCCACGCCCACGACGGGGAACTTGGAACGCTTGATGGCGGCGAGGGAGTCCTTCAGCCCGCTCTGCATGTAGTCCATGCCGTGGTTGTTCGCCAGCGAGGCGACGTCCACCCCGGACGCCTTCAGCGCGGTGAGCGCCGCCGCCGGGGCACGGAAGGTGTACTGCTTGCCGGGGGCGGGGGTGCCGCCGGTGGTGATCGCGGTCTCCAGGTTGACCATCGCCAGGTCGGAGCGCTTGAGCACCCTGGCGATCGGGCCGAGCGCGGTCTTCGGATCGGCGTTCAGCCGGGTGCGCAGCACGCCCTCGAAGTGCACGTCCCCGCCGAAGGAGATGGTGTACGGCCTGCGCTCGGGCGTGGGGGTGGCCTCGGCCGGTTCGGTGGGCTTCTCCACGACGTCGGGGGACGATTCGGGGGCGGCCGACTCGGCGGCGGAGCAGGCCGCGAGGAGCACGGCTGAGGCGGTGATCGCGGCGGCCAGGGTGAGGCGGCGAGCTGTGTACGTGTCCATCGGTATTCGAGGATGCCATCTCCCCCACCGCCTGTGTCACAACTCGCCCCACCAGATTTGTTTCATTGAACCTGGAGCATGTCGTTAATTTGAATCATTCAGGTTTAGGTCGTACGGTGTGGTCATGGAGGACGAGGACCGGCTCCGGCAGGCGGGCCTGCGAGTGACCGCGGCCCGCCTGGCGATCATGCGGACCGTGCGGGAGGGCGACCACCTCGACGTGGACGCCGTCCATCACGGTGTGCTGAGCCGCGTCGGCCAGGTCTCCCTGCAGGCCGTCTACGACTCACTGCACGCGTTGCACAGGGCCGGGCTCCTCCGGCGAATAGAACCCGCGGGCAGCCCCGCCCGGTACGAGACGCGGATCGGTGACAACCATCACCACCTCGTCTGCCGCCGGTGCGGGAAGGTCACCGACGTGGACTGCGCCGTCGGCCACGCGCCCTGTCTCGACCCGGTCTCCGACTCCGGATACCTGGTCGACGAGGCGGACGTGATCTTCTGGGGCATGTGCCCCGGCTGTCGTTCCGAAGAAACTCGATGAAGAGAACCCCCGGAGGACCTCTATGAGCACCAGGCCCATCACCACCACCGACGCGGGAATCGCCGCGCCGAGCGACGAGCACTCCCTGTCCGTCGGCCCGAACGGCCCCCTGCTGCTGCAGGACCACTACCTGATCCAGAAGATGGCCCACTTCAACCGGGAGCGCGTGCCCGAGCGGGTGGTCCACGCCAAGGGCGGCGGCGCGCACGGCGTCCTCCAGATCACCGAGGACGTCAGCCAGTTCACCAAGGCGGGCCTGTTCGCCAAGGGCAAGGAGACCCCGCTCTTCATCCGCTTCTCCTCGGTCGCGGGTGAGCTCGGCAGCCCCGACACCCAGCGCGACCCGCGCGGCTTCGCGCTGAAGTTCTACACCGAGGAGGGCAACTACGACCTCGTCGGCAACAACACGCCGATCTTCTTCATCCGCGACCCGCAGAAGTTCTCCGACTTCATCCACAGCCAGAAGCGCCGCGCCGACACCAACCTGCGCGACCACAACATGCAGTGGGACTTCTGGACGCTCTCACCGGAGAGCGCCCACCAGGTGACGTTCCTGATGACCGACCGCGGCACCCCGGCGTCCTGGCGCCACATGCACGGCTTCGGCTCGCACACCTTCCTCTGGTACAACGCCGCCGGCGAGAAGTTCTGGGTCAAGTACCACTTCAGGACCGACCAGGGCGTCAAGAACTTCACCGACGCCGAGGCCGGCGCGGTCATCGCGCAGGACGCCGACTTCCACATCCGCGACCTGCACACCGCGATCGCGAACGGCGACCACCCGTCCTGGACGGTGAACGTCCAGGTCATGCCGTTCGAGGCCGCCGCCGACTACCGGTTCAACCCGTTCGACCTGACCAAGGTGTGGCCGCACTCCGACTACCCCGAGATCACGATCGGCAGGTTCGTGCTGAACCGCAACCCGGCGAACTACTTCGCCGAGGTCGAGCAGTCGAGCTTCGAGCCGTCCAACCTGGTGCCGGGCATCGGCCCGTCCCCGGACAAGATGCTCCAGGGCCGGCTGTTCTCCTACCCGGACGCCCACCGCTACCGCATCGGCGTCAACTACCAGCAGCTGCCGATCAACGCGCCGAAGGCTCCCGTCCACAGCTACAACAAGGACGGCCAGATGCGCTTCAACAACCCGGGCGACCCGGTCTACGCCCCCAACTCCGTCGCCGGCCCCGCGGCCGACCCGACGCTGTACGAGGGCGAGCACTACCAGGTGACCGGTGAGATCCTCCGTTCCGCCTACACCCTGCACCGTGAGGACGACGACTTCGTCCAGCCCCGCGCGCTGTGGGAGAACGTGCTGTCCGACACCGACCGCTCCCACCTGGTGAGCAACGTCGTCGGCCACGCCTCCGCCCCGGAGGTCACCGCCGAGATGAAGAAGCGCGTCGTCGAGTACTGGACGAACGTCCACAAGGACCTCGGCCAGGGCGTCGCCCAGGGCCTCGGCATCGCCGCCGAGTAGTCACACCTTTTCTCCTCGTACGGCCCGCGTCTCTCCGGAGACGCGGGCCGTACGGCTGTCTTACGGCCTCGCCCTGCGGCTTTCGTTGCACGGCTTTCCCCGGTCGCCCTTGGCAGTCCCCGATTGTCCCCGGACACACGAAAGGGGGCTGTCTCGTCGTTGAGCAAGCCCCCGGTCCTGGAAGGACGGCCGTTCAGAGGTCGAGGGCCCCGCCCTTCACCGCCGCGACGAACGCGGTCCACCCCGGCCGGCCGAAGACCAGCACCGCTCCGCCCCTGTCCTTGCTGTCCCTGACCGCGAATCCCCGCCCGGGCAGGTGAGCCACCTCGACACAGTTACCGTTGGTTCCGCTCTGCCGACTTTTCCGCCATACCACTCTGGACAGGTCAATATCAGACACAACTCACCCCTTCTCCCACGGGGGACCATAAGGCACCTTAAGGATGAAGGCGTGACGAAGAACTTGCAAGGTATTAAGCACGACCGGATAGAACACCGTATCCTGACCGCTCTTCCGGTGTGCGATGATTCTTCCCTGCTCAACCGGTGGGCCCAATCCATCCGGTGGGGCGGAAGCGATGAAAACGCGTTAACCACAGCGGGGCGGCTCTTGTTCTCTTGCGTGAGTGCCGGGGCCGCTTCCCGCTAGATGTCGAACTCCCCTTCCTTCACCCCCCCGACGAAGGAGTCCCACGCACCGGAAGCGAAGGTGAGGACGGGACCGGAGCGGTCCTTGCTGTCACGCACTCCGACTCGCCCCTCGCCCAACCTGGCCACCTCGACACAGTTGCCGCTGGCGGCGCTCAGGGCGCTCTTCTTCCAGATCACATCGTTGTGATTATTCGCGCTCATTATTCTTCCCGGAAATAACGGAACGGGCAGCGGAAACAATATGTCGCTACCTGTCCCAGTACTTGATTGTTTTTTTGATGATCTCCTGTGATGCCGTCTCGTCGAGGGCCCGTTCCATCAGGTAGCCAAAGGCGCGCTCGTACTGGTAGACGATTTCCACGTCCTCGACGAATCGTCCTCCGGGAAGAAGCTCCTCGTAGACGACGTCCTGGAAGTCGGGAAACGTCAGGTGCAGGAACGCCCCGGTGGACACCGGCGGCGGAACGTCCTGGGGAAGAACTCTCATATCCACGTGCTCCAGCTCCGAGACCTCGATCAGGTGCACGAGCTGGTCCCGCATGACGCGAGGGTCGTCGCCGTACTGGTTCTTCAGCACGGATTCGTGCAACACGCTCACGTGGGTCAGCGGATCGGCCTCGTGCAGCAGCGTGCGCTGCCGCGCCAGCCGTATCTCGACCCGGTCCTGGATCCAGCTCGGCGGAAGCAGGCTGGACTCCTGGTTCGCGGCGTGAACGCCCAGGACGTAACCCTCCGTCTGGAGGAGACCCGGCACGATCTGGGGTTCCCAGTTTCGCGCCACGGTGGCCTCCGCCTCCATCCCGATGAGCGTGATGTAGTCATCGGGCACGGAACCGCGGTATCTCTCCCACCACCCCTTCCGAGCGGCGTCGCGCCGCAGCGTGACGAGAACCTCCCGCAGGGGCTCGTCGACCTCGTAGAGGTCGGCGAGCACCTCGACGTCGACCTCGCTGGCCAGCGTCTTGGCGGTCTCGATCCGGCTGACCTTGGCGGTCGACCACCGCAGGCGCTCGGACACCTCGTCACCGGTCAGGTGAAGTCCTTCGCGAAGCCTGCGCAGCTCCAGACCCAGCCGACGCCGACGGAGCGCTGGACTGCCACGTTGCGGCATCACGACCTCCTCACCATGACGGATGGACGTGCGTCACGGCCTCAACAGGGACCTGACGAATGATAGTGCAAATTACACAGATGCTTGCAGTGCATGTGTGGAACATTATTGCCTTTTTCCTTACGGCAAGTCTTGCAGCCAAATCTATGCTGAGCGACTATCAGAACAGGAAGGTTCTCGAAAGATCGGGGGACCCACCGGTGATCATCCGGAAGGGCGTCTTCGAGTGCCTTCACGAGCCACGTGGTGCGGGGCGGGCACGCGGTTGTCCGGCAACGGTGCCGTCTTCGACGAAACGGAGTTGACGCGGGGAGGCCAGCAGGGGGAGCACGGAAATCGGCCGGCGACGGCCCAGCGTCGCACGCATCAAAGAGGGCGCCTTTGTCCGGCGCAAAAAAACACCGGGTCGGCGGCCACCGACCCGGTTGGCACAAGAACTCCGCGTCAATGCCACGAAAGGAGTCTCCTATGTCCTTCCACCGTACCAACAGAACTCATGGAATCAAGACCTTCATCCTCGATCTGATCTATGTGACCGACCGAGAGCTCTATATGGACCAGGACGAGTGGGCCCACCGGCTCGGCTGGACCGTGACCAGGACCGGTTTCGGGACCAGGCGCTACCGCGAGCCCCGGTTCGACCTCCTCAAGGCCGAGCGGACCGCCGCTCCCGCGCTCGCCCTGGCACCGGTCCGCGACGAGGGGGTGGGCGGTGACGTCGCGGCGTGACCCCCGCCACGGCCGCCACCGCGGCTACGGCGGCCGGTCTCCCGGCGGGGCGGGTCTTCTCGTCCGGCTGTGGCGCTGGCGAACGGAGATGATCCTGCTCGCCACCGTCTCGTCCCTCCTGGTCACCGTGGTCCTCTCGTTCGGAGAGGGCGACCGGTGGCCGTTTCTCGTTCTGGCGGGCACCGCCGGTGTCCTGGCCGCCTCCGGCTTCTGGAGGAGGTGGGTGACGGCACACGCGTGGTGCCTGGTCTCCCGGCACCGCATCCGGCGGGCGTGCGCGGAGATCGGGATACACACCCGCTCGGGCCGGTTGCCGCTGATCTTGTGGATCACCCCCTCCGCGGCCGGGGAGAAGGCGCTCGTCCTCGCCAGGGCCGGGACCTGTGCCGAGGACTTCGACGCCTTCTCCGCCGAGATCGCGGCGGCGTGCTGCGCCCGTGACGCCGTGGTCTCCCGGCACGGTGAGTGGGCGAACCTGCTGACCGTCGAGATCGTCAGGAGGGACGAGGCCACCGGCCCGCCCGTGGGTCTCGACCGGCTCTACGGGCGGGCGAACTGGGTGAGCCCGCGAGCCGGCCGGTCCGCGGAGGAGGGGACCGGTACGCGCCCGGCCGGAAGGTTCGCAGCCCCGCTCCCCCTGCCGGGAGGGCTTCCCGAGCCTGACGGGATCCCCGAGCCTGACAGGTTCCCCGGGGCTGGAGAGCCTCCCGGCCCCAGGGAGCTTCCCGGCTCCGGGGAGTTCCCCGAACCCGGCGGGTTCCCCGGGCCCCGCGAGCTTCCCGAACCCGGCGGGTTCTCCAGGCCCGGCGAACTTCCCGAGCCCAGGGAACTTTCCGAGCACAGGGAGCTTCCCGAGCACAGGGAGCTTCCCGAGCCCAGGGAGCTTCCCGAGCCCAGGGAGCTTCCCGAGCCCAGGGAGCTTCCCGAGCCCAGGGAGCTTGCCGAGCCCGGTGAGCTTCCCGATCGGCGACGACAGGCCGCGTGAATCCGGAGGGTCGCGCGGCGGGAAGCCCCGGAGATCGCGCTCCGGGGCTTCCCCACGACCCTGACGACGGCCATGATGAGTCCACTCGCCGAACTCAGGAGTGCCGATGAGAACAGCGCACCGGACCTGCCCCCTCTGCGAGGCCGTCTGCGGCCTCCGGCTCACCATCGACGACGCCGGGCACGTCACCTCGGTCAAGGGAGACCGGGACGACCCCTTCTCCAAGGGGTTCATCTGCCCCAAGGGCGCGACCCTGGGCCACCTCGACGAGGACCCGGACCGGCTGCGCGTCCCGATGGTCCGGACGGGCGGCGAGTGGCGCGAGGCCTCCTGGGACGAGGCGTTCCGCACCGTCGCGGAGGGCCTCGCGGGCGTGATCGACGCTCACGGCCGCCAGTCGCTCGCCGTCTACCTCGGCAACCCGAACGCCCACTCCATGGCCGGCGCCCTGTACGGCGGGGCACTGATCCGCGCCCTCGGCACCCGCAACGTCTTCTCCGCGAGCACCGCCGACCAGATGCCCAAGCACGTCTCCTGCGGCCTGATGCTCGGTGACCCGCTGGCCATCGCGGTGCCCGACCTGGACCGCACCGACTACCTGCTGATGCTCGGCGCCAACCCGCTGGAGTCCAACGGCTCGCTCTGCACCGCCCCCGACTTCCCCGGCCGCCTCAAGGCGCTGCGCGGGCGCGGCGGCAAGCTCGTGGTCGTCGACCCGCGCCGCACCCGCACCGCCGCCCTCGCCGACGAGCACCTGTTCGTCCGGCCGGGTACGGACGCCTACCTGTTGTTCGGCATCGTCCACACCCTCCTCGCCGAGGACCTCACCTCGATCGGTGCCGACATCGACGCCGGCATCGGCGGGGTCGGGGTCAACGGGCTGGACGAGGTGAGGCGGCTGGCGCGGGACTTCGCCCCCGAGGTCGTGGCCCCGATGTGCGGGGTGCCCGCCGGGGAGATCGTACGGCTGGCGCGCGAGCTGGCCGCGGCCCCGACGGCCGCCGTCTACGCCCGCATCGGCACCTGTACCGCCGAGTTCGGCACCGTCGCGCAGTGGCTGGTCGACGTCGTCAACGTCCTGACCGGCAACTTCGACCGTCCCGGCGGGGTCATGTTCGCCAAGCCCGCCGTGGAGAACGGCCGCCGGAGCAAGCCGTACACCACGGGACGCTGGCACAGCCGCGTCCGGGGGCTGCCGGAGGCGAACGGCGAGATCCCGGTGGCCACCCTCGCCGACGAGATCGAGACACCGGGTGAGGGGCAGGTCAGGGGGCTGGTCACGGTGGCCGGCAACCCGGTGCTGTCGGCTCCGGGCGGGCCCCGGCTGGACCGGGCCTTCCGCGACCTGGAGTTCATGGTCTGCGTGGACCCGTACCTGAACGAGACCACCCGGCACGCGAACGTCATCCTGCCGCCGCCGCGCGTGACGCAGTCGCCGCACTACGACCTGTCGCTGCTGGCCTTCGCGGTCCGCAACTACGCGAGGTTCTCCCCGCCGGCCCTGCCGCTGGAGCCGGGGCGCCCCTCGGAGGCCGAGATCATGGCGCGGCTGACGATGATCGCCTCGGGGCAGGGCGCGGACGCCGATCCGGCCGCGCTCGACGAGCTGATCCTCGACCGGATGCTCCGCAGGGCCGTCGAGACGCCCGGCTCTCCGGTGGAGGGCGTGGACCCGGCCGAGCTGCGCGCCTCCCTGGACGGCGACAGCGGGGCCGAGAGGCGGCTGGACGCCATGCTCAGGCTCGGCCCGTACGGGCTCTCCCTGGCCACCCTGCTGGCGAACCCGCACGGCATCGACCTGGGCCCGCTGGAGCCCCGGCTGGGGGAGATCATCCGTACGGCCTCGGGGCGGGTGGAGCTGGCACCGGCGCGGCTGGTCGAGGACGCCGCGCGGCTGCGCGGGCGGCTGGCCGTCCCGCCCGCGGAGATCGTGCTGATCGGACGGCGCCACCTGCGGTCCAACAACAGCTGGCTGCACAACGTGGAACCGCTGGTCGGCGGGACCAACCGGTGCACCCTGCAGATCAACCCGGACGACGTGAACAGGCTCGGGCTGGGCGAGCGCGCCGTGGTGCGCTCGGCCGCGGGCGAGCTGGTCGTGCCGCTGGAGCCGACCGACACGATCATGCCGGGAGTGGTGAGCCTGCCCCACGGGTGGGGGCACTCGGGCACCTCGCAGCCGGTGGCCGCCAAGCACGCGGGAGTCAACGCGAACACGCTGACAGACGATTCCGTCGTGGACGCGCCCTCGGGAAACGCCGTGTTCAACGGGGTTCCGGTCACCCTCGGCCGGGCGTGATCCCATGATCGCTCGGAAAAGCGGGATCGACGCGCATTAGGCTTGCGCGCGTGACCACCCCTCCAGCACTGGACCGTCTGCACGCTCAGCTCACCTTCGCCATGGAGATCGACAAGCTCAGACGCATCGTCCGCCGCAACACCCTCATGGACGGGTCGCGGCGGGAGAACGACGCCGAGCACTCCTGGTACGTGGGCATGCTGGCGATGGTCTTGGCCGAACACGCACCACCGGGCACCGACCTCGACAGGGTCGTCGCGATGCTGCTCGTCCACGACATCGTCGAGATCGACGCGGGAGACACGTTCATCTACGACGCCTCGGCCGTCGAGGCCCAGCCGGCCATCGAGCGCAAGGCCGCCGACCGGATCTTCGGGCTGCTCCCCTGCGACCAGGCCGAGCGGTTGCGCGAGCTCTGGGACGAGTTCGAGGAACGCAAGACGCCTGAGGCCAGGTTCGCCAAGGCCCTCGACCGGATCGCGCCCATCATGGCGAACCATCACAACGAGGGCGGCACCTGGTCGCTGTACAAGGTGACCGCCGAGCAGGTGCTGGAAAAGGTGAAGATCATCGAGGAGGGATCGGCGACACTGGGCGCCTACGCCACCGAGATCATCGCCCTGTCCGTCAGCCGGGGGCATTTGGCGCGTGCATAACGCCGTTCTCGGGTAGGTCCCTATGGGTCGAGAAAGGGGCGATGGTGAAGGAAACCGTCAAAACAGGACGCCGGACCTTCAGACGTCTGGTGCCCGGGGTCGAGCTCACCGATCGTATCGAGCGCTCACCCAGGGCCGACAGGCCGATCCGCATACTCGCCAAGGCCGTACGTCAGCGGATCGGTCCCGGGCCGCTACGGGACCTGCTGCACGGGGTGCCGACCGGCAAACCGCTTCACCCGCCGCTCGCCAACCTCAGCCTGGGGCTCTGGGCGGCGACGGCGGTGCTGGACGTGACCCGCTACGATCCACGGGCCTCACGGGTGCTGGTCGCCGGCGGGCTCGCCACCGCGATGCCCGCGGTGGCGGCGGGCGTCACCGACTGGTCCGCCCTCCACCGCGAGCAGCAGCGGGTGGGGTTCGTGCACGCGATCGCCAACCTGACCGCCCTGGGGCTCTACACCGGTTCGCTGGTGTTGAGGCTGGCCGGGCGTGACCGGGCCGGGCGGATGCTGTCGTTCGCCGGTCTGGGTGCCGCGAGCGTGGGCGGCTACCTCGGCGGCCACCTGGCCTACCGGCAGGCGGCCGGGGCCAACCACGCCGAGTCCGTCGCCCATCTGGTCCCGCTGGGCTGGCACGACCTGTGCGAGCTCGGTGACCTGCCCGACGGGCGCCCGGTGACGCGACGGCTCGGCTACATCGACCTGTTCGTGCTGCGCGTGGGCGCCGGGGTCACGGTGCTCGCCGACCAGTGCGCCCATCTGGCGGGCCCGCTCCACCAGGGGCGCCTGATCTCCGAGGAGGGCACCGCCTGCGTGGTCTGCCCGTGGCACGGGAGCACCTTCAGGCTCTCCGACGGGGCCGTCGTGCACGGCCCGGCCACCGCCCCCCAGCCGTCCTTCGAGACCCGGGTCCGCCGCGACGGGGTGCTCCAGGTCCGGCCCGCGCAGATGTGACCGGATGCCGTGGGGAGCCCTTTGGCGGGGGTCTCCACGGCTTTCACAGCTTTCACGGCTTCCGGCGGGAACCCGCATGGCGGGAAACCTTCGCGGGGTCCTTCGCCGTGGGGAGCCCTTGGCCGGAGCCTCGCGCGGGGTGAGCCGACGTCTGTCCGGGCTTCCCCGGGCACAGCACGACACGGCACCACACGGCCCCTGCGCCCCGCCCAGGCGTGACAGGTACGTCCCACCCGGGCGTGACGAGAACCGGCCCGCCGCCGGCCCGGCCTATGTCGGCTTGCCGTCGGCGGGGTGTTCGACCAGAGCGAGAATACGGCTGGACATGAAACGGGCGGTGCGCACGGCCGTTCCGCTCCGGGTGACCTCGCTCACCTCGACGACGCCGCCTCGGGCGTTGGCAACCTCAACGCGACGCCCCGCTCTGGTGGCGCTGACCTCGTAGGTACGGGAACTGTCTCCTGCGTCGATGACAACCTCGACTTTGTCACCTTTCATACCTATATAGGTACCCGTTATGGAGCAGGTTCACCCGTACACCAGTTTGACTATCGCCACTATCCCGATGCAGACGATGAGCCAGCGCAGCACCGGGGCGGGCAGTCTCCTGCCGATCTTCGCGCCGAAGAAGCCGCCGATGGCGGCGCCCAGCGCCACCATCAGGGCCGCCGGCCAGTCGACCTCCGCGATCACGATGAACAGCAGCGCGGCGGCCGCGTTGACCAGCAGCGCGAGCACGTTCTTGGCCGCGTTGAGCCGCTGCAGGCCGTCGTCGAGGAGAGTGCCCATCAGGCCGATGAGCAGCACGCCCTGGGCCGCGCCGAAGTAGCCGCCGTAGATTCCGCAGGCGAACACGCCGACCAGGAGCCAGGGGCCACCGTGCGGGTGGGCGTGCTCCCTCCGGGCACCCAGCCATTTGTTGAGCCTCGGCTGGATCACCACCAGCACGCACGCCACGCCGATCAGGACGGGCACGACGATGTTGAACGTCTCCGGGGGAAGGTAGAGCAGGAGCACCCCACCGGCCACCGCGCCGACCACCGCGGGGATCGCCAGCCTGACCAGCCGCCGGAACTGCCCCCTCAGCTCCACCCGGTAGCCGAACGCGCCCGTCAGCGAACCGGGGACCAGGCCGACGGTGTTGGAGACGTTGGCGACGACCGGGGGCATGCCCAGCGCGACCATCGTCGGGAACGTGATCAGAGACCCGGAACCGACGACGGCGTTGATGCCTCCGGCCCCGATTCCGGCCACGAAGATCGCGACCGCCTCCCACGGCGTCATGCACTTCCCCTCACTGGTAAGGCTCGCGCCCATGACAGGTGCACGGCACTCACCGGATGTTAGGAGGGAAGCGGCGGTTGTCCGGTGGCGGGGTGTCCTTGACGTCCTTGACGGGAGTATCCCTGACCGGGGACCCGTCCATGGCCGGGAACTCGTCTTTCAGCGGGACCCGTCCTTGCCGGGGGACTCGTGCTTCGCCCCGGACCCGTCCTTGCCGGGGGGCGCGTGCTCCGCCCCGGACCCGTCCTTGCCCGAGGGCTCGTCCTTCACCGGCCTCACCCGGGGCCCGTCCGTGACCGAGGGCTCCTCCCTGACCGGGAACCCTTCCGTGTCGGGGAACTTTTCCGTGTCGGGGAACCCTTCCGCGTCCGGGGGCTCGTCCTTCACCGGCTTCGCCGGGAAAAGGTCCGCCGGGCTTTCGAGGGCCCGTCTCAGGTCCGGCGAGACGACCGGCGGCTTGCCCTCGTCCCCCTTGGCGATCTCACGGAGTGCCCGCAGGTACTCGTGGGCGAGAGGCTCCGAGCCGGACCCGCCCTCGTGGACGGCGCGGAAGAGCAGGCCGATCGCGTCGGCCTCCCCCCTGGCCCGCGTCGCCCTGGCCTCGGCGTCGGCCCGCGCCCTGAGCACCGTGGCCTCCGCCTCACCGCGTGCCCTCAGCACGGCCGCCTGCCGCAGGCCCTCGGCCGCGAGGACGTCCGCCTGCTTCCGCCCCTCGGCCGCGAGCACCGCGGCCCGCCTGTCGCGCTCGGCGCGGGCGTATCTCTCCATGGACTCCTGGACGGAGACGGGCGGGTCGATCGCCGTGAGCTCGGCCCTGCCGACGCGGAGACCCCACGCGCCCGTGACGGCTTCGAGCGCCTCGCGCAGCTCGGCCCCGATCTCCTCGCGGGAGGCCAGCGCGCGTTCCACGCTCATCCCGCCGACCACGTCGCGCAGCGTGGTCATGGTGAGCCGCTCCATGGCGATCAGGAAGTTGGTGATCTCATAGGTCGCCGCGCGGGCGTCGACCACCCGGAAGGAGACGGTCGTGTCGACGGAGACGACGAGGTTGTCGGAGGTGACGACCGCCTGCGGCGGGAAGGCGACGACCTGCTCGCGGAGGTCGACCGTGTCCTTGATCCGGTCGATGAACGGCACCACGAGGTTCGGGCCGGGGGCGAGCGTCCTGTGGTAGCGCCCGAACCGCTCCACGACGCCCGCCGTGGCCTGCGGCACGACACGAATCGTCCGGTAGGCGGCGAACACCGCCACGACCATGACGACGAGTGCGGCGACAAGCGATTCCATGAACCATCCCGGGCGGTCGAGTCACGTGGAACTCTTGACCCGGCAGGATATTTGCTTTTCCCCTCACCGGCCTTTGAACGGCCGAAACAGTCTTGGAACCGCCGTGGAATCGCCTTGGGGCCGTCTCGGAACCGGCGGCCGTTCGAACCTGCCGGTCCGCCCTTGAAGCCGGCGCCCCCTCAGGAGCGGTGTGCCCTCAGAGCTGGTGCGCCCGTGCGTACCAGCGGCCGTCACGCCCCCGATCCAGGGTGAGCGGGACGCTGAAGGTGCGCGACAGGTTCTCCGCGGTCATCACCTGGTCGATCGGGCCCTGGGCCACCACGGAGCCGTGCCGCAGCAGCAGCGCGTGGGTGAACCCGCTGGGCACCTCCTCCACGTGGTGGGTGACCAGCACCATGGTCGGCGCGTTCGGGTCGTGCGCGAACGTCGCCAGGCGGCGGACCAGGTCCTCGCGCCCGCCCAGGTCAAGGCCGGCGGCGGGCTCGTCCAGCAGCAGCAGCTCCGGGTTCGGCATGAGCGCGCGGGCGATCTGGACCCGCTTGCGCTCCCCCTCCGACAGCGTGTTGAACCGGCGCCGGATCAGGTGGGCGCAGCCGAGCTGGTCGATCAGCTCGACGGCGCGCGTGACGTCGTGGGAGTCGTACTCCTCCGTCCAGCGGCCGAGGATGGCGTACGAGGCCGTGAGCACCAGGTCGATGACCTTCTCGTCCGGCGGCACCTTCTCCGCCAGCGCGGCGCTCGCGAGCCCGATGCGGGGCCGGAGCTCGAAGACGTCACTCTGGCCGAGCCGCTCGCCCAGGATCTCCACGATGCCCTCGGTGGGGAACAGCATCGCCCCGACCACCTGCAGCAACGTCGTCTTTCCCGCGCCGTTGGGACCGATGACGACCCACCGCTCGTCCTCGTGAACGGTCCAGTCGATCTCCCGCAGCAGGGCCGCTCCGTCCCTGCGGACGGTGACGTCCTGTAGCCGAAGCACTTGACCGCCCATCCCTTATGCCTCCTTGTGAATCGCTGGAACAAAACCTATTGCAGGACAAGCGCATATCGTGGATCGGTGCACCCTGATTCACCGATCTCGGCCACCCTGGTCTGCTGGGGCAATGCCTGGCTCGCCGGACAGGTCGGCCTCGACGAGGCCGCCGACCGCGTGGAACGGCAGGCAGGCCCCCAACTCGTCGCCGGTGAGACCGGCGACCTCCCCCTCCGCGGTTTCCTCGCCGACCTGCGGATCGAGGGCATGAAGTCGCTTCGACTGGCCCTCCCCATCGCGGGCGACCCACTCGGGCTCACCGGACCGCCCCCCTTCAACTCCGCGGCCATCGAGGCCGGGCAGGCGGCGACAGCCGTGCTTCCCGGCAGATGCGTCGGCCTGATCCCGGTAAACGACCGCCGCGGGTCATCGTACGCCGGGGTCCGCTGGACCGTGCTGGAGGCCCGTACCACCGCCCCCGACCTGCCCTCCCTCGCCGAGGCCGAGCACGAGCTGACCCGCGCCATGCGCGTGGCCACCGACGCCCTGCTCGGCGTGGAGGGCCCGGCCCAGGGACATCGGCGGCTGGAGATCGTGGACGACGGCCTGGCTCCCGGCTACCCCGCCAGGGCGCACCGGGTCGCCGCCCTGGCCGCCCGCCTCGCCGCGGTCCTCCGGGTCGCCGACGACCGCGGGCTCACCTCGGGCCAGATCGCCGTACGCGGCGAGGCCCTGCGCGAGCTCGACCGCGCGGTGCGCCGGGCCCGGGTGGTCGCCCACCACGCCATCACCGAACTGGTCTGACGGTCTTGACGGTCCGGGCGCGTGACATGGAGCGGGTCACCTGGCGAAGGCCGGCCTCCAGGGCCTGACGGCACGGTCCCCGCCCACCGGGACGGCCGGGGGACGACGGCGCGGGCCGCCGGTCCACGGGCGTCAGGCTGCCGGGGTGGCGCGCGGGCCCGGCCGGGAAGGCGAAGGGGTCGACGACGGGCGGAGGACCGCCCCGGGCACCTGAGCGCCTCCGGGAGGCATCGGGGGCGGCACCGGCCCCGCCGTCCGGGGCACCACCGAGACGGTCTCCGGGAGCGCCCGCCCGATCAGAGGCCCTGTCACCGTCAAAGGCCCTGCCATCGTCAAAGGCCCTGTCACCGTCAGAGGCCCTGTCAACCGTCAGGCCAGGCCGTTCCGCACCGCGTAGAGGGCGGCCTGGGTCCTGTCCTGCACGCCCAGTTTCATCAGCACGTTGGAGACGTGGGTCTTCACCGTCTTCTCCGCCACCGCGAGCTGCCTGGCGATCTCCCGGTTGGAGCGGCCCGACGCGATCAGCGCGAGCACCTCGCGCTCCCGGTCGGTCAGCGCCGCCACCGGCCTGCCCTCGGCACCGCCCTCGCGCCCGCCCTCCCGCACGGCCGGGACGGGTCCGGGACCCGACAGCATCGCCTCGGCGGCCTCGGGAGCGAGCAGCACCTGGCCCCCGTGCACCGCCCGGATCGCCTGCACGAGCGCGGCCGGCTCCACGTCCTTGTAGAGGAATCCCGCCGCGCCCGCCCGCATAGCCGGGGCCACGTCACCCCTGTCGCTGACCGAGGTCAGCACGAGCACCCTCGGCGACAGCCCCCGCTCTCCCAGCAGGAGCAGCGCGCCGAGCCCGTCGAGGACCGGCATCCTCAGGTCGAGCAGCAGCACGTCGGGGGCGAGCGACCCGACCAGGGCGACCGCCTCGGCGCCGTCGGCGGCCTCGCCGACCACGTCGAGGTCCTCCTGCAGGCTCAGGAAGGTGCGAAGGCCCTGCCGGACGACCGGGTGGTCGTCGGCGATCAGGACGCGGATCACCCGGTCATCTCCGTCCGGACCACCGGCGGCGGGCCCCACGGCCTCTCCTCCGGCCCGCGGATCACGCGATCCCCTTCCTCGTACCACCCCGTACCACGGATCATCCCGGCACCTCCATCCGGACGAGCGTGCCCCGCCCGGGCTCCGAACTCACCCTCGCGCTCCCGCCGACGGACTCCGCCCTGTCGCCCATCGAGGCGATGCCCAGCCCCCGTCCCGCCGCCGCGGTCACGTCGAACCCGGCCCCGTCGTCGCTCACCTCAAGGAACACGCGCCCGCCCTCGCAGCCCAGCCGGACCTCGACCGCGCGTGCCGCCGAGTGCCTGGAGGCGTTGTGCAGCGCCTCCTGGGCCACCCGGAGGACGGCCACCTCGACCTCCGGTTCGAGCTCGCACACCGGGGACTCCTCGAACGAGAACGAGGCCGGATGGAGCCGGTCGAGCAGGCGGACGTGCTTGCGGAGCGTCTCGGCCAGGCCGTGCCGGTCGAGCTCGGCCGGGCGGAGCTCCACGATCACCGCGCGCAGCTCGGCCAGCGCCTCTCCCGCCAGCCGCTCCACCCGGTCGAGCTCCCGCAGCGCCCGTACGGGATCGCCGACGACCAGGGACGCCGCGGCCTGCGCGGTAAGGCGCAGCGAGAACAGCTTCTGGGTCACCGCGTCGTGCAGCTCCCTGGCCATCCGGGTGCGCTCCTCGATCAGCGTGAGCTCCCGGCCCCGCTCGTACAGGCGGGCGTTGGTGAGGGCGATCGCGGCGTGCGCGGCGAACATGACGAGCAGCCGCTGGTCGCCCTCGGTGAAGCCGCCGGGGGCCCGCTTGTTCGACAGGAAGATGATGCCGAGCACCTCGTCCCCGTCGAGGATCGGCACCCCGAGGAAGTCCTTGAGCACCGGATGGGCGCGCGGCCAGTACTCGAACCTGGAGTCCTTGCGGATGTCGGGCAGCCGGACCGGCGCGCCCTCGCGCAGCATGGCGCCGAGCATGCCGTGCTGGCGGGGCATCGGCCCGATCTCGTCCCACTGCTCGTCGGAGATGCCCTCGGCGACGAACTCGGCGAACGCCCCCTGGTCGTCGGGCACGCCCAGCGCGGCGTAGCGGGCGTCCAGCAACCGCCGCGCCGACCGCACGATGACCTGGAGCACCTCCCGGACCGACAGGTGCCTGGTCACCGCGAGGACGGCGGAGCTCACCGCGTGCAGCACGGCGTCCCGGTCCTCGCTCTCCTCGCTCTCAGGGCTCACGAACCGACTCTAGGCGGCGGCCGACGTCCGCCGCGTACGCCATCGGTCCTAGGCCCATCAGCCCACCCCGGGCCCGGTCCGGCGGCCGATGTGCGGCGGGCGGGCGGCTCCTAGCGTCGAGGCATGACGAAGACCGCACTCATCACCGGTGCCTCCCGCGGCCTCGGCCTGGCACTGGCCCGCTCCCTCGCCGCCGACGGCTGGCGGCTCGTCCTCACCGCGCGGGGCGAGGACGCGCTGCGCTCCGCCGCGGACGAGCTGGGCGCCGTCGCCCTGGCCGGAGACGTCGCCGACCCCGCCCACCGGGACCGGCTGACGCTGGCCGTACGGGAACACGGTGGGCTGGACCTGCTGGTCAACAACGCGTCGGGGCTGGGCACGGTCCCGCTGCCACCGCTGGCCGGATACCCGGCCGACACGCTTGAGGAGCTGTTCCGGACCAACGTGCTGGCCCCGCTGGCGCTGATCCAGGCGAACCTGCGCGGGCTCAGGGAGCGGCGCGGCGCGATCGTGAACATCTCCTCCGACGCGGCGGTGGAGGCCTACGAGGGCTGGGGCGGGTACGGCGCGACCAAGGCGGCCCTGGAGCAGCTCTCCCACGTGCTGTCCGTCGAGGAGCCGGACGTCGCGGTCTGGTGGGTAGATCCGGGCGAGATGTCCACCGCCATGCTCGCCGACGCGGTCGGCGCCGGGGAGGCGGCGCAGGCCCCGGGCCCTGAGACCGTCGTCCCCACCCTGCGGCGGCTGATCGCCGACCGCCCGGACAGCGGCCGGGTGAGGCACGAATGAGCGGGCGAGGACGGGTCCTGAACGGGCTCGTGGCGGACGCCATGGCGGCGGACTTCGTGCTCCCCGGCGAGCTGGAGGCGCACGAGCCGCCGGAGGCCCGGGGGCTGGCCCGCGACGGGGTGCGCCTGCTGGTCTCGGACCGGAGCACCGGAGAGGTGGGCCACCACACGTTCGCCGAGCTTCCCGGCCTGCTCGGCCCCGGCGACCTGCTGGTGGTCAACAACTCCGGCACGCTCCCCGCCGCCGTCCGGCTCGACCGGCTCGCGGTGCACTTCTCCACCGAGCGGGAGGACGGGACGTGGCTGGTCGAGCTCCGGCGGCGACGGGCTCCCGAAATCCCCGAGAACGTGGAGGCGGCCGGTGAGCCCTACGGGGGCGGCGCGGACGGGGAGTGGCTGCCGCTGCCGGGCGGTGCGACGCTGCGGCTGCTGGGGCGCGAGACGCCGCGCCTGTGGCGGGCGAGCCTGGACCGCGAGGTCACGGGCTACCTGCGCCGGTACGGCGTGCCGATCCGCTACTCCTACGTCGACAGGGACTGGCCGCTGGCCGACTACCAGACCGTTTTCGGGGTCCGGCCTGGCAGTGCGGAGATGCCCAGCGCGGGGCGGCCTTTCACCACCGGGCTGGTGACCTCCCTGGTGTCGCGCGGGGTCGGGATCGCGCCGATCACCCTGCACACGGGGGTGGCGTCCCCCGAGAAGGACGAGCCGCCCTACCCGGAGCGGTTCGAGGTGCCCGAGGCCACCGCGCGGCAGGTGGAGCTCGCGCGCGAGTCCGGCGGCCGGGTGATCGCGGTCGGCACGACCGTGGTCCGGGCGCTGGAGACGGCCGCGCTGGCCACCGGCCGGGTCCGCGCCGCGGACGGCTGGACCTCGCACATCGTCACCCCCGAGGCCGGGGTGAGGGCGGTGAACGGCCTGATCACCGGGCTGCACGAGCCGCGCTCCAGCCACCTGCTGATGCTGTCGGCGATCGCCGGCCGCGACCTGCTCTCGCGGTCGTACGCGGAGGCGCTCGAAGAGGGCTACCTCTGGCACGAGTTCGGCGACGTTCACCTGATCGCCGGTTAGCCGGCCAGTCAGTCACAAGGGTTTTCCAAGTCGGGCCCCGCATGCTGAGCGCGGCAGACAACGGGGATCACCGAATTCCGACTGGAGTAGAGAAATGCGCCGGCACCTGACCGCCTTCGCCGCCATCGCCCTGGCGGGAGGCATGCTGCTCACCCCCGGGACCGCGAACGCCGCGGCCCCCCGTATCACCGCACCGCTCACCGCACCGCAGGGAGTCGTGGACCAGCCGCTCGCGCCGCTGAAGACGACCGTCTCCTACCCGCGCAGGGCCTGGGCGGGCGACTCGTACGTCTACACGCTCAGGATCAAGAACGTCGGCAAGTGGTACACCGACATCGCCTACGTCGGCGGGTACCTTCCCTCGCAGGTCTCCAAGGTCCGCATCATCGGCAAGCCCTCCGGCTCGTACTGCGAGGCCTCGGGGCGCGAGGTGGGCTGCCTGCTCGACACCCTGAACCCCGGCAGGACGGCCACCCTCAAGGTCAGGGTCTGGTTGAAGAACGGCGCCCGGGGCACCGCGACCGCCGATTTCGGTTCGGCCTCGATCGACGTCCCTGCGGGCGGGTTGAGCACCCTCGACATCCACGGCATCGACATCGGCACCGACGTCAAGTACGTGCGGGTGAAGACGCGGGTCCTCCGCTAGTCACGCGCTTCACCTGACCGCCTTCCGGCCAGGAACGATCACCGAAAGCGATGGGTGTTCGCAACGCCGGGGAAATCCCCCGGCGGCGACGGCGACGGCGACGGCGACGGCCCGGCCCGTGCCGGACGGGCGGGCGGGCGCGGGGCCCGTGTGCGCTGCGGCAGGGCCGATTACGCCGTGATTCGGACGGGCGAGCGGGCGCGGGGCCCGTGTCGTGCGGCTGTCGCGAAAACCCTTCGCTTCCGAGCCGTCCCGCTCCGGACCGCACCCGCTCCGGACCGCACCCGCGCCGAGGCGTTCCCGCTCTGAGGCGTTCCCGGCGAAAGTGCGGGCAACCTCATATGCGGGGCGCCCGTGTGCCGGGCAGGATCTCCCCATGGCGAGTTTCGGACGGTACGCGATTCATGACCGAGCTGAGAGATGACCGGGCTGAGAGTCGTCCTGGCCGAGGACCACTACCTGGTACGCGAGGGCACCCGCAAGCTCCTGGAGACCTCCGGTGAGATCGAGGTGGTGGCCGCCGTGGGCACCGCGGACGAGCTGCTCGACGCCGCCGGGCGGCTGCGTCCCGACGTGGTGGTCACCGACATCCGGATGCCGGGCTCGGCCGATCTCGTCCGGCCGGGGATGGAGGGGATCGACGCGGCGCACCGCATCCGCGCCGCCTCGCGGGACATCGGCGTCGTGGTGCTCTCCCAGTTCTCTGACGCGATGTTCGCCCTGGACCTGTTCAGGGACGGCACCGAGGGCCGCGCGTACCTGCTCAAGGACCGGGTCGGTGACATCGACGAGCTGCTCGGCGCGATCAGGTCGGTGGCCGGGGGCGGATCGGTGATCGACCCCAAGGTGGTGGAGGGCCTGCTGGCCAAACGGGAGGTGCGCGGCGGCCCCCCTCCCGCGGAGCTGACGCCCAGGGAGCTGGACGTGCTCAGGGAGATGGCGCACGGCCTGTCCAACGGAGGCATCGCCCGCGCCCTGCACCTGTCGGTCTCGGCCATCGAGAAGCACGTCAACTCGATCTTCATGAAGCTGGCCCTGGAGAACAGTCCCGACACCCACCGCCGGGTCGCGGCCGTCATCACCTATCTGGGCTCGGCCTGAGTCCCCGTCCTCCCGGGTTCGAGGACCGTCCCCGGCGATGGCACGGCCCGCGTCCGAGCGCCGCCCGAAGCGGCGTACCGGCCCTTGGGGCCCGTCCGATCAGCGGTGGCCTCCGCTCGCCGTCCCCCGTCAGGCGGCGACGGGAAGGCCGTGCGCGGCCCCGGCGACCAGCACCGATGCGACGGACGACTCGGCGGCCCAGGCCAGCTCCCTGCGGTCACGTCCCCACACGGCGGGCAGCATCGTCACCTCCACCGTGAGTCTCCGGACGGCCACCACGCGGCGGATCGAGGCCGGCAGGGAGTCCTCGCCGACGAAGGCGGGCCCGGTGGCCGGGACGTCCTCCCCCTCCAGATACCTGATCGCCACCGGCCTGACCGGGGCCCCGGCGTCCAGGGCCGCCTGGAACACGGCGGGTTTGAAGGAGCCCATCCCGCGCCCGCACCAGGTCGTCCCCTCGGGGAAGGCCGCCACCGGGTGACCGCCCGCGAGCGCGGCGGCCACACCGCCGACGGCCTCGGGCAGCGCGGAGAGCCGGTCCCTGTCGATGAACAGCGCGCCCGCACCCGCCGCCAGCCGGCCGATCACCGGCCACACCCGTACCTCCTGCTTGGCCAGCAGGCGGCACGGCAGGACCGCCGCCATGACGAGCGGGTCCAGCCACGACACGTGGTTGGCCACGACCAGCGGAGCCGCCCCGGACCGCCCGTCGGCGACCGGACGGGGGCCGGAGACGGAACCGGCCATGAACGCGAACCCCTGCCGCACCTCGATCCGTACGCCGACGGCCCGCAGTACCAGCCGGGACCAGACGCTCGTCAGCCGGAGCCTGCCCTCCGTGCCGAGCCCGCGGGCCGCGAGCGCGAGCACCGCCCCCGCCAGGACCACCAGCGCGACCGCCGCCAGCCGCAGCGCCCTGCGCGGCCCGGCGGCCCTCACTCCCGGCGGGAGGAGGCACAGGGCGGGCCTGCACGGCGCCACCGGCATCCACGGGTTCACGACGCGGCTCCCAGGAAGTGGCGCAGGTACCGGGGGTCCGCCTCGGCCATCGAGAGCAGTACGAAGAAGTCGGCCGTGTCGAAGCCGAGGTCGTGGGCGGGCGGGCCGCAGACCCAGGCCCCCAGCCGCATGTACCCGCGCAGCAGGGGCGGCAGCGCCCGCCCCGGCCTCTTGGCGGGCGCGGAGAAGTCCTCCCGCTGCGGGGGTACGGAGGTCTCCTGCCAGGGGCGTATCGGCGTGACGCGGTAGCCCGGCGGGGAGAGCGGCACCTGTTCCATGATCCCGGCGGCCTCGGCCACCGGCACCGAGCAGCACCCCGCCAGCCAGCCGTATCCCCCGGCCGCCATGTAGCGGGCGATTCCCGCCCACATCAGCCCGAGCACCGCGCCACCCCGGTGACCGGGATGCACACAGGCCCTGCCGGCCTCCACCATGTCCCCCCGGATGCCGGCCAGCGCGCCGAGGTCGAACTCGGAGTCGGAGTAGAGGCGATCGGCCCTGCGGGGAGCGAGCAGCCGGTAGGTGCCGACGACCTCGTCCGTGTCGTCGCACCTCACCAGGAGGTGATCGCAGTAGGCGTCGAGGGGATCGACGTCCAGGCCGGTGATGGGACTGTCCAGCCTGGCGCCCATCTCCTCGGCGAAGACCCGGTGGCGCAGGCGCTGGGCCTCGCGCATCTCGACGGCGGTAGCGGCCAGCCCGACGCTGTAGCGGGCGAGGCGCGGCTCCATGGGAAGGGTCGTCATGAGTTCATGAAGACAGTCACAGGTGACATGGGACCCGAGAGCCCCGCGAACTCCAGGCGTCCGGATGATGAACCGCATTCACGGTCCGATCCGGAGCCAAGTACCGTAGGAACCGATGAACCAGCGCACGCTTCTGATCACGTTGAACGGCCCCGACCGACCGGGCGTGACCTCACGCCTCTTCTCGGTCCTGGCCGGCTTCCCCGTCATCGTCGCCGACGTGGAGCAGGTCGTCATCCGCGGCCGGCTCACCCTCGGCGTCCTCGTCTCGTACGCGGGCGACACGCCGACCGGCACCGGCGGCACCCTCGGCGCCCTCTGGACCGCCGTCGAACGGACCGCGGAGGATCTCGGACTGCAGGTGGAGCTGTCCACCGGCTCCGACCCGAAGGAGAAGCGGCGCAGGGGGCGGCTCAACGTCACCGTGCTCGGCGCGCCGCTGCAGCCCGCCGCCATGGCGGGCATCGCAGGGCGGATCGCCGCGGCCGGTGCCAACATCGACCGGATCGAGCGCCTGTCCAGTTACCCGGTCACCTGCATCGAGCTGTCCCTCTCCGGCGCCGACCCCGACACCCTCAGGGCCGAGCTCGCCGTCGAGGCGCACGCCCAGCAGGTCGACGTGGCCGTGCAGCGGACCGGCCTGCACCGCAGGGCCAAGCGCCTGATCGTGATGGACGTCGACTCGACGCTCATCCAGGCCGAGGTGATCGAGCTGCTGGCGGCGCACGCCGGCTGCCTGGAGGAGGTCGCCAGGGTCACCGAGGAGGCGATGCGCGGCGAGCTCGACTTCGCCGAGTCGCTGCGCCGCCGGGTCGCGCTGCTGAAGGGCCTCTCGGAGGAGGTCTTCGAGAAGGTACGCAAGGAGCTCGTCCTGACTCCCGGCGCCCGGACGCTGGTGCGGACGCTCAAGCGGCTCGACTACCGGTTCGCGATCGTCAGCGGCGGGTTCACGCAGCTCACCGACGCCCTCGTGGACGACCTCGGGATCGACTACTCCGCGGCCAACACCCTGGAGGTCGTCGACGGCGTGCTGACCGGGCGGGTGGTCGGCGAGATCGTCGACCGGCCGGGCAAGGCGCGGGCGCTGGAGCGCTTCGCCCGCGAGGCGGGGATCCCGATCAGCCAGACCGTGGCCATCGGCGACGGCGCCAACGACCTGGACATGATCGCGGCGGCCGGCCTCGGCATCGCGTTCAACGCCAAGCCGGTGGTCCGCCGCGCCGCCGACACCGCGGTCAACGTGCCCTACCTCGACTCGATCCTCTACCTGCTCGGCATTCCCCGCGCCGAGGTGGAGGACGCCGACGCCGAGGACGGTGTCACCACCGCCGAACGGTGACCGCACCGACCTCGCGGACGATCATGATCACCGGCGCCTCGAAGCGGTGAACCACCGGCGCCTCGGACGATCACGGCCACCGGCGCCTCGAAGCGGTGAACCACTCGGCGCCGCGTGACGGTGAACCACCGGCTCCCCGGAGCGATGCCGCCGACCTCGCGAAGCGTGGGCTACCGGCTTCTCGGGGTCGTGAGAGCGGCCAGGCGTACGGCCTCGGCGCCCAGTCCCCGCAGGGCGGGCTGCGCGGCGGCGGCGTGCCTGATGCGCCGTCGCAGACCGGTCATCCTGTCGGCCGCGTCCCCCTGCGGATCGGCCAGCCCGGCCAGTTCGGCGAGCTCGTCCAGGCGGCTCGCGGCCAGCGCGTCCACGTGCGCGCCGATCTCGTCGAGCACCGCGTCGAGATCGTCGGGCGGGATCCCGGCCTCCTCGGTCCTGACCGCCTCGGCGGCCTTCTCCAGCCGGTCGGCGACGAGATCGAGGACCGTCACCGTGGGCCCCGCCCCCTCCTCGGGCGGCGGCACCGCCAGCAGCGCGAACCCGTTGTCCCGCAGCCGCCTGGCCGCCGTCAGCGACTCCCTGAGCCGCCGCGGCGCGCTGCCGCCCGGTTCCTTGTCCAGCAGATCCAGGGAGTCGGCGAGCCGCCCTTCGGCGTCGGCCGCGGCGAAGCCCCGAACGCTCACCTGGGCGGGATCACGGTCGATCAGCGACCGCACCAGGGCGGCGTGGCTGTCGAGCATCTCCCCGATCCTGGTGGTCAGCCGGGTCCGGTGCCCCCTGGGCCACAGCAGCCGGGCGAAGAGCAGCGCCAGCGCGCCGCCCGCGACCGTGAGCCCCACCCTGGCCACCGCCGCGCCCCAGTCGAGCGGCAGGGAGAAGTCGGACAGCGTCAGCGAGAGCGGCGTGGAGAAGATCGCCCAGTATCCGTAGCCGGACCCGCGCAGCGCGAAGCCCAGCGCCGCGAAGACGGAGATGAAGAGCGTCAGGTAAAGATGCCCCGGCGCGACCGTCAGCACCACCGCGGCGGCCAGCGCGCCCACGGCCGTGCCCAGCACCCTCAGCAGCACCCGCTCCACCGTGTCGCGGTAGGCGGGGCGGAGGCTGACCGTCACGGTCACCACGAACCACTTCGCGTAGTGCTCGCGGACCAGCGCCATCAGCGCCATGGCCGTGATCACCGCCAGTCCCACCCGGACCGGGTGATGCCCGGCCGCGACCGCCGGCCTGCGGGGTCGTACGAACCTCGGCAGGCGGGGGCCCACCTCGACGCTCTCGGCGGCCTGCCGGGCCACCGAGCGCACCGCCATCGCGATCCGGTCCACATCCCGGCGGATCTGCCCCAGCAGCACGGCCGCGGGCAGCGGCGCCCTGCCCGCGCGGGCGGTTCCACGGATCTCGTCCACCCGGTCGGCGAACCGCCCGATGGCGGCCAGCGCCTCCGGGATCCGCGACGAGCCGCCGAGCAGCACCGCCTCCCGCAGCGCGCGGGCCAGCACCCCGACCGCCTCGTCCAGCTCCCGGACCCACTCCGTCCCGAGGCCCGTTCCCGCGGCCTGCCGTGCCTCCCCGGGCCCCGCGGCCTCCATGGCCTCCACGGCCGCCGCGCGCAGCACGCGCAGCGCGACCGTCTGCTGGAAGAGGCGGGTCAGCGTGTCCGGCAGCCGCTCCGGCGACCGGTCGTCCTCCACGGAGATCCGGTAGAGGGAGAGCGCCCCGTCCAGGTCCTTCAGCGCGGTGGCGGCCCGGTGGCGCAGCGGCTCCCAGCTCTCGTCCGCGAGCGGCGCCCTTCCCCCGGCCGCCAGGAGGTCGGCCAGCGCCGTACCGGCCTCCTCCACGGCCCTGCGCAGCGGCCGAAGACGCAGTACCGGCCAGACCGCCACCACCAGCAGCACGGCCAGCAGGCCACCGGCGGCGGTGGCCGCCAGGTGAAGCGGCACGCTCATGCCGGGGAGCGCGAAGTACGCCAGGGTCACGGAGAGCACCGCGGGGATGCCCAGCGTCGGCCAGTAGACGCTCGCCGCCGCGACCAGGCCGACCACCACGACGGCGACCGGCCAGGGACCGGGCTGGACGAGCGCACCGAGACCGACACCGAGCGTGACCGTGGTCGTGGCGACGAGCAACCTGCGGACGCGATCACCGTACGGCCGCCCCGGGGCGTCGCCGAAGAGCGTGAGATAGCCGCCCAGGGCGACCGAGGCGCCCTCCCGGAGGTGGCCGAGGAGGACGCCGAACGTCAGGGGGAGGCAGATGACCAGCGCGCACAGCAGGCCGTAGCCCCAGGCCGGACGGCCGGAGAGCCGGAAGTCGGCGCGCAGCGCGCCGATGAGCCCTCGCATGCGACCCCCGATCGCCCCCCTCGTGCCGCCTTCCCTTCCGGAACCGTGCCGGGTCTCAGTGCTTCTTGGGGTTCCAGCGGGCGATCCCGCGGCCGGTGTCGAGGCCGGACCACTCGCCGTCGACCTCGATGACGGCGAACGAGCCGGGCGGGAACCCGCCGTCGCCGTCGACGGTGGTGATCTGCGCGACCAGCTCCTGGACCCCGGGATTGTGACCGACCAGGACCAGCGTGCCGACCTCCGGGTCGCTCCGCCGGATCAGCGTGAGCAGCTCGTCGGGGTAGGCCTCGTATATGGCCGGTTCGATCACGATGTCCGCGCCGGGGAGTGCCAGGTCCGCGGTCCGCCGGGTCCGTACCGACGGCGAGCAGAGCACCAGGTCGGGGGTGAGGCCCATGCCCGCGAGGGCCGCGCCGACCTTGAGGGCGTCGCGTTCGCCGACGTCGGTGAGGGGCCGCTCGCGGTCGGCCAGGCCGGAGGTGTGAACCGCCTTGGCGTGGCGCAGGACGACGAGCGTGCGCGCCGTCATCGCGACGCCCACATGGCCAGACCCACGATCACCGCGAACACCGCGGCCATCGCCAACAGGATGAGGACGAGTGTCTTGCCTCCGGAGGGCTGCTGTTCCATACCGGCCAGTTTCCCACCGGGGTGGTCCGCACACGCCGAAGGGGTGCACGCGGCCCGTGCACCCCTTCGTCGAACTCGTCGAACTCGTCGAACGTTTTTCAGCTGGAGACCTGCTCCGGCTCCCGGTCGGAGTTGTTCTCCTCCGTCGGGGCGATGCTCGCGGAACGCCGCTTGGAGATGACGACCGCGGCGACGACGATGCCCACCGCCAGCACCGTGATGCCGATGCGCAGCGCGGGGCTGTCGGCGTAGGTCACCACGGCCGGGGCGATCAGCAGCGCCACGAGGTTCATCACCTTGAGGAGCGGGTTGATCGCCGGTCCGGCGGTGTCCTTGAACGGGTCGCCGACGGTGTCACCGATGATGGTGGCCTCGTGGGCCGGTGAGCCCTTGCCGCCGTGGTGGCCGTCCTCGACCAGCTTCTTGGCGTTGTCCCAGGCACCACCGGAGTTGGCCAGGAACACCGCCATGAGCGTGCCGCACGCGATGGCACCGGCCAGGAACGCGCCGAGCGGGGCGTACCCGAGGGCGAAACCGACGGCGATCGGGGTCAGCACGGCCAGCAGGCCGGGCGTGGCCAGCTCCCGCAGCGAGTCGCGGGTGCAGATGTCGACGACCCTGCCGTAGTCGGGCAGCTCCGTCCCCGCCATGATCCCCGGCTTGGTGCGGAACTGCTCGCGCACCTCGAAGACCACCCGCCCGGCCGCGCGGCCGACCGCCATGATCGCCAGGCCGGAGAACATGAACACCACCGCGGCGCCGATGATCAGACCGACCAGCACGTTCGGGGAGTCGACGCTCAGGCTGAACGAGCTGAACGAGCCCAGCGCCTGTTTCACGCTCGCCGTCGCACCGACCAGCTCGGTCTCGACCGCCGTACGGAACGCGCCGAACAGCGCGGTCGCGGCGAGCACGGCGGTGGCGATCGCGATGCCCTTGGTGATCGCCTTGGTGGTGTTGCCGACGGCGTCCAGCGAGGTGAGGACCTGTGCGCCCTCGCCCTCGACGTCGCCGGACATCTCGGCGATGCCCTGGGCGTTGTCGGAGACCGGGCCGAAGGTGTCCATCGACACGATCACGCCGACCGTGGTCAGCAGGCCGGTGCCCGCCAGCGCCACGGCGAACAGCGCGATGGTGACGTTGCCGAAGCCCAGCAGGAAGGCCCCGTAGACGGCGGCTCCGATGATCAGCGCGGAGTAGACCGCCGACTCCAGGCCGACGCTGATGCCGGACAGGATGACCGTGGCGGGACCCGTACGGGAGCTCTCGCCGATGTCCCGCACCGGGCGGCGGTTCGTCTCGGTGAAGTAGCCGGTGAGGATCTGGATGGCGCTCGCCAGCACCAGGCCGATGAGCACCGCCCCGACCGCGATCAGGCGCGGGTCCGAGGTGACCGCGGCGATCTCCGGGCTCACGTTGGTCAGCCCGGAGAAGCTGGCCGGCAGGTAGAGGTAGGCCGCGACGGCGACGAGGATCGCCGAGATGGCCGCCGAGATGAAGAAACCCCGGTTGATCGCGGCCATCGCGTTGCGGTCGCCGGCGCGCGGGGCGGTGACGAAGATGCCGATGATCGCCGTGATCACACCGATCATGGGCACGATCAGCGGGAACACCAGTCCCTCGACGCCGAAGGCCACCCGGCCCAGGATCAGGCTGGCGACCAGCATGACCGCGTAGGACTCGAACAGGTCGGCGGCCATGCCCGCGCAGTCGCCCACGTTGTCACCGACGTTGTCGGCGATGGTGGCGGCGTTGCGCGGGTCGTCCTCGGGAATGCCCTGCTCGACCTTGCCGACCAGGTCGGCGCCGACGTCGGCGGCCTTGGTGAAGATGCCGCCGCCGACTCGCATGAACATGGCGAGCAGCGCGGCGCCGAAGCCGAAGCCCTCCAGCACGGCCGGGGCGTCGCCCTGATAGATGATCACCACCACGGCCGCGCCGAGGAGGCCGAGGCCAACAGTGATCATTCCGGCCACGCCGCCGGTGCGGAAGGCGATCCGCATGGCGACCTTCTCGCCGGACGCGCGGGCCGCGGCGGCGACGCGGACGTTGCCGCGCACCGCCAGCCACATGCCGATGAATCCGGTCAGCGCGGAGAACAATGCGCCGACGACGAAGAAAGCCGATCTGCCGATTCTTACGCTGGTCGTCTCGGCAGGTAGGAGATACAGCAGGAACGGAATCAGGATGACGAACAACGCGAGCGTCCGGAACTGCCGCGTAAGGTACGCGGAAGCCCCTTCCTGGACCGCTCTCGCGATGTTCTGCATACGTTCGGTGCCTTGGTCGGCGGCCAGCACCTCACGCACCAGGGTGCCGGCGACGGCGAGTGCGAGCAGGGCGACGGCGGCGACCACGATGATGATGGTGAAGTGGTGACCACTCAGGGATACCGCTGGCTCTGCAGCGGCGAGATGGAGCACAGACATCCGACTCTCCTTGGCAAGACGGGAACACGTCCTGCCCGGAGTGCGCTGCGATGAGATTAGGCGGCTGAAGCGGCGCACGTCCGGGATGGTTGGCAGTGCCGCTTCCAGTTGCAGACCCCCGCGGAGGACGGCTCGCGTGCGGGCCGCTCCGAAGGATAAACCTTGGCCGGTTCCGGGAGTCTACGCAGCGATGACGCGGATATGAAGCCTCTGCCCTCGCCCATTTGACGACACGGCTGACACCCTTCGGCGACCGACCTGCTTATGAGGTCATTTCACCCGTCACACCTGCCCCACCCATTCCCATTTCCCCCCAATTTCAGACAAGAAACATCCAAATTAAGTTTGGACCGAAATTAGGATTTCCTCGGCCTGACGGCCGGGCAGAGTCGCGTGAGCACCGGAAACGATCCTTCGGCGGACCTGCCACTGGCCCCTGACTCTCCACGACGGCGGAACCCGTACGCGTGGACCGCCAAGAGCCCTCAGGTGGACGTCACAGACGCCTCTCGTGGCACACGGGTACCCCTTGGTGGAACGCTCTTTGAGCGTCCTGCCGCGAACGAGCCGGACGACGTGCTCATCAGGACGTCACAGATGGATCCCACTGCCCGGACCGCACTCCGCTGCCCGGACCGCGCGCTCCGGGCCCCGTGCCCCGTGCCCCTCACAACGAAAGCCGGGCGCGTCCACATGGACACTCCCGGCCGCCGAAGTCTTCTTGTCAGACCGGAGACAGCCCGTTCGTCGCCGCCGGCCAGCTCATGCGAATGCACATGCCCTTCTGGCTCGGGTAGACCTGAACGTCGTCGGCCAGCCCCGCGATGACCGCGATGCCGAAACCGGCCATCAGGTCATCGGGAAGCTGCCCGAACGGATCGTCGAACCCCAGAAGGGCGCGATCATGCTCCAGCTCGTCACTGTCACTAGGGGCGGAGTCGGTGACCGTCACCTCGAAACGCCCTAAGTCATCACGTAGCTCGATCCGGATCGGCTCCCCCGGACAGTGGAGGCGATGTGCCTCCACGGCCCGTGAGCATGCCTCACCGACAGCGAGCCTTACCTCGTCCAGCAGCGACTCCTGCACGCCGGTACGCCTGGCGATAGCCGTGGCGACCAGGCGTGCCGTCCGCACATGCGCGGGGAGAGCGCTGAACGTCAGCTCGACGGTAGCCACGACTACTTGTCTCGACCGTGAGCTTCCTTGGCCTCGTCGACCGAGGCATAGATCCCGAAGACCTTTGTCAGCCCGGTGATCCGGAAAATCTTCAGGATGCGCTCCTGGGTGCAGACAAGCTCCAGTGAGCCATCGTGCGCCCTAACTCGCTTGAGCCCGCCGACCAGGACACCAAGGCCCGTGGAGTCAAGGAAGTCGACCTTCTCCATGTTGACGAGCAGGTGGAAATTCCCCTTGTTGACCAGGTCGATCAGGAGCTCACGCAATCTGGGCGCGGTGTAGACATCGATCTCACCCTCGACCTCAACGATGGTGAGACGGTCCTCGGAATGGTGGTCCAACTTCAGATCCACAGATCCTCCAGCGCCTTGCCTGCGAAAGTACCGATTCGGGCGTGCCCTCCTGGGACCGGGTGGCCCCCGGACGACAAGCCCCGACGCGCGGCATTCAACCATGCGTACGCTCAGTGTCTATACGAAATCACGATTCCCGGCGACTCTGCCCACAGATGTGAGACTGGAAACCAGTGACCACGCCCTCATCCTCGCCCCTCAGAGCGGGCACCGCCCTCAGCCGCCTCCTCGACGTTCCCGCACGTCATGGGCGCGTGACCCATGTGGAGCGCGTTCCCGCACGTCAGGCCGGTGAGACCGGATGGCCGGACTGGGTCGACCAGCGGCTGGTTACGCGCTGGGCGAACCACGGTATTTCCGGCCTGTGGCCACATCAGGCCGAGGCCGCGGACCTGGTCCACCGTGGCCAAAACGTGATCATTTCCACAGGGACCGCGTCGGGAAAATCCCTCTCTTACCTGGTCCCGGCGCTCTCGTCGACGCTCGACGGCGGCACGGTCCTCTATCTGTCGCCCAGCAAGGCGCTGGCCGCCGACCAGCTCCGCGCGCTGCGCGAGCTCGACCCTCCCGGGCTCCGGGCCGCCACCTACGACGGCGACACCTCCTTCGAGGAGAGGGCATGGGTGCGCAAGCACGCCAACTACGTCCTCACCAACCCGGACATGCTCCATCGCGGGCTGCTGCCCCGTCACGCTCAGTGGTCGCTTTTCTGGCGACGGCTCCGGATGGTCATCGTGGACGAGTGCCACGGCTATCGGGGCGTGTTCGGCTCCCATGTCGCGCAGATCCTGCGCCGCCTGCGCCGGATCTGCGCCCGCTACGGCTCCCGCCCGACCTTCCTGCTCTCCTCGGCGACGGCCAGCGAGCCCGGAGTCTTCGCGAGGCGCCTGACAGGCCTCCAGATGGCCGAGGTGACCGCGGACGCCTCTCCTCGGGGCGCGACCACCTTCGCGCTGTGGGAACCACCCCTGACCGATCTGCGCGGCGAGGGCGGGGCGCCTGTCCGCCGCCCGGCGACCGCCGAGAGCGCGGACCTCCTGGCCGACCTCGTCGCGTCCGACGTGCGGACCCTGGCCTTCGTCCGCTCCCGCCGTGCCGCCGAGACCGTGGCCCTCACCACGCGGGCCAAACTCCAGGACCTCGTCATCGACGGGGAGGCGCCCGCGGACCTGCCCGGCAAGGTCGCGGCCTACCGGGCGGGATACCTGGCCGAGGATCGCAGGGGGCTGGAAAGGGCACTGCGCTCCGGCGAGCTGCTCGGCCTGGCGACGACCAACGCGCTGGAGCTCGGCGTCGACGTCTCCGGCCTGGACGCCGTGCTCATCGCGGGGTGGCCGGGAACCCGCGCCTCCCTCTGGCAGCAGGCCGGGAGGGCCGGGCGGGACGGACAGGACGCGCTGGCGGTGCTCATCGCCAGGGACGACCCCCTGGACACCTATCTCGTTCACCATCCGGAAGCCCTGTTCGGCCGTCCCGTGGAGACGATCGTGCTCGACCCCGGCAACCCGTACGTGCTGGGGCCACACCTGTGCGCGGCGGCGGCCGAGATCCCGTTGAGCCACGACGAACTGGAGATCTTCGGTCCGACCACCAAGGAGGTGCTCGCGGATCTGGTCGGAGACGGCCTCCTCAGGGAACGCGCCGCGGGCTGGTTCTGGACCAGCCGGAGACGTGCCACCGACCTCGCCGACATCCGGGGCGCGGGTGCCGCGCCCGTCCAGGTCGTCGAGATGTCCACCGGGCGGCTGCTCGGCACCGTGGACGAACCCTCGGCCCACTCGGCCGTGCACACCGGCGCCGTCTACGTCCACCAGGGAGAGACGTTCCTGGTGGCCGAACTCGATCTGGAGGCGGGGGTGGCGCTGGTCGAGGCCGGAACTCCCGACTACACGACCTTCGCCAGGGACGTCACCGACATCTCGGTCATCGAGTCCCTCCGCTCGCACCCTCTCGGGCAAGGAGAGCTCCATTTCGGCGCGGTCGAGGTGACGAGTCAGGTGGTGGCCTATCTCAAACGCCGAACCCAGAGCGGCGAGCTCATGGGGGACGAGCCCCTCGACCTGCCCCCGCGCACGCTGCGGACCCGCGCCGTCTGGTGGACGCTGCCCACCTCGGCGATCACCCCTCTGGCCGGGGAGGGCATGGACCTCGGCGGTGCCGCGCACGCGGCCGAACACGCCTCCATCGGCCTGCTGCCGCTCTTCGCGACCTGCGACCGCTGGGACATCGGAGGTGTCTCCACAGAACTCCATCCTGACACCGGGCTGCTGACCGTCTTCGTCTACGACGGCCACGAGGGCGGCGCCGGTTTCGCCGAACGTGGCTACGCCCGCGCCCGCGACTGGCTCACGGCCACCCGCGAGGCCATCGCCTCCTGCGAGTGCGAGCGCGGCTGCCCCTCGTGCATCCAATCTCCCAAGTGCGGAAACGGCAACGAACCCCTCGACAAGGCCGGAGCCCTTCGACTGCTCGCCGTCCTGCTCTCCCAGGACGAACCGCGGACGTGACAGGTGGAAAAGGCGCGGGCGGGAAAACGAGGAGAGCCTCGAACGGAAAACCCGCGGGCGTGACAAGCGGGCGATGAGCCTCCCCAGGCCGCCCAGGACATGCCCCGGGCGAGCCGCCCTCGGTGACAGGACGGCGCCCGAAGACGAACAGCGCCAGAGAAGCCGGGAGACAAAGGAGAGAGCGGTGGGAAAGGAAAAGGTCTTCACGGTCACCTCGATCGTTTCTGTCGTTGCCATGTCCCCGCCGGGCTCCACCGATCCCCGCCGGACTTCCCTCTCACAGCGGCCCGCCTTCGCCGATCTCCTCCTGCCCCCCTCGCGCGGCGGCTGAGTTTCGTCGATCTCAGATGAGTCCCCGCCCGATTCCCGTCCGCTTTCATCAGCTCGCCGTCACGGGCCGGGGTCGGCGATGTGCACGGGGCCCGCACGCGCCCTGGCGGTGATCGCCACCTGTCCTTTCAAGGGCAGCGAGACCTCCATGGTCACCTCGATGTCCGCGATGCCGCCATCGTCGAGAGAACAACGAGTGACCCTGGCCTCGTTGTCCGCGGCGAGCGAGGAGGCCCTCACGCAACCTCGGCCGGGATCCGCGAAGGCCAGCCGGGCTGCGGCGAGCGCGCTCAGGTCGGCGGCGCTCTGCGCCCGGTGGCGGGCGACCCTGGCCAGGCCCGCGAACACGACCGCCGTCGCGACCGCGAAGACCAGTGCCATGAGCCCGACCGTCCAGATCGTCGCCGACCCTCGCTGCGCGTTCTCTCCGCCCGTCCCCGCACCGATCCCTCGCCTTGTCGTGGACACGTCCTCTCCCCCTCATCCATGACCTGTTTTCCCGATCTCCCGATTGACACGTGCTCCCGATTGACACGTGACTCGCGCCGCCGCCACAGACACGGCCGGCGGGGGCGGCTGCGCCGGTGAACCCCCGTGAGGCCGGCCACGAGCCATGGCCTGTCGCTCCATAGCCTGTCGCTCCATGGCCTGTCCCTCCATGGCCTATCCCTCCATGGCCTGTCGCTCCAGTCCCGGCTCGGTGACGGACACGGCGGTCGCGTGAACGGTCACGCTCGGGAGCGAGGCCCCCCAGCGGGGCCTGATGTTCACCGACACCTCCACTCGCACTGTTTCCGCGCTCCGGGTCACCGCGACCACGGCGCCCGCCGGAGCCGCCGACAGGACACCGCCTCGGACCCGCTCAAGCGATTCGCCGCGCGACGCCGCCCGGGCCCCGGCCCGCGCGGCGTCCACACACTCCAGCCGCGCCTCGACCGCGGCCACGGCCCACAGCCCTGCCGCCAGCACGACCATGAGGGCGGGCAGCGCGGCAGCCGTCTCCGCGGTCACCGAACCTCTCGACCGGCGGGAGAGGACCACCGAGGAGGTCACCGACGCCGGCAGGATCATCCGGCCACGGTGAGCGCTCGGTTGATCAGAGCTGTGATCATCTGCTGGACGTCGGAACTCGTCACCACCTTGAAAAGGAGAGCGGCGAAAGCACAGGCGGCTATCGTTCCGACCGCGTATTCGGCAGTGGACATGCCTCGGTCACGATGCGCGCCGTCGGTCAGCAGTGCCCACCGGGCACGCGACCACCGCGACCAGCCGCGCCGCGCGTGAACAGCACTGGTTCGAGCCATCCGCTCCTCCTGGAGATCTCCACCGGACCCACCGTCCGGCATCGGTCACGCCAGGGTTCTCCATACGCCCGCGGCCCCGCCGCCCCGAACGGCATTCTGTGGAAGACCACCGGTTGTCCACAGCCCAGAAAGCAGAGAATGACGCCGGAAAGCACAAAACGGCCCCCCTCAAGCGAGGAGAGCCGTTTCAGGACCCAGATGGGGAAATATCCGGAGGTCTATCCACAGGGAACGTCACTATCCTGTGGATAACTCTGCCCTGCCGGGGAAAACCCTGTGGATAACTCAGGGAAGCAGCACCTCACCGGCGAGACCGGCCACGACGGGAATGATTCCCAGAAAGACGAAGGCCGGCAGAAAACACAACCCCAGGGGTGCGACGGCCTGGACCCCGACCCGCTGGGCGGCCGCCGACGACGCGGCGCGAGCGGCACGGCGGGAGTCGTCGGAAAGCCTGCTGAGGACATCGGCCACCGGTGCGCCGCTCAGCGCGGCCCGGCCCATGGCCCGCGCCAGAGGGGCGAGCGAACGTTCGGAGGCCAGGGCCCGCCAGGCGCTCTCCGGCGCGGCTCCCAGCCTCAGCTGGCCGCTCACCCAGGCCAGTCTCTCGCCCAACGGCCCGCCGATCGCCCCCACCGTCACGTCGATGGCTCCGGTGATCGGCTGGCCGGCGCGCAGACAGGCGACCATGAGATCGGCCGCCAGAGGTAGATCCGCCGTCACTCTTCGACGTTCCGCGCGCAGTTCGAGGGGTTCCCTCCTTCGCAGGACCGCCAGCGCGATCCCGAAACCGGCGACACCCGCGACCGCCCCCGGCAGGCCGCCCACGGCCAGGAACGCCGCCAGCCCTGCAGCGAGGGCGACCGCGACCTCACCCCGCCCCGGCCGCCTCCTCCCCTCCGGTCCACGGGCCGTCCCTCCGAACGCGCTTCGCTCCCTCCTCTTTGCCGTGCCACGAGCCGTGCTCGCGGACGTATCGCGGATCATGCGCGGTGGCGCGTCGCGAACCATGCGTGTGGAGGGATCACGAGCCGCCCCCACAGACAGGGAGAACGCAGGTGTTTCGACCTCCTGCGGTGTCTCCGGGAACCTGGCCGGACGGGGTGAGCGCCGCACGCGACGGAGCCGGTCGGCGGGCTCTCTTCGGGGGCTCCACAACCGAGCGGCGATTCCGGCGAGCACCACGGCCAGCAGAACAATCACTGTCTCTTCTCCTCCCGGATTCCCGGACCTCGAACCATCGGACCTCAGGCTCTCGGACTTCGGACTCTCGGACCCCGGACTCTCAAAACCCGGGCTCTCAGAACCCGGATTCTTGGACCCCGGACCTGGCAGCGCGGGCATCACGCCTGTTGGGCACGGGTCACCAGACGATGGGTCCACCACAGCCCGCAGGTGTCGAGCGCGAGGCCGATGATCAGACAGCCGACACCCGCCGGGCTGCCGAACAGGAAGTGCAGCGGGCGCATGCCGAGACCGGCCGCCATCAGCAGGCCGAGAACGGGCAGCCCCGCGAGCAGCCGGGCCGTGGCCCGGGGACCGGCGAGCTGGGCGGCGACGTCGTGACGATGGGCCTGGGCCTCTCGCAGGGAACCGGCGACACGATCGACGAGAACGGCCAGACCTGCTCCGGCGGTCACGCTCACCTTCCAGCAGGCGGCCAGCCCTCGGAACGCCTCACCTCCGTGTTCGGGCGCCACCGCCAGCAACGCGGCGGGAACATCGCCTCCGTCTCTCGCGGCCGCGACCAGCGGGCGCAGGGCGACGGGATCGGGAAACCCCGCCGCCTCCACGGCCCGCGCCAGCGCCTCACCCGCCGTCCGCCCCGCCGCCAGCTCCGCGGCGAGGCCCTGGCAAAGCTCGATCGACGCGGCTCGCCAGGCGTCCACACGCTTGGAAGGCCGCGACCGGGCGGTGAACCTCTCGCGGAGAGACCCCGAGGCGACCGGGCTCCGACGTCTCATCCGGCGCAACCTGGCGGTGCCGGGATCGGCTCCCGCCCACAACCACGCCGCCAGAGCGGCGAGGACCAGGGCGGTCGCCATCACGACGCCCACCGTGACGCCGGCTGGGACATCGATCGTGACATCGGCTGGGACGCCGACTGGGACATCGATCGTGACATCGGCCGCGATACCGGTCGTGACGTCGGCTTGTCGGAGCTCGGGCGACCGGGGACGTCCGGCCGGGACTCCCCGTAAGGACCGGACGCGGACATCGTCGATCCTGAATCCGCGATGCCGGGAGAGGACTCTCGCGGACGTGCGGGGCGACGCGAAGGATCTTGAATCCTCTCGGACGGGCCGCTGAGAGGCGCTGAGGTGGATGAGGTGGTGACGCCTCGATGAGGGGTGTCGCTGTAGGGGAAGCCACCGATGGATGGAGTGACCGGCGAAAGCGCCCCGGCTCGGGATGCCGCCGGTGGTTCGCATGACAGCGGCGGATGGGGTGAGACGCGAGACCCGCGCCGGGGAACCGGTGAGGCGTGGACGCCGGGCGCCAGGGAGACGAGGGCCGGCAGGCCCGGACCGGGGACCGCCCGGCCGTCCGGGGTGAAGGTGAGGGCCGACTCGGCCTCGACCAGCCCCGAGGGGCGGCGAACCATCAGGCAGATCTCGGCGACCCGGCGACGGCCGTCGGCGTGGTCGCGGACCAGATGGATGACAACGTCCAAGGCTGCGGCGATCTGGCTGTGGACCGCCTCCCGGCTGAGACCCGCCGCGCACCCCAGTGCTTCCAGGCGGGGTGGCACGTCGGTCGCGGTATTGGCGTGCAGGGTGCCGCAACCCCCCTCGTGCCCCGTGTTCAAAGCGTTCAGGAGGTCGACCACCTCGGCCCCTCGGACCTCTCCGACGACAAGCCGGTCGGGGCGCATCCGCAGGGCCTGGCGGACGAGGTCGCGCAGGCCGACACCACCCGCGCCCTCAAGGTTGGCCGGGCGCGACTCCAGGCGGACGACGTGGGGGTGAAGCGGTCTCAGCTCCGCGGAGTCCTCGACCAGCAGCAGCCTCTCACCGGGGTGGGCCAGGGAGAGCAGGGCGGAGAGGAGGGTCGTCTTTCCCGTACCCGTGCCGCCCGTGACCAGGAAGGCGAGCCTCGACTTGATGACTGCGGTCAGAACGGCGACGCTGTCGGCCCTGATCGCGCCCGCTTCGACCAGGTCGGGAAGGGTGAAGGTGCGCCTGGGCGGGAGTCGCAGGGAAAGGCAGGTGCCGTTGGGCGCCACGGGCGGAAGGACGGCGTGCAGCCGGACGCCTCCGGCGAGGCGGGCGTCGACGTACGGACACGCGTCGTCGAGACGCCTGCCCGCAGCGGAGGCGAGACGCTGCGCGAGCCGCCGGAGAGCGTCTTCGCCCGGGAAGACGATCGAGGTCAGGCGCAGCCCGCCGCCGTCGTCGACCCACACCTCGCGCGGACCGTTCACCAGCACGTCGGTGACCTCGGCCTCGGCCAGCAGCGGCTCCAGCGGACCCGCCCCGATGAGGTCGGCGCACAGGACCCGTGCCACCGCCAGGATCTCCGCGTCGCCGAGCATCGCCCGCTCGGCCCGCAGGGCGGCCGTGACGTGCGCGGCGCTGGGCTCGACGCCTGTCCGGGCCAGCCGCACGCGGACCGCCTCCACCAACTCCGGCGAGACCGTCACGGCGCTCTCGGCCCGCTTCACGAGTCAGGTCCGAACAGCTCGTGCAGGAACGCGGCGCAGAACCGGCCGAGAGAGGTGCGGCGGCCGAGTGGGGGAACGTCTCCCCGATCGAGCACGGCGGCGAGACGGGGCTGGTCGGGGAGGCTGCCGCCACGCGGGATGCCGAGCGAGGTCGCCACCACGTCGTCGTTCAGGACCCCGCTGCGCACGACGGCCCGCACCTCACCCGTGTGCCCGCGCAACCCGGCGAGCACCTGGGCGGCGGCGAGCACGCCACGCACGTCGGCGGTGACGACCAGGAGGGTCGTGACGGCTCGCCCGAGCGCCTCCACCGCGGCCTGGTCGAGATGGCGCGGCAGGTCGACGACCACCAGGTCGAAGCCCCTGCGGCCGGCCTCGAGGACCGAGCGCATCGCCTCGGCCGGGATCGGGTCGACCTGGCCCCGGTCGAAGGAGAGCAACGTCAGCCCGGCGAGGGACGGCAGGGCCGCCTGGAGCGCGGTGTGGCTGACCCTGCCCTCACGGGCGACCAGGTCGGACCAGCGCGCTCCGTCGGTCTCCTCCTGCCCGAGCAGGAGGTCCAGGCCTCCGCCGAGCGGATCGGCGTCGACGAGGAGCGTGCGGACACGCTGCCGGGACGCGGCCAGTGCCAGCGAGCCCGCCAGGACGCTGGCTCCCGCCCCTCCCCGCCCGCCCGCGACACACACCACGGAGCCGGGTCTCGCGGGCGGCTCGACGGCGTCGGCGAACTCGTCGACCAGCTGCCGCTCCGCGGCGGGCAGCTCCAGCACCCCCTGGGCGCCGACCGCGACGCACTTGCGCCACGTGTCGGGATCCTCGGAGGTATGGGTGGCCAGGAAGACACGGGGACGCGAGGGTGGACCGGTCGCGGCCAGGGCGTCGGCCACGTCGCCACCGACGACGACCAGCGGAGCGCGGTTCCAGTAGGGCCGGGCGTGCGCGGGCACGTGGGCGACGTCGAGCTCGGCTCCGGCCGCGGCGGCGACACGGAGCAGGTCGTCGAGCAGATCGTGGTCCTCGGTGATGACCAGCGGGCGGTCCACGGATGCCTCCCTGGGGTTCGGGGGCCCCACTCTCCGTGAAGGCCGCCCCACCTCGGGGCACCGAACGCCGCACTGTGGACAACCGGCCGCCCACGGTCCGCCCTGTGGAAAACCAGCGGCCGTGGCATCCGTACGCGGGGACCACCGATGCGGGAAGGAGGGTGCGGACCCGCGAGGCGAAGAGGACGCGTACCGAGGAGGCCTCCGTGCCGAGAACGTGCCGAGAACATGCCGAGAACGTGCGGAAACAGGGCCGGAACGGGGCGGGGAAGGCGTGCCGCCGAAAAGGAGGGTGGCCGGGAAAAGGGGCGACCCCCGCCGGGGGGGGAGAGCGGGGGTCGCCAACCGGTCCGGCTCTGGGGGGGTAGAGCCGGTCCCGTTTCAGAAGAAAGCTTTCAACAGCAACCGGAGCACGGCAGGGGGATTGCCTTGCAACCTATGCGCAGTTACTCCGGTTTGGGGAGATACCACCTCATGCTGCCCGATCAACTCAAGTTTCGTCGAGGAGTAATCCTTGATTTCCACCACTTTTTTTAATGTAACGGTCCAGTCTCCGGATACGGCCCCACCGAGACACGTCCTACGCGCAGGGGAGCGACGGTGACACCCAGTGATCGTCGCCGGGGTGCCGGACCGTCCGCCGGACGTCATGCCGACCGACTCTCCCGGAGTGTAAAACGGCATAAGAGAGGGTTCGTCCATTAATGTCCCCCGATCCGTAAAGGTCTTGCTCCCAGGGGTTCCCATCAGCACGGATCGGACGTACAAAGGTTTCACGGACCACTTGTCCGGGCACGGCCGCCGAGTACCCACGCGCCGCCAGCCGCGGGAGGCGCGCTGTAGCGGGCTTGTCCCGCTTCAGCGATTATCAGGTGCACGCTTGGTAACTCGGTAGGGACGTGTCGGCGACGGCGCCCCCCACCAGGGGCGCCGTCGGTTTGTGAGGACGGCCGCTCGGGATGTCCGTAATCGATGACGCTCGGTAGTCAGATTCGTGACCGAACGTCGCGCAGGGACACGAGCGAAGTCGGTCACAGCCCTACAAACGCAAGCAAAGCCAACCATCGCTCACGTGCGCGAACGAGCGAGGACGCGAACAGACCAGAATCGCGACGACACGACGGTTCGATGGGCACGGGAGAGCGGTCACCCGGGTGACCGGACAGGGACGAGCACGGATGTCCTCGTCGCCGGAACGCGTTCGGAGCACTTCCGAAGCGCTTCCGGAGCGGTCGGTCGCCGTCCGGTGGCCCGCCCGAGGTCAGCCGCGCTGCATGGCCTCGCAGATCGCCGTGGCCTCGCGCACGCCCAGCACGACAGCCGACGCGCAGTGCCGCACCCACGCGGCGACGCCGTCGGGGGTGCCGCTCAGGTACGACCGCAGCCCCTCCCCGTAGGCCGGGCCGAGTTCGAGGTGGCCCACCTCGACGGCCACCAGCGACTTCGGGTCCAGGCCGTACTCCACCAGCGTCAGCCGCTCCGCCGCCCGCGCGACCACCCCGTCCGCCGTCCCGAACGGGCGCAGCACGGCCAGTTCCGCGTGTACGACGGCGGCGAGCACCAGCGCGGGGGCCTTCGAGGAGGCCGTCACCAGCTGGACCAGCCCGTCCACCCGTGCCACCGCCTCCTGCGGGCCGGGGGCGGCTCCCAGGCCGAGCGGGTCGGGGACCACGGCGGTGGCCCTCGGGCGGCCGAGGTCCCCCGCGCCTTCGCCGCCTCCGACGAGTCCCGAGGCGGCGAGCGTGTGCAGCCTGGCCAGCACCTGGCGGGGCGCCGTCCGCCAGGTGGCGCCGAGCCGCCCCAGTTCGGCCGAGACGCGCAGCGCGCCCTGCACCGTGGGATCGGTGACCTCGGGGATGACGTCGAGGGGCACGTCCACGCCCTCCAGGGCGGCTGACGCGCGGGCACCCCGCAGCGCGGACCTGGCCGACACCTCCGGGCTCTTGCGCCGCAGCACGCGGTGCCCGTAGAGCCGGTCGACGGCCTTGCGCGCGTCGGTGACCGCCTCGGACACTCCGGGCATTCCCGCGATGACAGCCAATGGGTCGTTCACGCTGCCTGACCCTACCGGGACCGCCCGGCGAGGCTCCGGCCAGGCTGAGGGGGCCCGGTCAAGACCCTTCTTCGGAAACCGGCCGGGAGACCCGCCCGCCCGGCACCTGACCGCCGCCCCCGGGAAACAGCGGGGAACCGTTCACCGAGCGCATGACACCGCCCGGCGCACCGCGTCGCCGGGGCGCGTTGAACAACGCCACCTCCGTTCTTACGGTGTCGAAAACGCACCGTTTCGGGGGTGGTTTCCCTCAGGAGTTAAGGCGTTTTGAATGCATATGGTCCTCCATCACCGATTGGTACAGACCTGTCTAGACCTCTTGTGGCGGACACGGCTGGCCTGGTGAAGTGGGACACGACCAGTCGATAGCAGTACGTGAGGAGTGCGTAGTGGCCCCGGAGACCCCTGGTTCCGAGTCGCGTGAGACCCAGGAGACGCTGTCGAACCTGCTGAGCGAGACCCGGCGGTTCGCACCTCCTGCCGACCTGGCCGCGGCCGCGAACGTGACCGCCGACGCCTACCAGGAGGCCGAGCGGGACCGCCTCGCCTTCTGGGAGCGGCAGGCCGAACGCCTGGCCTGGTCGAAGCGCTGGGACACCACCCTTGAGTGGAACCCGCCCTTCGCCAAGTGGTTCGTCGGCGGCGAGCTCAACATCGCCTACAACTGCGTCGACCGCCACGTGGAGGCGGGCCGCGGTGACAAGGTCGCCTACCACTGGGAGGGCGAGCCGGAGGGCGACACCCGCACGCTCACCTACTCCGACCTGCTGCGCGAGGTCTCCAAGGCCGCCAACGCGCTCCAGGAGCTGGGGGTCGGCAAGGGCGACCGGGTCGCGATCTACATGCCGATGATCCCCGAGCTGCCGATCACGATGCTGGCCTGCGCCCGCATCGGCGCGATCCACTCGGTGGTCTTCGGCGGTTTCTCCTCCACCGCGCTCAGCGGCCGGATCAAGGACGCCGACGCCAAGCTCGTGGTCACCGCCGACGGCGGTTACCGCCGCGGCGCGCCCAGCGCGCTCAAGCCGACCGTGGACGAGGCGGTCGCGGAGTGCCCCGGCATCGAGCACGTCCTCGTCGTGAGGCGGACCGGCCAGGACGTCGAGCAGACCGGCAAGGACGTCTGGTGGCACGACGTCGTGGACCGGCAGTCCGACGTCCACGAGGCGGTGCCGAACGGCGCCGAGGACCCGCTCTACATCCTCTACACCAGCGGGACGACCGGTAAGCCCAAGGGCATCCTGCACACCACCGGCGGCTATCTCACCCAGGCCGCCTACACCCACAACGCGGTGTTCGACCTCAAGCCCGACACCGACGTCTACTGGTGCACCGCCGACATCGGCTGGGTGACCGGCCACTCCTACATCGTGTACGGCCCCCTGGCCAACGGCGCGACCAGCGTCATCTACGAGGGCACCCCCGACACCCCGCACCGCGGCCGGTTCTGGGAGATCGTGCAGAAGTACGGGGTCACGCTGCTCTACACGGCCCCGACGGCCATCCGTACGTTCATGAAGTGGGGCGACGACATCCCCGCCAAGTACGACATGTCGTCCCTGCGGATCCTGGGCAGTGTCGGTGAGCCGATCAACCCCGAGGCCTACGTCTGGTACCGCGAGCACATCGGCGGCAACCGTACCCCGGTCGTCGACACCTGGTGGCAGACCGAGACCGGCGCCGTCATGATCAGCCCGCTGCCGGGCGTCACCGAGGGCAAGCCCGGCGCGGCCATGCGTCCGCTGCCGGGCATCACCGCCGACGTGGTCGACGACCAGGGCCGGAGCGTGGGCAACGGCGGTGGCGGCTACCTCGCGATCCGCGACCCGTGGCCGTCGATGCTCCGCACGATCTGGGGCGACGACCAGCGCTACATCGACACCTACTGGTCCCGCTTCGAGGGCATGTACTTCGCGGGCGACGGCGCCAAGAAGGACCAGGACGGCGACATCTGGCTGCTCGGCCGGGTCGACGACGTCATGCTCGTCTCCGGGCACAACATCTCCACCACCGAGGTCGAGTCGGCGCTCGTCTCCCACCCGAAGGTCGCCGAGGCGGCCGTGGTGGGCGCGACCGACCCGGTGACCGGGCAGGCCATCGTGGCGTTCGTGATCCTGCGCGGCAACGCCGAGGAGGGCGCGGACATCGCGGCCGAGCTGCGCGCCCACGTCTCCAAGGCGCTGGGCCCGATCGCGAAGCCGCGCCAGATCCTGGTGGTCCCCGAGCTGCCCAAGACCCGCTCCGGCAAGATCATGCGGCGTCTCCTGCGCGACGTGGCGGAGAACCGCAGCGTCGGCGACGTCACCACCCTGGCCGACAGCACGGTGATGAACCTCATCTCGGAGAAGCTGCCCAGCGCCAAGAGCGAAGACTGAGCGAGCCGGGACACCCGGGTGGGCCGGAAACGCGGCCCACCCGAAGGGGACGAACCTCCTGATCACTTCGAGCCCCCGCGAAAAGCCCTCCCTGAATCCGTGAGTTCCCGCACGTTCCCACGGGCTCACGGGCTCACGGGCTCGGGAAGGGCATCCGGCGGTTCTCCGGAGGCCGGCTCCTCGGCGGTCCCTCGGCGGCGCCTCCGTGGCTTTTCGACGAACGACCGCGGCGACCGGGGTGCCGCCTCCGATGACGGAGATTCGCCACCCGGGAGTCCCTTCTCACCGGTTCGGCGACGTTCACCGGGCCGTCGCCGGGGTAGCTCCCGGCCCGTTGACGTCTTCCCCGGGGCCGAGGGCCGCAGAGTACGAGGAACTCCCGCCCGCACGGGGCCAGGAGTCGCCCTGTCGGTCGCCGTTCCGCCCGGGAACGCGACGGCCCCGGCCAGGAACCCGAGCGACCCGACGGCCCCGGACAGGAACCCGAACGACCCGAGCAACCCGACGATCCCGGCCAGGAACCCGAGCGACCCAAAGGTCCCCCCAAAGACCCGACCGCCTCGCCCGAGAGCCCGACGGTCCCTGTCGAGAGCCCGACGCTCCCTGCCAAGGGCCCGGCGGTCCCTGCCGAGGACCCGACGCTCCCAGCCAAGGACCCGGCAATCCCGCGCGGATTCCGCATCCCGCCGCCCCCGCAGCGGGTATCCGGTGCAGGTTCTCACCACCGGATACCCGAGACCTCACCAAACCGGTGCAGTCCCCCGCCTCCCTTCCCTCACGGGACTAAAGTCTGAAGTCTTGACGACGCAGATATTTGATGACAGGTACGCGATGACCACCGGCGTGCTCGCGGCGCCGGTCCCGGCGACGATTCCGCTGCGGGTGTGCGTGCGCGACCGCCTCAACGCGCAGCATGATGTTCGACAAAGGCCCTCGATAGGAGATCGTCCATGACACATATCCCGCCCGCGGAACCACAGGAGGAGTCACTGGGCGCGCTGGTCGCCGCCGCCAGCGACCACATATCCACCCTGGTCCGCGCCGAGATCGAACTGGCCAAGGCCGAGTTCAGGTTCGACGCCAAACGGGTCGGCACGGCGGCGGGGCTCTTCGGCGCCGCGGCGTTCATGGCCCACCTGTGCCTGATCCTCGCCTCGTTCACGATCGCCCACGCCCTGATCGGCGCGGGCCTGTGGCCCTGGGCCTCCTTCCTGATCGTCACCGTCCTCTACCTGCTCACCGCCGGGCTGCTGGTCTTCATCGGCATGCGGCGGCTCAAGGGGCTGACCGGGATGAAGCGGACACTGCGCTCGCTCAAGACCATCAAGAGCGGTGAGCCCGAACCCGCTCCCGGCGCGGCTCCGATCACCCCCGTCCAGGCGGACGGCCGTCGCGACCCGGCGAGACCCGGCCAGTGAGCAGACCCGACGAGTCCCTGGTCGAGATCGATGGGCCGTGGACCCACCGCTCCGTCCACGCCGGCGGCACCCGCTTCCACGTCGTGGAGGCCGGTAAGGGCCCCCTCGTGCTGCTGCTCCACGGATTCCCGCAGTTCTGGTGGAGCTGGCGCAACCAGCTCGTCTCGCTCCCCGAGGCGGGCTACCGCGCCGTCGCCGTCGACCTGCGGGGCTACGGAGCCAGTGACAAGCCTCCGCGGGGCTACGACCTGCACACCCTGGCCGCCGACGCGGCCGGGCTGATCCGGGCGCTGGGCGAGACCGGTGCGATCGTCGTCGGCCACGACTGGGGCGGGCTGCTCGCCTGGACCATGGCGGTGACGGACCCCAAGGCGGTCCTGCGCCTGGTCCCGGTCTCGGCGCCGCACCCCCGCCGCCTCCGCACCACGCTGTTCACCGAGCCCTTCGGCCAGTTCAGGGCGGCCCGCTACGCGCTGGGCTTCCAGATGCCACTGCTTCCCGAGCGGCGCCTGACCGCCAACTCCGGCGCCAGGGTGGGGCGGCTGCTCGACCAGTGGTCGGGCCCCGGCTGGCCTGAGGAGGAGGTGGCGAGGACCTACCGCGACGCGTTCCGCATCCGCAACGTCTCGCACTGCGCGCTGGAGTACCACCGCTGGTTCGGCCGCTCCCAGCTGCGCCCGGACGGATGGCGCTACGCGAGGACCATGCGTAGCCAGATCAACGTGCCGACCCTGCAGCTGCACGGCGCGCTCGACCGGCACATCCTGCCGCGCACCGCCCAGGGTTCCGGCCGTTACGTCGCCGCCCCCTACCGGTGGCGGCTGGTCGAGGGTGCCGGGCACTTCCCGCACGAGGAGCGTCCCGAGGAGTTCGACACCGAGCTCGTCGCGTGGCTGTCCGACCCGGAGCCCGACCGGTGAACGGGCGGGACCGGGACCCCGACGGGAGACCGCGCAACCAGCGTCCCCGCGACGCGTTCGGGCGCCCGCTGCCGCACGGCGCCGAGGGCGTCGAACGCATCCCCGACGACTACGCGCCGAGCGCCGAGGAGGCCCTCTCCGAAGCGCGCCGCCTGCTCGGCGAGGGGCGGCCGTTCCACGCCCACGAGGTGCTGGAGGGTCGCTGGAAGACCTCCCCCGAGGAGGAACGCGAGCTGTGGCAGGGGCTGGCGCAGATCTGTGTCGGCCTCACCCACCTGCAACGGGGCAACCGCCGCGGGGCCGCGACGCTGTTCGCGCGGGGCGCCGACCGGATCAGCGGCTACGGCATGCCGTACGAGCGGATCGCCAGGACCGCCCACGAGCTCGACGACCTGGAGGCGGAGACCGCCATCGCGAGGATCGAGGCCCTCCTGTGATCCTCGCCCCTCGCCGCCGAAGGGCCGCGCGCTGACTCCACCCCGGCCCCCGGCCCCCGGGCCCCGGGCGTCGGTGCCGGTTCCGGCCGCGGCTCCCGGAGGTCTGCGCTAGTTCTGGTCGCACTCCTGGGTGTCGACCTGGTTGAGGAGCCTGGAGCCGTCCTCGGCGTCCGGCGCGACCTCGGCGGCGGTGAGCACGTAGCCGGTCTCCTGCTGGTCGAGGGCGGCGGCGAAGACGACGCCGTAGACCTTGCCCTCGGGGGTGAGCAGCGGGCCGCCCGAGTTGCCCTGGCGGACCAGGCCGCGGATGGCGTACACGTCACGGACGACGGTCTTGCGCTCGTAGATGTTGAAGCCCTTGGCCTTCTGCTGCACCCGGATGCGGGCGACGTTCATGGTGTAGCCGTGGCCGTGCGGGAATCCGGCGACGATCGCGTCGTCGCCCTTCTGCGCGGTGCCGTCGAAGCGCAGGATCGGCATGTTGAGCCCGGTGACGTGCAGGATGGCGATGTCGCGGTCGGGGTTGTAGAGCACGACCTTGGCCGGGTGGGTCTTGTTGAGGTAGTCGGTGACCTGCAGCCCCTGGTTGACCCCGGCGACCACGTGCGCGTTCGTCATGATCTTGTTCTGGGCGTAGACGAACCCGGTGCCCTCGATGTGCTTGCGGCAGCTCGTGGCCACACCCTGGACCTTGACGATGCCCCGGCGAGCCCGGGTGAGCTGCCTGTTGCCCTTCGCCACGCTCTGGTCGGGCGGCGAGACGTCGACGAGCTGGCCGCCCCCGATGGCGTCGAACACCTTGGGGAAGCCGGAGGTGTCGATGAGGTTCTTGAACGGCTTCTGCAGGTCCTTGGCCGCGCTGGGCAGCGTCTGGTCGACCGTGCTCAGCAGCAGGGACCTGTTGATCTGCTCGCTGATCAGGGTGAACTGCGACGAGGCCAGCAGCGAGCCGATCAGCCAGGCGACGATCAGAACGGAGAAGGCGCTCGCGAAGGTGCCGCCGACCGCGTCGACGACCTTGGCGGGCTCCCAGGTGACGTGGCTGCGGACCACCGCGCCGATCGTGGACGACGCGAACTGCCCGACCGTGGCGGAGAGGAAGACGATGACGATCGCCAGCAGGGCGCGCTCGGTCTCACCGTCGACCACGGCTTCGGCGATGGGCGGGGCGACGAACATGCCCAGCAGCGCGCCACCGACAAAACCGACAAAGCTCAGGGCACCGATGATGAACCCCTGGCGGTATCCCGACACCGCGAAGGCCACCATCAGGGCGATCAGGATGAGATCGAGGAGATCACCGCTCACTCCCTTACGGTATCCAGCCGCCGCCCCGCGCGTGCACACCTTCTGTGAGGTCTCTGCGGTTATCGTGGCCGGATGGCGATGATCGGGGGGGCCGCGGCCGTTGAGTCTCTCATCGAGACCGCACTGCGGGAACGGGATCAGGAGGGCGCGGCCCGCTGGCGCGCGATCACCCAGTTACAGGAACGTGGCGACCTGGAGACCTTCACCGCGGCACGGAGGCTGTGCTCGGGGAGGACCCCCGCCGAGCGGATGCTCGGGGTCGACATCCTGGGGCGGCTCGGCTTCGTCGACCGGACGCTGCCGGTGCTCCGCGCCCTGTCCGTCCGCGAGGAGGACTGCCTGGTTCTCTACTCGGTGCTGATCGCCTTCGGCCACCTCAGGGACCGCCGCGCGCTGCCGTCGGTGATCGCCCTCGCCGAGCACGACGATCCCCGGATCAGGTACGGGGCCGCCTACGCGCTGCCGAACATCATGGGCAGCCCGCCCGACCCGACCGGCCTGGCCGCGCTGCGGCGGCTGACCCTCGATCCCGACGAGGACGTGGCCGACTGGGCCCGCCTCGGCCTCGCCCTGTCGACGGGGCGCGAGGTCGAGGACGTCTCGACGGGACGCGAGAGCGAGGACCTCTCGACGGGACGCGAGGCCGAGGACGTCTCAGCGGGAGGCGAGGTTGAGGACGTCGGGCGGGAGGTCCTCGACCCTTGACCGGTCCCAGGGAAGCTCGAAGCCCGAACGGCCGAGCACCCCGTCGAGCACTCCCGCGGTGAATCCCCACACCAGCAGGCCGCGCACCCGGAACGCCGGTCCCTGGTGACCGCTCGGGTGGCGCAGGCTGATCCGGTTGGCCGGGTCGACGAGCTCGCGGATCGGGACCCGCTCCACCGACTCCACCTCGTCGGGCGAGGCCGCGTGCACCACGCAGGGCGTGTGCCACCAGCCGAGCACCGGGGTCACCCGGTTGTCGCTGTGGCTCAAATACAGCTCGGGCATGGTCCCGAGCACCCGGACGCCCGCCGGGTCGAGGCCGGTCTCCTCGCCCGCCTCCCGCAGCGCGGCGCCGATCGGGCCGTCGTCCTCGGGATCCACCCCGCCACCGGGGAACGCGGGCTGCCCCGCGTGCGTGCGCCCGCGCGAGCTCCGCTGGATGAGCAGCACGTCGGGGCCGAGCGGCCCCTCGCCGAAGAGCAGCAGCACCGCGGCCCGCCGCCCCCCGGACGCCGGAGGGCGCATCATCGGGGACACCGGTGCCCTCGCGGCCCGCGCCGCCAGCGTTTCCAACCACCCAGGGACCTCTTCCACGGGCACACCTCCGGTTCTCTGCAACACGGTGCCCCGCCCCGCGCTTCCCGGTGTCCGCGGATCCGCGAGAGGCGGGAACACCGGCCGGACGGCCACCTGCGACGATCAGCGGGAAATCACGAGAAGGGGCCCGGCCGCACCAGCTTGGCGGCCTGGACCGGATCGACGGGGCCGATGCCGTACGAGGGACAGAGCGCGGCGAGCGGGCAGACGCCGCAGGCCGGTTTGCGGGCGTGGCAGACGCGGCGGCCGTGCCAGATCAGGCGGTGGGACATCATCGTCCAGTCGCGCTTCGGGATGATCTTGGCGACGACCTGCTCGATCTTCACCGGATCGGTCTCCGAGGTCCAGCGGAAGCGGTGGGTGAGCCGCTGGAAGTGGGTGTCGACGGTGATGCCGGGCACCCCGAAGGCGTTTCCGAGCACGACGTTGGCCGTCTTGCGGCCGACCCCCGGCAGGGCGACCAGGTCCTTGAGCCTCCCGGGCACCTCGCCGCCGTGGCGCTCGCACAGGGCCTGGGCCATGCCGATGATGCTGTTGGTCTTGGCGCGGAAGAAGCCGGTGGGCCGGATGATCCCCTCCATCTCGGCCCGGTCGGCACCGGCATAGTCTGCCGCTGTGGGATATTTTGCAAAAAGGGTAGGAGTGACCGTATTAACCCTTTTATCCGTACATTGGGCGGACAGGATCGTCGCGACCAGCAGTTCGAGAGGATCGCGGAAGTCGAGCTCACAGTGGGCGTCAGGGTAGGTTTCCACCAGAATCCGGTCCATTCGACGAGCTCGACGAACCAGGGCAAGCTGGGATTCACCATCGGGGCTGACGTTGCTGAGCACTCCGACAGCCTACGCTCAAGGCCCCCCGGAGAGTGGCACGGTGGGATGGGTCACAATGACTGCGTGAGCCGTGAAACAGGAGGCACTGTGAACTCCGACGACGTGCTGGGCAAGGCCCCTCTGTTCGCCGCGCTCGACCGTGAGAGCGCCGCCGCGCTGCGCACGAGCATCTCCGAGGTGGAACTGTCCAAGGGGCAGACCCTCTTCAGCGAGAACGAGACCGGAGACCGCCTCTACGTGGTGCTCGAAGGCAAGATCAAACTCTCCCGGACCTCGCCAGACGGCCGGGAGAACCTGCTCAGCGTGCTCGGTCCGAGCGAGATGTTCGGCGAACTGTCCCTGTTCGACCCCCGTCCCCGTACGGCGTCGGCCACCGCGCTGACCGACGTCCTCCTGGCCGGGCTCGGACACGACGACCTGCGGCCCTGGCTGACCGGCCGGCCCGAGGTCGCCCTCCACCTGCTGCGGGCCCTGGCCCAGCGCCTGCGCCGTACGAACGACGTGCTGGCCGACCTGGTCTTCACCGACGTTCCCGGCCGGGTGGCCAAGGCCCTGCTCGACCTGGCCGAGCGCTTCGGCCAGCGGATCGACGACGGCGTACGGGTCCACCACGACCTCACCCAGGAGGAGCTGGCCCAGCTGGTCGGCGCCTCGCGGGAGACCGTGAACAAGGCGCTGGCCGACTTCGCCCAGCGAGGCTGGCTGCGCATCGAGGCCAAGGCCGTGGTCATCATGGACCTGGAGCGGCTGCACAACCGCTCGCGCTGACCCGCCTTCCCGGGGCCCGGAAAACATCCGGGGGACGAGCCGGCCGGGAAAGGACCGTTCCGACGGTGGTTCCTCCGGCCCGGGGGCGGGTCTACCCGTCGAGGTAGGCGAGCTGCGCGCGGACCGACATCTCGGCGGCGGGCCAGAGCGACCTGTCCACGTCCGCGTAGACGATCTCGACGATCTCCCCGGGCGTCACCGCCCCCTGCCGCCGGGCCTCCCGGATCTGGTCGAGCCTGCGCCGCCGGTGCGTGATGTAGCCGTCGAGGGCGCCGATCGGGTCGGGCAGCACCGGGCCGTGGCCGGGCAGCAGCGCCTCGGCCCCGACCGCCTCGGCCCTCGCCCTGAGCAGGTCCAGGGAGCGCAGGTAGTCGGCCAGGTCGCCGTCCGGGGCGATCATGGTGGTACCGCGGCCGAGCACCGTGTCACCGGTGAGGATCGCCCTGTCCCGCGGCAGCCAGAAGCAGAGCGAGTCGAACGAGTGGCCGGGCGTGCCCACGACGTGCAGTTCCAGATCCCCTGCCGTGAGCACGTCGCCGTCGCCGAGGCCCTCCTCACCCAGCCGGTGCGCGGGATCCAGGGCCCTGACGGGCGCGCCGACCAGCCCGGCGAACTTCGCGGCGCCGCCGCTGTGGTCGTGGTGGCCGTGGGTGAGCAGGATCGCGACGACCCGGCGCCCCTTCAGGTGCCCGGCGACCCTCGCGAGGTGCTCGTCGTCGTCCGGTCCCGGGTCGACGACCAGCACCTCCTCCCCGAGCTCCCCGAGTTCTTCGAGCTCCCCGAGCCCCCGGAGTCCCCCGGGTTCGCCGAACCCCCCGGGCTCCCTGGGGCCGATCACCCACGTGTTGGTGCCCTCCAGGGTCATCTCGGAGGGGTTCGGGGCGAGGAGGTTGAGCGCGTGGTCCGTACCGGCCCCGTCCGGTCCCTCCAGGGGGATCCGCAGCCCGCTCACCGCACGCCGAACCGGTAGTCGTCGTCGAGCACGATGCGCATCTCCCCGTCCACCTCGGCGATCTTCGGCATGAAGGTCACGATCTCACGCTCGGCCGCGAGCGCCTCGGGCACCTTCTCGTAGGCGCTCAGCTCGGTGAGCGTGCGGTGCGTCGGGGGCATCAGGAAGATCTGGCCCGCCGCGCCCTGGGCGAGCGCGTCGGCGGGCCGGACCCAGACGACCTGGTCGGCCTCGCCGCCGACGTCGCGGGTGAGCTGGCCGGCCGGGAGCGCCGCGACGAAGAACCGGGTGTCGAAACGCCTGGTCTCGACCTCGGGGGTGATCCAGTGCGCCCAGGGGCGGAGCAGGTCGGAGCGGAGGACCAGGCCGCGCCTGCCGAGGAAGTCGGCGAAGGACAGGGTCTTGCCGATCAGGGCGAGCCGGTCGGCCTCCCAGTCGTCGCCGGTGGTGTCGGACACGACGGAGTCCGCGGAGGGACCGGCCAGCAACACCCCCGACTCCTCGAACGTCTCCCTTACGGCGGCGCACACCAGGCCCCTGGCGGTCTGCTCGTCCGCGCGGAAGATCTCGCCCCAGGCGGCGGGCGGCGGCCCCGCCCAGTCGATCACCTGGTCGGTGTCGCGCGGGTCTACCGACCCTCCGGGAAAGACGTAGGCCCCCGCGGCGAAGGCCATGCTCGCCTTGCGCCGCAGCAGGTACACCTCCAGCCCGCCGGCCTCCTCACGGAGGACGACCACGGTGGCGGCGTCCCGGGCGGGGACGGGGGCGACCCGCCCGGCCAGGATGTCGCGTGCGCGCTCGCCCAGTTCACCGGGAAGCGGGATACCGCCCATTGAGACCCTCCGCCAGAACATCACTCGGTTTCAGGTCCATCATGTGGCACGGCATCGTCCCGGACAATCACGGGTCCGCCCCGGCGCCCCGGGGCACGACGCGCCCGTACGCCCCCGGCCGACCCCGGGCAACCGTCACACCCGTCACCTCCGGCCCTCAGGGTGCCCGTACGACGCCCGTACGGCCCTGTCGAGCCCCCGGCGGCACCCGTGCGGCCCGGGGCCTCAGCCACCGTCGCCGGGCCTCACCGGCCGCCAAGGGCTCTCGATCGATGACCAGGGGCTCTCGACCGATGACCAAGGCTCTCGACCGATCACCAGGGCTCTCGACCGGTGACCAAGGCTCGACCGGTCACCGGCTGCCGGAGGCCCTCACGCCCCGGTGGGTCCAGAAGCCGTCAGGGGCCCACGGGGCCCGATCCGCCGGGGACTCCGAGACTCCGGCCACCCCTGGCCACCCCTGGACGACCCTGGACGACCCTGGACGACCCTGGACGACCTCAGCGGACCTCGGCGATCACCTCGACCTCGACCGGCGCGTCCAGCGGGAGGGCGGCGACACCGACCGCGCTGCGGGCGTGCTTGCCCGCGTCGCCGAGCACCGCGGCGAGCAGGTCGCTGGCGCCGTTGACGACCTGCGGCTGGCCGGTGAAACCAGGAGCGCTGGCCACGAAGCCGACCACCTTGACGACGCGGACGATGTTCGACAATCCTCCGGCCGCCGACGCGATGGCGGCGAGGGCGTTGAGCGCGCACACCCTCGCGAGCTCGTAGGCGTCCTCGACGTCCACCTCGGCGCCGACCTTGCCGGCGGTCACCAGCTTGCCGTCCACGATCGGGAGCTGCCCCGAGGTATAGACGTGATCGCCGGAACGCACCGCCGGGACGTACGCCGCCAGCGGCGGCACCACCTCCGGCAGGGTCAGGCCGAGCTCCGCCAGTCTCTCCTCGGCCGTCACTGCCTCGGCCGCTTCAGGTAGGCGACCAGCTGCTCGGGGTTGGGACCCGGCACGACCTGGACGAGCTCCCAGCCGTCCTGGCCCCAGTTGTCAAGAATCTGCTTCGTCGCGTGGACCAGCAGCGGCACCGTCGAGTACTCCCATTTCGTCATGCGGGACACATTAGCGAGACCACCCCCGGCAAGCGGCCACCTCGAACCCCCGAACACCGGGCCCGGCCCCGGAGGGATCCCGGGGGCGAGCCCGCGACCGAACGGGTGACCGAGCGGGTGACCGGAACGGTTCGCTGTGAGAATCTGCATATTTACTTTCCCGGCCCGATCGATTAGCGACGCGACCGCGCACGGTCGCCCGGTCCGCGCGGGGGCTCCCCGGCGGGGCCGGCGCCGGCGCGTGCGGGCCACGCGGCCCCGCTGAGCAGGGCGACCGGCGGCGAAGGCACCCGGGAAGGCCGTCCCGGCCGCCCTCCGGACGGGTGCCCCCGACCGGTCACGCCCGCCCTCGGCCGCCGGGGGCCCGTGCCGATGCGCGCTCTCCGGGGAAGGCGCCGAAGAGTTGTCAAGTAGCCGTTGGGTAGCCTTCGAAGGGTGAGAGCTCGCGACACCGATTGGGACGGCGTACGCCTTCACGTCGTCACAGGCAAGGGCGGCACCGGCAAGACCACGGTGGCCGCCGCACTCGCGCTCGCCCTCGCGGCGGGTGGCAGAAAAGTCCTGCTGGTCGAGGTCGAGGGCCGCCAAGGTATCTCCCGTGTCTTCGACCTGCCACCGCTGCCGTACGAGGAGCGCAAGATCGCCGTCGCGCCCGGCGGCGGGGACGTCTACGCGCTGGCCATCGACGCCGAGGAGGCCATGCTCGAGTACCTCGAGATGTTCTACGGCATGCGCAGGGCGGGCCGGGCGCTCACCAAGATCGGCATCATCGACTTCGCCACCACCATCGCCCCCGGCTTCCGTGACGTCCTGGTCACCGGCAAGACGAGCGAGGCCGTCCGGCGCAAGGGCAAGGACGGCAGGAGGACCTACGACGCGGTCGTGCTGGACGCGCCGCCGACCGGCAGGATCGCGCGCTTCCTCAACGTCACCAACGAGGTCGCGGGGCTGGCCAGGGTGGGCCCGATCAAGAACCACGCCGACCTGGTGAACGGCGTCGTGTCCTCGCCCGAGACCGCGGTGCACTTCGTCACGCTCCTGGAGGAGATGCCGGTCCAGGAGACCCTGGACGGCCTGCGCGAGCTCCGCACCGCCGGGCTCCCTCCCGGCGGGATCTTCGTCAACATGATCCGCGAGTCGCTGCTCCCCGCCTCCGTCCTGGACGCCGCCGCCGAGGACAGGTTCGACCCGACCGAGCTGGTGCTCGGCCTCAAGGCCGCGGGACTCACCGACGGCGGCCCCGGCGCGGTCGCGGTGGCCGAGGCCCTGACCGAGGAGATCGCCGAGCACGCCCACCGCACCGAGCTGGAACGGCACGAGAGACGGTCGCTCGACAAGGCCGCCCGTCCCCGCTACGACCTGCCGTTGCTGGCCGACGGGGTGGACCTGTCGGGGCTGTACGAGCTGGCGGAAGCGATCCGCACCCAGGGAGCAGCGTGAAGAAGCCTCCGTTCCTCGACCTCGACGCGATCATCGACGACCCGAACACCCGGATCGTCGTCTGCTGCGGCTCCGGCGGTGTCGGGAAGACCACCACCGCCGCGGCGCTGGGGCTGCGCGCGGCCGAGCGCGGCCGTTCCGCCGTGGTGCTCACGGTCGACCCCGCGCGGCGGCTGGCGCAGTCGATGGGGCTCACCGAGCTCGACAACACCCCCAGGCCCGTCATGGGCGTCGAGGGGGAGGGCCGGCTGCACGCCATGATGCTCGACATGAAGCGGACCTTCGACGAGATCATCGAGGCGCACGCCGACCCCGAGCGAGCCCGGCAGATCCTGACGAACCCCTTCTACCAGTCCCTGTCGTCAAGCTTCTCCGGCACGCAGGAGTACATGGCGATGGAGAAGCTCGGCCAGCTCAGGCGGTCGGACGAATGGGATCTGATCATCGTCGACACCCCGCCGTCCCGCTCCGCGCTCGACTTCCTCGACGCTCCCGAGCGGCTCGGCCGCTTCCTCGACGGCAAGCTCATCCGGGTGCTCATGCTTCCCGCCAAGGCCGGGGGACGCAGCGCGTTCAAGCTGTTCAACGCGGGTTTCGGCATCGTCGCCGGAGCGCTGACCAAGCTGCTGGGCGCGCAGGTGCTCAAGGACCTGCAGACGTTCGTGTCCGCGCTGGACGCCGTCTTCGGCGGTTTCAGGGCGCGGGCGGACCAGACCTACCGGCTCCTGCAGGCACCGGGGACGGCGTTCGTCGTCGTGGCCTCGCCCGAGCGCGACGCGATGCGCGAGGCGTCCTACTTCGTGGAGAGGCTGGCCGAGGAGCGCATGCCCCTCGCGGGCCTCGTGATCAACCGGGTGCACCGCTCGCCCGCGTCCATGCTGTCAGGGGCGCGGAGCACCGCCGCCGCGGAGGACCTGGAGTCGCGCGGCGAGCACGAGCTCACCTCCGCCGTGCTGAGGTTGCACGCCGGACGGATGCAGCTGGCCGCTCGCGAGCGGCGCGAGGAGGAGCACTTCATCTCCGCGCATCCCACGGTGCCCGTGGCGCGGGTTCCCGCCATGTCGCAGGACGTGCACGACCTGGAGGGGCTTCGCGAGGTGGGCGACCTCCTGGCCGCCCGCTAGACGCTCAGACCGAAGGTGGGCGACCTCCTGGCCGCCCGCTAGACGCTCAGACCGAAGGTGGGCGACCTCCTGGCCGCTTGCCGAACGCCGGAGGCCGTACGGCGGGGTGAACCGGGACCGGGCCGGGGTGGCGCCTCCGGGCCCTGTCGCCGAGCCGGGGCGGAGAACGCGCGACGGCACGCGTCCCCCGGCCCGTGACACACACGTTCCGGCATGTTCCGGCCCATGACATGCGTGTACGGCTGGCGCTCGGCGCCAGCCGTACGGGATGGGCGCGAACTCAGCCGGCGATCAGCTCATTGGTCCGCTCGTATTCCTCTTTGGCCAACTCCAGCAGGTCCCGCCAGGAGTCGACATCCGGTCGCCGGCGCAACAGCGCCCGGCGTTCGCGCTCGGTCATCCCGCCCCACACCCCGAACTCGATGCGGTTGTCCAGCGCATCGGCGAGGCACTCGGTCCGGACCGGGCATCCTCGGCAGATCAGCTTCGCTCGGTTCTGGGCAGCACCCTGAACGAACAAAGCGTCAGGATCCGCACCCTTACAGGCCGCACGGGAGGTCCAATCCGTGATCCACATTCGACCCCACTCCCCTTTAGGTGGTCAGTCGTGACTTGGGCCGACGGGCGCGGGCGTCGGGCCTCGGTATTCAATTGCTGCAGAAAGAGAACGTACGCAACCAGACGTTCGGGCCGACAGACCCCGGCGGGACCAAATTCTCACATGGTCATCCACGGCCATCTGGCCGGGAATGACTAGTCACCTGCCTGAGATACCGGGACAAACCCAAGCTAAGATGGCATTCCGTTACCGTTTGCGTCATCCGTCCGACGTACCCTGGTTCCTGTGCAAGCTCAAGGCAAAGACCAGGGGTCTGTGATCAGCGCTGCCGGTAATGTGCTGAAGTTGCTCGCCGCGGCCGGTGTCACGGGCGTGCTCGTCGCCGCCGTGGCGCTTCCGGCGGTGGGTGGCGCGGGGATGACGGTGAACGCGGCGTCCGACGAGCTGCGTCTTCTCCCCGAGGAGCTCAAGGAGCCCCCTCTCGCCGAGAAGACCACCCTGCTCGACGCCGACGGCAAGCAGTTCGCCCAGTTCTACTTCGAGAACCGCGAGTCGGTGAAGCTGGACGAGGTCGCCGACGTCATGAAGACGGCGATCGTGGCGATCGAGGACTACCGGTACTACGAGCACGGCGCGATCGACCTTGAGGGCACCTTCCGCGCGGCCGTGAAGAACGTCTCGGGCGGCGGCGTCGTCCAGGGCGGCTCCTCCATCACGCAGCAGTACGTCAAGCTCGTGCTGGTCAACGCCGCGGAGACCAAGGAGGAGCAGGCCGCCGCGATCGCGCCCACGCTCTCCAGGAAGCTCAACGAGCTGCGCTACGCGCTGGCCATCGAGGAGAAGTACACCAAGTCGGAGATCCTTGAGCGCTATCTGAACATCTCCTACTACGGCGCGGGCGCCTACGGCATCCAGGCCGCCTCCCGGCGCTTCTTCAACAAGCCGGCCTCCAAGCTCGCCCTGTGGGAGGCGGCCACCCTCGCCGGGGCCGTGCAGAACCCGAGCGTGACCGACCCGAGCGCGGGCAAGGCCTCCCGCGACCGGCTGCTGGAGCGGCGCAACATCGTGCTGGGCCGGATGGCCGAGCTCGGCAAGATCACGCCGCAGGAGGCCGAGGAGGCCAGGAAGAAGAAGCTCGGCTTCAAGAACATCGAGGCCCCCGGCGGCTGCGAGGAGAGCGCCTACCCGTACTTCTGCCTCTACGTGCGGCAGGAGATCGCGACCAACGAGGACTTCGGCAAGACCCGCAAGCAGCGCGAGAGGCTGCTGCAGCGGGGCGGACTGGTCATCAAGACGACGCTCAACCCGAAGGCCCAGAAGGCCTCGGAGAAGGCGATCAAGGAGTATGTCAAGACCAGCGACAAGCCGGTCGCCGCGCAGGCGATGGTCGTCCCCGGCACCGGCGCCGTGAAGGCGATGGCCGCCAGCCGTAAGTTCGGCAGGAACAAGAAGAAGAACGAGATCAGCTACAACCTCGTCGGCGACAAGGCCCACGGCGGCGGAGCGGGCTTCCAGGCGGGCTCCACGTTCAAGCCCTTCACCCTGCTGACCGCCCTGGACCAGGGCATGAAGCTGAACGACGGCTTCGGCACCGGATCCGGCTACCGGGCCCCGAGCAAGGGCGCGTTCCGCGACTGCAAGGGCAACGGGGTCGGAGAGCCCAGCCACGAGGTCAAGAACTCCAGCGAGGGCGGCGGCGGCTTCAAGACCCTGACCACCGGCACCCTGGGCTCGGTGAACACCTTCTTCATGCGCCTGGAGCAGGAGGTCGGCCTCTGCGAGACGGTCAAGATGGCCAAGAGCCTGGGCATCAAGCGCGCCGACGGCAGGGGCCTGAAGGAGTTCGAGACCTTCACCCTCGGCATCAACGAGATGGACCCGGTGACGGTCTCCGCCGCCTACGCCACGATCGCCGCCCGCGGCGCCTACTGCAGCCCGATGGTGATCACCGAGAGCACCGACCGCGACGGCAAGAAGACCTCCTACAAGCCCAAGTGCAAGCAGGTCCTGGACGAGGAGGTCGCCGACGCGGCCAGCCACATCATGTCCGGGGTCTTCACCAAGGGCACGATGACCGAGGTCGGCGGCATCGGCCGTCCGGCGGCGGGCAAGACCGGCACCACCGACGCCTACACCGCCGCCTGGTTCGCCGGGTTCACCCCCGAACTCGCCTCCGCGGTGAGCCTCGGCGACCCGCGCGGCGCCTTCAAGTACGACCTGACCGGCGTGACCATCGGCGGGCGCTACTACAGCTACGTGTACGGCGCCTCGATCTCCGGGCGGATCTGGAAGGACTCCATGCTCGGCGCGCTCAAGGGCGTCGAGGCGACTCCCTTCACCCCGGTGAACATGGAGCGCTTCGGCGGCTGCACCGGCGGCCGGTGCGCGCCCAAGCCCCCGCCGAAGCGCGACGACGGCGACGGCCCCCGCGGCGACCGGGGCGACCGCGGTGACGACGGCGACGGCCCGTTCGGCCCGCCGGACGGCGACAACCGGGAGGTCAACGGCGGCTTCCCGTTCGGCCCGAACGGCGGCGCCCCGATCACCCCGGCCGTCCCGTAGCGACACCGCGGCCCCTGCGGCCCCGGCGACACCGGACTCCCGGGAACGCCGGGGTTCCAGGAACATCGGAGCCCCGGGAACGCCGGGGTTCCAGGAACACCGGAGCCGCGAGAACGCCAGAGCCCTCCTCGCCGGACCTTCGAAGGTCCGGCGAGGAGGGCTCTCGCCGTATCGGGAAGCCGTATCAGGAAGACGCCAGGCGCGCCCGTACGGCCTGCGCGACGCGACCGCCCTCGGCGCGTCCGGCGACCTTCGGGTTCACGATCTTCATGACCTGGCCCATGGCCTGCGGCCCGGTGGCGCCGCTCTCGGCGACGGCCTCCTCCACGAGCCCCGCGAGCTCCTCGTCGGACAGCTGCGCGGGCAGGTACGCCTCCAGCACGGCCTGCTCGTCGACCTCCGCCTGGGCCTGCTCCGCCCGGCCGGCACCGCTGAACGCCTCGGCCGCCTCGCGGCGCTTCTTGGCCTCCTTGGCCAGCACCTTGACGACCTCGTCGTCGCTGAGCTCGCGTGCCGTCTTACCCGAGACCTCCTCCACGTTCACGGCCGCGAGGGCCATGCGAATCGTGCGGGTGCGGATCTCGTCCCTGCTCTTCATGGAGGCCGTGAGATCGGCCTTCAGCTTGTCCTTCAATGCGCTCATGCCGTCCATCTTGCCGCCTCACCAGCCTCGCTGTATCCCGAGTTTCCGTTCGAGGGCCCGATCTCGGGCATGATGAGAAGGTGAGGAAAGCAGCCGCGGTGCCCCTGTCCCTGTTCGGAGTCGGCCTGGCCGGCCTCGCGTACGCCTCGGTCGTCGAGCGCAACGCGTTCCGGCTGCGCCGCTTCGACGTGCCCGTGCTGGAGCCCGGGCAGCGGCCCGTACGCATCCTCCACCTGTCCGACCTGCACCTCACCCCGGGCAGGCGGAGGCTGATCGACTGGGTGCGCTCGCTGGGAGCCCTCAACCCCGACCTGGTGGTCAACACCGGCGACTCCATCTCGCACCCCGACGCGATCACGCCCCTCATGCACGCCCTGGAGCCCCTGCTGTCCCGCCCGGGCCTGTTCGTCTACGGTTCCAACGACATGTACGAGCCGCGGCCGAAGAACCCCGCACGCTACCTCTGGCGCACCTCCAAGGCCGACTACGGCCAGAAGATCCCCTCCCTCCCCTGGGAGGAGCTGGGCGCCGCCATGGCCGCCGAGGGCTGGCTGGACATGAACAACACCACCGCCCGGCTCAAGGTCGGCGACCTCGACGTGGCCGTGGGCGGCATCCACGACTCCCACATCAACCTCGACCGCTACGACCTGATCGCCGGTCCCGCCCCGGCGGCGGCCGACCTGCGGCTGGGCGTGATGCACTCGCCGGAGCCCCGCAACCTGACCCGCTTCGCCGCCGACGGCTACCAGCTGCTGCTCGCCGGGCACACCCACGGCGGCCAGCTCTGCGTCCCCTTCTACGGCGCCCTGGTCACCAACTGCGGCATCGACCGGGCCCGCGTCAAGGGCATGAGCCGCCACGACTCCGCCTACCTCCACGTCTCCGCCGGCCTCGGCACCAGCCCCTACGCCCCGGTCCGCTTCGCCTGCTACCCCGAGGCCAGCCTCCTGACCCTGATGCCCCGCCGCCGTGGCGACGCAAGCACCCACGAAGTCCGCTAGACTTTTCCAAGCACGAGCAAGACCGGGCGTGTGAACGGGGTGTGGCGCAGCTTGGTAGCGCGCTTCGTTCGGGACGAAGAGGCCGCAGGTTCAAATCCTGTCACCCCGACGTTGAAGTGAAGTCCCGAGGTAAAGGGCCGTTTCTGAGAGATCAGGAACGGCTTTTTGCTTTCCCGGACCCGGTGGTCGTGTGCCGGGGCACGTCAAGATCACCGAATGGCCGTTCGATTGACACCGGGTCGCCGGGCACCGCGATCCGGATGTCCTCGAATCGCATGCGCGGCCCCTTCCCGGTGGTCATCCCCATTTCCTTTGGAAATCGACGTGAAAAGGCCGCTCGAAGCCGGGCGATCGGCTCGCGGCAAAAATCCGTTCTCACCGGACCGCCAATGGCATCGTGAGAGTCCGCTCCGGTGTGCCCGGGGTCCGGAAATGTCATCGAGGCGCGTCGCCCATGGCCTTTTCCGGTGTGAAGCCCTCCGGCAGGTCCCGAAGGTGCCGGTCGCCGGACGTGACGCGCACCGGGCCTCCGACGGCGAACATGATCTGGTGGGCGCTGCGGACCAGCACCCGCCCGACGGCGGAGTCGATCGCCCCCGCGAGATGGGGAACGCTCGTGCTGTAGCTCACGTTGAACACGACCTCGCAGCCGTCGGCGAGGTCCCTGCTCGTCCACGCCCCCTTGAGGTGCTGGAAGTCCCCTCTGACCTGCTCGAACTCGATGCGGTACGGCTGCGGGCCGCTTCCGGCCGCCCGGCTGCGCTGCGTCCACCTCGCCGTGCCGCCGCGAAAGGCCAGCACCCACCGGCGGAGCCCGTCGCCGGTGTCGGAGACTGAGACGATGTCACGGGCGTACGCGGGGAACGCGGGCTCGTCGCCGAGCCGCTCGATCACCTCGGCGGCCGTCGCCGGCACCGTGGCCTTCAGGGTACGAGATGTCATGACGGGTGCTCCTTGTCAGTCCGCCGTCGGTCGGCCGTCAGTTCGCATCGGTCCGCGTCGGAGTCAGGGGCAGGGTCAGGCCGCCGAGTGGATGACGCTGACACCCTGCAGATGGGTGGTGCGCAGCATGGGGTGACTCGCCTCGCCGAAGACACCGCCGGTGAGACCGGGGCCGCCCTGGTTGGGCAGGAAGGGGAGGAAGGCGGTGTGCGAATCGTTGATCTTCAGGTTGCCGCCGTTGGTGACGCCCTCCAGGACCCGCTCGATCGTCGAGGTCCCGGCCGACCAGAAGGAGTTGCGCAGGCCGTACACGTTGCCGTTCACGAAGGTCAGCACCTCCTCCAGCAGGGCGTCGTCCGCCGTGCCCGCCTCGGGGACGATGATCGGCAGCAGCGGGAAGAACGTCTCGTCGCGGACCACCGACAGCGACCGGGCGTCCCTGAGGCCGTCGACGCGGACGATGCTCGGCTCGACGAAGAAGCCGGTGCCGGACACCGAGCCGTCCACTTCGAGACGACGGCCGCCGTGGACGAGCTTCGCGCCCTTGGAAAGCGCCTCCTCCAGGCAGTGGAAGAACCAGTCGATCCCGAGGACCGGGGTGAGCACCACGCCGGCCTCGTCCGGATACCCGGGCCGGATCTTCCTGGTCGCCGTGACCAGCCGCTCGATGAGCTCGTCCGCGATCTCCGGGTGGGCGATCACCTGGTTGGGCACGTTGCAGATCTGGCCGGAGTTCATGAAGAACTGGGTGAGGCTCTCCACCGCGGTGCCCAGGTCGGCGTCGTGCCACACCACGCAGCAGTCGTTGCCCGCGAGCTCCAGGATCGGCTTCTTGCCCGCGGCGATGCAGTCGGCCTCGAACTCGATCCCCTTCTTGCTGCCTCCGAAGTAGAGGACGTCGTCGACGTGTTCGCTGGCCATCCAGGCGTCGAGCATGGGCGGCCCGCAGAGGACGTTGAGCGTCCCCTCCGGCGCTCCCGCCTCCTCGAGCACCGGCGCCACGATTTCCCGCATCGCGTACATGCAGCTGAGCGCGACCCCGCGGGGGGCCCGCACCACCACGGCGTTGCCGGCCAGGAGAGCGGTGAGGCCGTTCAGCGCGTTGACCGCCGCGGCGTTCTGGGGAGGGTTGATGCAGACGACGCCGTCGGGGACGCGGCGCAGGACCATCTCGCGCTCGCCGTCCTGCCGCCGGAACTCCATCTGCCCGGCGCACCATTCGAGTGTCTCCCGGCTCCAGCTGGTGAACGGGAGGTCGCCGATCATGCCTTCGGCCGCGGAGCGCGGCGTGCCCTCGGCGACGAGGATCTCGACGAGGGGGTCGCGGTGCTCAAGGATCCGTTCCGCGATGCGACGCCCGATCTCGATCCGCTCGGCGAGCGGGACGCGGCTCCATTCGGGGGCGGCGCGGGCGGCCGATTCGAGGGCCAGGGCCGTCATGCTCTCGTCGGCGACGACGCACGCCCCCACGACGCGTTCTCCCGCCGTGCGCGGGTCGACGACTCCCAGGTCGAGGTCGCGCTTGAGCCGCAGGCTGGGGAAGGTGTCCTCCATGATGGCCCGGGCGGTGAGTGTGTGAACGAACCGGGCGTTGTCTCCGGTGACGTCCCGGCCGCCAATATAGGCGGGGTACAGTCCGAACTTCACGTTTCCTCCTCCGCTCGATCCGGCCACGGCTTACATTCACGCTAGGCGCGGAAATACCGTCGGGACAACGGACGCACCATAAGGGTTGCTTATCGGGACGGAGAAGCGTTCCTTATTGAGCTCGGGGCCGTTTCCTCCCTCGCGATCCGGGGGGCGTCGGCGAGACGTCGCCGGTGACGAGCGCCGTCGAGACGCTCGTCGTCCCAGGGCCGGATCGGCTCTCCGAGCAGGCGGATCAGGCTTCTTCCCGCGGCAGGGCGGGGCGTGCGCGCAGGCCTCGCCGCCGTGGCGCCGGTTGTACGAACCTCGTCCCGGAAAGGTGTTTGAATTACGTGACCTAACTGCTTCTTCCGCGTTTTTCAAAATGGGCAGGCCGGTTTATGAGCGACCTCGCACCGGGGTGTTCGTTTGCGGATCCGGGCACGCCCGAGGCGCCTCCGCCGGCTCGGTGAAAAGCCCGTGAAAGGGCCGGTGAAGGGTCGGCGAAAGGGCCGGCGAAGGCCCTGTGAAAGGCCGGCGGAAGCCGGACCCGCGAAGGTCAGCCCGCCTGGGGCGGGCGACCCGGGTCTCCGGGGTCTTCTGGAGCGGCGTGTCGCAGCCAGACGTAGTCGACCGGCTGGGAGACGTTCCACTCCGCGGCCAGGTGGGGCTCGACCGGCAGGAAACCGGCTCCCCGGTAACATCGCAGGGCCCGGTCGTTGTCCGGGTGCACGCGCATGAAGACATTCGCGTAACCCGTGGCCCTGGCCAGTGCGGCCAGGTCTCGCACCAGCTCCCGCCCGATCCCCCTGCCCCGGGCGCGGGGGGCCACGATGATCCGGGCGAGCTCGATCTCCCCTTCCTCGGGGTCGATCCACAGCTCCCCGTAGCCGAGCGGGTCGCCGTCCGCGAAGAGCATGTGGGAGCGTACGTCCTCTCCTCGCTGCCAGTCGGTGACGACCTCCGCGGGCAGGGGGAACTCGTGCCGTCCGCACCACATCGCGACCTCCCGCGACGAGGCGGGCCAGCCCGCGACCGTGGCCGCGTGCGCCGCGGCGAAGGGCAGCAGGTCCATACCTGGTCCATTCATTCCAGCATGATCTACCCGGCACGCCGCCGGGCGCTCCCTCAGCGGTGCCGGGCGCCCTCGTGGTCCGCGTGGCCGGCGGGCTCCAGCTGCAGCGTGGAGTGCTCGACGTCGAAGTGACCGGCCAGGCACTCGTGCAGCCGGTCCAGGACCGGGCCGAAGGAGCCGTCCACCAGGGCGCCGTCCGCCATCACGACGTGGGCGGACATGACGGGAAGCCCCGAGGTGATGGTCCAGGCGTGCAGGTCGTGGACGTCGATGACCCCCGGCGTCTCCAGCAGGTGCCTGCGGACCTCCTCCAGGTCGACGCCCCGGGGAACCGCTTCGAGCAGGATGTCCACGGCCTCGCGCAGCAGGCTCCAGCTGCGCGGCACGATCAGCAGGGCGATGACGACGGAGACGATCGGGTCCACCGTGGTCCAGCCGGTGAGCGCGATGACGACCGCGGCGACGATCACCGCCACAGAGGCCAGCAGGTCACCGAGGACCTCCAGGTAGGCGCCTCGCATGTTGAGGCTCTCCGTCTGGCCGGGGCGCAGCAGCCACAGCCCGATCGCGTTGGCGGCCAGGCCGACCGCGGCCGCCACGAGCATCACCGTCCCGCCGACCGGCTCGGGGTCGGCGAAGCGCCGGAGGGCCTCGTACATGATGTAGAGGCTCAGGGCGAGGAGGACGACCGCGTTGATCGCGGCGGCGAGGATCTCCGCCCGCTGGTAGCCGAAGGTCCGCCGGGCGCTGGCGGGCTTGCCGGCCATCCAGACGGCGAACAGCGCCAGCGCGATGCCCGCGGCGTCGGTGGCCATGTGCCCGGCGTCGGCGAGCAGCGCCAGGCTGCCCGACAGCGCCGCGCCGATGACCTCGACGACGAGCACGCCGATGGTCAGCAGCAGCACGACGACCAGGCGCCCGCGGTGTGCCGCGGTCGCCGTCGGCTTCGTGTGCCCATGCCCGTGTCCGTGCCCCATTGCGCTCCATCCCCGTGAGTACAGCTCTCAGTGTTTATACAGCAGCCACTGTATATACAGCAAGTGATGTATTGTGATAACCATGCTCACCGCCGCGACACGCCTGGACGCGATGGCCCGTCTCGGAAGGGCGCTGGCCGACCCCAATCGCTGCCGGATGCTCATCGCCCTCCTCCAGGGACCCACCTACCCCGCGCGACTGGCCGACGAGCTCGGACTGACGCGCCAGAACGTGTCCAACCACCTGTCATGCCTGCGCGGCTGCGGCCTGGTGGTCGCGGTGCCCGAGGGGCGCCAGACCCGGTACGAGCTGTCCGACCAGCGCCTCGCCCACGCCATCGAGGACCTGGTCCACGTCGTGCTCGCCGTCGACCCCGACCACCAGGACGCGCACGAGGCGGGTCCGACGGGATAGCCCCATACCGGTATCACCCGATCCTCCCGCCTCGTAACCGCCTGTCCAGCGCCTTTCCAACGGTACGAGGGAACGCGGCGGAGCCGGCCGACGACAGCCGGTCCGAACGTGCGCGGCCATGATCGTGCCGCCGCGGCGAGTCGCGCGGCGCCGGACGACCCGGCCGCCGGTCCCTCCCGGCCGTCAGGGGCGGCGCGCGGCCGCGACGAACAGCGGAACGGCCAGGAAAAGCCGTCCGGCACGTGCGCGTCCGGCCTGTTCCGCGATCCACATGTCGGCGTCCTCCTCGGTGACGGCACCGGCGTCCCGGGCCGCACCGGCGGTTCCCACGAGCATGGGCAACATCAGCGGGCCGGTGAGGACACCGGTGTGGACCTCCACGGTGACGTCGTCGAATCCGGCGTCCAGCAGGAGGGTGCGGTAGGCGCGGGCGGCGCGGGGCGCGGCGATGAGGTCGGCGCGAGCGTGCACGATGGTCCGGGTGAGGGCCGGGGTGTCGGAGTCGATGACGAAGGTGTCCCAGTCCTGCCCGATCAGGACGGCCCGCCCGCCCGGGGCGAGCACCCGCCGAGCCTCGCCGAGCGCCCCGGCGGGATCGTCGAACTCGTGGTAGAGCTTTTCCGCGCGGTACCCGGCCAGCTCACCGTCCTGGAACGGCAGCTCGCGGGCGTCGCCGACGCGGAGATCCGCGCCGGGCTCGCGCCGGCGGCCTTCGGCGATCATCTGCTCGCTGAGGTCGACTCCGGTCGCCCGCGCGCCGCGCCCGGTCAGCTCGGCGACGGCCAGGCCGGTCCCGCAGCCGGCGTCGACCACGGGTGCCCCCGGCGTGAGGTGGAGCAGGTCGTAGGAGCGGGCCCGCAGCCGGACGGAGTCGGGGAGGGCGTCGAGCGCGTCGAGCAGCCGGACCAGGCCGGTGACGGCGTCCCCCTCCGGTTCCTGCCGGTCCGACGGGTCCGTGCGGTCCTCCCGGTCCGTGCGGTCCTCCCGGTCCGTGCGACCTCTTCGGTCCGCTCGCCTCTGCCGGTCTTCCGGCTCGGCTCGGCCTTCCCGGCCTGGCGGGTCTATCCGACCCGACGGGTCCGTTCGGTCCGTGCGGTTCGTTCGGTCCGTGCGGTTCGTTCGGTTCGTTCGGTCCGTGCGGTTCGTTCGGTCCGTGCTGTCTGTGCGGTTCGTTCGGCCTGTGCTGTCTGTGCGGTTCGTTCGGCCTGTGCTGTCTGTGCGGTCTGTGCCGATGTTGTTGGACATGTGGTCGAGGATGCGACTTAATGCCGACATGAAGTCAAGCGACACCGGCGTGACGATGAGCATCGGCGAGATCGCCGGGCGGTTCGGGCTGCCCACCCACGTCCTGCGGCACTGGGAGGCCATGGGGCTTCTGACCCCCGCCCGCGTCGGGGCCGACCGTCGCCGCTACGACCGCGACCACCTCTATCGCGTCGCGGTGATCCTGCGCGCCAAGGAGGCCGGGTTCTCCCTCACCGACATCCGGGAGATGGTCTCCACCGGCGATCCGGAGGAGCGACGCGACGTCCTGCGCCGCAGGCACGCGGATCTGACGCGACGCGTCGCCCAGGCGCGGTCGTCGCTTCACATGATCGAATGTGCCCTGGCCTGCGACCACGAGGACTTCACCGGCTGCGCCCACTTCCAGCGCAGCCTGGCGGAGAAGATCGACGTGTGACCGCCCGCGACGGGCCCGGCGACGGCGGCTCCCGTCGCGACGCGCTCAGGAACGGACGAGCCTGGCGATGGCGTCGGCCGCCTCCTTGACCTTCTCCTCGGCCTCGGCGCCGCCCTTGGCCGTGGCCTCGGCCACGCAGTGCGCCAGGTGCTCCTCCAGCAGGGACAGCGCGAAGGACTGCAGGGCCCGGTTGGCCGCCGACACCTGGGTGAGGATGTCGATGCAGTATTTGTCCTCCTCGACCATCCGCTGCAGCCCCCGTGCCTGCCCTTCGATCCGGCGCAGCCTCCGCAGATGGTCCTGCTTGTTGGCGGTGTATCCGTGCATCTCTCCCCCTCCGCTCGGCCTCCCCTGTTGAAGAATACCCCCGGTCAGTATTTGGGGTCGCCCCGCGGACCGGGTCACCGCTACACGCCGCCGACCACCTCGGCGGGCGGCGACGCGAACTCCCAGCCTCGCAGCAGAGCCCGGGTGACGACCGTGACCGCGCAGCGCTGTGCGGCGTACGTCAGGGCCATGGTGTGGTGTTCCCGGGAGAAGTCGGCGACGGCGTCGGCGACGAGGAACGGCTGGAGGTCCTGCATGAAGGCGTCGCACACGGTCATGAGACAGCCGATGTGCGCGTAGACACCGCAGACGATGAGCTGGTCGCGTCCCATGGCCTCCATCCGGGCGCGCAGGTCGGTCCTGCAGAAGGCGCTGTAACGCCACTTGGTGAGCAGGATGTCGTGCTCGGCGGGAGAAAGGCTCGCGACGATCTCGCTCTCCCGGAGGCCGGGGATCCCCGGGCCCCAGAAGTCCAGGAGGAGGCCGCGCTCGCGCTCGCTCTGGCCTCCGGGCTGCGCCGAGTAGACGACGGGAACCCCCAGGGCGGCGCAGGCGTCGCGCAGGAGGCCGATGTTGGCGATGAGACCGGTCAGCGGCGAGACCTCGGCGGCGAAGGGGGCGAGGAAGTAGTTCTGCATGTCGTGGACCAGCAGGACGGCGCGGCGCGGATCGGGGCGCCAGCTCACCCGGTTCTCGGGAAGATCGTCCTCCCCCGGCAGCGGGTAGGAGGCGATCGGGGGAAGGGCCACGGGCACTGTCTCCTTTCCTGTGATGACGGATCCTGTGATGGCGGATCTTTCCCGCGGCGGCGGGCCGTTCCCAGCGGCGGCGCGGCGTCCCCCGCGCCGGCGGGGTCAGCGGTCCTGGTCCAGGCCTACGGCACGGAGCATGGTCTGGAACTTGGCGGTGGTCTCGGCGAGCTCGGTCTCCGGCACCGATCCCGCGACGATCCCCGCGCCCGCGAACAGCCTGAGGGTGTGGTCGGCGACCTCGGCGCAGCGGATGGTCACGACCCACTCGCCGTCGCCCGTCGCGTCGCCCCACCCGACCAGGCCCGCGTACAGGCCGCGATCGAACGACTCGATCTCCTCGATGGCCTCGCGCGCGGCGCTCGCGGGCGTACCGCAGACGGCGGGGGTGGGGTGCAGCACCGTGGCCAGTTCCAGCGACGTGACCGACGGGTCGTCCAGCACGCCGGTGATCCGGGTCGACAGGTGCCACATGGAGGCGGTGGACAGCGGCGAGGGCCCGGCGGGAACCGACAGCCTGCGGCAGTACGGGCGCAGTGCCTCCACGATGCTCTCGATCACCAGGGCGTGCTCGCGGAGGTCCTTGTCCGAGCCGAGCAGGGCACGTGCCCGTTCGCGGTCGACGACGGGATCCGGGTGGCGGGGCGCGGACCCCGCGAGCGGGTTCGTCGTGACCCGGCGGCCCGAGCGGGAGACGAGCAACTCGGGGCTGGCCCCCAGGAGGGTGCGGGCGGTGTCGCTGCTCGACGGCAGGTCGACCGCGTAGCCGTAGGCCTGCGGGTCGCGTCGCACGAGGTTGCGCAGGACGCGGCCGACGTCGACGGGGGCGCCCAGGGTGACGTCCATGGTGCGGGCGAGCACGATCTTCTTGAGTTCCCCGGCGGTCAGCTTGGCCAGCGCCTTCTCCACGCCGCGCACGTAGTCGCCGGGATCGGAGACCGGGCCGAAGCCGGTGAACGTCCCGGTGATCCGCTCGGGAGGGGCGGAGGGGCCGGTCGGCGGGCTCGTCCAGCAGACGGCGGCGGGTACCAGCAGGCGCGCGGGACGGTCGTCGCGGAAGGGGATCGCGCCCACCACGACGGGGTTGGGGTGATCGGAGTCCAGCGCGTCGCGCAGGGCGGAGGCGACGCGCCCCTGCAGGCTCGTCGTCCCGGACCCGGGAACCTCCTGGAGCACCCCCCTGGCGAGCAGGGTCCGGGTCGGCGAGGTGAAGAAGAAGGTTCCGGGCTCGTAGTCGCCCAGGAGGTCGGGCATTCGAGACATGGTGAGGACGTCGTTCGACGGCATGGCGAAGAGGTCTCCTGTCGGGAGGGATCCAGGAATGGTGGGAGGGTGCGGGCACTACGACCGGAGCGTGGCGCCCCCGTCGACGTACAGGTCCTGCATGGTGATGTGCCTGGCGCGGTCGGAGGCCAGGAAGAGGACCGCGTCGGCGATGTCGGCGGGGTCGGCCAGCCTGCCGAGGGGGATGCCCACCCGGAACGTGGCCAAGGATCCGTCGATGGCCGTCCGGGCGTCGTGGTCGCCGGCCCACAGGGCACGCTGCATGGGAGTGTCGGTGGAACCGGGCGACACCACGTTGCAGCGGATGCCGTACGGTGCCAGCTCCAGGCCGAGGCACTTGGTGAACTGCGCGGCGGCGGCCTTGGAGGCGGCGTAGGCCGACATGTTCGTCCGGGGCACGCCCGCGGCGTTGGAGCCCACGGTGACGATCGCCCCGGATCTGCGGGGGATCATCCGGCGGGCGACCGCGCGGGACAGGTGGAAGACCCCGCCGGTGTTGACGGCGAAGGTGCGGGCCCAGTCGTCGTCGCTGATGGAGACGGCCGGTCCTGAGCAGAGCACTCCGGCGACGTTGACGAGCAGCCCGATCGGGCCGAGGTCGGCCTCGACCCGTGCGACCACGTCGTCGACGGCGGCGCTGTCGGTGACCTGGCAGGGATAGGCGACCGCGCCGCCGAGCTCGGCGGCGACGCGCCCCACCCGCTCGGCGTTCACGTCGAGCGCGGCGACGCGCGTGCCCGTCGCGGCCAGGGCTCGCGCCACCGCCTCGCCGATGCCCTGTGCCGCACCGGTGACCATGGCCACCGCGCCTTCCGTCACCATGTCCTCGACCTCGCCGTTCTCGCCGCCTTCAGCCTGTGCCGGTAGGCAGGTTAGCCCGATCACTTTGGGTTGCGCAGCAAAAACTTATAGTTACTTTTCACAGATCAGGAGGACATCACGGGTGTTATCGGGAAGACTCCGGCTCCCTGGACACGGGGGTCGGGGACAGGCCAGGCGGACGGAAGGGTCTGCGGCGACGCTTCCGGGGACGGAGCCGCCCCTCGGGCTTCTCCCCAGCTGAATGAGTAAATCTGCACGTTTATGTGCAATCAACATGACGTCAACCGTCATGTCTTAACATCGTCCTTCGTGACAAGTCAGGATATTTCAGAGCAACAGAGGTATGTTCCCCCGGCGCCCCCCGCCGAACCCCTCGCACGGGAAGAACCTCCCGCGGAGGAGGAGAACACCGGCGTCCTGGCGATGATCGAACGCATCGGCTCGGTCATCGTCCCGATCGGCGTCGCGCTCTACGCCGTCCTCTACATCGGCGTCGAGCAGATGTACGGGATCTTCAACATCAGCCCGCAGCAGGCGGGCATCGACCAGTCCGTCCTGCTCGGCCGGTTGATGGGCACGCTGGTCCTGCTCCTGCTGATCGTCCTGCCGCTTCTCGGCCTCGTCGTCGGGCTCGGCTGGCTGCTCGACAAGGTGACCTTCGGCGCGGTCGGCAGGGCCACGACGGCCGTACGGCAACGTCCCTGGATCGCCGCCCTGGTCGCCGCGCTGTGGTGCGGCGCGACCTACTGGGGCGTGCTGAACCTCTTCGGCGATCTCGACATCGCCATCATGGTCGTCGTGGCGGTGGGGCTGGGCGTGCTGACGTTCCTGGTGCCGTTCCGGCTGCTGCGCCGCAAGCCCGTCGGCCGCACCGGCATGAAGGTGCTCATCGGCGCCCTCACGGGCATCGGCCTGGGGTTCCTGCTGATCCTGCAGATGATGCTGGGAGCGTCCAAGGTCCAGGAGACGGGAGAGGCCAACATGCTCCTCCCGTTCGTCGGGTTCCAGGACCAGTGGACCGTCATCAGGAACGCCGAGGACGACAAGCCCCTCTACGAGGGCCGGTGGATGATGCTGCTCGGCGAGAGCGAGGGCACGTACGTCTTCTACGACTGCGACAAGCTGGACACCTTCCGCCGCCCGATCGAGACCACGAACCTCAGCAGCATCCAGCTCCAGCCCGAGCGGGAGCCGGGCTTCAAGTGCGGCACGCTCGCCGAGCAGGACGCGCAGGCCGAGGCGGGCGAGGGCGAAACCACCCAGTAGGCGTGTTCGGGCGTCCTCCTCGGACTCCTCTCTCCGAACCCCTTCTTCCGCACTCTCCCTTTCAGGTCTCCCCTTTCCCAAGCTGCCGGCTTCCACTTCGAGCTCCCCGCGACACCCGCCGGCGGCGGGACCCGATGTTCCGGGTCCCGCCGCCGGGGACGGCACGGGGGTCGGTGCGGGGGTCGGCGTCCCCCGCACCGGTGCCGTCGGAACGAGACGCCGGGCCGCGCACCGCCGTCAGGGCGGGACGCGGATCCGGCGAACCGCCGTCAAGGCGGGACGCGAATCCGGCGGTCCGGCGTCAGGACGGGGTGCCGTCCGCGCCGCACTTGATGACCGGGCGGATGCAGTCACGCACGCGACGCTCCATCTCGGCCACCGGCCAGGCGTTGAAGAAGTCCCCGTGCATCGTGTATCCGCGACCCGACGCCAGCCGGAAGTTGGCCGGGTTCCCGTTCACCGGGTAGCGCAGCACCTGGCGCAGCTTCGGCACCGGCACCGGGTGCGAGGCCGGGCAGGCCTGGTTGACCGGGTAGGCCATGTGGCTCTTGTGGTCGGCCGAGTCCAGGTTCCGGCCGTCCCAGCACTGCGGGAAGTCCAGGTAGGACTCCATCATGGTCCCCGCCGGGCAGGTCACGAAGTCCTTGGACGGCGGGACGTGACCGGCGTGCAGGCACGACCAGCGGGCGTTGCTGGTCGGGTCGTTGGGGGTGGTCGCCTTGGCGTTGCCCGCGACGATCCGCAGGCCCAGCGGGAGCGGCTGGGTCCGGGCGACGATGTCGTCGCGCACGCCCTCACCCAGGTAGTAGAACGTGGTGATGGTCGGCTCCACCGGGGTGTTGCCGTTGTAGAGGGTCGGCACCCAGTACGACGACAGGTCGGTGCGCGGGTTGCAGTTGGTGGGGGAGCTCTGCAGGGACGCCAGCGTCGTGTTGGCGTTGGTGGTGGTGCTGCCGAAGAAGCTGTGCATGTGCGACGCGCCGGGCATGTTCGGGAAGATGATCGGGTCGTCGGGCAGCCGGTGGCTGAACGGGCAGTCGGCGAGGAACTCCGCCACCCGTACGACCGCGGCGGACGAGCTCCCCGCCTGGGCCTTTGAGGTCGCGCTTGCCTGGGTGGTGTGGATGACGAGGGACGTACCCAGGAGCGCCACTATCGCGGTCACCAGGGTCAGCGGGCGTAACCGGCGTCGTAGGCGGGCTGGGGAGAGTGCCGGGTGCATGGATGGACTCCTTTTCGGGGGGACTCCGGCCGTAGAGGCTCCGGTTCTAGGGGGCTCCGGTTCTGGGGTTCCGGTTTTTGGAGGGCTCCGGTTCTGGAGGGCTCCGGCACGGCTCGGGTGAGCCGTGCCGGAGCGGAGGGGGTTACTTGTAGACGCGCACGTAGTCGACGAGCATCTGCTTGGGGAAGCCGGTGCCGGCGTCCGGCGGGCCGGGCCAGTCGCCGCCCACCGCGAGGTTGAGGATGATGTAGAACGGGTGGTCGAAGACCCACGGCCCCCGCGTCGCCTCGACCTGCGCCTTGCTGAGGGTCAGGACCGTCCGGCCGTCCAGGGTGTAGACGATGCCCTTGCTGTCCCAGGTGGCGGCCCAGACGTGGAAGTCGTCGGAGAAGTCCGCGCCGTTGGGCAGCGTGTAGGGGGAGCCGATGCCGCCGCCGCCGTTGTAGGCGGGGGCGTGGATGGTCGAGTAGGAGGTCTTGACGTCCTTGCCGAGCACCTCGAGGATGTCGATCTCCCCGTTGTACGGCCAGGGCCTGCCGGTGAGGAAGTCGGCGCCCATCATCCAGAACGCCGGCCACAGGCCGTTGCCCTTCGGGACCTTGACGCGGGCCTCGACCTTGCCGTAGGTGAAGGTGAACTTGCCGCCGGTGTTGATGCGGCCGGAGGTGTACTGGCAGGGTCCGCCGGGGCAGGACGATCCCGCGGTGGTCTCCTGACGCGCCGTGATGACGAGGTTGCCGTTGCCGTCCATCGCGGTGTTCTCGGGCTTGTAGTACTCAAGCTCGTTGTTCGGGCCGGTTCCCGGGTCCTGGGTCCACTTGGCCGAGTCGGGCCTGGTGCCCGCGCCGCCGTTGAACTCGTCGCTCCAGACGAGCGTCGTCGGCGGGTTGGCCGGGTCCTGCGGGAGCGGCGGCGGCGTGATCGGGGCGCCGCCGGTGCCCCAGACCTGGAACTCCCACAGCGAGTAGCCGTACGGGGTGGCGCGCTGGGTGCCGTACATGCGCACGTAGCGGCCGGTGCCGTTGACGGTCAGCGTCTGCTTGAAGCCGGTGCCGGTGGTCGTGGAGTAGATCGGCGTCCAGGTGGTGTTGTTGTCCGAGACCTGGATCTGGAACGCCCTGGCGTAGGCCGGGTCCCACTGCAGGACGACCTGCTTGATCTGCGCGGTGGCGCCGAGGTCGACGGAGATCCAGCCCGGGTCGACCCAGCCGGTGGTGGAGCTGGTCGCCCAGCGGGAGGCGGGGTCGCGGTCGAACGCCCTGGCCGGGGTGCACTCCCAGCAGTTGCCGTCGCTCTGGGAGGTGGAGGCCGCGCCGGGCCTGCCGTAGGACAGCAGCTTGAGCGCGCCGGGGTCGGGGTCGGGTGTGGGGGTCGGGGTCGGGGTGGGGTTGGTGCCCCCGATGGTCCCGTAGACCTGGAACTCCCACAGCGAGTAGCCGTACTGGGTGGCGCGCTGGGTGCCGTACACGCGCACGTAGCGGCCGGTGCCGCTGACGGCCAGCGTCTGGCTGCCGCCGGTGGCGGTGGTCGTGGAGTGGATCGGCGTCCAGGTGGTGCCGTTGGGCGAGGTCTGGATCTGGAAGGCCCTGCCGTAGGCGGCCTCCCAGTTCAGCGTCACCTGCGTGATGGTCGCGCCGGCGCCGAGGTCGACCTGGATCCACTGCGGGTCGCTGAACGCGCTGGACCAGCGGGTGCCCGCGTTGCCGTCCACGGCCGCGGACGCCGGGAAGGCCACGCTGCTCTCCGAGGACGAGGCGGTCGCCGTCTTGCCCTGGGAGATGAGGGCGTCGGCGGCCGTCGCGGGCATGATCGCGAGACAGGACGTGACGAGGGTGACGGCCGCGGCTATCAGCAGGGCCATGCGGCGGCCGGGACTTCGGGACGAGGGCATCGCGTCTCCTCGGGGATGGGGGGTGCGTACCGGTAACGAGTCGGGGAGCGCTCTCTCACCCAGAGATTGCTCTCGCTCGACAGGGGCTGTCAAGTGTCCGTTTAACCAGGATGAAACGGGCTACACATGATCCGGCAATCAACCGAACACTTCGGGGAGCGCTCCCGGATAATGGCTTGCATCGTTACAAACGGCTGTGAACTGGGACTAAGAAGATCCTTCCCAGGGAGCGCTTTCCCGGATTTCCCTTACCGACCGCCGCGAGGGGAAATCCGGCCGCGTTCTGGACATTGACAGAAATCCACCTTCCGGTCACCCTTTGTGAGGGAGCGCTCTCTTCATGATCATCGACTAAGCTTGGGAAAGGGTGGGACCGCACGTTCAGGCACCACCGGTCAGCGGGCGGTACGAACTGCGGGAGAACCACATGAGACGACCCACCCTGGAGGCTGTCGCCACCCGGGCCGGCGTGTCCAAGTCGACGGTCTCCAGGGTGGTGAACGGCGAGCCGACGGTCGCCTCCGACATCCGCGACCTCGTCATGCGGGCGGTGAACGACCTGGGCTACGTCCCCAACCCCGCGGCGCGCAGCCTGGTGACCCGGCGCACCGACTCCATCGCGGTGATCGTCTCCGACCCCTCGTCCGGGCTCGTCTCCGACGACCCGATGTTCTCCACCGTCGTGCGCGCGGCCAGCCGCGAGTTCGAGGCCGCCGGCAAGCAGGTCGTGCTCATGCTCGCCGGTTCCGACGACGCCCGCGTGCGGGCCCGGCAGTTCGTGGCCGCCCGCCACGTGGACGGGGTCATGCTCGTGTCGATGCACGGCGCCGACCCCCTGCCCGCGGCACTGGCCGCCACGGGCGTCCCCCTCGTCTCCCACGGCAGGCCCGCCTTCCGGCTGGACGTGCCGTGGGTCGACAATGACAACACCGGCGGTGCCGCCCAGGCGGTACGGCACCTCCTGGAGCGGGGACGGCGCCGGATCGCCACGATCTCCGGCCCGCTGGACATGTCCGCCGCCCAGGACAGGATCGGCGCCTACCGCGAGGTCCTGAGCGAGACCGGACGGCGCTCGATCGTGGCCATCGGCGACTTCACCCGGATCTCCGGGGCCGAGGCCATGGCGCAGCTGCTCGAGGACGACCCCGCGCTGGACGCGGTGTTCGCCGCCAACGACCTGATGGCGATCGGCGCCATGCGGGCGCTGCGCCGGGCGGGCCGGCGGGTGCCCGACGACGTGGCGGTGGTGGGGTACGACGACATCGAGGCGGCCCTCTACACCGATCCCCCGCTCACCACGGTGCGCAGCCCCATGGGCGAGCAGGCCGCCGCCTCGGCCCGCCTGCTGCTCGGCCTGCTGAGAGGCGATCCCGCGCCCCCGGTGATCCTCCCGACCCAGCTCGTGGTGCGGGAGTCCAGCTAGCCGGGAGTACGGCCGGAGCACACGGCGGCCGACCGGTTCGGTTCCGATGGTGCGAGAGCGCCCGAAGGCATCGAATGACGCATCGAAAACCACATAGTCCTCATGTGGGCAATTATTCGAGTAATCACCAAAAAGAATCCCGGCGAGCAATAAACAGCCCTTATCTCAAATGCGTGAATCCGGAGGACGACCACTCACGGAGAACATGCAGCAGGAAAATCAAGTAATTTGGACATATTCCCCTAATTGACGAATCCGTTTAACCCTTGTTAACGGGGATTGCGCTTCGCCGTGTCGATCATCGGGTAACTCCTGCTTGCCGCCACTATCGCGGTTCAAGCAATCCAACTCCCATGAATCACAAAAGACATGGAATGCGATGACTTCTAGCGGTAGAATACGGGCTCAAATTATCAATCCCGGCAAGCGTGCCCGAAACTGGCCGGTCGCGACAACGATCGGCGCTATTCTGGCGTTTTCCTGCCAGACTCCGGCTGACGCCGTCAGCGGCATCACAGGAATCCCTTTCCTCAAGACGAGGATCATCGGCGCCGAGACCGCGCCTGTTCGCGAGGCGACCGGAAGGTGCAACCGTTCACGTATCCATGCGACGGGAGCCACCAAGCGGAAGAGATGCAAGTGCGGGAGAGGGCGCTGCTGCTGTCGTGACGGCCGTGACGGCCGTGACGGTGAGGACGGGCTACCGGGAATCGGGCTGCGCGGCCCCGCAGGTCCAGCCGGGCCTGCGGGCCCCACAGGGCCTGCCGGTGCGGACGGCACCGACGGCGCGACAGGGCCCGCCGGAGCAGACGGCGCGACCGGACCAGCGGGACCCGCCGGAGCAGACGGCGCGACTGGACCAGCAGGACCCGCCGGGCCCATCGGCCTGACCGGACCCGCCGGACCAGCCGGAGCAGACGGCGAGGCAGGACCCGCCGGACCAGCAGGAACTGCCGGAGCAGACGGCGCAGACGGCGCAGACGGCGCAACGGGACCAGCAGGCGCGGACGGCGCGATAGGGCCCATCGGCTTGACCGGAGTCGCCGGCGCCACCGGACCTGCCGGAGCAGACGGCGCACCAGGCCCAGCAGGACCAGCGGGACCAGCGGGAGCAGACGGCGCGACCGGACCAGCGGGACCAGCGGGAGCAGACGGCGCGACCGGACCAGCGGGACCAGCGGGAGCAGACGGCGCGACCGGACCAGCGGGACCAGCGGGAGCAGACGGCGCGACCGGACCAGCGGGACCCGCCGGGCCCATCGGCCTGACCGGACCCGCCGGACCAACAGGACCAACCGGCGAGGCAGGACCCGCCGGACCAGCAGGAACTGCCGGAGCAGACGGCGCAACGGGACCAGCAGGCGCGGACGGCGCGATAGGGCCCATCGGCTTGACCGGACCCGCCGGACCAGCCGGAGCAGACGGCGCGACCGGACCAGCGGGACCCGCCGGGCCCATCGGCCTGACCGGACCCGCCGGACCAACAGGACCAACCGGCGAGGCAGGACCCGCCGGACCAACAGGACCAACCGGCGAGGCAGGACCCGCCGGACCAGCAGGAACTGCCGGAGCAGACGGCGCAACGGGACCAGCAGGCGCGGACGGCGCGATAGGGCCCATCGGCTTGACCGGAGTCGCCGGCGCCACCGGACCTGCCGGAGCAGACGGCGCACCAGGCCCAGCAGGACCAGCGGGACCCGCAGGAGCAGACGGCGCAACGGGACCCGCAGGACCCGCGGGGCCGAGCACCCTGGTCACCAGTCAGGTCTCCGCGGGGACGCCGACTCTCGTCCCCGCCGACACGACGGTGACCGTTCTCGGCGGCGTATGCCCGGCGGGCACGCTCGCCATCGCCGGAGAGTGGACCGGCAGCGCCCCGGGTGTCGACGTGACGGCCTCCGAGTCGGTGGTCGGCAACCGATGGAGCGTCACATTCGCCAACGGCGGAGCGCTCTCGCCCACCGTGACGGTCTCCAGCTCGTGTATCGGACCCGCGTAAGGGTGGTGTTCTCAACGTGGGGCTCGGTCCAGCCCTACGTGCGAGAACTCGCAAAGGCAACGTGAGTGGTTCGGTGGCTCGCGTTGCCGGAGCGGTCGAGGCATGATCCGGAGGGGTTTCGCGTGGTCTCACTCCGGCTCACCGAAAGACCGCTCAGGCAGCCGTGGATCCGGCCGACCACGACAGCGTGAGAAGCAGTGGCGAGCGTTGGATCCGTAGCGAAGAATCAACGGCGAAAACCGCACATAACCTATCGCGGATCACGATCGGTGAATCCCACCAAAGCTCTCGCGACGCCCGAGAAGCCTAAATTCCGACCATTGCCACAGGGGAGCAGATCCCTGGAGCACACGGTTTTGGAGTTCGACAACCTGGACACATCCCCACCGTTGACGAATCCCTTTAAACCTCGTTAACGGAGGTTGCGCTTTGCCATGTCGATCATCGGGTAACTCCTGCTTGCCGCCACCGTCGCGGTTCAAGCAATCCGATTCCCTGGAATCACAAAAGACATGGAATGCGATGACTTCTAGCGGTAGAAGACGGGCTCAAATTATTAATTCCGGCAAACGTGCTCGAAGCTGGTCCGTAGCGACAACAGCAATCGGTGCCGTCCTGGCGCTTTCCTGCCAGCCGGCGGCCAACGCCGTAACCGACACCACCGGCGTCATTTCCCTCGACGCACGGGACACCGGCGGTAAGACCGTTCCGGTTCGGATGGTGACCGGCCCACAGGACGACGCGCGTACGTCCCTGATGAGACCTCTCAGGCGGGGAGACTGCAAGTGCCAGGGGAAACACTGCGCGTGTGATCGTGACCGTCCCGGCAAGCACAACCGTGCCGGTGGGAAGAGCAGGGAAAACCGCGAGAGTGGAAGGAAAACGCCGAACCTCGGACTGTCGGCGGAGTCCGCGGACCCGGCGAGCACGGCCAACGCGGCTAACGCAGCCAACGCAGCCAACGCAGCCAACGCAGCCAACGCAGCCAACGCAGCCAACGCAGCCGACCCGACCAGGACGAGCCTTCCGGACGGCCCACTCGAACTGGTGGGACCGGCGGGCCCCGAAGGACCGGCAGGACCGGCGGGCGCCATGGGAGTGGCGGGTCCGGCCGGACCGACGGGAGCGACGGGGGCGAAGGGTGACACCGGCGCCCCCGGCGCACCGGGAGCGCCGGGTCCCGCGGGCGCGCTGGGCCCCATGGGCGCCACAGGTGCCACGGGCCCGGCCGGTCCGATCGGACCGATCGGACCGATCGGACCGGCGGGAGCCGACGGGCTCACAGGACCGATGGGGCCGGAAGGGCCTGCGGGAGCCGTCGGCCCCGAAGGACCGGCAGGCCCGATCGGACCGGAGGGACCGGCGGGACCAGCCGGTCCCGCGGGAACCACCGGTGCTCCCGGCCCCGCGGGCGCGGACGGCGCGGCGGGACCCGTCGGTCCCGCGGGCGAACCGGGCGCCACCGGACCGGTGGGACCGACCGGCGCCACGGGAGCCGCGGGCGCGCCTGGCGCGCCCGGTCCGGCGGGGCCCGTAGGACCCGCGGGCCCCGCGGCGCCGACGTCCGCCGTGTCCGTGGCGTACCTGCTTCTCGAACCGATCACCGCGTCGGTCCGGGGCGACGGGACGGCACGGATCCGCGACCCGCGAACGAGTCCACGCTGGCACGACCTTTCGACGGTCCCCGGCCATCCCATCGACGCGGTGGACGTCGCGGCGACGGTCCTTCAGGACGGCGCCCTTCCGTATCTTCACCTCACGGTTCAGAGCTCGGCCGGCCAGGTCTCCTGGACGAAGTGCCTCCTCGGCCGCCCGGCTCCGGTAACAGGGGGCTTCTACGCTCCGGGAACGCCTCTCGGGCCTCCCGCGTACCCCGCCAACTGCGACAAGTTCACCAGCGAGACACCGCCGGTCTAAACTCCCGCGGAGCCTGACCGGACAGCCCGGACAGCCCGGACAGCCCGGACAGCCCGGACAGCCCGGACAGCCCGGACAGCCCGGACAGCCCGGACAGCAGAGAATGCCGTGCTCGGCGCCAGCCGGGCACGGCAGGGGAACCCGTCCGGAGAACGTCCACGGATCATCCGGATCACACAGCCCTTGGACCGTGTGGTGCGCGTCAGTTCCGGACGAGGACCAGCCGCGAGGGGTCCTCTCCGGCCAGCGTGACACGGAGCCTGCGCCTGGCGGCGACCGCCCGGTACGCGGCGGCGCACGCGTTCGCGCCCAGCGCGACGACGACGAGCAGGCCGAGGCGAAGCAGGTCCGGCCTGCCGAAGGTGAGCTCCCCGACACCGTTGACCAGGAATCCGGTACCGAAGAACCACGCCATGACGGCCGTCGCCAGCGCGACCCCGGCGCGGACGCCGCAGACGGAGTAGGCGCACACGGCGATCGCCACGATCAGCACGCGGCCGGTGACCTCCGCCGGGGTGAGGAGCAGCGAGGCGGTCGCGACCGCGGCGACGACGGTGACGAACCCTCCGGCGAGCGAGAATCCCACCGGTTCGGCGCCGAACACCGCGACCACCCCTTTCGCGAAACCGATATCTGTTGCGAAGCAGACATTTGCCGAGGGCAGATCTCCGCCCCTCCATGAAACCCCCGGAAACGCCCGCGGGCCAATGTCGATATGTTTTCTTCACCCTTTCCCTACGCTCATTTGCGTCGTTCCCCACCCACCGCAGGCCTTCTACAGGCCCACGTCCCGGCGCAGCAGGTCCTGTTCCATCTCCCTGCGGACGAGCAGCCTCGCCCGGCCGTCGCGCACGGCGACGACCGGGGGCCGGCCCATGAGGTTGTAGGTCGAGGCCATCGAGTGGTGGTAGGCCCCGGTGGCCGCCAGTGCGATGAGGTCGCCCGGACGCAGGTCGGCGGGGAGCGGCACGTCCTCCGCGATCGTGTCGCCCGTCTCGCAGTGGTGCCCGACGACCGTGAACGAGCGCGGCCCCTCGCGGGAGACGCGCCCGGCGAGCCGTACGGTGTAGCGCGCCCCGTACAGGGCGGGGCGGGGGTTGTCGCTCATCCCGCCGTCGACGGCGACGAACGTCCGCGAGCCCCCGCGCTTGATCGCGACGACACGGTAGAGCGTGGTCCCGGCGGCGCCGGCGATCGCCCGGCCCGGTTCCACGATGAGCCGGGGCACCGGCAGGCCGACCCCGGCGGCCCGTTCCATGATCGCGGTGACGACCGCGTCCGCGAAGCGTTCCGCACTGAGCCCCTCCACGCCCGGCAGGTAGGCGATGCCGTGCCCGCCGCCCAGGTCGAGCTCGGGCAGGGTCACGCCGTGGGTGTCGCGGATCCGGGCCATCTCGCCGACCAGGATCCGGGCCGCCCGCTCGTACGGCTCGACGTCGTCGATCTGCGAGCCCAGGTGGCAGTGCAGCCCGGCCAGTTCCAGCCGGGGCTGGTGCAGGACCCTGGCCACGGCGTCGCCCGCGGCGCCGCTCACGATGGACAGGCCGAACTTCTGGTCCTCGCCCGCGGTACGGATCTTGGGGTGGGCGCCCGCCTCGATGTCGGGCGTCACCCGGACCAGCACCTTCTGGCGCCGGTCGATCGGGACGAGCGCGGCGAGCCTGTTGATCTCGCCGATGTTGTCCACCACGATCCTGCCGACGCCCTCGTCCACCGCCCTGCGCAGCTCGGCCGGGGTCTTCGCGTTGCCGTGCATGATGATCCGCCTCGCGGGGAACCCGACGGACCTGGCGACCGCCAGCTCGCCCGCCGAGCAGACGTCGAGGCTCATCCCCTCGGCCCGCATCCAGTCGGCCATCGCGCGGCAGAGGAACGCCTTGGCCGCGTACGCGATCTCGGCACCCGGGAGCGCGGCACGGTAGGCACGGCAGCGCAGCCGCACGTCCGTCTCGTCGATCACGTAGCTGGGGGTGCCGAACCGGTGGGCGATCTCGGTGAGGGACACCCCGCCGATCGTGACCTCTCCCGCGGCCGTGACGCGCGTGGTCGCCGACCACGGGGCGCCGGCGACCTCGCCGGACGCGGTCGCCGCCCGCCCGGGGAGAGCCGCCCGCGTGGGGAGACCGGTAGCGGGGGCCGGGCCCCCCGGAGCCCGGCGGACGGGTAGCGGCGACGGGGTTCCACTCGCGTGCGAGACGCCCATGCTTCCTCCTGCTTTCGCGGCCCGGCCGGATGGCCGGACACAGGGGACGCTAGGTCGGCGAAGGGCTGATCGGACGGTTCCGGACGCGACCCTGACGCGCCGCCGCCCTACCCTGACACCTCCTTGACGACCGGACACGAAGCGTAAGGACCGCGACGCGGAGCGTCCCCCCGGCGCGGGGAACCGGCCGGAGGGACGCTCGGGGCCTTCGACGACGGTCCGGCGGGCGCCCGGTGAACACCCCGGCGGACCCCGGCCGACATCGGCGGGCGCCTGCCGAAAACTCCGGCGGGACGTGCCTAGCGGGCACTCTCCAGGAGCTTCTCGGTGGCGACGAGGCGCACGCAGGTGGCGAGGCCGGAGATGGCCGTCTCCAGCTCGTCGAGCTCGGGGTAGGTGGGGGCGATGCGGATGGTGCTGTCGCGGGGATCCGTCGCGTACGGGTGGGTGGCGCCCGCGGGAGTGAGGGCGATGCCCGCCTCACCGGCCCGCCTCACCACCTCGCGCGCGCAGCCCTCCAGCACGTCGAGGCTGACGAAGTAGCCGCCCTCGGGGCTGGACCAGGCCGCCAGGCCACTGCCGCCCAGCTCCTTCGTGAGGATCGTCTCGACCGCGTCGAACTTCGGCCGGAGCAGCTCCCGGTGGCGGCGCATGTGCTCGGCCAGGCCGTTCGCGTCCCGGAGGAACTCCACGTGGCGGAGGTGGTTGATCTTGTCGGGGCCGATGGTGCGCTTGGCGGTGTGCCCGAGCAGCCAGGCCACGTTGGCCGGGGACGACCCGAAGAAGGAGACGCCGGAACCGGCGAAGGTGATCTTCGAGGTGGAACCGAAGACGAAGACGCGGTCGGGGTGGCCGTTCTCGGCGCACAGCGCCAGCACGTCGGCGATCTCCGCGGGCGTGTCGGTCAGGTGGTGCACGGCGTAGGCGTTGTCCCAGAAGATCCGGAAGTCGGGGGCCGCGGCCGGCATGGCGGCCAGGCGCCGCACCGTCTCGTCGCCGTAGGAGACACCGCCGGGGTTGCTGTACTTGGGCACGCACCAGATGCCCTTGACCTGGGGGTCGTCGAGCACGAGACGCTCCACGACGTCCATGTCCGGCCCCTCTGCGTTCATCGGCACGGGAATCAGCTCGATGCCGAACCGCTCGCACAGGGCGAAGTGGCGGTCGTACCCGGGCACCGGGCACAGGAACGCGATCCGCGGCTCGTCGGCCCAGCGGCGCTCGGCGCCGGGCAGCGTCCCGAGCAGGGCGTGGACGATCGTGTCGTGCATCAGCGAGAGGCTGGAGTTGTCCGCGGCGACGAGCTGCGCGGCGGGCACCTGCAGCGGGCCGCTGAAGATCTCCCTGAGCTCGGCCAGCCCCTGGAGCCCGCCGTAGTTGCGGCAGTCGGTGCCGTCCGCGGCGGTGTGCCCGCCGGGCAGGTCCAGCAGCGCCTCGGAGAGGTCGAGCTGCCGCGCCGACGGCTTGCCCCGCGTCAGGTCGAGGGACAGGCCGCGCCGGACGAGCGCGTCGTAGTCACGCTGGGCGTCGTCCCGCCGGGCGGTCAGCTCGTCGATGGTCAGGGCCGGAGAGGTCACGGGAGTTCCTTCGCCTGCTGGTGATCGGCTCCGGAGGCGGTCGGCGACCGGCTGGGAAGACGGTTGTGGAGCGGCTCCGAAGGTGGCCTGGTCAATTTCGAAGAATAGAAGACCGCTCCGCCCGATCGGAAGCCGGACCGTCCGCGCCGCGCCGCCCCGGACGATTCGCCGTCGAACGTCCAGCTTCCGTCACGCCCGTCGCGCCCGTCGCGCCCGTCCGATCGACCGGACGATTCGCCGCCCGATCGCGCGCGTCACGCGACCCGCTCACCTTACGATCACCGTATGGCGGAGGTCATGGTACGTGACGGAACCTGGACATTCGACGGCGAGCTCCTGCGGATCGTGCCCGGTCGCGACCGGAGCGTGAAGAAACTGCGGCAGCTGCTGGGCGAGGTGCGGGTGCCGCTGGAGGCGGTGGCGGGCATCTTCTACGAGCCCGCGAAGAAGGGCGGCAGGCTGCGGCTGCGGCTGCGCGAGGGCGCCGACCCGTTCAACCAGGCGGCGCTCGGGCGGATCGCCGACGCCGCCGACCCCTACCAGCTGGTCGTGGACGCCGACCGCACCGGCGCCGCCGAGTACTTCGTCGACGAGGTGCGCAACGCGCTGGTGATCGAGCAGGTGCCGGACGGCCCCTCGGAGCGCTATCTCATGCCGGGCCCCGCCCTGCCCGTGGTGGTCCCCGCGGGCGACGGCACCGCGACGTTCGACGGCGAGTCGGTCCGCCTCGAATGGAACTGGGCCACCGAGGAGGCCAAGAGGTCGGCCGGTCCCCAGCGGCTCGCGCTGAAGGACCTCAAGGGCGTGGAGTGGTTCCCGACCGCGGGCCTGGAGAGCGGCTATCTCCGCTTCCACGTGACGGGCGCGACCTCGCACAAGCTCGCTCCCAAGCACGACCCGAGCTGCCTGGTCCTGTGGGGCTTCGACAAGGAGACCCGCACGACGGCGCTGCTCGTCGCCGCGATCCTCGCCAGGCTGCCGCACCCCTCGGACGCCCGCCTGCCCCCCGCCGACCCCCCGGCGATCGAGGCGGCCGCGGCACCCGCCGGCGGCGACGACCCGGACTCGCTCCTGCGCCGCCTGCGCGAGCTCGGTGACCTGCACAGGGACGGCATCCTCACCGACGAGGAGTTCACCACCGCCAAGCAGGCCCTGCTCCGCCGCTTCTGAGCGACACCCGCTTCCGGAAGACCCCCGCCTTCGAGCGGTCGCGCGCGTGCGGGGGTCACCGGCACTGGGCGAGCATGACCCTCTTGTCGGCGCGGGTGACCGGCAGGTCGTACTTCAGGGCCACCTGGGCGAAGCGGACGACGTAGGCACAGCGGACCTTGCGCACGGGAGGGAGCCAGGACGCCGGTCCCGAGCCGCCCTTGGCCTCGTTGGCGTCGCCGTACACCGGGAGGAGGTTGAGCGGGTCGTTGGCGATGCGCTTCCGCTTGGACGGCGGCCAGCGGGAGGCCCCCATCCGCCACTCGTAGGACAGCGGGACCACGTGGTCGACCTGGACCTCGTCGGAGCGCTGCTTGGTCCAGCGGACGACCCGGCCGGTGTAGGGGTCGCGCAGCTTCATGGACACGACCACGCAGTCGGATCCGCGGCGGTAGCGCACGTCCTCGCCGTCGCGGGCCAGCAGGTCGTCGCGGGTACCGCAGCCGTTGCGCGCGTACGGCACCCCCCTGGCGGTGTCGGCCCAGTTCTCGCCGAACCTGGCCCGGGTGTAGCCGGCCTTGGAGCCCATCGGCCCGACCCGGAGCCTCCCGATCAGCCTGACGGCGGTGCCCCGGTCCCCGGCCGACCTGACGGGTGCCAGGCCGGGGCCCACGCCGTCCGGGTTGTCCAGCGGCGCGACCCGGGCCGGTGCGGCCCTCGCCCGTGTGTCGTCGTGCGTCGACAGTGAGAAGAGCACCGCGGCGCCGAGCATCACGGTGACCACCCCCCGCGTGCTCACCCATGCCTCCAGAAGGTCTACAGGCTCGTGCTTGACCGATTCCCGGTAGTCCCGTGGTTGACACGGGGGTGTCCGCTGGTTGAGACCGTACCGGGAGGCGGCCGGTCAGGGGGTGGAAGCCGGTCAGGGCTGGAAGCGGTAGCCCATGCCCGGCTCGGTGAGCAGGTGGACCGGGTGGGCGGGGTCGCGCTCCAGTTTCTTGCGCATCTGGGCCATGTACTGGCGGAGGTAGTTGGTCTCCTTGCCGTAGGCGGCGCCCCAGACGTCGTTCAGCAGGCGGCGCTGGGTGATCAGCTTGCCGGGGTTGCGGACCAGGATCTCCAGCAGGCGCCACTCGGTGGGGGTGAGCCGCACGCCGCCGGAGACGGTCTTGCCCGCCAAGTCCACCTCGTGCTCGCCGATCACGAACCGGGCCGGTTCCTCCTCGGTGACCGAGGCGCGGCGTGACACCGCGCGGATCCTGGCGAGCAGCTCGTCGACGCCGAACGGCTTGATGACGTAGTCGTCCGCGCCCGCGTCCAGGGCCTCCACCTTGTCGCGGCCCTCGGCCCTGCCGGACAGCACGATGATCGGGACGGTCGTCCAGCCGCGCAGCCCGTGGATGACGTCCACCCCGTCCATGTCGGGCAGGCCGAGGTCGAGCACGACCAGGTCGGGATGCCGGTCGGCGGCCTGCCGCAGGGCGGCGGCGCCGTCGGGGGCCACGGCCACCTCGTACCCCCGGGCGGCCAGGTTGATCCGTAGCGCCCGCAGGAGCTGGGGTTCGTCGTCGACGACGAGGATGCGCGTCACGGGTCCTCCACGGGTGCGAGCGCGGCCCGGTGCCGCGGGAAGACGGGCAGGGTCAGGACCATGGTGAGGCCTCCGCCCGGTGTGTCGTCCGGCAGGAGGGTGCCGCCCATGGCCTCGGCCAGCCCCCGGGAGAGCGCGAGGCCGAGACCGACGCCGGTGGCGTTGTCGCGGTCGCCGAGCCGCTGGAAGGGCATGAAGACCCGGTCGCGGGACTCCTCGGGGATACCCGGCCCCCGGTCGACGACCCTGATCTCCACGTGGCCGCCGCCGCCGTTGCCGTCGCCGTCGCCCTCGTCGGCGCCGTCACCGTCCACGCTCGCGCCGACCAGCACGGCGACGCCCGGCGGGCTGTAACGGACGGCGTTGGAGACGAGGTTGACCAGTACGCGTTCGAGCAGCGCCGGGTCGGCGGCGATCTCGGGGAGGTCCTCGGGCAGGCGGTTCAGCACCCGGTCGTACGGCGGTCCCAGCTCGTCGACGACCCGGGGGACGATGTCCTCGAGCGCCGTCGGCTGGAGCGTCAGCCCGAGCACCCCCGCCTGCAGGCGGCTCATGTCGAGCAGGTTGGCGACCAGCCTGTCCAGCTTGATCAGGGACTCGTCGGCCGTGGCGAGCAACTCCGCCCTGTCCTCCGGCGACCAGTCGACGTCGGTGGCGCGCAGGCCCTCCACGGCGGCCCTGGCCGAGGCGAGCGGGGTGCGCAGGTCGTGGCTGACCGCGGCGAGCAGCGCGGTGCGCATCCTGTCGGCCTCGGCGAGCGGGCGCAGCCGCCCCGCCTGCTCGGCGAGACGCTGGTGGCGCAGCGCCACCGCCGCCTCGGCGGCGAACGCCTCCAGCACCCTGCGGCCGGACGTGCCGGGCAGCCATCCGCGTACGGCCAGCACCAGGTCGTCGTCGACGACCACGTCGGTGCCGGCGACGCCGGGACGGGTGGACGGCTCCCCGCCCCCGGTCGCCACGATCCGCCAGCCGTCGGAGCCGTCAGAGCCACCGGAGCCGCCCGAGCCGCCCGAGCCGCTCAGAACGTCCGAGCCGTCCGAACCGTCCGAGTGCTCCGAACCGTCCGGGTGCCCCGGGCCGTCCGGGTGCCCCGGGCCGTCCGGGTGCCCCGGGCCGGACAGGCCGGGGGAGCCGGGCGGCCCGTCGGGACGGCGTTCCAGCAGGGTGACGGAGGCCAGCCCGAAGATCTCCCTGAGCCGGGAGAGCAGGGACGGCAGCGCCGCCTCGCCCCGGAGCACGTACCCGGCGAGGGTCGCCAGCACCTCGGCCTCCGCGCCCGCGAGGGCGGCCTCCCTGGCTCGGCGGGCCGCCAGGTCGACGACCGCGCTCACCATGATCGCGACCAGCACGTAGACGACCAGGGCGAGCAGGTTCTCCGGTCGCGTCACGGCCAGCGAGTGGAAGGGCGGCGTGAAGTACCAGTTGAGGAGGGCGAACCCGGCCACCGCGGCGGTGATCGCGGGCCACATGCCACCGGCCAGCGCGACGCAGACCACCATCAGCAGGAACAGCAGTATCACGCTCGGCAGCGTCGCGTGGTCGAAGCCCAGGAGGGCGGCGGTGAGCAGGGGGAGCCCCAGCAGCGCCGTCCCCCAGCCTGCGAGCCTGCGGGAGCGGGTGAGCGCGGCGCGCGACGGGCCACGGCCGCCGGACCTCCCCATCTCCTCGTGGGTGATCATGTGAACGTCGACGGTCCCCGAGGACGCGGCCGTGGTCACGCCGACCCCGCGGAAGAGTCTTCGCGCGAGCCGCCCGCGCCGGGAGACCCCCAGCACCAGCTGCGTGGCGTTCACCCGCCGGGAGAACTCGAGCAGCGCCCGCGGCACGTCGTCGCCCACCACCTGGTGGTAGCCGCCCCCCAGGCTCTCCACCAGCGCGCGCTGCCGGGCCAGGCGCGCCGGATCGGCGTTCGCCGGCCCGTCGGCCATCGTCACGTGCACCGCCAGCAGATCCGCCCGCGGGGACCGGGCCGCGATCCGGGCCGCCCGGCGCACCAGGGTCTCCCCCTCCGGGCCCCCCGCCAGCGCCACCACCACCCGCTCCCGGGTCTCCCACACCCCGGCGGCGCGGTGGTTGCCGAGCCGGTCGCCGACCTCGCCCGCCATCCACAGCAGCGACAGCTCGCGCAGGGCCGTCAGGTTGCCCGGCCGGAAGTACTTCGACAGCGCCGCGTCCGCCCTCTCCGGCGTGTACACGTCGCCGCGCGCCACCCGGCCGCGCAACGCCTCCGGGGCCATGTCGACCAGCTCCACCTGCGCGGCCCGCCGTATCACCTCGTCGGGGACCGTCTCGCGCTGGACCACCCCGGTGATCTCCTCGACCGCGTCGCGGAGCGACTCCAGGTGCTGGACGTTGACGGTGGAGACCACGTCGATCCCGGCCAGCAGGATCTCCTCCACGTCCTGCCAGCGCCTGGCGTTGCGCGAGCCCGGCACGTTGGTGTGGGCCAGCTCGTCGATGAGAACGACCTCCGGCCTCCTGGCGACGACGGCGTCCACGTCCAGCTCGCCGAACACGGCCCCGCGGTGCTCGAGCGCCGCCCGGGGGAGGACCTCCATCCCCTCCAGCAGCCTCTCGACGCGCTCCCGCCCGTGCGTCTCCACCAGCCCGACGACCACGTCGGTGCCGCGCTCCACGCTGCGGCGCCCCTCGGCCAGCATCGCGAAGGTCTTGCCCACCCCGGGGGCCGCCCCCAGGTAGACGCGCAGCCGTCCGCGTGCCATGCAGCTCGTCCCTCACCGATCGCCGATCCCTGCCGGACGCCGGGCCGGGCCCGGCCGTTCTCCCCTGAGGCCAGGCTACGGCGGGCGGCCTCCCGGCCGATCAGGTGACCCGGTGAGCGGCGCGGGACGGTCGGGAGTGGCCCGGTGGGCGGGGTGGGACGGCCCACGTGGCCCGGTGGGCGGCGGAGGACGGCGCAGTCGGCCCGGGAGCGGCGCGGGACGGCGGCCGGGTCAGAGCCAGTTGCGCTTGTTGAACGCCCGGTAGAGCAGGACGGTGCCCACGATGATCAGGATCGTGGACGTCCAGAACCCGATCGACTGGTCGAAACCGGGATAGGGCACGTTCTGCCCGTAGAAACCGGTGATCATCGTGGGCACCGCGATGATGGCCGCCCAGCTGGTGATCTTCTTCATGATGTCGTTGAGCCGGAACCCCTGCTGGTTCATGTGGGCCTCGCGGACGTTGCTCACCAGGTCCTGCAGGGACTCGCTCCACTCCGCGGTGCGCATGGTGTGGTCGTGGATGTCCTGGTAGTACGGGACCAGCTTGGGATCCAGGACGTCCTCCCTGCGCAGCAGGCTGCCCACGACCTCACGGGTCGGCACCGCCAGCCGCCGGAAGCGCACCAGCTTCTTGTGCATCTCGAAGGTCCGCCGCTGGATGTGCGGCATGTCCCCGGGGTTGTCCTGGAAGAGGTCGTCCTCCAGCTCCTCGACCCGGTCGTCCACCCCCTGCAGCACGTCGAAGTAGCCGTCCACGATGTAGTCGAGCAGCCCGTGCAGCAGGTACGGCACCCCGAACCTGACCATGGCGGAGTTGGCGTCCCAGCGCCTGATCACCTCGTCGATGTCGAAATCGGGGTTCTCCCGCACGGTGACCAGGGCGTTCCTGGTCGCGAAGATCGAGACCTCGATGAAGTCGATCCCCTTGTCCACCAGGTTCGCCGCGTAGGTGGTGATGAACAGGTGACTGTCGTAGGTGTCGAGCTTGGGGCGCTGGTGGCTGTGGAGCGCGTCCTCGACGGCCAGGGGGTGCAGGCCCAGCTCTTCGCTGATCTTCGCCAGGTCCGACTGCGTGGGCGAACAGAGATCGAACCAGACGACGACGGACTCGTCCTCCACGTACTCGGAGATGTCGTCGATGGGAAAGCCCTCGGCCTCCAGGACGCCGTTGCGATACAGGCGGGTGCGGTCCATGGGCGTCAACCCTAGACCCGCCGCGACGGGCCCGGAATCTCCGGGAGATCCACATTTCCGCGCCAGCGGCACCGCCCGCCGACGCCGCCCTCCGACACCGCCCGCCGATACCTTCCGCGGGCACCCCGCCTCGCCGACGCCCCCCCCCCGCCCGTGCCGGCCGTGATCCCCCTACGCCGCCGTGGAGGGGACCGGCTTCCCGGAACCGGCGGGCGCGGCGAGGAGGCCGAGGATGTGCCGTACGGCGGTGCGGCCCGCGCGGTTGGCGCCGACGGTGCTGGCGGAGGGACCGTAGCCGACCAGGTGGACCCGGGGGTCGAGGACGGCCCGGGTGTCCTCGACCCGGATGCCGCCACCGGGCTCGCGCAGGCGCAGCGGGGCCAGGTGGCCGATGACGGGCCGGAAGCCGGTCGCCCAGAGGATCACGTCCGCCCCGACCAGCCGGGCGGGCCCGCCCGGCCCGGCGTCCCAGGCCACGCCCTCGGGGGTGATCCTGTCGAACATCGGCAGCCGGTCGAGGACCCCCGTCGCCATGGCCGCCTCCACCTGGGGGGTCACCGGATATCCGGTGACCCCGATCACGCTGCCCGGCGCGAGCCCCGCCCGGACACGGGCGTCGACCCTGGCGACGGCCTCGCGGCCGAGGTTCTCGTCGAAGGGCCCCGTCTTGAAGGCGGGAGGGCGCCGGGTGACCCAGGTGGTCGTGGCGACCTCCGCGATCTCCATCAGGAGCTGGATCGCCGAGGCCCCGGCGCCGACCACCACCACGCGCAGTCCCGCGAACTCCTCGCGGCTCACGTAGTCGGCGGTGTGGAGCTGGCGCCCCCGGAACGTCTCCTGGCCCGGGTAACGCGGCCAGAACGGGCGGTCCCAGGTGCCGGTGGCGTTGACCAGCGCGCGGGCCGACCAGTCGCCGGCCCCGGTCTCCACCAGCAGCCGTCCTCCCGTGCCCTCCCGTACGGCCCGCACCTCGACCGGGCGCCGTACCGGCAGATCGAAGGCCCGCTCGTAGGCGGCGAAGTACTCGGAGACGACCTCGGCCGAGGGCCGGGTCGTGTCGGCGGCGCCCAGCGGCAGCCCCGGCAGGTCGTGCACGTGGTGGGTGGCGCCGAGGGTGAGGGAGGGCCAGCGGTACTGCCACGCGCCGCCGGGCCTGGGGGAGCGGTCGAGCACCGTGAAGTCCAGCCCGGCCCGGCGCAGGAAGTAGGCGCTGGAGAGCCCCGCCTGCCCCGCGCCGATGACGACGACGTCGATGTCCGTGGGGTCTCGCGGCGGCTCGTTCTTCACATTCCCCGGCAACCATGGGGATCCGATGAATAATCCCGCGCGCCCGGGGCAGCAGTGGCTGTCACAGCAGCCAAAGCCTGAGGTGGTAGCCACATGATAGTGCTGGGACTTCTCTTGATCGTACTCGCGGGTGCGACCGTGATCGCGGTCTCCTGGGACGAGACCGCGGCATCGACCACCACCGCTTCGTTCACCGTGTTCGACCGCCTGTTCCAGTTCACCCAGCTGGAACTCTTCTTCGCGGGCGTGGCCACCGGAGCGGTCTTCCTGCTCGGCCTGGGGATGATGTTCTCCGGTATGCGGCGCTCGGCCGCGAAGCGTCGCAGCCTTCGCGCCTCGCGGACGGAGGCGCGCGACCGCGTCACCCGTCTGGAGGAGGAGAAGCGGGAGCTGGAGCGCAAGCTCGAATCGACTCCCGCGACTCCCGCGCCCGCCACGGCCACGAGCACGACCACGGCCCCCGTGGTCGACCGTGACCGCGACGGCGTCGACGACCGCGTCGAGGACACCGCGCCCCACCCCCGGGTCGACGTGCCCCGTCAGTCCTCCACCGACCAGCTGGTGGCCGGTCGCCACGGCCGCTCGGACCACCGCTAGTCACGTAGTCACGCTCTCTCGCAGCCGGTGCGCCCCTCAGGGCGCACCGGCTGAGGCGTCTCCGGGCCTTTCTCGTACGCGTCCGGATCCGCCGGGGCCTCGCCGGCCGGGGTTTCACGGGATTTCCCACGGTGGTGCAGCAGGGTCATGAGCCCGCCCGCGACGAGTCCCCAGAAGGCGGCGCCCACGCCCAGGAGCGTCAGTCCCGACGCGGTGACCACGAAGGTGACGGCCGCGGCCTCCCTCGCCTCGGGATCGGCGACGGCGGAGGCGATGGCCGAGACGAGCGCGCCGAGCAGGGCGAGACCGGCGACGGCCTCGACGAGCAGCGGCGGGGAGAGCAGCACGAGCGCGGTGGCCAGCCCGGAGCCGACCCCAAGGACGATCATCGCAACGCCCGAGGAGACCGAGGCGATCCATCGGCGGGCCGGATCGGGGTCGGCGTCGGGCCCGGCGGACAGCGCGGCGCTGATCGCCGCCAGGTTCACCGCGTGGCCGCCCAGCGGGGCACCCAGCGTGCTCGCCAGGCCGGTGGAGACGAGGATCCCGCGCAGCGGGGGACGGTAGCCGTACCCGGCCAGGACCGCCATGCCCGGCACGTTCTGCGAGGCCATGGTGACCAGGAACAGCGGGAGCGCGACGCTGACCATCGCCTGCGCGCTCCAGGACGGGACCGTCACCTCCAGCACCGGCCGCACGTCCACCGCGCCCAGCCCGGGACCGGTCAGCACGATGGCCGCGACGGCGACGAGGAGGGCCACCGGGATCGCCCACTTGCGGGCGAACCTGCTCAGCAGCGCCCAGGTGAGCACGACGGGACCCGCCGTCAGCGGTATCTCGGCGAGTGCCCTGACCGGCGCGACGCACAGGTCGAGCAGGACCCCGGCGAGCATGGCGCCGGCGATCGACGTGGGGATGGCCGCGATCCACCGGCCCAGGGCGGGGAAGAGACCGGCGGCGGTGAGGAGGAGTCCGGAGACGACGAACGCCCCGACCGCGACGGGAAAACCGCCCTCCACGGCGCCGGTCGCGACCAGCAGCGCCGCCCCCGGGGTGGACCAGGCGCCGACGATCGGGACACGCTGCCGCAGCCCCAGCCAGACGGCCACCGCGCCGCTGGCCACGCTGAGGACGAGCAGCCCCGACGCCGCCTGCCGCTGGTCGGCGCCCACCGCCCGCAGCCCCGCCAGGACCACGGCGAAGGAGCTGGCGAAACCGACCACCGCGGCCACCACTCCGGCCAGCACGGGTTGCAGCAGACGTGTCATTTCCGTTCCTCACGCGTTGACGGCGACATCGGCGCGTCGTGACGAGGACGCTCGAACCCGGTGACCTCCCCGCGTTCCCTCGCTCCTCTTCGCTTCTCGGCCCGGTCACCGGCGCGTCCTCCGGGGGGAGCGCCAGCCGTTCCGTAAACGGAACGGCTCTCGTGCTGCACCATAGCCTCATGGACTCCGGAGCACAAAGCCCCAGGCCCGCCGCGGACGGCGGCGGCGCGCTCGACATCGGGCGGCGGATTCGCGGGTTGCGCGAGGAGCGCGGCATCTCCCTGTCCGCCCTCGCCCGCGGCGCAGGCGTCGGCAAGGCCACGCTCTCCGGCCTGGAGAACGGCACCCGCAACCCCACCCTGGAGACCCTCTGGGCGATCACCGCCGAACTCGGCGTCCCCCTGGCGATGGCCGTCGGCACCCCGCCTCCGGTGGACGCGGGCGGGAGCGGGCGGACCGAGGGGGTGCCCGTCGTCCACGGGACGGCCGTCGAGGGGAGCCTGCTCCAGGTCTTCGAGGACGAGGGGGTCACGTACGAGCTCTACCGGATGGTGATCCGGGCGGGGACGACACAGGTCTCGCCCGCCCACCACGAGGGGGTCACCGAGCACGTGACCGTCTTCGCCGGGACGCTCAGCGCCGGACCGGCCGGGGCTCCCCTGCGGGCCGGTCCCGGCGAGCACGTCTCCTGGCGGTCGGACGTCCCGCACACGTACACCGTCCTCGGTGACCAGGACGTCCATGCGAGCCTGCTCATCCGCTACCCGCGCCGCTGATCCCGGCGATCCCCGGGACCCGAATGCATTCACAAAACACGTAAAAAGTAATATTTGCCCCATGAAACCACGGTCCATGGCGGTTTTCTTCTGGGCCACGGGTGTGGTTGCCTACGTCATCGCCGTCTTCCACCGGCAGTCGCTGGGCGTGGCGGGCATCGAGGCGGCGGCGAGGCTCGACGTCGGCGCGGCCGGGCTCTCGGTCCTGGCCATGTGCCAGCTGCTGGTCTACGCGGGCATGCAGGTGCCCGTCGGGATGCTGGTCGACCGGCTCGGTTCCAAGCGCATGCTGGTCCTGGGCGCGCTGGTGATGGCCTGCGGCGAGCTCGTCTTCGCCCTGGCCGGGGGCCTGCTGCCGGGGATCGCCGGGCGGGCGCTGATCGGGTGCGGGGACGCGATGACGTTCATCAGCGTGATCAGGCTGGTCGGCCTCTCCTTCCCCGCCCGCCGCAACCCGCTGATGGTCCAGCTCACCGGGCTGCTCGGCCAGCTCGGCGCGATCGCCTCCGCGGTGCCCCTCATCTACTCCCTGCACACGTACGGCTGGACGCCGACCTTCCTGGGCGCCGCCGTCCTGGGCCTGGTCTCGGCTTTCCTGCTGGTCACGGTGCTGCGCGACCCCCGCCCCGAGCGTACGGGGGAGCCGCCGAGCCTGAAGGCCGCCTGGGCCGAGCCGGGCACCCGGCTGGGCATGTGGACCCACGCGGCCACCCAGTGCTCGGCCGCGGCGTTCCTGCTGCTGTGGGGGTATCCGTTCCTGGTCCAGGGCCAGGGGCTGGCCCCCGCGACGGCGGGGGTGCTGCTGACCACGCTGACCCTGTGCGGCATGGTGTGCGGGCCGCTGCTCGGCTATCTCGCCGGACGGTTCCCCTTCCACCGCTCCCGGATGGTGCTCATCGTGATCGGCACCACCGCCGGCGCGTGGACCGCCGTGCTGCTCTGGCCGGGACGGGCACCGCTCTGGCTGCTGGTGGCGCTCGTGGTGGTGCTGGCGGCCAACGGCCCCGGGTCGATGATCGGCTTCGACTACGCCAGGACCTTCAACCCGGCCACCCGGATCGGCGCGGCCACCGGCATCGTGAACGGCGGCGGCTTCGTCGCGTCCGTGGCGGTGATCGCCCTGATCGGCGTCACCCTGGACCTCCTGGGCAACACCGGCCCGGACGCCTTCCGGTGGGCTTTCGCCACCCAGTACCCGATCTGGGCGCTGGGCGCCGTCCAGGTCGTCCGCTACCGGGGCAAGGCGCGGCGCCGGCTGCTCCCGGCCGCCGCCGCCCGGACGGGCTCGTGACGACCCCGCCTCAGCCGATCCTCGTGAAGGGCTCCGCGAAGTGGGCGGTGGCGATCGTCCCGCCCTCCGCCCTGACCCGGTCGAGCAGTTCCACGCGCGTGGCGGCGGCCAGCTCGGGATCGGCGTCGTAGAGGTAGGGCACCCGCGGGTCCTCCAGCTGCACCGGATGCAGCACCACGTCGCCGGTCAGCACCAGATCGCCGACCTGGACGACCTGGTGGCCCGGGGTGTGCCCCGGGGTGAGCAGCACCCGGACGCCGGGCAGCACCTCCGCCCCGCCGTCCACCACCTGCACCCGCTCGCCCAGCGGCCGTACGACGTGGTCGAGGACCGCCTCGTCCGCCGCGTCGATCTCGGCGCGCTGCAGGACGTGCCGGGCGCCCGCGAAGACCGGCGTCCCCGCGACCACCGCGCCGCTCGCGTGGTCGCTGTGCAGGTGCGTGATGACCACCGCGTCCACCTCCTCGGGCGCCGTCCCCACCCGGGCCAGCTCCGCGCCCAGGGCGCCGGGCACCGGTGCCCAGCTCGCCGCGGGCGAGTCATGGGGGCCGATGCCGGTGTCGACCAGCACCGTGCGTCCCGCCGCGTCGCGCAGCAGGTAGCAGTGGAAGTGCAGGATCCACTCGTCCGACTCTCCGTGGCGTCCGCCGGGGAACATCTGCGACATCGGGCGCCGGATCGCGTCGCCCATGGGCCCCACCGCGTCACACAGCGGGAACACCTCGACCCCGGCGACCGTTATGGGTTGATGTAGCATCCGCTCTCCTGTTCGGGATGGGGCGACGGTGCTACCGTGATACCGGGCGTGACGCACCGCTGGCTAGGCCGCGTGCGATGGATCCGCCCCCGTTTCTCGCTTTTCTCTCGGCACCGCTCCCGCCTCAGGCGTGCGGTCCTCTTCACCCGTTTCTCCCGTTTCTCCCGTGAGAGGTCATTCATGACCACCGAACCCGTTTTCAAGGAACCCACCATCGAGAAAACCACCGCCAAGAAGGTGCCGCGTCCCCGTGGAGGCGACGCGAGCACCCCCGGGAAAGCCCCCCGGGGGAACGGCGCGGCCACCGCCGGGCGCTCCCCCGGGCACTCCTCCAGGCGCGACACCCCCGCCGGAGGCTCCCCCGGGCACTCCTCCGGACGCGGCACCCCCGCCGGACGCTCCCCCGGGCGCGACGCCCCCGTCGAGACCGTGACCGGCCTGCTCGACGTCCGCGACCGGACCGGGCACATCAGGACCGGCGGCTACCTGCCGTCCCCCCGCGACGTCCGCGTGCCCCACTCCCAGCTCTCCGAGTACGGCCTGCGCCCCGGCGACCACGTCGTGGCCACCGCGCGCGCCCCGTACGAGCGCCTGGAGGGGGTGGAGAGCGTGAACGGCGCCGCCTCCTGGAGGCACCGGCCCGACTTCGCGGACATGACCCCGATCCACCCGCGCGACCGGCTCCGCCTGGAGACCGGGTCGCTGACCGGCAGGGTCGTCGACCTGTTCACGCCGGTCGGCAAGGGCCAGCGCGGGCTGATCGTCGCCCCGCCCAAGGCGGGCAAGACGATGGTCCTGCAGGACCTGGCCGCCGCGGTCACCGCCAACCACCCGGACTGCCACCTCATGGTCGTGCTCGTCGGCGAGCGGCCCGAGGAGGTCACCGAGATGCGCGAGTCCGTCCACGGCGAGGTCGCGGCGTCCACGTTCGACCGTCCCGACCGCGACCACATCGCCGTCGCCGAGCTCGCCGTCGAGCGCGCCAAGCGTCTCGCCGAGGCCGGGCACGACGTCGTCCTCCTGCTCGACTCCCTCACCCGGCTCGCCCGCGCGTACAACAACCTCGCCCCCGGCGGCGGGCGCACCCTCGCCGGGGGCATCGACGCCGCCGCCCTGCTCCCCCCGCGCCGCTTCTTCGGCGCCGCCCGCAACCTGCGCGACGGCGGCTCGCTCACCATCCTCGCCACCGCGCTGGTCGAGACCGGCTCGCGGATGGACGACAGCCTCTTCGAGGAGTTCAAGGGCACCGGCAACATGGAGCTGCGCCTCAGCCGCGCCCTCGCCGACAAGCGCCTCTACCCCGCCGTCGACCTCGACGCCTCAAGCACCCGCCGCGAGGAGATCCTCCTCGACCCCCAGGAGCGGCAGCTCACCTGGCGGCTGCGCCGCACGCTGGGCGGCCTGGAGCGGCAGCAGGCCCTGGAGCTCCTCACCGGCAGGCTGAGCGAGACCCCCTCCAACGCGGCCTTCCTCCAGCAGATCCAGCAGACCACCTGACTCCCCCGTTCGGCACGGCATCTCGGCCCCGGCGGGACGCGAGATGATGGGGAGATGCTGGACGATGTCGTCGAACACCTCGCCTGCCCGGTCTGCCGGGGCTCCCTGGAGCTCGGGGAGCGGGTCCTGCGGTGCGCCCTGGGGCACGGCTTCGACGTGGCCAGACAGGGATACGTCAGCCTGCTGACCGGCTCCCGGGTGCCGGGAACGGCCGACAGCGCGGCCATGGTCGCGGCCAGGGACGCGTTCCTCGCCGCCGGGCACTACGCCCCGCTGGCGGAGGCGGTCGCCGGCGCCTGCCGTACCGGCGCGAAGGTGGTCGCGGACGCCGGTGCCGGTACGGGCCACTACCTCGCGCGGGCGCTCGACGGGCTGCCGGGGGCCGCCGGGGTGGCGCTGGACGTCTCCAAGCACGCGATCAGGCGGGCCGCGCGGGCCCATCCCCGGCTGGGGGCGGTGGTGGCCGACGTGTGGAGACCGCTGCCGCTGGGGGACGGCACGATCGATGTGCTCCTCAATGTGTTCGCTCCCAGAAATGGGGCAGAGTTCGCACGAGTGCTCAAGGGGGACGGTGAGCTCGTAGTGGTCACACCGACCTCGCGGCACCTCACGCCACTGGTGGAGCGGCTGGGGCTCCTGTCGGTGGACGACTCGAAGGAGCGGCGCGTGGCGGAGAGCCTGAACGAGTACTTCGTCGAGACCGGCCGGAGCACCCTCGCGTTCGAGATGTCCCTGGGGCATGATGCGGTTGAGGCGGTTGTGGGAATGGGGCCCAGCGCCTGGCATACGGATGCGGAAGTTATGCGAAGAAGGATCGCCGAACTCCCAGAAAAGTGCCTTGTGGAGGCTTCTTTCCGTATGTCTATCTTTAAGCACCACCTCTGAGCAAGCTGTGTGCTTGACAGCCCCCTTCGGGGCGCCTGTTACTGATGTGACTTTTAGTCCGAAATTCCCCGACATTACTCAAGCAATTAGTCGGTGAAGACGACATACTGGACCGCAATCCGGCGAGCCCGCGCCTGGACGCGTGAAGCTGACGCCTTGACGGAGGGAAGCGCCATATGAAGGCGGAGGAGCGCTGGCAGGCCAGGTTCCGTGCGCCGCGCGCGACGTTGCCCGCGTGGGCGGGCCAGGCCCCCAGCCGGTCCGTCTACCGCAGCAACGCCTCGGGGGCGTGGGAGGTCTACGCCTGGGACCGCGCGGGTGGCTCCACCCGCCAGGCGACCTCGCGGCCCAAGGGCACCTCGCACGGCGCCATCGACCCCACCGGGCAGTGGATCTGGTGGTTCGACGACACCGACGGCGACGAGTGGGGCCGGTGGATGCGCCAGCCCTTCTACGGCGGCCCCGACCAGCCCGTCGACCTCGACCCCGGCTTCCCCGCCGGGCTCGGGCTCTCCGCGACGGGCGACGCGGTCATCGGCATGGCCAGGCCGGGGCGGGGCTTCACCGTCCATCTCGTACGGCCGGGCGAGCCCGCGCGGACGATCTACGAGCACACCGAGGCGGCGGCCGTCTCCGCGGTCTCCCTGGACGGCTCGCTGATCGCGATCAGCCACAGCGAGCGCGGCGACGCCCGGCACCCCGGCCTGCGGGTGCTCCGGCGCAACGGCGACGTCGTCGGCGACCTGCACGACGAGCCCGGCAAGGGGGTCGTCGGCCTGCGCTTCGCGCCGGTGTCGGGAGACCGCCGCCTGCTCACCCTGCACGAGCGCAGGGGCCGCCGCGAGCCCCTCGTCTGGGACCCCGAGACCGGTGACCAGCGGGAGATCTGGCTGCGCGACCCGGGCGAGATCACCGCCGACTGGTACGACGACGGCCGCTCGCTGCTCGTCGTGCGGGCCAACCGGGGGCGCACCTACCTGAGCCGCTACGACCTTCCCGGCGGCGGGCTCTTCCCGATCGAGACCCAGCACGGCGTGATCGACGCCGCCGCGCCCCGCCCCGACGGCTCCGTCGAGTACTCCTGGTCCAGCGGGGCCCACCCGCCGCTGATCCGGTCGACCAGCGGCCACGTGGTGATGAACCACGGCGGCCCCACCTCACCCCCGTCGGTCCCGGTCGAGGACGTGGACGTGGAGGGGCCCGGCGGCCGCATCCACGCCCTGGTGTCCCGCCCCGAGCGCGGCTCCGGCCCCTTCCCCACGGTCTTCCTGCTGCACGGCGGGCCCACCGCCCAGGACGACGACTCCTTCGTGCCGCAGGTGGCCGCCTGGGTGGATCTCGGCTTCGCGGTCGTGCGGGTCAACTACCGGGGCTCCACCGGATACGGCTCGGCCTGGCGCAACGCCCTGCACGGCGACGTCGGGCACATCGAGCTGGCCGACGTGTCCGCCGTCAGGGACACCATGGTCGACCGCGGCGTCAGCGACCCCGACCGGCTGGTGCTGTCCGGCGCCTCCTGGGGCGGCTACCTCACGCTGCTCGGCCTGGGCACCCAGCCCAAGATGTGGGCGGCGGGCATCGCCACGGTGCCGATCGCCGACCACACCGCCGCCTACGCCGAGGAGACGGAGGCGCTGCGCTCCTACCACCGCGCGCTGCTCGGCGGCTCACCCGAGGAGCAGCCCGAGCGGTACGCCAACAGCTCGCCCATCACCTACGTCGACCAGGTCGAGGCCCCGCTGCTGATCCTCGCCGGGGAGAACGACCCGCGCTGCCCGATCGCGCAGATCGAGACGTACGTGACCAGGCTCGCCGAGCGCGACCACGATCACCGGGTGTACCGCTACGACGCGGGCCACGGCTCCCTGGTCGTCTCCGAGCGGATCGCGCAGATGTCGGCCCAGCTGGACTTCGCCAGGAAGCACGTGAAGACCGACATCTAGCCCGTGTCGCGACGCGCGGGTCCCGGAAGCCCCCGGGCAGGCAGAACGGCAGGGAGTCAGCGGGCCCGCAGGACCACGATCGCCATGTCGTCGGCGCTCGGCTCGGGCGCGAAGTCCTGGACCGCGCGGCGGATCCGCTCGGCGACCGCCCGCGCCGACAGCCCCACGCACTCGGCCAGCAGCTTGGCCAGCCCCGCGTCGTCGTCGAGCAGCCGCCCGTCCCTGCGGCGCTCGGTGACCCCGTCGGTCACCGCGAGGAGCACGTCACCGGGGTCGAGGTGGACGAGCTCCGCCTTGAAGGTCGCCTCGGGGAAGACACCCAGCAGCGACTGGGAGGTCACCACGGTCTCCACGACGCCGCTGGGCTTCAGCCGCAGCGCCTCCGGGTGCCCCGCGGAGACCATCGCCACGTCCAGGCCGCTCGGCACGGGCTTGATCTCCCCGTGCAGCAGCGTCAGGAAGCGGGCGCGCTCGCCCTCGTCGAGGATGGCCTGGTTGAGGCGGTCGAGGACGGCCGCCACCCCGTACCCCTCCCGGGCGAGCAGGCGCAGGGTGTGGCGGGCCAGGCCGGTGACCGCGGCGGCCTCGGGGCCGGTCCCGCAGACGTCGCCCACCGCGAACCGCCAGGAGCCGTCGCCGGCCGCGAAGAGGTCGTAGAAGTCGCCGCCGACCTCGTTGGTCTCCCCCGCGGGCTCGTAGACCACCGCGGGGTCCAGGCCGGGGATCTCGCCCGGCTCGTCGGGAGGGAGCAGGCTGCGCTGCAGGGCCCGGTTGGCCGCCGCCTGGGTGGCGAACAGCAGGGCGTTGTCCAGGGCGAGCGCGGCGCGGCGGCCGATGTCCTCGGCGTACTGCAGGACGTCCTCGGTGAACCGGTCGGCCCGCCCCAGGCACATCGCGCCCAGCGAGCGCCCGCGCGCGAGGAGCGGGATGATCAGCACCTGCGAGTCGCCGAGCTGCACGGACCCGCCGTTCTGCGGGATCTGGACCTCGGCGAGCTCCTCCCTGAGCTCGTCGATGCGCCGCTCGTCGGTGTGCCAGAGGTAGGCTGGGCGTTGCGGGCCGCCGCCGTTGCTCCATGTGTAGACGGCGCACCAGGTGGCCAGCCGCGGCACCACGATCTGCGAGATGATCGCGGGCACCATGTCGGGATCGAGGGTGCCCGCCAGCAGATCGCTGGCGTCGGCGAGAAAACCCATCCAGATAGGCCCTCGGCTGGGTTCCTCGGCGGTCCACTCCGAGGACGGCCGCCCGGAGGAGCCGGGCAGCCGGATCCTGGCCCAGTGCGTGCGCTGCTGACCGGCGAAGGTGACACCCCATTCCTCCACCGGTACGGACGGGACGCCGGGGCCCCCGTCGGGGGCCTGCTTGCGGCGCACCTCGATCTGCAGCCCGTCGCCCAGATGGCTCCAGACGATCTCGAAGGGGACGTCGGTCACCTGCGACGACAGGTCGGCCGCCAGCCGCTCGGCGACCGCCAGGACGGACGCGGCGGCCCAGGCGGTCATCACCTCGATGGTGAACCGCCTGGCGGCAGGAACGGCCGTGTGTCCTGGGGCGAAGGTCGCCGCCAGGACGGCGCGTGGAGCACTGGTCACTGTTCCGTGACTACCACACTTCCCGTTGACATGGGGTGAATCGAAGGTGGGACTACACATTGCGCACCGTGACAGACTGGGGTGACTCACGGCTGCGCCCCCGGGAGTCAAGGAGGTCATTTGGCATCCTCCTCTCCCCGAAGGGAGGGGATTCTCACGGTCGCCCGTGGGGGTTCCTGCTTCACCGCCGACCGCCCGCCAGAGAGGACTCTCCTTGAGGTCTTACGTCAGCTCCACAGGCGTTTCACCTCTCCGCCAGCCCGGCGGCGAGGATGTTCTTGGCGGCGTTGACGTCCCGGTCGTGGGAGGCGCCGCACGCGCATACCCACTCGCGGACCCCCAACGGCATGGACCGCTGGATCGTGCCGCACGCGGAGCACAGCTTCGACGACGGGAAGAACCGGTCTGCGACCAAAAGTTCGCGCCCGTACCACTGCGTCTTGTACTCCAGCATGGACCGCATCTGGCGCCAGGAGGCATCGGAGACGGCGCGGGCCAGGCTGTGGTTCTTCACCAGGTTACGCACGGCGAGGTCTTCGATCACGACCGTTTGGTTCTCACGGACGAGACGCGTGGTGACCTTGTGCAGATGATCACGCCTGCGGTCGGCGATACGGGCGTGGACGCGGGCGAGCGCGAGTTTCGCCTTCTGCCGGTTCGCCGAGCCCTTCTCCTTACGGGAGAGGGTGCGCTGAGCCTTGGCGAGCTTGCGGCGGTCGGCCCGCTCATGCTTGGGGTTGACGATCTTCTCTCCTGTGGAGAGCGTCGCCAACGCCGTAATGCCCGCGTCCACCCCGACCACGTTCTGAGTCGAGGGGAGCGGGGCGATGGTGTCCTCGCACAGGATCGAGACGAACCAGCGTCCTGCCGCGTCCTTGGTCACGGTCATCATGGACGGCTGCGCGCCCTCGGGAAGGGGACGCGACCACACGATGTCCAACGGCGCGTCCATCTTCGCCAAGGTGATCCGACCGTCCCGGTAGGTGAACGCCGAACGGGTGTACTCGGCCGACAGGCGCGACTTCTTGCGGGACTTGAACGCCGGATACTTGGCCCGCTTGGCGAAGAAGTTCGCGAACCCCGCCTGAAGGTGACGCAATGCCTGCTGGAGCGGGACCGAGGAGACCTCGTTCAAGAACGCGAGGTCCTCGGTTTTCTTCCACTGTGTCAGCGCGGCCGACGACTCCACGTAGGAGACCTTTCGGCCTTCCAGCGTGTAGGCGCGGGTGCGTTCTTCGAGGGCTTTGTTGTAGACGAGGCGGGCGCAGCCGAACGTGCGAGACAGCTCCGCTGCCTGCTCGTCCGTCGGGTGGAAGCGGAATTTGAACGCCCGCTTCACGATGTGCGCCACGCTTCACATGCTAATACAAGATCAGTTAAGTTTCGGATGGAATGGGTTATGCGGGTCCAGGCACGCTTAGGCGCTAGAGGGCCTTCTCGCTCCCGTTTCCTCCCCGGTCCGAAGGCCGGAGTATCCACAGGAGTCATTCGATGACCACGGTCGACACCGTGTCCGGCGTCGAGGAGCGACGTTACAGCGAATCCGATCTGCGACCGATTTTGCAGACGCTGATCACCTGGCGCGACGGTGACTTCCGCCGCCGGGTGCCGCACGCCCCGCCGGGAATCCTCAGCGAGATCCGCCTGCTGCTCAACGAGGTGGCCGACCGCCGCGAGCACCTCGCCAACGAGCTGCACCGGGTGCGCCGCGAGGTGGTGAAGGAGGGCCGCTTCGGCGAGCGCCTCACCCCCGGTCCCGGAGTGGGCTCGTGGGCCGAGAGCGTCGATTCGGTCAACACGCTGATCGACGCGCTGGTGGGCCCGGTCAGCGGGGCCGCGGACGTGATCGACGCGGTCGCGAAGGGCGATCTGTCCCGCCGGATCGACCTCGACCGCGGTGCCAGGGGCGAGGTGCGCCGCCTCGGCAAGGCGATCAACGGCATGGTCGACCAGCTGTCGCTGTTCACCTCCGAGGTGACGCGGGTGGCCAGGGAGGTCGGCACCGAGGGCCGCCTGGGCGGCCGGGCGAACGTGCGCGGCATGTCGGGAAGCTGGCGCGACCTCACCGAGGCCGTCAACACCATGTCCAGCCGCGTCTCCGCGCAGGTCCGCGACATCGCCGCGGTGACCACCGGGGTCGCGCGGGGCGACCTGAGCCGCAAGGTCACCGTCGACGCGGTCGGCGAGATGTTCGAGCTGAAGAACACCGTCAACACCATGGTCGACCAGCTGCTGGCGTTCGCCGAGGAGGTCACCCGCGTCGCCCGCGAGGTCGGCACCGAGGGCCAGCTCGGCGGCCAGGCGCAGGTGCGCGGCGTCTCCGGGGTCTGGAAGGACCTCACCGACAACGTCAACGTGATGGCGGGCAACCTGACCACCCAGGTCCGCGCCATCGCGGCCGTCTCCACGGCGGTGGCGCAGGGCGACCTGTCCAAGAAGATCACCGCGGACGCTCAGGGCGAGATCCTCCAGCTCAAGGACACCCTGAACACCATGGTCGACCAGCTGTCGATGTTCGCCGACGAGGTCACCCGCGTCGCCCGCGAGGTCGGCACCGAGGGCCAGCTCGGCGGCCAGGCCCGCGTACGCGGCGTCTCCGGGGTCTGGAAGGACCTCACCGACAACGTCAACTCCATGGCCAACAACCTGACCTACCAGGTCCGCAACATCGCCGAGGTCACCACCGCCGTCGCCAACGGGGACCTGACCCGCAAGATCGACGTGAACGCCCAGGGCGAGATCCTCGCCCTGAAGACCACGATCAACACCATGGTCGACCAGCTGTCCTCCTTCGCCTCCGAGGTGAGCCGGGTCGCCCGCGAGGTCGGCTCCGAGGGCCAGCTCGGCGGCCAGGCGCAGGTGCCCGGTGTCTCCGGCACCTGGAAGGACCTCACCGACAACGTCAACGTGATGGCGAACAACCTGACCACCCAGGTCCGCCAGATCGCCGCGGTGTCCACCGCCGTCGCCCAGGGCAACCTGTCCAAGAAGATCACCGCGGACGCTCAGGGCGAGATCCTCCAGCTCAAGGACACCCTGAACACCATGGTCGACCAGCTGTCGATGTTCGCCGACGAGGTCACCCGCGTCGCCCGCGAGGTCGGCACCGAGGGCCAGCTCGGCGGCCAGGCCCGCGTACGCGGCGTCTCCGGGGTCTGGAAGGACCTCACCGACAACGTCAACTCCATGGCCAACAACCTGACCTACCAGGTCCGCAACATCGCCGAGGTCACCACCGCCGTCGCCTCCGGCAACCTGACCCGCAAGATCGACGTGAACGCCCAGGGCGAGATCCTCGCCCTCAAGACCACGATCAACACCATGGTCGACCAGCTGTCCTCCTTCGGCGCGGAGGTCACCCGGGTGGCCCGCGAGGTCGGCTCCGAGGGCAAGCTGGGCGGCCAGGCCCGCGTCGAGGGCGCCGAGGGCATCTGGAAGCGCCTCACCGACAACGTCAACGAGCTCGCCGCCCGCCTCACCACCCAGGTCCGCGCCATCGCCGAGGTCACCACCGCCGTGGCCACCGGCGACCTGACCCGCTCCATCACCGTCGACGCCGAGGGCGAGATCGGCGAGCTGAAGGACAACATCAACATGATGGTGGCGGTGCTGCGCGACACCACCACCGCCAACCAGGAGCAGGACTGGCTGAAGTCCAACCTGGCGAGGATCTCCCGCCTCATGCAGGGCCACCGCGACCTGATGGAGGTCGCCAAGCTCATCATGAGCGAGCTGACGCCGCTGGTGTCGGCCCACTACGGCGCCTTCTACCTCGCCGAACCCACCGGCGACCGCGACCTGCACCTCATCGCCGGGTACGGCGCCCGCCCCGGCAACGGCCCCAGGCAGCGGTTCGCGACCGGCGAGGGCATCGTGGGCCAGGCCGCGATGGAGGGCCGGGGGATCCTCCTCGGCAACGTGCCCGCCCGCTACCTGACCGTCGACACCGGGCTGAGCACCTCCACGCCCGCGCAGATCGTCGTGCTGCCGGTCCTGTTCGAGACGCAGGTGCTCGGCGTGCTGGAGCTGGCCTCGTTCAGCGAGTTCAGCGAGATCCACCACGACTTCCTGAACCAGCTCGTCGAGACCATCGGCGTCACGATGAACACGATCATCGCCAACTCCAGGACCGAGGACCTGCTGACCGAGTCGCAGCGCCTCACCACCGAGCTGCGGGAGCGCTCCGACGAGCTCCAGCGCCAGCAGGAGGAGCTGCGCCGCTCCAACGCCGAGCTGGAGGACAAGGCCGCGCTGCTGGCCAAGCAGAACCGGGCCATCGAGATCCAGAACTTCCAGATCGAGCAGGCCCGCCGCACGCTGGAGGAGCGCGCCGAGCAGCTCGCGGTCTCCTCCCGCTACAAGTCCGAGTTCCTCGCCAACATGTCCCACGAGCTGCGCACCCCGCTCAACAGCCTCCTCGTGCTGGCCAAGCTGCTCACCGAGAACGCCGAGGGCAACCTCACCCCCCAGCAGGTGGAGTTCGCCAGGACCATCCACGGCGCCGGCTCGGCCCTGCTGCAGCTGATCAACGACATCCTCGACCTGTCGAAGGTCGAGGCGGGCCGGATGGACATCCACCCCCAGCAGATCTCGCTGCCCAAGCTCGTCGACTACTTCGAGGCCACCTTCGCGCCGCTGGCCCAGGACAAGGGCCTGTCGTTCACCGTCGAGGTCGATCCCTCGATCCCGCAGGAGCTCCGCACCGACGAGCAGCGCCTGCAGCAGGTGCTGCGCAACCTGCTCTCCAACGCGATCAAGTTCACCCCCAAGGGGGAGGTGCGGCTGCGGGTGATCCACGCCAGGCGCGCCGTCTCCTTCGTGGACGACACCCTGCGCGGCGCCGACGGCATCCTCGCCTTCGAGGTGGTCGACACCGGCATCGGGATCGCCTCCGACAAGCTGGAGGTCATCTTCGAGGCGTTCCGCCAGGCCGACGGGACCACCAGCCGCAAGTACGGCGGGACGGGCCTGGGCCTGTCCATCTGCCGCGAGATCGCCCGCCTGCTCGGCGGCGAGATCCACGTGGTCAGCGAGGTCGGCGAGGGCAGCACCTTCACCCTCTACCTTCCCCCGTCGTACGGCGGCCCGCTGGCCTCGCGCGACGGCGGGGCCAGCGCCCCCAGCTCCCCCCGCAACCCGGCGCTCGTCGGCGTGCTGGAGGAGCCGGACGACCTGCCGGAGCTGACGTTCAACGACGACATGCCCCTGCCGCAGTTCCCGCAGGGCGAGGGCAAGCCGTGGAAGGGCGACGACCCGCTGACCGGGGCGAAGATCCTGATCGTGGACGACGACATCCGCAACGTCTTCGCGCTGACCAGCGTGCTCGAACGTTACGGCTCCACGGTGATCTACGCGGAGAACGGCCGCGAGGGCATCGAGCAGCTCGAACGCAACGAGGACGTCGCCCTCGTCCTGATGGACATCATGATGCCGGAGATGGACGGCTGGGCCACCACCTCCGCGATCCGCCGGATGCCCCAGTTCGCGGACCTGCCGATCATCGCGCTAACCGCTAAGGTCATGCGAGGCGACCGGGAGAAAAGCATCGCATCCGGCGCCTCCGACTACGTGCCCAAGCCCGTGGACGTCGACCGCCTCCTGGAGAGGTTGCGCGGCTGGCTGACGCGGGGCAAGCCGGCCGGCGACTCCAACGAAGGCGTGTGATCGATGCCGGACAGAGCCAAGATCCTCCTGGTCGACGACCGGGAGGAGAACCTGATCGCGCTCGAGGCCATTCTCAGCTCGCTCGATCTGATACCCGTCCGGGCGAAGTCGGGGGAGGAGGCGCTGAAGGCGCTGCTCGGCACGGAGTTCGCGCTGATCCTGCTCGACGTCCGGATGCCGGGCATGGACGGGTTCGAGACGGCGGCCCACATCAAGCGCCGCGAACGCACCCGCAACATCCCGATCATCTTCCTGACCGTGGTCGACAGCGCGCCCGACTACGCCTTCCGCAGCTACGCCGCGGGTGCCGTCGACTACCTCACCAAGCCCTTCGACCCGTGGGTGCTCCGGGCCAAGGTCGCGGTGTTCGTGGAGCTCTACAACATGAACCGCAGGCTGGCCGAGCAGGCCACCATGCTCCGCGAGCGCCTCGGCGCGGAGCTGCCGCCCGGTGAGGCCTCCGACCAGGCCGCCGTGCTGCCCGAGCTGTCCAGGCGCCTGACCGCCGTCGAGGAGGAGCTGGGCCGGGTCTCCGACCTGACCCGCAAGAGCGGCGACCTCAGCCTCGCGGGGCCGATCGCCGACCTGTCCAACCGCCTCAGCCACCTGCGCGCGGGCTTCGACGCCCTCACCTGACGGGCCCCGCGGCCGGGCTCCCGGACGCTCTCGTCTGACGGGGCCACGGCCCCCGCCACGGGTGCCGTACGGGCTCCCGGACGCTTCAGCGGCGGGCGCGCTCCAGGGCGTCCCAGAAGCCGCGGCGCAGGGCGTGACGGACCTCGTCGTGCAGGAGGAAGTCGATCGGCAGGGAGGAGCCCTGGAGCAGGCGCGCCTCCAGGTCCGAGGGCATCCTGGGCTTGCGGGCGAGGACCGCCTCCAGCCACAGGGCGGGCGCGTCCTTGGCCACGGACTCGCCGAAGTCGTGGCCCTCCTTGTGGGCGGCCTGCACCGCGTCGGAGAGGGTCGTCGCGGGGCCGGTGCTCTGCGGGGGGACCGGTGCCGCCTGGGGGCCGGTGTAGGCGCCCGCCTGCGGGGGCTGGTAGGTCGGCATGCTGCCGGTGTTGGCGCCCAGCGAGTATTGCGGCGCGGTCGGCAGCGGGCCGGTCTGGGTGGTGCCGGTGGCCGCGTGCGAGGGCGTGGAGGCGGGCGGGGGCGGCGGGGGTGGCGGCGCGGCGGGAGCGACCGGGGTGATCGGCGACTCCTGGGTGTAGCTCGGGTAGGTCGAGAGCGGCGCGGGCTGGGCGTGCGCCGCGCGGGAGGTCTGGATCGCGGGGATGGGGCTGGTGGCCGGGGCGCCGTTGCTCCCGCCGGAGCCGCGGGAGGTGACGGGCTGGCCGTTGCCGGAGCCGTGCTGGTGGCCGTTGGTCACCAGGGCGGGCACGTCGCCGCTGAGCATGCTGACGTGCGGGCGCAGGTGACCGGCGCCGATCTCGATCAGGTCGTCGCACTCCTGGCGCAGCGTGCGGGAGACGGCCCAGCTGCCGTCGGCGCTGATGTGGACGACGGTGACCCGGATGCCGAGGTCCTGGGCGTCGCAGACGACCTGCGCCAGGTCCTCGTCACCGCTGACCACGACCGCGTCGCAGACCGCGCCGTTGCGGGCCAGCGTCATCAGGTCGCGGTGGACCTGGGCGTCGACGCCCTCGCGGCGGCCGGGGCGGATGCGCGACAGGCGGAGCTTGAGGCCGGGAATGTCGGCCAGCGTGTCGTGCTCGGGGGTGCGGCGGCCCTCCACGGTCGCCTCGTACCAGTAGCAGCGCAACAGCGGCAGGCCGGTGCGCTCTCTCGACAGCTTGTTCAGCAGCTGGAGCAGCCCGGGGTAGTCCCAGGAGACGGACTCGCGGTGGCGGGTACCGTGCACCGCCATCGCGCCGTCGGCCAGCAGGTAGCCGGCGTCCACGAACAGCGCGCAACGATCCACACGACACCGCCCTTCCTACGTAGCCCGATCCTTCGGTTCAGACAAGCCTGAAAGAACCCCTAAGAGACCGGACAGACGGCCCTTCCTCAGGGTAATCAAGCAGCTGACCATCCGAGGGTGAATCCCGACGATTCCACCCGCGCTCGACCATACGCTGGATCGTTCACGCAGACCGTACCAGTTTGTCCCGTTCGTGGATCCCCTCGGCGAGCTGCCAATCGCCCGGGTTTCCCACCGCCCCGCCACACGCGTCCCCGTGCCCCGCACGACGCCTCCACCGCACAACTGCCCCGGGCGAACGGTGCGCCCCTCCACCACCGGGGACGCCCTCGGAGGGCACGGCCGGACGCCCCTTCGCCTGCGCGACACCTCCTCCGCGCCCCCTCCACGACACTTCCTCGACACCGCCGCCACCGTGGAGACCGCGCGGGCCGCGCACGCCGTCCGGGAGCCGCGCGGGCCGCGCACGCCGTCACGGGGCGGTCGGCACGCTCACCGCCGCCGCGCCGAACAGCAGGACGTCCTGGCGCGTGCTGAGCTCCAGCACCGGGTCGCGGCCGAGGGGCGCCCGGAAGCGGTCCACGTCCGTGCCGAAGGTCGTGCCGGTGCCCCGCGCCCCGGCGGCGGACCCGTCGAAGGGATTGCGCGGGTCCCGCTCCCCGCCCGCGGGCCGCAGGGGCCGGCCGCCGAGCCTCACCCGGTCGCCGATGACGCCCGCGTCACCCTCCCAGGTCACCAGGGCCAGCCTCGCGGGAACGCCGGAGGCGGTGAGCCCTCCGAGCGGTATCCGCGCCGAGCGGCGCGCCCCGTCCAGCACCGTCGCGGTGTCGACGACGACGGCCTGGCTGTACGGCCGGCGCGGGTCGGCCACGATGACCACCAGGCTCCAGCCGGCGTGGCGCGCCACACCGGACCGCACCGAGGCGTCGGCCACCCAGTACGTTCCCCGGACCGTGCCCACCAGGCGCGTCACGTCGGCGAACGCCTGGTAGCCGCGCCCGGCGGGCAGCTCACGCTCCACCACCTGCGAGGCCCTGACCTGCCGGTACCGGTCCTCGCCCGGCACCTTGAGCTTGATCCGCCCGCTGGGGGGCGCGCTCGCCGACCAGTAGAGGCCCGCCCAGACCACCTTGCTCGCCGCGGGCAGGGCGATCCTGGCCGCGCTCGAACTGCTCGTCGAGGGGTCCTCGTCGCGGTCGAGGGGACGCATCTCCCAGCTGTTGTTGTCGCGCCTGCCGCCCCGCCGCGAGTGGGCGGCCTCGCACGCGGGCTCCCAGGGCGCGCAGTTCATCAGGGTGTTGCCGATCGCGGAGACGGCCACCCTGCCGTCGGTGGCGAACCGGGCCGGGGCGCCCGTCACCCGTACCCCGCCGCGCGACCTGGCCGCCACCCGCGTCCCCGCGGTGGAGACCGTGACCGAGGGCCCCGCCCCGTAGGGCGCGTCGCCCGACACCAGGACCCTCAGGAAGACCGCCGTGGCCCGGCCGGCCGGCAGCGGGCCGCGGACGCACCGGGCACCCCGGCTCCTGGCCCGGCAGGACCAGCCGTCGACCGTGCCGACCGGCGTGACGACGCCGACGGCGTTCCCCCTGCGGGACCCGGACGGCAGCGTCACGCCCCGCGGCAGGCCGACCTCGGCGACGACGTCCTCGCTCTGCCCCTGGCCCGCGTTGCGCAGGCGCACCGCGACGATCCCGGCCTCGGACCTGACCAGCGCGCCGAGCGCGTCGATCCTGGCCACCAGCCGGGGGGCGGGCCCAGAGCCCGTCCGGCCGTCCTGGAGCGCCCCGGCCGTTTCCGGCGCGGCCCCCGCCGGGGCGCCGCTCCCGCCTCCCGTCCCGCCCTCGCCGGGCTCGCCGGGCTCGTCGGCGGGTGCCGCACCGGGCGCCGTTCCGGCGGGGCCCGTCTCTCCGGGGCCGGGGGTCCTCCCGGTCTCGGCGGGCTCGCGGCCGGGTGCCGTCGTCCGCCCCGAGGGTGACGATACGGGCGAGGCGGAGGTGCCGGGCCCGCCCGAGGACCGTCTCGGGGCGGGGGAGCCGGGCACGGGGGCCACGACGATCGGCTCGGAGGCCGTGCTCGTCCCCGGGACGGGCCCGTCGGCCGACACCAGCACCAGGGCCGCGGCCACCGCGACCGCGGTGGCCGTCGCGCCGGTCGCGACGGCGCGCCGCACGGATCGGGGAGCCCTGTGCCAGCGGCCGGACAGCCCGCCGCCCGGCGTGAGGCCCATCCTGGCGAGTGCCGTCAGGTAGGCGGGGAACGCGGGCCCGGCGACGAGCGGGCCGATCACGGAGCGGACGCCCCGGCCGATGCCGGTCAGCTCCGCGAGCACCGCGCGGCAGCCGGAACAGCCGTCCAGGTGCCCGTCGATGACCCTGCCCTGCTCCCTGGGCAGGCCGCCGCGCGTGTAGGGGCCCAGCCTGGTCAGCACGGGCCGGCACTCGGGGGCGGACGTCTCGGCCAGGTGGATGCGCAGGCACGCCTGGCGCGTCCCCTCCCTGGCCCGGTGGGCGAGCGCCGCCGCGCCGTTGACCGTCAGGCCCAGCAGGAGCCCGACCTCCTCGGCCCTGAGCCCCTCGACCTCGGCGTGCCACAGGACGAACTGCCAGCGCTCGGGCAGGGAGAGGAACGCCCTGGCCACCGGCGAGCGGTCCAGGCCCTCCAGCGACGGGTCGACGAGAAACGCGCGTGAACCGGGAGGAGACTCCCCGTCCACCCTCTCGTCGACCTCCCCCACCGCCCGCTCGCCGGTCCCCCCGTCCTCCCCGCTCTCTCCGTCTTCTCCGCTCTCCCCACCCGTTCCCTCCGCCGTCTCCGCCGTCTCCTCCGCCTTCTCCCCGGTCGCCGGTACGGCGGCCGCCGGGCCGCTCCCCGTACCGGAACGGGGGTCGGCGGTGCGGCGCAGGACGGTGAGCAGGTAGGGGCGGAACGCCTGTTCCGGGCCGTGTCCCTGGGCGATCACGTGGTGGGCCCTGGCGAACGTCCTCTCCACGACGCCCTCGGCCTCGGTCTCGCCCGGCAGGAGCAGGCGGGCCAGGGCACGCGCCGCGGGGGCGTGTCGCTGATGGAGCACCCGGTAGGCGGCCACGTCGCCGTTCCTGGTGGCGGCCAGCAGTTCAGCGTCGCCTTGAGATGTTTTCACACTCATTGTGACCTCGTCATTACCCGGAGTTGCCTGCCGGATAATCCCGCAGTACGCGCCGCGAGTAAACCCGGATCGCACTTTTGCCACCTCCGGCCCGAAAACCGCGTTAGGGCGATCCCGTTTCCGGGCGGGCCCGATCGGACGGGTTCCGGGACCGCCCTAACCTTGTGCCATGAGCGATCGCGAGAACCTGCTGGCGGAGATCAAGGGCAAGGCCGTGGTGCACGGCAAGGTCGTGCTGTCCTCGGGCCTGGAGGCCGACTTCTACGTGGACATGCGCAGGGTGACCCTTGACGGGCAGGCGGCGCCGCTGGTGGGACGGGTCATGCTGGACATCACCGAGGACCTCGACTACGAGGCGGTCGGCGGCCTCACGCTGGGCGCCGACCCGGTGGCGACCGCCATGATGCACGCGGCGGCCGCGCAAGGCGGGAGGCTCGACACGTTCGTGGTCCGCAAGGCGCAGAAGACCCACGGCATGCAGCGCCGGATCGAGGGACCGGACGTGTCGGGGCGGCGGGTGCTGGTGGTCGAGGACACCTCCACCACCGGCGGATCCCCGCTCACCGCGGTGGAGGCGCTGCGCGAGGCCGGCGCCGAGGTCGTGGCGGTCGCCACGATCGTGGACCGGGGGGCCGCCCCGGCGATCACCGGGGCGGGGCTGCCCTACCTGACCGCCTACACCCTGGCCGACCTCGGGCTGGCCTAGCGCCGCGCACGCCGGTCCCGGCCGCTTCGGAGCCGCGTACGGGAGCCGGAGGCTCCGCGCGAGAGATCCGGAGCCGGCGGGAGGGGCGGGGTCAGTCGCGGGTGACCGTGAACTCCTGGCGTTCCCCCGCCTTGCCCGGGGAGCGGACGGCGCCGTTCACCTGGACGCGGACGGCGGCGGAGTCGGCCAGGACGACGTCGACCTTGGCGTCGAAGGCCTGGAACCGCTCGCCGCGGTCCAGCTCCCGGTCGAGGAGCACGTCGCCCCCGGTGACCTTCAGGAAGACCGTGGGGCAGTGCTCCCGCAGGCACTCGACGAGGACCGTCGGGACCCGCTCGGGGGTGGCGGAGGGGGGCGGGGAGGCGGCGGCGGTCGACACATCGGCCGAGGGGGCGGGCGAGGCGGCCGTCTCGGCGTCCGAGCCCAGGCTGCCGAACAGCGAGAGGGCCCCGAACACGATCAGGGCGACGAGCGCCAGCACCGCCAGTCCGACGAGGACCAGGCGTGCGATACCCATGGGGTCAGACCTGTGGCGTCCCACACTGTGGAGATTAGCGGTTCGTGAGGAGATTTCACGACCGACCTGGCGGATCCGCCGGGAGGATCCGCGATCCGGAAGATCATCCGCTCCCGCCCAGGTCGTGCGCCCCGGGTTCCCCTGCCGTTCCCCGGCCGTGGAAGCCGGGAGACGACCGCGGACGGGCCGGAGCGGTACCGGAGCCGTCCGGCCGGGGAACGGCAGGGAAACGGCCGGGGATAGGTTGGAGACGTCGAAGACACGGCCGGGGACACATCGGTGCGGATCGAAGTGGTACCGGAGCTATCCGGCCGGGCATGAACCCGGAATACTGGCCCACGGGCTATGCCTCATAGCCACGCGCCAGCTTTTCACAGCCGTCTCCAGGGAGATGACACGATGCCTATCGCTACTCCAGAGGTCTACGCCGAGATGCTCGACCGGGCAAAAGCGGGCGGTTTCGCCTACCCGGCCATCAACGTGACCTCATCACAGACCCTCAACGCTGCGCTCAGGGGGTTCGCCGAGGCGGAGAGCGACGGCATCATCCAGGTGTCGACCGGCGGCGCCGATTTCCTCTCGGGCACCACGGTCAAGAACATGGTGACCGGCTCGGTGGCGCTGGCGGAGTACGCCCGCGTCGTCGCGGCCAACTACCCCGTGACGGTCGCCCTGCACACCGACCACTGCCCCAAGGACAAGCTGGACGGTTTCGTGCGCCCGCTGCTCGACATCTCCCTTGAGCGGGTGGCCAGGGGCGAGGACCCCCTCTTCCAGTCGCACATGTGGGACGGTTCCGCCGTGCCGCTGGACGAGAACCTGGAGATCGCCAGGGAGCTCCTGGAGAAGACGGCCCGCGCGCGGATCGTCCTGGAGGTGGAGATCGGCGTGGTCGGCGGCGAGGAGGACGGCGTCGTCGGCGAGATCAACGAGAAGCTCTACACCACCCCCGAGGACGCCCTCGCGACCGCCGAGGCCCTGGGCGTGGGCGAGCGCGGCCGCTACATGCTCGCCGCGACCTTCGGCAACGTGCACGGCGTCTACAAGCCGGGTCACGTCAAGCTCCGCCCGAGCGTGCTCAAGGACATCCAGGAGGCGGTCGGCGCCAAGTACGGCAAGGAGTCGCCGTTCGACCTGGTCTTCCACGGCGGCTCCGGCTCGCTGCTGGAGGAGATCCACGAGGCAATCTCCTACGGCGTGGTGAAGATGAACATCGACACCGACACGCAGTACGCCTTCACCCGCCCGATCGCCGACCACATGTTCAAGAACTACGACGGCGTGCTCAAGGTCGACGGCGACGTCGGCAACAAGAAGGTGTACGACCCCCGCTCGTACGGCAAGGCCGCCGAGACCTCGATGGCCGCGCGCATCGTCGAGGCCGCCCAGCACCTGAAGTCCGCGGGCACCAAGATCTCCTAAGGCCCGCGAAAAGGCCCCGTGTAAAAGGCCGCGGAAAGCCCCGGGAAAGGGGCAGAACGAAGATCACGAGATCGGCTTCCGGAAAGACTCCGGGGGCCGATCTTGGCCTGACGCGGGTACACCGGGTAGGACTGTCGTTATGGAATCGCACCAGAACCTCCTCGCCGGCCCGCCGCCCACCCTGCTCCCGGACCTGCCAGAGGCCCGCGAGGCGCTGGAATCCGGCGCCCAGGCATCCGACGTGGCCGCGCGTTTCCCCGCGTACCCGGCCGCCTGGGCCGTGCTCGCGGACGAGTACTTCGCGGCGGGGCACGCCGTGACGTCGTACGCCTTCGCCCGCACCGGCTACCACCGCGGCCTGGACCAGCTGCGCAGGGCGGGCTGGAAGGGGCACGGCCCGATTCCCTGGGAGCACCTTCCCAACCAGGGGTTCCTGCGCTGCCTGCACGCGCTGGCCCGCGCCGCCCAGAGCATCGGGGAGAAGGAGGAGGCCGAGCGGTGCTTCCAGTTCCTGAAGGACTCCAGCGCCGAGGCGTCCGAGGAGCTGACCAACCGCTGACCGGCCCCCGACCGGCCGGCGACCGCGCCGTCACGCGGCCGGTCCCGCCCCCGGTCCGTCTTCCGATCCGCTCCCCCGCCCCACCCCCTGATCCGCCCGGCTGAGCCGCTGATCAGCTCCCGATCCGCCCCCGGGATCTCTCGCCGGACCCTCTTTCGCGAGGTGGGAGATCCCCATTTCGGACGCCGTCGGGTATTCTCTCCACGCAAGAGCCCCTGTCGCGATTGCGCCAGGGGTTTTCGTTTTTGTGGTGGGAGACTCACGATGCCGGCTGTCGTTCTCGTTGGTGCCCAGTGGGGCGATGAGGGCAAGGGTAAGGCGACCGATCTGCTCGGAGACCAGGTCGACTACGTCGTCAGATACCAGGGAGGCAACAACGCGGGCCACACGGTCGTCATCGGCGACCAGAAGTACGCCCTGCACCTGCTGCCCACGGGAGTGCTCTCCCCGAACGTCGTCCCCGTGATCGGCAACGGCGTCGTCATCGACCCGGGCGTGCTGCTGAGCGAGATCGACGGGCTGGAGGCGCGCGGGGTCTCCTCCGAGCGCCTGCTGATCTCCGCCAACGCGCACCTGATCATGCCCCACCACAAGGCCCTCGACAAGGTCACCGAGCGCTACCTCGGCAAGGCCAAGATCGGCACCACCGGTCGCGGCATCGGCCCCGCGTACGGCGACAAGATCTACCGGATGGGCGTGCGGGTCCAGGACCTGCTGGACCCGGGCATCCTGCAGAAGAAGATCGAGGTCGCGCTGGGCGAGAAGAACCAGATCCTCACCAAGATCTACAACCGCCGGGCGATCGACGCGGGCAAGGTCCTGGACGAGTATCTCGGCTACGCCGAGCGCCTCACGCCGCACATCGCCGACACCTCGCTCATCCTCAACAGGGCGCTGGATGACAACAAGGTCGTGCTGCTGGAGGGCGGGCAGGGCAACCTGCTCGACATCGACCACGGCACCTACCCCTTCGTCACCTCCTCCTCCCCGACGAGCGGCGGCGCCTGCTCCGGCTCCGGCATCCCGCCGACCCGGCTCACCGGCGTGATCGGCATCCTGAAGGCCTACACCACCCGCGTCGGCTCCGGCCCGTTCCCGACCGAGCTCGACGACGAGATGGGCGAGTGGCTGCGCACCACCGGCGGCGAGTACGGGGTGACCACCGGCCGCAACCGCCGCTGCGGCTGGTTCGACGCGGTGATCGCCCGCTACGCCAGCCGGATCAACGGCATCACCGACTACTTCCTCACCAAGCTGGACGTGCTGTCCGGCCTGGACACGATCCCCGTCTGCGTCGCCTACGAGGTCGACGGCGTCCGCCACGACGAGATCCCGATGACCCAGACCGACTTCCACCACGCCAGGCCGGTGTACGAGGAGTTCCCGGGCTGGAAGGAGGACATCACCGGTGCCAGGAGCTTCGAGGACCTGCCCGCCAACGCGCAGGCGTACGTGAAGGCCCTGGAGGAGATGAGCAGCGCCAGGATCTCGGCCGTCGGGGTCGGCCCCGGCCGTACCGAGACGCTCCAGATCCACTCGATGCTGTAGTTTCCGCCGGTACGGCTCGCGCCTCGGCGACGCCGAGACGCGAGCCGTACCGGACGATCGGCGCGCGAGGTGGATAAGGTCCCTGTGTGCATGCCGAGATTCACGGTCACCGCGGCGCCCGCGGGCTCCGTCCCGAGAACACCCTGCCCGGCTTCGCCCACGCCCTCGAACTGGGCGTCGACGCGCTCGAGCTCGACGTCGCGCTGACGGCCGACCGGCGGCTGGTGCTCACACACGACCTCACCGTGTCAGCGGTGACCAGCGCCGACGTCCGTCCCGCCTTCGCGGGCGACCCCGCCTTCCCGTACGTGGGCCGGCCCGTCGGCGCGCTCACGCTGGCGCAGCTGCGCACGCTGGAGTGCGGGGTGCGAGTGCCGCGCCACGCCGAGGACCGCTTCGCCCCGACCCAGGTGCCGGTGCCCCACACCAGGATGCCGACCCTGGGCTCCGTGCTGGGGCTGATGGACGCGTACGGCGCCGACGGGGTGCGGGTGCACGTGGAGCTGAAGTCCGACCCGACCCGGCCCGACCTGAGCGCCGACCCCGCCGAGTTCACCGAGATGGTGGTCGCCGAGCTCGACCGGCACCGCAGGCTGGAGCGGTCGGCGATCCTCAGCTTCGACTGGCGCGTCCTGCGGATCGCCCGCTCGCTCACCCCCGCGACCCTGCGCTACGCCCTGATCGAGCGCGCCACCATGGACAGCGTCTGGCTCGACGGCCTCCGCCTGGAGGACTTCGACGGCGACGTCCCGGCCGCCGCGGCCGAGGCCGGGGGCACCACGCTCTCCCCCGAGCACGTGATGGTCGACCGGGAGTTCGCCAGGCTGGCCGAGAAGGCCGACCTGCCGATGGCGGTGTGGACCGTCAACGACCCGGGACGGGCCGCGGAGCTGCTCGACCTCGGGGCGGCCGCGATCGTCACCGACTATCCCGACCGGATGATCGGCCTGTGGACAGAGCGGGGCATGCGCGTCCCCCGGCCGGTCACCCCCGCGCGCCCCCTCAGCGCGTGAGAGCCCGGCTCACATCCAGCCGTTGCGGCGGAAGCCCCGGTAGAGCAGCGTGCAGGCGATGACCATCACGCCGAGCACGAGGGGATAGCCGAAGACGGAGTCGAGCTCGGGCATGTGCTCGAAGTTCATCCCGTAGATGCCGGCGATCATCGTGGGGACGGCCATGATGGCGACCCACGAGGAGATCTTCCGCATGTCCTCGTTGGCGAGCGCGTTGGAGCGGGCGAGCGCCGCCTGCAGTATGGAGTTGCAGAGCTCGTTGGACGACTCGACCTGCTCGCAGACGCGGGCCAGGTGGTCGACGACGTCGCGGAAGTACTCGCGCATCTCGGAGGGGATCATCCGGCGCTGGGCCAGCGTGGACATCGGCGACTGGAGCGGCATGACGGACCGCTTCATCTCGATCATCTCGCGCTTGAGGTTGTAGATCCGGCCGATGTCGCGGGCGCTGACGTCGGCGAAGACCATGGCCTCGACGTCCTCCAGCTCGGCCTGCATGCGGTCGGCCACGCTGAGGTACCTGTCGACGACGTGGTCGGCGATCGCGTGCAGCACGCCGGTGGGGCCCCGGCTGAGGAGCTTGGGCTTGTCCTCCAGGCGCGCGCGCACCTCCGAGAGGGGGCAGTGGCTGCCGTGGCGCACGGTCACCACGAAGTCGGGGCCGACGAACACCATGAGCTCGCCGGTGCCGATGATCTCGCTGGTGGCGGTCAGCACCTCGTGGTCGATGTAGGCGACGGTCTTCAGGACCACGAAGATCGAGTCGCCGTAGCGCTCGACCTTGGGCCGCTGGTGAGCCTTGACGGCGTCCTCGACGGCGAGCGGGTGCAGGGCGAAGACCTCCGCCAGCCACTCGACCTCGGGGGCGTCGGGCTCGTGCAGGCCGACCCAGACGAAGGCGTTGCCGCCGCCGGAGCCGCCCTCCGCGGCGGCGTTGTGTGCGCGGACGATCTCCAGGGCGTCGGGGATGCCCAGGGCGTCGATCTTCTTGCCGCCGACGTAGGCGGCGTACTCGACGAGCGAGTCGCTCGGCGGGACGCAGACCCCGGTCATCCGCTCACGGAGCGAGACGGCGGGCGCGTGCGCGGCACGGATCGCACGGGTGTGCTTGATGCGGGGAAAAAGAAGCGAGGAGCGCATGGCGAGCCTTTCCCGCCCGACCTGGCGGGATCCACACGCGATGCGATGTCACCCCCGGTGAGGGAGGTGATGCGTGCGGCGCCGGTCGGGCACCGAGATGGGGTGGTCGAGAGTGCGCACAGCAGGAGTGCGCGAGCACGTACTGCTGGGATCGCCAGAGGACATCCCGAACCACCTCCAATCAGCAAGAGACACGCAAAGCCACCCAAAAGTTAACACTATCGGGGGGACGTCTTTCAGCTTACTCCCAGGTTCAAGTGTTGATCATGCAGAACCAGACAAAATTCACACGTCCTTTGCGGCACCTACCCCTGCCCGCGCAGGTCCGGGGTTGTCCACAGCCTGTGGACAACTCTGGAGAACCCCGGAAAATTCCGGCTGGGCGCGGGTCTCCGGGGCCTCCCGGGGCGTGACCCCGAGGCGGACGCCGGGAGGACGATAGGCTCTGACGAGTGCGCGTTCTTGTGATTGGATCCGGCGGGCGTGAGCATGCCCTGTGCCGGTCGCTGGCGGCGGACCCCCAGGTCACCGAGGTTCACTGTGCTCCCGGAAACGCGGGGATCGCGCAGGTCGCGACCCTGCACCCGGTGGCGCCGACCGACCCTGCCTCGGTCACCGGGCTGGCCGAGGGGCTCGGGGCGGACCTGGTCGTGATCGGCCCCGAGGCGCCCCTGGTCGCCGGGGTCGCCGACGCCGTCAGGGAGGCCGGGATCCCCTGCTTCGGGCCCTCCCGCGAGGCGGCGCTGATCGAGGGGTCCAAGGCCTTCGCCAAGGACGTCATGGTCGCCGCGGGCGTCCCCACCGCGCGGTCGCACACCTGCGTCACGCCCGAGGAGGCCGCCGCCGCGCTCGACGAGTTCGGCACGCCGTACGTGGTCAAGGACGACGGCCTGGCCGCCGGCAAGGGCGTCGTGGTCACCGGCGACCGCGACGAGGCGCTCCGGCACGCCGCCGCCTGCGGGCGGGTCGTGATCGAGGAGTTCCTCGACGGCCCCGAGGTGTCGCTGTTCGCGCTCTGCGACGGCTCCACCGCCGTGCCGCTCCAGCCCGCCCAGGACCACAAGCGCGCCTACGACGACGACCAGGGCCCCAACACCGGCGGAATGGGCGCCTACACCCCGCTGCCCTGGGCCCCGGACGACCTCGCCGACCAGGTGATGGCCGAGACCGTCATGCCGACCGTGAACGAGCTGGCCAGGCGCGGCACCCCGTACTCGGGCGTGCTCTACGTGGGGCTGGCCCTCACGTCCAAGGGCCCGAAGGTGATCGAGTTCAACGCCAGGTTCGGCGACCCGGAGACCCAGGTCGTGCTGGACCGACTGGAGACGCCCCTCGCGGCCCTGCTGCTCGCCTGCGCGAACGGGACGCTCGACCGGTTCGGGCCTCTCTCCTACCGCGACGGCGCCGCGGTGACCGTGGTGATCGCCGCGGAGAACTACCCGGCCGAGCCGGTGAAGGGCGACGTGATCGAGGGCCTGGCCGACCCGGTCGAGGACGCCTACGTGCTGCACTCGGGCACCGCCCTCGACGGCGGCCGGATCGTCTCCAGCGGGGGCCGGGTGCTCAGCGTGGTCGGCACCGGGCCCGACGTCCCCGCCGCCCGCGCCGCGGCCTACGAGGCCGTGGAGCACATCCGGATGCGCGGCTCGCACCACCGCACCGACATCGCGGGCCGCGGCGCCTGACCCGCGGTTCCCCGAGGACGCTCATGGCCGCGGGGACGACGTGCCGACTTTCCGCGAGCGCCTGAACCCCCGGTTTCCGGGGAGGCGTAGCGCTTGATCGGCATGTCGGGGTAAGCCTGGGGCAGTCAGCAGTGCCCCACAGCATGCCCGTCCCAGGCCGCTCCCCCCGGAGGAACGATGTCGCTTGACCCCGCGATGCCCCCCGAGCGGATCGGCGACACCGGCGTGCTGCGCTGGCCCGGCACCTGGCGGGTGTACGTGGCGACCCGGAGCGAGGAGATCAGGGCCGACGCCGAGCGGGCCCTGACGATGCGCGACGAGGCCGGCCAGCTGGTCTCGGTGGGCGAGGGCATCGGCACGCACCTGGCCCGCGCGGAGACCTACGCCCGCAGCAGGCACGGCGTGCGGCGCTGGCTGACCGGCCAGGCCATCGAGGGCGCCTGGTCCAACGTCAACAGCGCGACCGTGATGCTGTACGGCGTGCTGCCGACGGCCGAGCTGTGCGGGCGGGGCCCGGAGGTGGTGGCGATCGGCCGGGCGTACCTGCCCGGCGACGACCCCCGGCTGGTCCACCTCCAGGCCAGGCTGGCGGCGGGGGACCTGGCGGAGAACGACAGGCCGCTGATGCAGTCGGTGCTGCGGGCCGCGTACACCGCGCAGGCGATGGAGACCGGGCGGGTCCGCAGCTTCCGCAACCTGCTGCTCGGCGGGGTGGTCATGCTGACCCTGATCGTGCTCGGCGTGGTGGTCATCGGCGCGATCTGGCCGAACGTCATCCCGATGTGCGGCAACCAGTCGGTGATCCGCACCCAGGGGCTGATGCCCGCCCAGATCTGCCCGACGGGCGGCCTGCAGCCCGGCCACGGCGACGTCCCGCTCGTGGCCCTGATCGGCATGCTGGGCGCGGCGCTGGCCACCGCGGCCTCGCTGTCGACCCGCTCGGAGCTGTCCACCCGCTACTCGCTGGCGGTCGTCCAGAACCTCCTCAAGGCGCCCGCGGGGGTGGCCACCTCGGTGCTCGGGCTGCTGATCCTCAACTCGGGCTTCGTGCCCGGCTTCGCGGGGCTGGGCTCGCAGCCCGCGATCCTGGTCTGGGCGATGGCGTTCGGGTACGGCCAGCAGGTCGTCACCCGCTTCGTGGACCAGCGGGCCGACAGCCTCCTGTCGGCCGCCTCACCGCTCACCGCCGCGGGCGGCACGAAGGACCGGTAGCGCCCGTCCTTCCACGGGCGGCGCCTCTGACTTCCACGGGTGGCGCGCCCGAGTTCCGCGTCCCGGCGCGCCCGACTTCCACGGGTGGCGCGCCCGAGTTCCGCATCCCGGCGGCCCCGAGTTCCGCGTCCGGCGGGCCATGAGATGATCTTCTGCGCGACCCGGCCGCGGGCGCCGCGGGGGGCATGATCGAGGGTCGCGGGAACACCGGGAAGCACGGGCGGACGCGTGATCGCCGCCCGCCGCCGCGAGGGCCGATGATTACCGGCCGTTCGCGGGGTAGTTCCCTCCTGAAGTGGCCGGTTCAGGGGCATCCAACGACTACTGTTGGCCGAATAAACCTCGGCTGCCGCCCCGCGCCACATGAATCACCCAAACCACTTCAAGGAGCATGACGCATGGTCCGTTACCGCGTGCGCGGTGGCAACCCACTTCGTGGAACCGCCTTCATCCAGGGTGCCAAGAACGCCGTGCTGCCCATGATCGGCGCGGCGCTGCTGGCGTCCAGGGGCCGAACGGTCCTGCGCAACGTCCCCATCATCGAGGACGTCCGCCGCGCGGTCGAGCTGGCCGAGACGGTCGGTGCCACGGTCGAGCTCCACGAGGCGGAGCGCACCCTGGTGATCGACGCCTCGACGCTCAGCAGCCCGGTCCTGCCCGCCGAGATCGCCCGCCGCTTCCGCGGCTCGGTGCTGTTCGTGCCCGCCCTGCTGCACCGCCTCGGCGAGGCGATCATCGAGGGCGTGGGCGGCTGCAACCTGGGCAGCCGCAACCTCGACTTCCACTACCTGGGCTACAAGCGCCTGGGCGCGCTCGTGGACGAGGGCGACTCGGTCATCCACGTCAAGTCGTCGGGCCTCACCGGCGCCACCCTGTACCTCGACACCCCCTCGCACACCGGCACCGAGAACCTGATCATGGCCGCCGCCCTCGGGCGCGGCACCACCGTGATCGAGAACGCGGCGCTGGAGCCCGAGGTCCTCGACGTGATCGACATGCTGACCCGGATGGGCGCGAAGATCAGTGGTGGGGGCACGGGGTTCATCACCGTCGAGGGCGTCGAGGAGCTCCAGGCCGTCGAGCACACCGTGATGCCCGACCGCCTCGACGCGGGCGTGTTCGCGATGGCCGCCGCCGTCACCGGCGGCGAGGTCAACCTGGTCGGCGCCGACCTGGACCACCTCGGCGTGGTCCGCTACAAGCTGGAGCAGATGGGGGTGGAGTTCGCCGACCACGGCGCGGTGCTCCACGTGCGCCGGGACCGCCCGCTGCGCCCGATCAACGTGATCACCGACACCTACCCCGGTTTCGCCACGGACCTGCAGTCGCCCATCATGACGGTCGCCTGTCTCGCCGACGGCGCCAGTTACATTCATGAACGCATCTTCGATGGGCGTTTCGCTCTGGCCTCAGAGCTGAACAAGATGGGCGCCGATATTGAAGTGAAAGAGAACAGCGCTGTCGTTCGCGGCGCCACTCCGCTCACCGGAACGCGAGTGACCGCACACGATCTGCGTTCGGGAATCGCGCTCGTGCTCGCGGGCCTGGCCGCCGAGGGGGAGACCGTGATCGAATCGGGATATCTCATCGACCGCGGGCACTCTTATCTGGCCGAGCGTATGCAGTCCCTGGGGGCCGATGTGCGGCGAGAGATTTCAGCGTCATAATCAGCAGGTTTGAGACGCTCAAAAACCGCTCTGACCTGTGTAAACGATGCCAGTCATGGCTTTAACCCGGAAGTGGCTTCCGGAATTGGCCGCAAATCGGGCGTGACATTACGGCCCTCGCGAGCGATCGTTCCAAAAGAGAGCCGAAAACAAACGGACGGCATGATGGGACGAACATTGGTCGAGCGGGCCGAAGAAGCGCCACGAGTGTCACGCCCGGGTGCCATGACACCGGACCTCACTATCGGTGTGGTGGGCCCCCATGACCTCGTCGAACGGGTGATGTTGATGGGGCATGCGGCTGCCCCGTTACCCTGCCGCCTGGTGGCGGCGGCATACCGTGACGAGCAGGAAGCAGCCGACAAGGTCACCCGGCTGGGAGCCGGGGTGGACGCATGCCTGTTCGCCAGCCCGGTCCCCTACGACCTGGCCCGGCGATCGGGGGTGCTGACGATGCCCGCGACGTATGTCCAGCTCGGCGGCGCCGCCCTGATCGCCGCGCTGGCGAGGGCCGCGCTGGACGAGCGGATAGACCCGCGCAGGGTCAGCATCGACGTCCTGGGCAGGGCAGAGGTCGAGGAGGCGTACAACGATCTGAGTCTCCCCTCGGGGGATGTGCAGAGCCGCGACGAACCGGGCGCCACCGGTACGATCGCGGCCTTCCACGAACGCCTCGCCCGCCAGGGCAACACGAGCGGGGCGCTCACCTGTCTGCCCGCGGTCGCCGACCGCCTCCAGACCGCGGGGGTGCCCGTGGTGAGGATCCGCCCCACCTCCGCCGCGGTGCGCACGGCGCTGCACACGGCGGCGCTGCTGGGCGCGCACCACAGGCTGGAGGAGTCGCAGCTCACCGTGGTCCTGGTGGAGGTGCCCACGCTGCGCGAGCCGGTCCGCCGGGCCGCGCCGCGCTACTGGCGCGACGAGCTCCGGCTGTCGCTGCACCGGTTGCTGGTGCAGGAGGCCAACCGGATCAACGCGTCGGTCACCGCGGTCGACGACCACAGCTACATGGTCACCGCGACCCGCGGTTCGGTGGCCGCGGCCACCGAGGGCTTCCGGGTCCTGCCGTTCGCCGCGCGGGTCCGCGACGAGCTGGGCCTGGCGGTCGAGGTGGGTGTCGGCATGGGCCGCACCACCCACGACGCCGAGTCGCACGCCAGGGCCGCGCTGGCGCGCACCCAGGCGGGCAAGCAGGCCCAGGGCTTCGCGGTCGACAGGGAGGGCAGGGCGCTGATCCCGGCGCCCAGGATGCCCCCTCAGGGCGCCGGACCGCTCAAGCCGAAGGGCGTGGAGGTCCTGGCCCGCCTGGCGGCCAAGCTGGAGGGTGGAGACACCGTGGTGGACGCGGAGGGCGCGGGCAAGATGCTCGGCGTCACCCCGCGCACGGCACGGCGGTTGCTGCGCACGCTGGTAGACGAGGGACTCGCGTGGCCGCTCCCGCCGAACCGGACGCCGCAGCCGGGGCGCCCCCGGCAGCTGTACCGGCTGATCGTGGAGAAGCTCGGCACCCGCTGAGCCCCCGCGCCACGGTCATCACCGACCTGGAGGCTTCCGCCGCACCCGGACGGCGGAACCTCCCAGGTCACGGCTCGCCTGTTCCGGCGTGACGTGGCCCGTCGGCTCGCGAGGTGTTCGTCGCACGCTGTCCGTTTCGCGCTTCCTGTTGCACGCTGTCCGTTTCGGACCGTCTGTTTCGCGCTGTCCGTCTTGGGCCGTTCATCGCGGCAGACCGGCCCCGGCGTGTTCACCGCGGCTTGTTCATTCCGGCCTGTTTATTTTGGTCTGTTCACAGGTCCTGTTCACGGGGTTTGTTCATTCCGGCCCGGCCATTACGCCTCTCCTGTCCCAATGCGGCGAGGATCCCGGGGTCGCGACCCCCCGGAGCCCGCTCCGCCGGGCCGAGCCGGATCCGATGTCGCGCGACCTCCACGTCGCAGCCCGCCGCACCGGTCTCAAGGGCCGAAACCCGCGAGCGGATTGTCGGTTTCAGCCGCTATTGTCATGAGCTATGGGTCAAGACAGTACTGACAGCCGCACGTCGCTCCTCGTCTGGGGAGCGCTGGCGATCGTGTACGTGGTGTGGGGTTCCACGTACCTGGCGATCATGATCACGATCGAGACGATCCCGCCGCTGCTCAGCGGAGCTGTCCGCTTCGTCACGGCCGCGCTCGTCCTGGGCGGCGCGGTGTACCTGCTGAAGGGCCGGGGCGCCTTCCGGATGACCTGGAGGGAGGCGGGCGGGGCGGCCCTGGTCGGCCTGCTGCTGCTGAACGGCGGCAACGGCATGGTCGCCGTGGCCGAGCAGCACATCTCCAGCGGGCTGGCGGCGCTGCTGGTAGCCTCCACACCGCTCTGGCTGGTCATCTTCAGGGTCATGTTCAGGGACCGGCCGCGGGCGCTGACACTCGTCGGGGTGCTCATCGGGTTCGGCGGCGTGGCGGTGCTGTCGCTGGGCGGCGGGAGCAACGCGGCCGACGGCACCGGAGTCGTGATCATCCTGCTGGCGTCGCTGTCGTGGGCGGCCGGCTCGTTCCTGGCGTCCCGCATCCCGATGCCCGCGAACCCCTTCTCCGCGAGCGCCGTCGAGATGGCGGCGGGCGGCCTCGGGCTCGCCCTGACCGCCGCCGTGATGGGCGAGCGCCTCGACGTCGCCGCCGTCTCCGCGCGCTCGTGGACCGCGCTGGCCTACCTGATCCTGATCGGTTCGCTGGTCGCCTTCACGGCGTACGTGTGGCTGCTGGGCAACGCGCCGATCTCGCTGATCTCCACCTACGCCTACGTCAACCCGGTCGTGGCGGTCGTGCTGGGCGCCCTCGTGCTGAGCGAGCCGGTCACCGGCTCGATGGTCGCGGCTGGCGTGGTGATCGTCATCGGCGTGGCCCTGGTCGTCTCCACCGAGCGGCGCGGGAAGCCGCAGCCCGTACCGGAGACGAAGGCGGAACCCGCGGCCGTGTAGCGCGCGGTCGTACGACCCGCGACCGTGCGGGCTCACACGGTCGCGGGCACCCGGTGCGAAGGCGGGCCGGCGAAGGTGGCCAGGCGGAGGTGGCCCGGCGGAGGTACCGGAGCGACGGGCGGGCCGGCGGGGCGGCCGGCCCGGGCGGGTCAGGCGCTCCAGAAGGCCGACGCGGCGGCCAGGAAGGTGTCGTTGGCCTCGGGGTCGCCGATGGAGACGCGGGCCCCCTCCCCGGCGAAGGGCCGCACCGCGACACCCTCGGTCGCGCACGACCCGGCGAAGTCGAGCGTGCGCTCCCCCAGCCGCAGCCAGACGAAGTTGGCCTCGCTCACCGGCACCTCCCAGCCCTGGGCGATCAGCGCCTCGCGGACCCGGTCGCGCTCCTTGACCACGGCGTCGACCCGCTCCATCAGCTCCTCCTCGGCGGCCAGCGAGGCGATCGCGGCGGCCTGGGCGAGGTGGTTGACCGCGAACGGCACGATCGTCTTGCGGACGGCGGACGCCACCGGCTCGCCGGCGACCAGGTAGCCCACCCGGAGCCCGGCCAGGCCGTACGCCTTGGAGAAGGTGCGCAGCACGGCCACGTTCGGCCGGTCGCGGTAGACGGTGAGCCCGTCGGTGACCCCGGCGTCCCTGACGTACTCGCGGTAGGCCTCGTCGAGCACGACGAGCACGCTCTCGGGCACCCGGTCGAGGAAGGCCTCCAGCTCGGCCGCCTGGACGACCGTGCCGGTGGGGTTGTTCGGGTTGCAGACGAAGATCATGCGGGTGTGCGGGGTGATCGCGTCGGCCATCGCCTCCAGGTGGTGCGTCTCCCCCAGCAGCGGGACGCGCACCGAGGTCGCCCCGGCCAGATCGGCGAGGAGCGGGTAGGCCTCGAAGGAGCGCCAGGCGTAGATCACCTCGGCGCCCGGCTCGCTCACGGTCTCGAAGAGCTGCTGGGCCACCGTCACCGAGCCCGCGCCGAGGGCGACGTGCTCGGCCGGGACGCCGTACCTCTCGGCGATCGCCCCGGTCAGCTCCGTGGCCGCCGGGTCGGGATAGCGGTGCATCTGGGTCGCCGCCCTGGCGACCGCCTCCACCACCGAGGGCAGCGGCTCGTAGGGAGATTCGTTCGAGGAGAGCTTGTAGGACCGGCCGTCGGCGGACACCACGGCCTTGCCCGCCCGGTAGGCGGGCATCGTGTCCAGGATCGCGCGGAAACGAGGCATGGCCTTACTTTATGAGCAGCGGGCGGATGGGGCATCCTGTAACACTGGAGGTGAGAGGCATGCCCGACCGGAAGGACGACATGAGCATCGCACCGCTGGCCGAGAGGCCGAGCGCTGAGGCGCCTAACACCGAGGCGGACGATACGGAGTCGCTCGAGCTGGAGCCGCTGCCCAAATGGGTGTTCCCTCCCCAAGAGGGCTTCTCGGCCGAGGACCTCGACCGACTTCGAGGGATCCCTCCGCACACGGAACTCATCGATGGCACTCTCGTCTTCGTGAGCCCCCAGACTCGTTTCCACTCACTCATCATGTTTCTCCTGGAGACCACGCTGCGCCGAGCCCTTCCGGTCGGCCTGCGCGTTCGCAGGGAGATGACGGTGACGCTCGGCAATCGCCAGCGCCCCGAGCCCGATCTCGTGGTGATCCGGGCCGACGGTGACCTGGGGATGAAGCAGACCACCTACCAACCGGCCGACGTCGTCCTCGCCGTCGAGGTCGTCTCCGCCGAGTCGGAGATCCGCGACCGGGAGCGCAAGCCCGTTCTGTACGCCCAGGCGGGCATCGACCACTTCTGGCGGATCGAGGAGAAGGACGACCGCCCGGTCGTCTACGTCTACGAGCTGGACCCGGCCACCAAGGCCTACGCGCTCATGGGGATCCACCACGACCGGCTGAAGATCAGCATCCCGTTCGACGTCGACGTCGACCTGACGGAGATCGACGACCTCTGAGGCGACCTCTGATCGGCTGCGAGGCCCCCGGCTCACGACGACGGGGCCCCGGCTACTCCTTCAGGGAGCGGAGCATCGGGGGGTGCAGCGCCACGGCCGGGCCGCGGCGGTAGAGCTTGGCGGGGCGGCCGCCGTCGCGGGTGGTGGTGCCGCCGGTGGGCACCAGGAAGCCCTCGGCCTTGGTGACCTTCCGGTGGAAGTTGCGCGGGTCGAGGGCGCGGCCCCAGACGATCTCGTAGACCCGGCGCAGCTCGGCGACGGTGAACTCCGGCGGGCAGAAGGCCGCGCCCAGCGGGGTGTACTCCAGTTTGGCGCGGGCCCGCTCGATCCCGTCGACCATGATGCGCCGGTGGTCGAAGGCCATCTCGCACAAAAGCGCGGAGACCGGCTGCCAGCTCATGTGCACCTCGGTGGAGGTCGGCAGGTGCGGGGCGAGGCCGAGGTAGGCCACGCTCAGCACGCGCTGGCGCGGGTCGCGGTCGGGGTAGCCGTAGGTCTGGAGCTGCTCCAGGTGCACCGGGGCCCCCGGAAGGCCCGCCCGTTCGGCGAGGACCCGGGCCGCCGCGGCGGGCAGGTCCTCGTCGAGCTGGATGAAACCGCCTGACAGGGCCCAGCGTCCCTCGTACGGCGGGTTGTCGCGCCGCCAGACGAGCGCGCTCAGCACCTGGCGGCGCACCGTGAGGACGACAAGGTCCACGCTGACGGGAATGCGCGGCACCATGGCAGGCACGTTACACCGGTCAGACCCGCACGCGGACGTGCAGCGGCTCGGTGGCGGCACGACCGTCGGCCGCCGCGACCGAGACCTGTACCCAGGTGTCGTCGGGCACCTTGGACCAGTCGAACGGGATCCACGCCGTGCTCATCCGCACCGGCAGGTCAGGCGGCGGCGTGGTCAGGTTCACCCCGGCCACGTCGACGACGTGGGGCTCCTTCTGACCCTTCCAGGTGAGCGTGACCTTGGAGCCCATCGGGATGTCGTAGCCGCGGATCTCCACGCCGTCCTGGATGTCGCGCTGCATGCGGATCGCGTCGGCCGCGATGGGACGGTCGTGGTCGCGGGCGATCTCCTCGGCCAGCGACGGGGAGCCGCAGGTGTAGAAGTCGCTCCACATGTAGGAGACGATCTTGGAGACGTAGCGTCCGACCTGCGCCACGGCCGTGTCGAGCCGCTCCTTGTCGGTGCGTCCCCGGTCGGAACCCGCGGCGCACCGCTCCTCGCCGGCCGGCTCGAAGGCCTCGACGTTGGCCCAGAGCTGCACGTTGAAGCCCTGCTCGACCATCCTGGTCCTGGCCAGGGACATCTCGCGGTAGTAGTCGCGGGTCGAGCCGTGGTAGGCGTCGCCGTTGGTCTTCTCGTCGACGACCGGGCGCAGCCGCTCGTCGACCTCGTCCTCGCGCTGGTCGGGCCAGAACAGCCCTACCTTGCCCGTGCCCCGGCTGTCCTGCGGGGCGATGATCCCGACGCCGGTCCTGGCGAGGGCCTCGAAGCCCTTGGCGACCTGCTTGGGGGTGGCGCTGAACGGCCGCTCCTTGCGGGCGTCGAGGTAGGGGCTGACCAGGACGGGCCTGCCGGGCATCTCCTGCTCGACGATCTCGTGCTGCGAGGCGTAGACCCTGAGCGTCGGATGGTCGGAGTCGGAGTCGCCGAGGTACTTCATCTCGCGCATCTGCAGCTCGAACGGCTGGTAGAAACCGCCCAGCGACTCCCGGTCCTGGAAGCGCGCCCCGTAGTCCTGCATGATCCGCCGGGTGAGCGTGGTGAGCGTGTCCGTGCCCTGCTTGGCGGCCCGGGTCTTCTGCGCCGGGTCGCGGGGGGCGAGCGGCAGCGCGGGATAGACCTTCACCCCGAACCGGTCGCCGAGGTCGAGCAGCTCGGTGAGGCTGTCCTCGTGCGCGGCCGCGACCAGGATCACGTGGTAGCCGCGTCCCTTGGCCCGGATGTTCGCGCAGCTCGGGTCGTCGCTGCCGTCGTCGGGGGCGACGATCCGGTAGAAGACGGTCTTCTCCGTGACGATCTTCCGCTCGAAGTCGGGGCAGCGGAACAGGTCGGGGCCGAACGCCTCGTCGGTCCGGTAGACGAACGTCCAGCTCACCCGGTTGCCGGGGTTGGCGGCCTTGAGGTCGTTCTCCGCCGCCAGCGCGCACGGCACCCCGTCCTCCTCGCACGGCTCGTAGCGGGCGTCGACGTTACCCTCGCCGTCGAGGACCCGGCCGTCGTCGTCGACCTTGCGCGCCTGCAGGCCCCAGCCGATCCGGATCACCGTGTCGCCGCCCACCTCGTGGATGGCGCCGAACTGCCGGCGCCAGGTGCAGTGGTCGGCGGTCGGGATCAGCCAGTAGCCGGTGATGGCGTACGGCCAGCGCATCGTCGTGTCGAACGTTCCACACGGGTCAGTGAACTCGGCCACCTCCGGCACCGGGACCGAGGGGGAGGCTTCGGGGGACGAGGCGGACGGTGAGGGCGACGCCGCGAGCGACGAGCTCCCCGCCGTCGGGGAGCCGTTCCCGGAGGGCGTGGTCACCACGAACGCCGCCACCCCTGCGAGGATCGCCACGCCCAGGAAAGCGATGAGCCAGCGCACGTTCAGGACACTACCGTTCTTGTGATCAGGCAGACATAAGGAGCCGGGCGAGCACCGTGAGCCCCTCCGTACCGGAGATCAGCTCTTGACGCCCGCCCACGCCTCCAGCTGCGAGACGAAACGGCGGGCCGAGTTGGGCCAGTGGTGGTTCGCACGAGCCGCCGCATACCCTCGGGCGCCCCGGCCATACCGCTCCCTGGCGTCGTCTCTCAGGAAGAGCACCGCCTGGGCCACGGCCTTGGGATCCTGCCAGGGCACGACGATGCCGCTGTCGTAGCGCTCGACCAGTTCCACCGCGCGGGGCGAGGGGGTGGTGATCACCGGGATGCCGTGCGCCATGTACTCCACGATCTTCGTGGGCATGGAGTGCCGGTAGTTGGGCTCGTCGTGCAGCAGGGAGAGCCCCGCCAGCGCGCCGTCGAGCCGCTTGAGCGCCTCGTCGTTCGGCATGAAGTCGCGCCACTCCAGCACGCCCTCCGCCACCGCCTCGTTCAGCGTCGGCCGCGACTGCGGGTCGGCGTAGCCGATCAGCTCGACCGCCACCCGGTACGGCTGGAGCAGCCGGGCCACCTCGATGGCCTCGCGCACCCCGCGCGCCCCCGACAGCCAGCCGAGGTAGACGACGCGATCGTCACCCGGCGGGGTCACCTCGTCGGGCACCCAGGTCTCGTTGGGCACCACCAGGTGAGCCTGGCGGAACCTTCCGGCGTAGGCGGTCTCGGCCAGCAGCAGGTGCAGGTGCCGCTCGGCCGTGCCTTCGAGCAGGCGGGCCAGGAACCGCACCGGCGGGCGCAGGAACGCGGGCAGCCAGGGCTTCAGCGACAGCGTCGCCGGGGTGTCCTCGTGGACGTCCCAGACCACCGGGGGCCGCTTGCGCATGCCCACGACCGCGAGCAGCAGCTCCGGGTCGTGGATGACCACGAGGTCGACCTGCCCGCGCATGCGCTTGAACACCTTGCGCGCGGCGCGCACGGCGGCGAACCGCTTGCGCTCGGCGGCGCGGGGGAGGTCGACGCCGTTCACCCAGGAGCGGGCCATCACGCCCCGCGCCGTGTACGGGGCCGCATACGTGACCTCATGACCGGCGTCCACGAGCGCGCGGATCTGCCGGTGCAGGATCCGGGCGTCCTCGGGGTGATGCACCACCGTCATGACGAGCACGTGCACTGCGCGCAGCCCTCCGTCGCTAGAGCCGCTCGACGCGTTCACCCTCGGCGAGCACGCCTCGGGTGTCGAGCACGAGCTTGCCTTGGTCCTCGACAATCGACAGGTCGAAGGCGGCGTGCTGCTGCAGCAGCAGCGTCACGTCGGCCTCGGCCACCGCCTTGGCGAGGTCTTCCTCACGCGGCACCTCGACGTCGTCGACGTGCCATTCCTTGACGTACGGGTCGGCGAAGACGAGCTCCGCGCCCAGCTCCAGCAGCGCCCGCGCGACCGGCAGGGCCGGGGTCTCGCGCTCGTCGGCGATGTCGGGCTTGTAGGTGACACCGAGCAGCAGCACCCTGGCGCCGTTGACGGCCTTGCGCTGCCGGTTGAGCAGGCGCTGCACGCGGGCGACCACGTACGACGGCATCCGCTCGTTGATCTCCTGGGCCAGCTCGACGAAGCGGAACGGGTAACCCAGCTTGCGCACCGTGTAGGAGAGGTAGGACGGGTCGACGGGGATGCAGTGCCCGCCGACGCCCGGTCCGGGAAGGAACTTCTGGAACCCGAACGGCTTGGTGGCCGCGGCCTCGATCGACTCCCAGAGGTCGACACCGAGCTCGTCGCAGAAGATCGCCATCTCGTTGACGAGGGCGATGTTGACGTGGCGGTAGGTGTTCTCCAGGAGCTTGGCCATCTCGGCCTCGCGGGTGCCGCTGACCGGCACGACCTGCTCGATGAACTGGGAGTAGAACCCGACCGCGCGGTCCTTGCAGGCCGGGGTGTAGCCACCGACGACCTTCGGGGTGTTGCGCAGGCCGTACTTGGGGTTGCCCGGGTCGATGCGCTCGGGCGAGAAGGCGAGATGGAAGTCGGTGCCCGCCGTGAGGCCCGAGCCCTTCTCCAGGATGGGGCGGGCGACCTCGTCGGTGGTGCCGGGCCACGTGGTGGACTCCAGGACCACCAGCGAGCCCGCGCGCAGGTTGCGGGCGACGGTGCCGGTGGCACCCTCGACCGCCGACAGGTCGGGTCGGTGGTCCTCGTCCAGCGGGGTCGGCACGCAGATGACGATGGTCCGGCTGTCGGCCAGGACCGATTCGTCCAGCGTGGCGGTGAAGCCCCCCGCCAGCATGTGCTCAAGGTCGGCGTCGGTCAGGTCGTCGATGTAGGACGAGCCCGCGTTGAGGGCCTCGACCTTCACGGGGTCGACCTCGAAGCCGACGACCCGCAGACCAGCCGCCGTGGCCTCCTTGGCCAGGGGCATGCCGACGTAGCCCAGACCGATGATGGCCAGGTCGTAGGCAGTCACTGGATGACCTTGGAACGCCGGAAACAACACTTCATGGTCGCAAAGGCTATCTCAAGTCCGAACGAGCTACGCCTAATGCGATTGAACGCATCGCAAACGGCTGGGATCCCCGTTACCAACACGAGACCATCAACCAGCAATCGATCGGTAAATATCACGGTAAGTCTCCGCGATGCGGCTCCACGTACGCTTCGCCGCCACCTCGGCCCGTCCCGCCTCACCCATCTCGGCCCTTCGCCCCGGATCGTCACGCAGCCCGGCGATCGCCTTGGCCAGTGCCTCGGGGTCTCCCGCGGGCACCAGAAGCCCGGCTCCCTCGGAGCCCACGAGCTCGGAGAGGGCGGGCAGGTCGCTCAGCACGACCGGCTTGCCGAGAGCCATCGCCTCGACGGGTTTCAATGGTGTAACGAGTCGGCAGACCCGCAGGTCCTCGCGGGGGCAGACGAAGATGTCGATCGCCGCCTGCGCCTGCAGGGCCTCGTCGGGACCGACCCGTCCCGGCAGGATCGCGACGTCGCCCAGCCCCAGTTCCTCGACCTGTTCCAGCAGCGCCGCCCGCTCCACGCCGTCGCCGACGAGCAGCACCCTGACCGGCGCGCCCTCGTCCCGCAGCAGCGCGGCAGCGTTGATCATGGTGGCGAAGCCCTCGTAGGCCACGATGCTCGACACCGAGCCCATCACGATCTCGCCGGGCTCGATGCCGTACGCGGCGCGGAAGGCCGCGCCGTCGTACTCGGCGCTGAGCAGCGAGTCGTCCACCGCGTTCGGCGCGAGATAGATCTTCTCCCTCGGCACCCCGCGTTCGACGATCTCGGTGGCCATGGTCTCCGCGAGGGTGACCACGGCGTCGGCGGAGCGCATGATGAACGCCTCGCGGTCGCGCTGGAGCACGTGCCGCTGGCTGCCGATGCGCTTGGGGTCGCGGGAGGCCCAGGTCTCCTCCAGGAAGCCCCGCACCTCGTAGACCATCGGCGTGCCGGTGCGCTCGCGCACCGCCAGCGCCACCGACCCGTTGCGATGGTCGGTCGCGGCGTGCAGCACCTGCGGTCGCAGCGTCCTGACCAGCTCGGTCACCTCACCGGCGCCGCGGATCATCCGCCCCTGGCTCTCGAACGGCACCTCGCCGCTCGGGATGAGCCGGTGGTAGGGGATGCCGTCGATCTCCTCGTACGGCGTCGCGTCGGCGTGCCCCTGCATCATCGGCCAGCCCCAGCTGGTCACGACGTGCGGGTCGAGCCCGGCGGCCTTCTGCGAGGTGACGATGCGGTGCGTGCGGACGGTGTATCCGGCCTGCGTGTACGGCAGCGCGTTGGTCACGCAGTGCAGCACCCGGCCGGGGAACCGCTCGCCGACGATCACCTTCGCCTTGGGCGGGATCGGGTTCGGCTGGATCGCGGCCAGCTCACCGGCGTAGTAGGCGGCCCTGCGTCTGATGAACGGGTAGCGCGTGTGGGCCTGCAGCACCGCGGCGGCCTCGCTCATCCGGCCGGAGTCGAAGTGCTCCTTCGCCTCGCTCCACGGGCCCTTCACCAGGCGCATGCCGAGCTTGCGTACGACGATCTTGGCGCGGCGCGCCACGGGCCAGGCGAACCGGCCCACGACGGGGCGGACGCTCGGCGGGAGCGTCTCGGCCGCCGCCTGCGCCACGCGCACCGGGTCGGACTTCACCTTGGTCACCACGACGCGGGAGACGATGACCGGGTGCTGGACGAACCCCTTGATCAGCCCGCGCAGTCCGGCCCTGGCCGACTTCGCAGCCACCGGGGTGGCCGGGGGCGTGGATGAGGCCGGGGTGTCGGGGGACGTCGGGGGGGCCGAGGGCGCCGGCAGTGACGCGGGGACCTTCTCCTCGTCCTCGTCCGAGGGCCTCGCCGGGACCGTGGGCATGTCGGAGACCGGGACCTCGTCCTTGGGCGCGTCCGGGTCGTTGACCGCGTCCGGGTCCTTGGGCGCGACCGGAGTCGTGTCCGCGACCGGAGTCGTGTCCACGGCCGGGGGCGTCTCCGCGCTCGGCGGGGGCGGTGGCTCCGTGGGCGTGTCCACGGCGGGCTCCGCCACGACCGGGGTCGTCTCCTCCGGGAGGGAGGAAGCCTCCGGCGCGGAGGGTGTCTCGGACCGTTCCGGACCCGGGGTCGTCACCGGCTCCGCGGGGGCGGAGTTCTCGACGGGGGCTCCACCGGCCGGTGCCGAGGATGTCGCCGGACCCGGAGGCTTCGCCGGAACCTTCGCTGGAACCGAGGGGGAGTCTGGCCTGTTGGCATCGGATACCACGCCGTGACCGTACCATAGGCAACGTTTGCCCCACTGCCGCATGAAAGGCGAGGTCAATGAGGGACTTTGCCCGTCCGGGCGCTGCTCAGGGCCCCGATAATCCCCTCGTCCTGCACGTGCTCGGCGCGCGTCCCAACTTCGTGAAGGCCGCGCCCGTGGTGCGCGCGCTCACCGAACTCGGGGTGCGACAGGGCATCGTCCACACCGGTCAGCACTACGACGCGCTCATGTCGGACGTGTTCTTCGCCGACCTCGGTCTCCCCGAGCCGATCGCCAACCTCGGCGTCGGTTCCGGCTCGCACGCCCGCCAGACGGCGGCCCTGCTGGTCGGCCTGGAGGACGTGGTGCTCGAACACCGTCCCACGCTGGTCGTCGTGTACGGCGACGTGAACTCGACGCTGGCCGCGATCCTGGTCTGCGCCAAGCTCCACGTGCCGACCGCGCACGTGGAGGCGGGCCTGCGCTCCTTCGACCGGGAGATGCCCGAGGAGGTGAACCGGGTCGTCACCGACGGCCTGTCCGACATCCTCTTCGCCACCTCGCCGGACGCGCTCTCCCACCTGGCCGCCGAGGGCGTCGACCCGGCCCGGGTGCACCTCGTCGGCAACCCGATGATCGACAGCCTGTTCTCCGCGCTCGACCACCTCGACCCCGCCCCGGTGCGTTCCCGGCTCGGCCTTCCCGAGCGGTACGCGGTGGCCACCCTGCACCGCCCCGGCAACGTCGACGACCCGGCCTCCGCCAAGGAGCTGGTCGACGCCGTGCTGTCGGTGAGCGAGCGCCTCCCGGTCGTGGTGCCGCTGCACCCGCGCGGCCGGACCCGCCTGGCGGAGGCGGGACTGGTGAACGGGGACAACCTCCTCATCGTCGACCCGCTGGGCTACGTGGACTTCCTGTCCCTGGTGCGGGGCGCGACGCTGGTCGTCACCGACTCCGGCGGCGTGCAGGAGGAGACGACCATGCTGGGCGTCCCCTGCCTCACCGTGCGGCCCAACACCGAGCGGCCGATCACCATCACGCACGGCACCAACCGGCTCGTCACCCCCGCGCAGCTGGCCGCCGCCGCCGACCGGGCCCTGGCGGACGGCGCGGCGACGCCGTCGGGCGAGCTGCCCCCGCTCTGGGACGGCAAGGCCGGTCCCCGGATCGCCAGGGTGATCGAGACCTGGCTGCGCGGCGGCAACCTCTCACCGGCCGGCCAATCCGTACCGCCCAAATCCCTTTAAAACGACTATTTCGGTACGGCTATGGTCGTACGCTGGCACGACCCCTGACAAAGGCGATTCCCCATGAGCGATGAGACCCCAGAAGAGCCGAAGTTCCAGCGTCTCGGGCCGATCAACTGGCTGCCCGAGGAGCGCAAGGTCGTCGAGCGTCTTGAGGAGCGCGTCCAGGATCTGGAGCGGCGGCTCGCCATCGCCGAGGCGCGTGCCGACTACGCGCAGTGGAAGCTGGAGTCGACCAAGGTGCAGCGCCCCTACCGGGTGGCCGAGGCACTGACGGCGGCCAAGGGCGCTCCCGGGGTCACCGCGCTGCCTGGCAAGCTGCGCTCCGCGTTGCAGGCCCGCAAGGGGCCCAAGCCGCCCCGCCCGGTGGCCGAGGTGGTCGAGGAGCTCAAGAACCAGGGGCCCGTGGTCGACGTGCCGCAGGTCAAGTGGCCGGCCGGTCCGATCGTGCGCCCCGACATGAAGGTCGCGGTCATCCTGGACGACTTCTCCCGGATGGCGTTCAGGTACGAGTGGGACCAGATCGAGTTCGGGCTCCGCGACTGGCCGGAGATCTTCGCCGAGCGCCGTCCTGAGATGCTGTTCGCGGAGTCGGCCTGGCACGGCAACCAGGGCCGCTGGCGCTACCAGATGACCGGCACGAACGCCCCCAAGCCGGAGCTGCGCGCCCTGATCGACTGGTGCCGCGCCGAGGGGATCCCCACGGTCTTCTGGAACAAGGAGGACCCGCCGAACTTCGACTTCTTCATCGACACGGCCAAGCTGTTCGACTACGTCTTCACCTGCGACGGCGACATGGTCCCCCGCTACCGCGAGGTGCTGGGCCACGACCGGGTCGACGTCCTGCAGTTCGCCGCGCAGCCCCGGGTGCACAACCCCATCCAGGAGAAGCGCGGGCGCGTGAACGACGTCGTCTTCGCGGGCATGTACTTCCGGGACAAGCACCCCGAGCGCCGCGAGCAGATGGAAACCGTCATCGCCCCGATCCGCGAGCTCGGGCTGCACATCTTCGCCCGCAACGGCACCGTGGACCCGAAGTACGCCTGGCCGAAGGAGTACGTCCCGCACATCGTGGGCGAGCTACCGTACGACCAGATGCTGGCCGCGTACAAGATGTACAAGGTCTTCCTCAACGTGAACTCGGTGCTCGACTCGCCGACCATGTGCGCCCGCCGCGTCTTCGAGCTGTCGGCCTGCTCGACGTCGGTGGTCTCCGGCTGGTCGCGGGCCATCGAGGAGACCTTCGGGTCGCTGATCCCGATCGCCCGGGACGAGCTGGAGTCGTACAACCAGGTCCTGCACCTGATCAACAGCCCCGAGCTGCGCGCCCGCCAGGGGCACCTGGCCATGCGCGAGGTCTTCGACAAGCACCTGTTCTCGCACCGCGTGGACCAGATCCTGGGACTCCTCGGCAAGCCGACGCAGCAGCGGACCCGGTCGATCTCGGTGGTCCTGCCCACCAACCGCGCCTCCCAGATCGAGCACGCGATCTCCTCGGTGGCCCGGCAGATCCACCGGCCGGTCCAGCTCGTCATGGTCCTGCACGGCCTCGACATCGACCCCGTCGTCGTCGCCGACAAGGCCCGGATGGCCGGGATCACCGACGTGGTGGTCCTGCCCGCCGACGAGTCGCTGTCGCTGGGCGCCTGCCTCAACATGGGCATCGCCGCGGCCGAGGGCGAGCTGATCGCCAAGATGGACGACGACAACCTGTACGGCGAGCACTACCTGTCGGACCTGGCCCGCGCCTTCGACTACTCCGACGCCGAGCTGGTGGGCAAGGGCGCGCACTACGCCTACTTCGAGGGCAGCAACACCACCATGCTGCGCCTGCCGGGCCTGGAGCACCGCTACGCGTTCCTGGTGCAGGGCGGCACCTTCCTCGGCAAGGCCGACATGTTCCGCCACTACGGCTTCGAGGACATCACGCGCGGCGAGGACACCCACCTGGTCCGCCGCCTCAAGGAAGACCGCGTCAAGATCTACTCCGCCGACCGCTTCAACTTCGTCTACTGGCGCAGCGGCGACAAGTCCATGCACACCTGGCAGGCCGACGACATCAAGCTCACCCGCAACGCCCAGTTCTCCTTCGCCGGGCATCCCGAGGCGCATGTGATGATCTGACTTCGGCGGTTCCCGGAGGATGTCGTCCGGGTGTTCGTCCGGTGTGGGACGTGGGTTCGCGCTCCGGTGGGTGGGTGCTCCGGGCGGCCGTCGTTGGTGGCGGCCCTGGTGCGTCAGGCCTCCGGCCTGGCGGGCGCGCTGCTCGCTGATTTTTATAAGCCGCCCGGAACACCCACCCACCTCCGCACACGGCTCGTCTCGCCATACGCCCTGCGGACCGTAGCTGCTTTGCGACGGGCCGCCCATCGGGCTCTTTGACGCTGAAGCAATCCGTACGGGACCGTTGCTCGTCGAACGCCGTAGCTGAAGCGCCGGTGCGGAAAGGAGCGCATGGGCGCTCGCCGGGGCTCGCTCGGCGTACGAAGCTCATGCGGTCCTGAGTACACCGTCGGCCGGCAGGTGGAACCAGACGGCGGTGCCCGCCTCGGTGTCGTGGTGAACACCCCACCTGGCTGCCATGGCTTCCACCAGGAGCAGGCCGCGTCCGCCATCGCTGTCGAGTCCGGCCGCACGGACGAACGGCAGGTTGGTCGCCGAGCCGTCGTCGATCACCTCTGCGTGCACCATGCCGCCGCCGATTCCCAGGCAGACCGTCACCGACCCTCCCGGTGTGTGCCCGGAGTCAGAGTGGACGACGGAATTGGTCACGACCTCGCTGAGCAGCAGCACCACGTCGTCGAGGGCGGTGTCGGCGACTCTCCCGTTCAGGAGGTGCCGCGCCCAGGTGCGTACCGTCGCGACCGAGCAGGGGGTTCCCGCGAACTCGGCGTGGCCCAGCGGGTGCAGCACAGCCCAGCGCTCCGAGGCCGTCCGCTGCCGCTCGTACCGGCAGGCGGCCTGGTTGTACGCGATCACGCGATCGCCACCGAGACGATGACGTCGGCCGCATTGTCGGCCTCGGCCCACACCGCTTCACCGGGCCGCCACACCCTGGCCCACCAGGGCCGCCAGACGAACACCCACCCGCAGGCACGGCGCACGACGGTGATGCGGACGCGGACCTCGCTCCCGGACATGACCTCCAGCACCGGCTGCCCTGTCCGAGGAAGGACCAGCGAGGTGCACAAGCCGAGACCTCGCAGGTCCCAGCCGAGTCGTACGAGGTGAGTGAACTGCTCTTGCGGATCGCGTGTGCCCATGGTGCCGACCTCCTGCTGCGGAGTCGTTCCGCGTGGTGGGTGCTGGAGAGATGCGCCCCGTCCGAATTGCGTACAGGGAGCTGTCTGGTGGCGTTTCGACGTTCACTTGCAGTTATCGAAGACAACGGAAAGTGATGACGTCGTCATGATGAGCTTGGGTAGTGCAGCCTGTCAATGCACTGTGCAGTTTCAAATTAATCTGCGTACCCGGGACAGCCTCGTGATCACTCCGTCACACTGGGCACATGTCACCGACCTACAGCCCCACTGTCCGGCTTCGGCGTCTTGCCCGTGAACTACGCAAGATGCGCGAAGCGAGCGGACTGGGCCCCGAGGATGCCGCAGCCCGGCTCGGATGGAGCCGTAGCAAGGTGAGCCGTATCGAAACAGGTCGTACTCGTGCGAGCGCCACCGATGTGGCCGCTGTCTGCGATCTTTATGGCGCCGATTCGCCGACCCGCGCCGGGCTGATCCAACTTGCGAAGGAGGTCCGCCAGAGAGGTTGGTGGACCGCTTACGCCGACGTGTTCACCGGCTCCTACATCGGCCTGGAAGACGAAGCGGCTTCGATCCATCAGTGGGAGGTGCAACTCGTCCCAGGCCTTCTGCAGACCGAGGACTACGCCCGCGTAGTGATCGGCGCCGGAAGACCTGGACCGTATGACGGCGAAGACATCCATCGACGGGTCATGGCCCGCATGGCACGACGCACCCTGCTCAGCCGCCCCGAGGCGCCCGAACTTCACGCGGTGATGGACGAGGGCGTCATCCGCCGCCCTATCGGAAGCCCTGCGCTGATGCGCGACCAACTGGAAGCGATATTGATCGCCGCACGACGTTCCAACGTGACGGTTCGTGTCCTTCCTTACATCGCCGGAGCACACGCCGGGCTGGAAGGGGCGTTCACCGTCCTGTCCTTCGCGGAGGAGGTCGATCCCGCCGTCGCCTACGTCGAAGGCACAGCCGGTGACGTCTATATCGAGAGCTCAGATCAGGTAGATCGCTATAAAATGACATTCGCACGCATCTGCGATGTGGCTCTGTCCCCGGAAGCATCCATAGGACTGATCACCGAGGCGAAGGAACAGTTAGCTCATGACTGATCTGACAAACGCCCTCTGGCAGAAGAGCAGCCTGAGCGGCAGCGGTAACAACTGCGTCGAAGTCGCCTCCGTCTCCAACCTGATCGCTGTCCGCGACTCCAAGGATCCCAGCGGTGCCGCGCTCGTCTTCTCATCGGGTGGCTGGGCCGTCTTCCTCGGCCGCGTCAAAACCGGAGACTTCGACACACGCCCCTGACCACGCGAGCGGTCAGAAGAGATTTCAAGCGCAGGGAAGGGAGAACTCGGATGTCCCAGCGCTATCGGGCCAATGCTGTCTGGCAGAAGAGTTCTGATCCCACCCGCGCGCTGGTCATCGCCATGCCTGAGGTCTTCCCCTGGGTCCGCCACCTCACCTCCGCCGAACTGCGTGCCTTCACCCTCGAACTGGTGGAGGCGCTCTCCGGCGCCGTGGAACTGGATGTGGATGTCATCACACAGGAGGTAATCGCAGGCTGGCGGGCGACCGCCAGGATCAAGGCTGACCCCACCCGCTATGCCCAGGCTCGTAAGGCCACACGCGGCGACTTCGGGCCGGTGGAGGTTTCGGCGTGAGTCCGGAGCGTGGTGACCGGGTCACGGTCCCGCCTCCGGGTGACGAGGTGAATGGGACAGGGTGAGGGGCGTCGATCAGCTCTCCTGCGGTGTGGCGGCGCGGCCGTCGATGATGTCGAGGGTGAGGAGGGCGAGGTTGGCGGCGAGGGTGGCGCCGATGATCGTGGTCGTCACGGCGGGGAGGCCGTCGGCGGCCGAGAACCCCAGCCAGGCTCCGGCGAGTGCGGCGGCCGGTGCGGCGGCCAGGCCCCGGTGCCGGTGCCGGGAGGTCCGGTCGCGACGGGTCCAGGCGCAGTAGGCGCCGTAGCCGATGGCGGCGCCGACGGGCGGTACGGTGACGAGCGGGTCGCCGAGGTAGGTCGCCGGCCACAGGATCGACACGGTCAGCACGGCCAGGGACCAGCCGCCGAGGCCGAGGACCACCGGGGTCAGGACGCGCAGCCAGATGCCGGTTCCGGGCCCGAAGCCACCATGGCGGCGTACCCGGCGGGTCATCCCGGCGAGCAGGGCGGCGGCGGCCAGCGTGAGGCCGGTCAGGACGCCCGCGAGGATCTTGGCGATGTTCGGCATGCTGAGCGTACCGGCCTGGAAGTCGACCTCGTGGGTGGTGTACCCGGAGGTGTCGACCCGGCCGTGGTCGAAGAAGGCGGTCAGCAGCCGCCGGTTGGCCTCGGGCTGATAGCGCCAGAAGTCTGTGGTGTGCCCGAGTTCGGCCAGGATCACCTGGCGGCCGTTGGGCAGTGCGGGCAGCAGTTCCCCGGTGGCGAGTTCGGCGGGGGTGGTGAAGTCGACGGTGCCGCCGATCAGGAGTGTCTCGACGTCGGTCGGGCGCGTCCGCTGGTATCCGCGATTATCGGGGCTGGAGGGCCACGCTCTGGTGAGGCCACCGCCGGCCCACAGCAGATCCGCGCCCGCGTTGCCGAGGATCGAGCCCGGGTCGCCCCCTCCGGCGTAGTAGCGGTCGACCGGCGCGGCGTCGACCATGGTGGTCGCGGCGGACTCTCCCCAGACGAAGGACGTCGGGATGGTCAGGTCGGCGAGAAGGGAGACGGCCCAGAGCCCGCTGGGATCGCCGTCGGCGGCGGCCAGCCAGGCGTCGAGCATCGCGGGCGCGTTGAGCGGTGCGGCGAACCGTGTGGAGTTGACCAGTCCCATCAGCGTCGCGGCGCGGACGTTGCCGCTCTTGATGACCAGGGGTCCCCAGTGGTCGGGCAGGTGGGCGGCGGTCGCCTTCATGGAGGCGGCGAGGTCTTCGGTGCGTGCGGCGCATGTGTAGTCCTGGGCGCACAGCCCGGCATATCGGGCGAGTTGGTCGTCCGTGATGGCGGGGTCCCAGAGGAAGTGACCGGGCGGGTTCACGCCGGTCATCACCGACCGGTGGATGGACCGCGGATGGCGCCAGGCGTAGATCATGGCGGTGCGGGTCCCGACGCTCTGGCTGATCAGGTTGATCCGCCGGTAGCCCAGCGCGCCGCGGACGGCCTCCAGGTCCTCGACGCGCTGGGGCAGCGAGTAGCCGTCGAGGTCGGCGCCTTCCTCGGTCAGGCGTCCGGCACAGTCGGCGTAGGCCCGGGAGGTACGGCGCGATGTGTCGGGTCCGGCGAGGTCGGCGGAGTACCGCATCGCCGTGGTCACCTCGGGACAGTCGAGGACGACGGAACCGTCGATGCCCCGGTAGCCGACCAGGACGATGTCGTGCCGCTCGGAGAGGCGGCCGGCCTCCTTGAAGGTCATGTTCGTCTGGCCGGGCCCGCCCCCGAGACGGAAGATCGGCTCGGCCGGGTCGGGGCCGGTGGCCCGGATGCGGGTCACGGGCAGCGTGATCGGCCGGGAGCCGGGAACGTCGTGGTTCTCGGGGACGGTCAGGATGCCGCAGTCCGCCGGGAGGGCTCCGGTCTCGGTCTCGTACGTGCAGGGGTGCAGGCTCAGCGTGCCGGCCTTGGCCGCGGGCGACGCCACCGGTGTCGTCGTGTCCCGTACGCCCAGGTAGCCGAGGGCGAGAGTGGTGAGGATCATGGCCGCCAGGGCGATGATCCTGGCGGGGGTCAGTCCCGAGGTGTCCATGCCGACCTCTCCTGTGTGTCAGGAGCGAGTCTGGTGCGAACGGGCCGGCGGCTCGCTGACGCCTGCCGGTGTATTGGAGGTAAGGGCGGCCCTACCTCATATAAGAACCCGGTGACGGCCGTTGGAGGGCGGCGGAGTACGGAGGGGTCGAGGCCGGGAGGATGGCTGGGAAACTCGCCGATACTCCTTTGTGAGCTGACACTCCTTTGTGAGCAGGATGAATATGACGCCTACCCGACCGGGGCGGCTTCGGCTGTCGTGGCGGCGAGGGTGAGGGCGCCGATGAGGGCGGCGCGGGGGCCGAGGGTGGAGGAGCGGATCTGGACGCGGTCGCTGATCGCGGGCTGGGCGAAGCGGCGCAGGGATTCGCGGACTCCCTCCAGGAGGGGTTCCCCCGCGGTCGCGAGCTCGCCGCCGATGATGATCATCGCGGGGTCCAGGGCGTTGCACAGGTCGGACAGGACCCGTCCCAGCTGGCGTCCCGCGTCTGTGACGATCCGGGCGACGACCGGGTTGTGGACGAGGGCGTCCAGGAACAAATCGTCGGGTCGTTCGGAGGGCGGCAGGCCCGCCGCGATGAGCTGCCTCCACACCTCGGCGATCGACACCACCGATTCGAGGCAGCCGCGCTGCCCGCAGCGGCACTGCGTCCCGCCCTCCTGGACCAGCGTGTGGCCGATCTCCCCCGACGCCCCGTACGCCCCGGTGTATCGCCTGCCCCCGAGGATGAGCCCGGCCCCGATGCCGTGGGAGGCCTTGACGTAGACCAGGTCGGACACGTTCTGCCCGGCCCCGTGGGTGTGCTCGGCCAGCGCGGCGAGCTCCGCGTCGTTCGCGATCACCACCTCGCCGCCGAGCCGGGCGATCAGCTCCTGCCGGGGCCGGACCCCGGCCCAGCCGGCGAGGATCGTGGCCGACTGGATCTTGCCGGTCGCCTGGTTGATCGGTCCCGGGATCCCCGCCACGGTCCGCCGTACCGAGCCGGCCGGGATTCTCGCCCGGTCCAGCAGGTCGATGACCAGGACCGCCGCCCGGTCGAGCGCCTTGCTCGCCGAGGCGTCCACGTCGAGGGGCACCCTCCCCTCGGCGACGATCTCCTGCGCGGTCGAGGCGAGCGCCACCGAGACGTGCCTGTGCCCGAAGTCGATTCCGATGAGGTGCCCCGGAAGGCGGCGCGGCGACAGGCGTGACGACGGCCTGCCGCGTCCCGCGTGGCCTGCGGCCTCGTGCTCCTGCACCAGCTCGCTGGCCAGCAGATCCCGGACGATCCCCGCGACCGTGCTCGGCGCGAGGCCGGTCCGGCGGCTCAGCTCCTGCCGGGTCGCGGGGAAGGACTGGTTCAGCGCGTCGAGGATCGCGCGCCTGCTGCGCTCGATCCGCTGGTTCGATGTGGTGGGCACCGGCCGAGCCTACCTAATTCGGCTGTTTAACACACTAATTAAATCGTATTAAGGGTGTTGACCAGAGTCTTTTGTGGCCTCTACCGTCACGGAACATGTCACGGAGCCTTTTCCGTCACATCACCACCCCGTTAGAAGAGGCGTGCATGGAACGTAACAAGGCCGCGCGGAGAAGAAGATGGGCGGGACTGCTCTCGATGACGGCGGCCGTCGTGGTCTCCGGAGGGATCGTGGCGGTGCCGGCGCTGGCCGAGGAACCCACGCCCGCCTCCAGCGCCCTCGCCGAGGTCGCCGCGGAGGGCGCCCAGGTCGTCGAGTCGCCGGACCGTGATCTGCGGGTCGCGGTCGACGTCGTCGACGGGCGCCTCACCTACGACGTGACAAAGCGCGGCAAGGTGCTCGTCGGCGCGTCCGGGCTCGGCGTGGATCTCGCGGGACGCCCCAGCCTCACGCAGGGCATGGCCGTCGAGTCCGTCGAACGGCGCACGATCGACGAGACGTGGAAGCCTGTCTGGGGGACGTCGAGCAAGGTCAGGAACCACGCGAGCGAGCTCACCGTCCACGCGGTGCAGGCGGGCACCGGGTTCAGGCTCGACGTGGTGTTCCGGGTCTTCGACGACGGGGTCGGCTTCCGCTACCACTTCCCCGACCAGCCCGGCCTGGACGCCTACACCGTCACCGCCGAGCAGACCGAGTTCGCCCTCGACCCGGCCGCCCGGAGCTGGTCGATCCCCGCGGGCAGGACCTGGGCCGCCGACGAGCAGCACTACCGCGACCTGCCCCTGTCGGGCGTCTCCACCGCCCAGACCCCCATCACCGCCTCCCCCGCCGCCGACTCCTACGTGGTGGTGCACGAGGCCGACCTGACCGACTACCCCAGCATGACGCTGAAGGCGGTACCGGGACGGCCCGGCCGGTTCTCCAGTGACCTGATCGCCCTCCCCGACGGCACCAGGGCCAAGCTGAACGGCGCCTTCTCCACGCCCTGGCGCACCCTCACCGTGGGCGAGCGCCCCGGCGACCTGGGCGAGTCCCACCTGATCGAGAACCTCAACGACCCGTGCGCGATCTGCGACGACACGTCCTGGATCAAGCCCGCGACGTACGTGGGCGTCTGGTGGGAGCTCCAGCGCAGGCACACCACCTGGAACTCCGGGCCCAAGCACGGCGCGACCACCGCGCGGGTCAAGCAGTACATCGACCTGGCCAAGGAGGCGGGCGCGAAGTTCGTGCTCGCCGAGGGCTGGAACACCAATTCCGGCGGCAGCTGGGCGAACCAGGACTTCCTCACCCCGCAGGCCGACTTCGACCTCCCCGAGGTCCTTCGCTACGCCGCCGACAAGGGTGTCGGGTACATCGCGCACAACGAGACCCGGGGCGACATCGACTACTACGACCAGCACCTGGAGGAGATCTTCTCCAGGTACGAAGAGCTCGGCATCCACGCGATCAAGACCGGCTACGCCACGAAGTTCCTGCTCGGCGGCGTCAACCGCAGCCACTACGACCAGGAGGCCGTCCGCCACTACCAGCGGGTGATCGACGCGGCGGCCCGGCACCGCATCACGGTCAACGCCCACGAGGCGATCAAGCCCACCGGCCTGGCGCGCACCTACCCGAACATGATGTCGGGCGAGGGCATCGCGGGCATGGAGCAGCAGAACTACATGGGCTCCAACGGCAACCCGCCCGCGCAGGCCACGATCCTCCCCTTCACCCGGTTCATGGGAGGACCCGCCGACTACACGCCCGGCGTCCTGAACGTCACGTGGGACCCGGCCAAGCTCGGCACCCGCGTCCAGACCACCTCGGCCGCGCAGCTCGCGCTGTACCCGACGTTCTTCAGCCCGCTGCAGATGCTCGCGGACACCCCGGAGAACTACGCGGCCCACCCCGGCTTCGCCTACCTCAAGGACATGCCCGCCACCTGGGACGAGACCCGCGTCCTGGACAGCGTCATCGGCGACCACACCACGACCGCCCGGCGCAGCGGCGACACCTGGTACCTCGGCGCGATCACCGACGAGAACGACCGGACCCTCCAGGTGCCGCTCTCGTTCCTCCCCGGCGGCAGCTTCGTGGCGGAGACCTACGCCGACGCCCAGGAGACCACCTGGAAGGGCGACCCGCTCCCGGTCGAGATCCGCAAGACCCTGGTCAGGTCGTCCACCCGGCTGTCGATGTCGCTGGTCGCCGCCGGCGGCCAGGCGGTCAGGATCAGGCCCGCGACCGCGGACGACCTCCGCGACCTCTCCTGGTACGCCGCGCCCCGCGCCGGTCACGGCACCCCCGAGGCCGTGCTGGACCCGGCCACCCAGCGGCTCACCGTGAAGGCACAGATCACCAACTCCGGCAGCACCGTGGCGGGGTTCCCGACCCAGGTGTTCCTCGACGGCCGCGCCGTCGGTGACGCCCAGCGCGTCCGCGTCGCGGGCGGCGGGGCCAGGACCGTCGAGTGGACGCTGCCCGCCACCGAGGTGCCCGACCAGGACTTCCGGGTCGCGGTCGGCGCGCCCACCGGCGAGCGCGGCGAGGCGGCCCACGTGACGCAGACGCGTTCGCTGCTCGGCCTCGTCCGGGAGCTGCGCAGGTCCGGCGAGGTGACCTCGTCCGCGATGGCGCTCCTCCAGCCCGCGATCACCAGGTCCGAGACCCTGCTCCGCCAGGGCGACCCGACCGGCCGCCTCCTGGCCCTCCAGGAAGTACGCCTCGCCCTCTACGGTCTCCCCCTCACCGAGGTGACCGCGCGGGCCCGTACCGCCGTCGACGAACTGCTCACCACCCGGCTCGGCGCACCGGAGGCGCTCTTCTCCCTCGCCCTGAAGGTGCGGCTGGCGACGGACACGGGCGCCCTCGGCCCGGACCTGTCCGGCAGGCTCGTCCCCGAGGTCAGGGCCGCGATCACCGCGGCGGTCGCCGGCGACCCGGCGGGGATGCGGGCGGCCCTCACCCGGTTCACCACCCTGGTCAACGCCGAGCCGATCGCCCCGGACCTCGCGGCCGACCTGCTGTCCGTCAGCGGGCATCTCGCCGCCGGCCCCCGCAGGCTCGAAGCGGAGTCCGCGCAGCTCGTCAGCGGCGCGTGCCTGCGCACCGAGCACGCCGGCTACACCGGCACCGGCTTCGTGGCTTGCCTGAAGACCAAGGACAGCGCCGTCCGCTTCAACGCCCCGGTCACCGCCGACGGCCTGTACACCGTCCGCCTGCGCTACGCCAACGCCATGGGCGCCACCCAGACCATGACCCTCTCCAGCGGGACGCAGTCCCTCCAGCTCCGGCTGCCCACCCTGCCGACCTGGGCCACCTGGTCCGAGCAGCAGGCCGACCTCCGCCTCACCAAGGCCACCCCGCTGACCTTCGTGTACGGCCCCAACGACAACGGCAACGTCAACCTCGACTCCATCACCCTCGACCCCAACCCCGGCGTCATCCGCAGGTGACCCGCGACACCGGAGTCATCACCGTCCCCGCGCGATCGGCCGATCGCGCGGGGACGGGCGCGTTCGCGGAGACCGCGATCGCGAGCCGCGCCCTCCTCGCCCCACCTCGTACCGGGCAGGCGTCCGTTGGGTGACGGTGGCAGACTTCGTCCATGAATCCGGAGAGCGTTACGGCGGCGGTGGCGGGCACGTGGGAGCTGGGCGATCTGGTCGTCAACCGGATCGGGTTCGGTGCGATGCGGCTGACGGCGAACGCCGACGGCACCCCGAGCGACCGTGACCGGGCGATCGGCGTGCTGCGCCGCGCGGTCGAGCTCGGGGTGAACCACATCGACACCGCCGCGTTCTACTTCTCCCCGCTGCGTTCCGCCAACGAGCTGATCAACCGGGCGCTGGCCCCGTACCCGGACGATCTGGTCATCACCACGAAGGTCGGGCCGGGCAAGGACCCGTCGGGCGCGTGGCTGCCCCTGGCCAGGCCGGAGCAGTTGCGCGGCCAGGTCGAGGAGAACCTCCGCCAGCTCGGCCGCGACCACCTCGACGTGGTGAACCTGCGCGTCCACGGGCCCGACTCGATCGCCGAGCGCTTCGGCGCGCTGGCCGAGTTGCGCGACGCCGGGCTCATCCGCCACCTGGGCGTTTCCAACGTCAGGCCCAAGCACCTCGCCGAGGCCCTGGCCATCGCCCCGGTGGTCTGCGTGCAGAACAGGTACGGTCTCGGCGCGAGCCCCGAGCGCCGCGAGTTCCTGCGCGCCTGCGGGGAGCGGGGCATCGCGTTCGTGCCGTTCTTCGCGATCGCCGGGGAGGGACGCGAGGCGGGCGCGAGCGGCACCGGGAACGAGGAGGTCCTCGCCGTCGCACGCGCGCACGGGGCGACGGCCGCGCAGGTCAGGCTGGCGTGGACGCTGTGGCACGGGCCGCACGTGCTGGCCATCCCCGGCACCGGCGACCCGGAGCACCTGGTCGCCAACGTGGCCGCCGGGGCGCTGCGGCTCTCGGAGGACGAGGTCGCCCGCCTCGAAAGGGCGACCCCGGTCACCTTCTGAACCACCGGGCCGCCCCGGAGGCTCAGCCGGTCGTCCGGTAGGTGCAGACGTTCACGCCCGCGGCGCTGGTGACCGTGGAGACCAGTTCGAGCGTGCGCAGGCCACCGTCGTCGGGGAAGATCGACTTTCCGCCGCCGAGGATCACCGGCGTGACGATGAGCCGGAGCTCGTCGGCCAGTCCCTCGCTCAGGAGGGTGCGCGCGAGGGTGGGGCTCCCCATGACCACCAGGTCGCCACCGCCGGTCTCGCGCAGTTTCCGGATGCGGGCGACGGTCTCGTCACCGGGGATGAGGGTGGTGTTGTTCCACGTCAGCTCGTCGTCGCCCAGCGTCCGGGACACGACGTACTTCGGGATGGCGTTCATCCGGTCGGCGAACGGGTCACCGGCCCGCCCGGGCCACGCCGAGGCCATGGTCTGCCAGGTGCGGCGCCCGAACAGCAGCGCCTCGGCCCCGGCCAGCGCGCTGTCGAAGGTACCGCCGACCACCTCCGGGTCGAAGAACGGTGCCGACCAGCCGCCGTGGGCGAAGCCGCCGTCGGTGTCCTCCTGGGGTCCGCCCGGCGCCTGGACGACGCCGTCGAGGCTCATGAACTCGGTGATCAGGACGCGCATGGGATTTCGTTCCTTCGTGCTCTGGGGGGGTGGGGTGTCGGTCGGGGGCGGGGTAGCCGGTCAGCCGAAGTTCTCGGCCGTCCAGGTCTCCCACGCGGCCTGCTCGTCGCGGCCCGCGAAGTTCTGGTGGCCGAGCACGAGGGCGTCGCCGCGGGCGGTGCCGGAGTGGATGAACCGGTACAGGCCCTCGTCCGTCCGTACGCCCAGGTTGACGGGGAGGTTCGCGTAGTAGACGACCCCGGCGGAGCCGTCGGGGAGCCGGACGCCGTCGCCCTCGCCGACGTCCGGAGTGACGCCCAGCGACTCCGTGACGGTCTTCCAGACGGCGTCCGGGCCACCCGCTCCCGGCCGGAAGACCGACGTGACCGACGGGGTGCGGGCACGGCCGGCGAAGTGGGCGAGATACTGCCGGAGGGTCTCCAGGTAGATGGGCCAGCCGGCCTTCATCGCCTCGAACTCGGTCTCCCAGTCGTCGCCGAGCATGCCGTACTGCGCGAGCCTCAGCACGGTCGTGCCGCCGCCGCGCCCCTCGACGAGATACTCCATCGCCATGAACCGGCCGTCGGGGGCCTCCGCGCTCCGGGTCGCGAGGCGGGTGCCGGGCTCGTAGGCGGTGATCGTGGCCTGCTGGGTGTGGCCCATCATCGTGAGGTGGGCCGGAGCTCCGGCGGACGTGCCGAGCTCGGTGCGGCCCATGAACCAGGAGTCGACGCCGGGCCCGGTCGCGATCGCGTCCCAGACCTGCTCGGGGGTGGCGGCGAGCTCGATCTCCTGGTTCAGCTCGAACGGGTGTGTCATCGGGCTTCCTTCGCGCTAGGGGGGACGGCCGCGCTCGGGTGGACGGCGACGACGATCCGGTGGTCGCGGCCGTTCTCGGCGGACTCGTCGTGGTACTTGGACACCAGGGCCGTGACCGCTCCGGCGAGCTCCTGGGCGAACGCGGCCCGGTCTGCGGCCGAGGCGAAGCGCACCTCGCCGTCGATCGCGAAGGTCGCGACGCGCTTGCGCGCCTTGGCCGCGCCGGTGATGAGCGCCCCGACGTCGCGGACCAGCCGGGCCGCGACGGCCAGCAGCCAGCTCGCCGACAGCTGGTCGGGGGAGCGGGCCGGGTCGGGCTCGACCGACGCCAGCGCGGTCGGGGAGATCACGTAGGAGGCCGCGGTCGCGCGCATGATGCGCTCGTTGACGTTGCCCTTGCGCCGCTCCTCGATCATCTCGACGAGCCCGTGCGCCTCAAGCGTCTTCAGGTGGTAGTTGACCTTCTGCCGGGGCAGGCCGACCTTGGCGGCCAGCATGGTCGCGGAGCCGGGCTCGCTCAGCTCGGCCAGCAGCCGGGCCCGGATGGGGTCCAGCGAGGCCTCGGCGGCGGCCGGGTTCTCGATCACGGCGATGTCCTGCATGACCACAGGCTATGACCGACAAATTATATTGTCAAGGCAATCTTATTTTCCTTGGTTGAGCTGGGCACTCCTCCGTTCCTACCAGCCGGGCGTTCACGCTGGAGGCGTGCGATGGAAGCCTCAGGAAACGACGACGGCCCCGTCCCGGAAAGATCCGGGACGGGGCCGTCGCAGGTGCCCGGGGTGGTGGTCTCCGATTTCCTGCGGGATCTCCCCGCGGAAAACGGCCACCCCGGGTCACGGGCTAACGGACGCCTCGCCTGCCGTACAGGCTCACCGCCAGGATGACGCCGACTGCGGCCAGGGCGATCTGGATGATCAGCTCGATCCAGTCGATACCGGACGTAGCGGAGACCCCCAGGGCCCCGGCGATCACGGTGCCGATGAGTGCGGCGACGATACCGATCACGATGGTCAGCCAGATCGGGATGCCCTGCTTGCCGGGCACGACGAGCCGACCCAGGGCACCGATGATGGCGCCGATGACGATGGCGGTAATGATGCCGGTGACTGTCATGTTCCACGCTCCCTGTCTGCTCAGCTGCCAGGCGTATGCCCTGGGAAAAAGGAACAACACATAACGGGGTGCCCCGAATTAGTGGCCGCCGGTCACGAGTCCGTCGCGCGGAGGTCTCAGGCCGGTCCTGACCCGCGCGCCTCCGCGAAGGAAATCCGGCCTCACCTGCCCCGGGAGCCCTACGGCCCCTGCGGTTCTCATGGCTCGCGTCCGCCCTCCCGGGCGGCGAGATCGAGATGAAGCCGGAGGATCAGGGGGCGGGGGCGACGGGTTTCCCAGGGGGTGTGGCCCCTCTTTCCTGAGGTGTGCTTCCTCCTTCCGGGAGTGCGGTCCCTCTTTCCGGGAGTACGGTCCCGCCGGTTCCGTCGCCTCCGCCCGGGGTGGCCTTGACGGGGACGGGAGCCGGAGCCGAACTGTCCGGGGCGGTCGCGGGGGTGACGGTGTTCAGGAGGGAGCGGGCGAGCCCGAGGCCGGCGCCGCCGAGGGTGAGGGCCTTGGCGAGCATCTCCTCGACGCCCTGGGCGCCGTTGAGGACGACCATGTGGTCGACGTTGCCGAAGGCCTTCGCGCCCGCCTCGACGATCTGCGGCCACTTCTCGGCGAGCTGCTGGGCGATGACCGCCTCCTGGTTCTCGGCGAGGGCCTCGGCGCGGGCCCGGATCGCGTCGGCGACGGCCAGGCCCTTCGCCCTGGCGGCGTCGGCCTCCGCGAGCCCCTGCGCCTTGGAGGCGTCGGCGGCGGCCAGGCCGCGGGCCCTGGCGGACTCCGCCTCGCCGAAGCCGGTGACCTTCGTCGCCTCGGCGGTGGCGATACCGCGCAGCCGCACGGACTCCGCCTCGGCCGCCGCGGCCTGCTTGACCTGCGACGCCTGCGCGGCGGCGCGGAGCTCGGTCTCGCGCGCCTCGGCCTCGGCCTGGGCGATGCGGGCGTCGCGCTCGGCCCGGGAGACCGTCACGGTCTCGTACGCCCTGGCGTCCGCGGGCTTGCGGATCTGGGCCTGGAGCCGCTGCTCGGCCAGCGCGGCCTCCAGCTCGGCCGCGCGGGTCTCCTGGACGACGACCTCCTGCCGGGCGGACGCCTCGGAGAGCGGTCCCGCCTGGCGGGACCTGGCCTGGGCCTGGTCGATCTCGGCCTGGTAGAGGGCCTGCTTGATCTGCGAGTCGCGCCACGCCGCGGCCTTGTTGGCGGCGGCGATCTGCTCGGCCTGGGTGGCCTCCTGGTCGCGCTGGGCCTCGGCGATGCGGGCCGCGGCGGCGATACTGGCGGCGTGCGGCTTGCCGAGGTTGGTGATGTAGCCCGTACCGTCCTCGATCTCCTGGATCTGCAGGGAGTCGACGATCAGGCCGAGCCTGATCATCTCGTCGGCGGCCGAGGCGCGGGTCTCGCCGGTCAGCCGCTCGCGGTTGAGGATGAGGTCCTCGACGGTGAGGTTGCCGATGATGGAGCGCAGGTGGCCGGTGAACAGCTCGTGGATGGCGCCGTTCATCGAGTCCTGCTGGTCCAGGAAGCGCCGGGCGGAGTTGGCGATCGAGTGCAGGTCGTCGCCGACCTTGTAGATCACGACGCCGCGTACGACCACCGGGATGCCCTGCTGGGTGACGCAGGAGACCTGGAGGTTGGCGGCGCGGCTGTCGAGGCGCAGGCGACGCGCCGTCTGGAAGCCGGGGAGCACGGAGGTGCCCTTGCCGGTGACGATCCTGAACCCGAGGCTGTCGGCGTCCGCGGAGTTACCCCGGGCGCCGAGACCGGAGATGATCAGCGCCTCGTTGGGCTCCGCCACCCGCCAGACGGTCTTGAACAGCAGGATCAGGACGAGAAGGGCGACAAGAGCTGCGCCCCCTATGACGAGGTACTCCATGGGCGTCTCGGCCTCCGCGGTGTGGGGGAGAGCAGGGGAGAGTGAGGGAGAGTCGGGGAGCCGGGATGAAGGAGGGCGAGGGGGGTCAGGGAAGCGCGCGGGCGACGTAGATCGTGCGCGGGGGGAAGAACTCGACGACCACGACGATCGAGGCCGGGGCGATCTCCTCGTCCGGGACCGTCGGGTAGGCGTAGAACGCCTCGACGCCCCCGCGGACCGCCACCATCACCTCCCCGACCAGGCCGGGGCCGATCCTTCCGGTGACTCTTCCCTGCTTACCGATCACGCGATACCCCCGCGACATCCATCAAAGGGATAAAGCGAATGCGGACACCGCCCCCGGCGCGCCGCGCCTCACCGTCCGGCGACATGGAGACGCCGGATCCATCGCCAATCCCCTCACTTCACTTTATACGGGTAACGAGCCGATTGACCATAACGTTCCGGGTTATCCGGTAATCCATATGACACGCCTTCCCTTCCCTGCGGAATCACCGGGTCGCGGCCACGGAAGGGCACGGAAGGGCACGGAAAGATACGGAAGGGCACGGAGCAGCGGAAACGGGAGGAGACCGGCCCGGGGTGGCTGAGGTCGCACCTCGGACCGCTCGCGGCGGGGGCGGATTTTCCCGGACCGGATAAGCCCAGGCGGCACCGAAGTCGCATCACCACCTCTCTCCCTTTAATTCCCAGCCACCATGACATGCCTCTCATGTAGGAGATGTCACGACAGCACGTTAATGGCCGGGGTAAAAACTTCCCGAAAACGCAGCGCGGCGGCCCCGACGATCCATTCACATCGTGAGGATCACCCCATGACCGATCCTCACGAGATCAATCCCCGTAAGGCCCTGGAACTCGGCATGGACCGGCCCATCTCCCGCCGGGACTTCTTCGATGGGGCGATCGCGGCCACCGGGATAGCGGCGGCGTGCTCGCTGCTCGGGGCCGGGGGCTGGGGTGACCCCCCTCCCTCGCCCCCGGAGAGCCTGGGCCTCTCGCCCGACATGTCCTATCCGCCGTCCCTCACGGGGCTGCGCGGCGACACGGCGGAGGCGCTGAGCGTGCCCCACGCCCTCCGCGACCAGCGGTTCTGGCCGTACGCGGGCACGCCGGAGCCCACCGGCGAGCACTACGACCTGGTCGTGGTCGGCGCGGGGATCAGCGGCCTCAGCGCGGCCCACCGATGGCTTGAGCACGACCCCTCCGCGCGGATCCTGATCCTCGACAACCACGACGACATCGGCGGGCACGCGCTGCGCAACGAGTTCCGTCCCGCGGCCAGGAAGGGGCCGCTGGTCGCGTGCGGCGGCTCGCGGTCGATGGAGCGCCCGTCGGCGTGGACCCCGGAGGGCAAGGACCTGCTCGCCAAGCTGGGCATCCGCCCCGAGAGCCTCGGGGAGCCCGCCGGCCGGGGCCTGTACGCGAGCCTGGGGATGCACGACGGCGTCTTCTGCGACCGGGAGACCTTCGCCCAGGAGAGGCTCGTCGTGCTCGCGCCCGGCAGGAGCGCGGCGCAGTGGATCGCCGAACTGCCCGTCGCGGAGCAGGCCAGGAGGGACCTGCTCATGCTGTACGGCGGCCCGCCCGACTGGTTCCCCGGCCTGTCCGCCGAGGAGAAACAGGCGCGGCTGGCCCGGCTGACCTACTCGGGTTTCCTCAGGGACGTCTGCGGGGTCCACCCGGACGTGCTGGCGTTCGTGCGGACCATGCCGAGCGACGAGTGGGCCTACGGCTCCGACGCGTTCGGCGCGATCGACGCCTGGGCCGCCGCCGACGAGTACCGGTACGCGGGGTTCCAGGGGCTCGGGCTCGACAGGTCCAAGCCGTCCAGGTACAACTCCCCGACCGTCATCAAGGAGTGGGACGCGGGCGAGCCGCGCGCCCGCCGCTTCCCCGAGGGCAACCAGGCGATCGTCCGGATGATGGCCGCCCGGATGGTCCCCGGCTTCGCCACGGCCACCGGCGTGGACGACATCACCACCGCGGGCTTCGACTACGACGCGCTCGACCGGCCGGGCAACCGGGTCCGCGTACGCCTGTCCAGCCCGGTGGTCTCGGCCGCCAACGACGGCCTCCCCGGCGCGGATCCCGGCACGGCCACCGGCGCCACGGTCGGGTACTTCGACGGCGAGCGGGTGAGGACCGTGGCGGCGGGCAGCGTGATCATGGCCTGCTGGAACGCGATGATCCCCTACCTCGTCGGCGACCTCCCGCCCACGCAGCAGGCGGCTCTTCGGCGGTCGGTCAAGGTGCCCCTGCTGTACGCGACGGTCCAGATCCGCGACTGGCGGGCCTGGCGGGAGCTGGGCATCAGGCGCGCCCGGTTCACCGGCGCCCGCTGGTGCGTGGCCGAGCTCGACGACCCGGTCGACCTCGGCGGCTACCGGTGCCCGAGGACGCCCGAGGAGCCGATCGCCGTGCACATGGTCAGCACCCCCGTCACCCCCGGCATGTCACCCGCGCACGGCTCGGTCGCCGGGCGGTACGCCCTGATCGGGACGCCGTACGAGCACCTGGAGTACAGCATCCGCGACCAGCTCACCCGGCTGCTCGGCCCGGGGGGCTTCGACGCGGCCCGCGACATCGAGGCGATCACGGTCAACCGGTGGGGACACGGCCACGCGCCCGAGTACGCCACCCCGTGGGACCTCGACTTCTATCCCGACGGGCTCTTCCCCGCGGCCGTCGCCCGCAGGCCGCACGGCCGGATCGCGATCGCCAACTCCGACTCCGTCCCCGCCGCCCGCGCCGACGCGGCCGTCACCGCCGCCTATCGCGCGGTCGCGGAGCTCCGGGTCCGGCCGCCGCGCCCCTCCGGCGGGCCGATCCCGATCTGATCCCACGCCTCGCTCGGGCCCCTGATCGCGGCCTGGCGGACCGGTCCCGCTTCGGACGCCGCGACCGGACGACGCGGTGCTCCGAGTCCGGATCCGCCCGGATCGGGGCTCTCAGCCCGGCTTCCTCAGCCCGGCTTCCTCAGCCTGGTGAAGGCCCAGCTCATGCCGGGCTCGACCGCCCAGCGGGTGACGCGCCGCACCGGTGCCGTGCACAGCAGGGCGGCGAGCCCGACCCCGAGGAGCGCCACGGCCGCCACCCCCGGCACGGTGTGGGACCAGTCGCCGTAGAAGCGTTCGGCGACCTTCACCACCAGGCCGTGGAGGAGGTAGGCGTACATGGTCGCCATGCCGAGCCCGGAGTACCAGGTGCGCCCGGAGGGGGTGACCGCCAGGAACGCGGCGACGAGCAGCGCCCCGGCGGCCAGCATGCCCAGGCGGATCAGGCTGCCGGTGAGGTCGTCCACCCCGATCACGTCGTTGGCGTGCCGCCAGCGGATCCACTCGGTCTTCACGGAGGTGTGCACGGCGAGCGCCAGGGCCGCGCCGGCGACCAGGGTGACCGCGCCCGCGACCCGGACCCACCGCCTCCTGAGCCACTCGAAGTGCTCGGGCCGCAGCATGAGCCCGAGCACGTAGAACGGGAGCAGGCCGAGGGTGCGGTTCATCGACAGCTCGTCGGGGAGCCTGCTCATCCCCGACAGCAGCGACAGCCCGACGGCGACCACCAGCGGCCACCGCAGCTGCTGCCAGACCGGCGTGGACAGCCTCCACAGGAACAGCGACATCAGGAACCAGGTCAGGTAGTACGGGTCGAGGAGGCTGATGTCGAGCTTGCCGTACAGCAGGAGGCGGGGCAGCGAGTAGATCAGCTCGAAGATCACGTACGGGACGGCGAGGGTGCTGATCAGCTTGCGCGCCTTGCCCGACGAGAAGGTGAAATTTCGTGACAGGTAGCCGCTGAGCACGATGAACAGCGGCATGTGGAACGTGTACACGAAGAAGTAGGCGGCGTGCGCGACCGGGACGTCCCGCAGGTCCTCGATCAGATGGCCGGACACGACCAGGGTGATCGCCAGGAACTTGGCGTTGTCGAAGAACGGATCCCTGCCCGCGACGGGCGGGAGGACGGCCCGCAGCGGGGTTGTGACGCTCACAGCCCGGGACGGTAACCGGAGCCCCCCAACGCCCGGCGAACGGCCGGTGACACCCGGGGAAATCCCGGCTGCGAACCACCTCGAAGCGTCTCGAAGAACTATTAACCCTTGCGAATCACCGTGAGAAGCCGTGAGTCGCGGGGATTCTCGCGAGTCACACCGAGCCGTCGTGGCCGTCGCGAGCCGCCGCCGGCCGTGGCGAAGCGTGCCCCCCGGATGCCCCCGGATGTCTACGGACACCCGCGCGCATCCGTGGGCGTACGAGTGCGGACACCGCCGACCGCTACCGCTACCGCGTCGCGCGGGCGGTCACGCGACGGCGGCGGCGCTGGCGTCCCAGAGGGCGCGGGCCAGCGCGGGATCGGACATGCCCCGGGGAACGGCCGCGAGGGCGCTCTTCGCGAAGTAGCGGCCCGGATGGGCGGCGCCGTCCGGGTGGGTGGCGAGGTGGACCATGGTGCTCGCGCCCTCCTCGACGCTCTGGCCCATGCCGGGGACGTTCTTCACCATCCACATCATGAGCGTCGCCGGGGCGAACTCGGTCTTGATCACGCCGGGGTGGAAGCAGGTCGCGGTCACCCCGGTGTCCTCGAGGCGCCGGGCCAGCTCGACCGTGAACAGGGCGCCCGCCTGCTTGGTGTCCCCGTACTGGAGCCAGCCGTTCCAGCGCCGCCGCTCGCGGTCGAGGTCGGAGGGGTCGAGGCGCCCGGTCTTGCCCGCGCGGGAGGTGGTGGTGATCACCCGCCCCTTCACCCGTTCGAGCAGCAGGTTCGTCAGCAGGAAGGGGGCCAGGTGGTTGACCTGCATCATCGTCTCGTGGCCGTCGCGTGTGAGCGTGCGCTCGGTCGTCATGACGCCGGCGTTGTTGACGAGGATGCCGATCCGCTCGTAGCGGGACAGCAGTTCCGCCGCCAGCCTTCGCACATCATCCAAAAGGGTGTAATCGCAGGTAAACGTATCCGGAAGTGCCCCGGAGACCGCCCGCACCCTTTCCGCCACGCCCGCCGTCTTGTCGGGATTACGGCCAACCAGAACCACCGTCTGCCCGCGTCTCGCGAGCTCCACCGCGGCCGCTTCACCAATTCCGGCACTAGCCCCGGTAATCACACTAATCATCAGATCCTCCACTGCGCAAAAACCTTATTCGGTGCTAGTCTCCTGTGCGATCTTCGGAGGCGTATCCATCCCTATACCGGCACGAGCCTCCACACGCTCAGGGGTTGGGACGAGTGGACATGAGCTCTAGAAACCGCTCGATTCGGTTCAAGATTTTCTTGCTGTTGCTCCTGCCGCTGCTGTCACTGAGCGCGCTGTGGGGCTTCGTGCTCAACCTGACCGTCGGTGACGGTATCGCGCTGCTGAGGGCGAACACCCTCTACCAGACGGTGGGCGTCACCTCCACGGAGCTGGGTCTGCAGCTCCAGGCCGAGCGGACGCAGTCGTCCGTGGCGATCAGCTCACGGGTCCTGACCAGCGGGATGGGCGAGCAGCGGGCCCGCACCGACCGCGCGGTCGAGGGGTTCAGGCAGGCGGCCGTCGGCGACGATTCCGGCAGCCCGGAACTGCGTAACTCGCTGGACGAACTACTCCGCCGGCTCGACAAGCTCCAGAGCATCCGCTCGGGCGTCGACAGCGGGCAGCACTCGCGGCTGGACGCGCTGTCGAACTACAACCAGATCCTCGACGCGGTCTTCCTGGTGTACGACCAGATGGTCGTGTTGCCCGACCTGTCGATCTTCCAGCAGGCCGCGGCCATGCAGGGGATGGGCAACGCCCACGAGATGCTCGCCAGGGAGAACGCGCTGATCAGCGGTGCGCTGATCGACTACCGGCTCTCCGAGGAGGAGCGCAGGGCCTTCGGCGAGTACGTCGCCACCCGGCGCTTCCTGCACACCCGGGGCGCGGCCTCGCTGGACGCCGAGCTTGGCGCGCAGTACCGCGCGACCTTCGCCTCCGCCGCCTTCGAGAAGTTCACCGACCTGGAGAGGGCCGTCGCCGGGTCGAGCGGCGGCCGGCTGGCCCCCGCGGCCAGCACGTGGAAGGCGACCACGGACGGGATCTCGACCTGGCTCGACCAGGTCAACCTCGCCGCCTCCAAGGCACTGTCCAAGCGGGTGGAGGGGGTCGCCACCGGCGTCATGGTCCGGATCCTGATCGCCGGCGGCGTCGGCCTGATCGCGGTGGTCGCGTCGATCATCATCTCGGTCCGCTTCGGCCGCCGCCTCGCCACCGAGCTGGCCGGGCTCCGCTCTGCCGCCCTGGACCTGGCGGACGTGCGGCTCCCCCGCGTCGTGGACCGCCTGCGGCGCGGCGAGGACGTCGACGTGCGCGCCGAGGCGCCGCCGATCGAGGCGGGCGGCTCGACCGAGGTGCACGACGTGGCCCACGCGTTCGGCTCGGTGCAGCGCACCGCCGTGGAGGCCGCCGTCGGCCAGGCCAACCTGCGGCGCGGTGTCAGCCAGGTCTTCGTGAACCTGGCCCGGCGCAAGCAGAGCCTGCTCCACCGCCAGCTCACCCTGCTCGACAGCATGCAGCGCCGGGCGACCGACCCCGACAGCCTCGAGGACCTGTTCCGGCTGGACCACCTGACCACCCGCATGCGGCGGCACGCGGAGGGCCTGATCATCCTGTCCGGCGCGGCGCCCGGCCGGTCGTGGCGCAAGCCGGTGCCGGTGATCGACGTGCTGCGGGCCGCGATCGCCGAGGTCGAGGACTACACCCGGGTCAACGTGGTGCCGGTGCCCGACGTCTCGCTCGACGGGGCCGCGGTCGCCGACATCACCCACCTGGTGGCCGAGCTGATCGAGAACGCCACGATCTTCTCGCCGCCGCAGACCTCGGTGACCGTGCGCGGCGACGTGGTGGCCAACGGGTTCGCCGTCGAGGTCGAGGACCGCGGCCTGGGCCTGACCACCGCGGAGTACGAGGCGATCAACGAGCGCCTGGCCAGCCCGCCGGAGTTCGACCTGGCCGACAGCGACCGGCTCGGCCTGTTCGTGGTGGGCCAGCTCGCCTCCCGGCACGGCGTCCAGGTCATCCTGCGCGGGTCGCCGTTCGGCGGCACCACGGCCATCGTGCTCATCCCCCGCTCGGTGATCACCCAGCAGGACTCGCCGCTCGCCCTCACCGTCGAGCGGACGTCCTTCACCCCGGAACGGACGTCCTTCACCGCCGAGCGCGTCACCGGGCGCCAGAAGGAACTGTTCGAGGCCGCCCCGCCGGACGCGCCCGCCCCTCCGGCCAACGGCAACGGCCTCCCGCGCAGGACGAGGCAGGCTCCCCCGAACCAGCCGGGCCAGCCGGGCCACCACGGCCAGCCGGTCCAGCAGAACCAGCCCGGCCAGCCCGCCGCCCCGTCGCTCAGCGTGGTGACCGACCTGCCCGCCCGTACCCCCTCCTCGGACCAGGCGGGGCAGCCGCCCGGGGGCTGGGACACGGGCTGGGACGCGCCGACGCGCGAGGCTCCTCCCCAGGAGCCGTCCCAGGCGCCCCATGAGACCCACCAGACGCCTCGCGACACCCAGTCCCGGGACAGGGGCGGCAACGGCGGCCCGACGCGTCAGGCGGCCGTACAGCCCCCCACGGGGCCGGGCGGCCTGCCCCGCCGGGTCCGGCAGGCGAACCTGGCGCCTCAGCTCCGCCAGGAGTCCGAGCCGGCCGAGCCGGAGCCGAGGACGGAACCGGGCGAGGAGCGTTCGCCGGACGAGGTCCGCGCGCTGTTCTCCGCCTTCCAGGCGGGGGCGCGACGCGGTCGCGAGGAGCAGGAAAATGACTTCGCGCACCATACGACAGGCGACAAGGGGGAGAAATGACCGGGAAATTGACCAACACCGGCGAGCTGAACTGGCTCCTCGACGACCTGACCACCCGGGTGGGCGCGGTACGCCAGGCGGTGATCCTTTCGACCGACGGGCTGGCCGTCGGGTTCTCGAAGGGGCTGCTGCGCGAGGACGCCGAACACCTGTCCGCGGTCGCCGCCGGGTTCCAGAGCCTGGCGCGCGGCGCGGGACGCCACTTCGGCGGGGGCGAGGTGCGCCAGACCATCGTGGAGATGGAGTCGGCGTTCCTGTTCGTCACCGCCGCGGGGCAGGGAACCTGCCTGGCGGTGCTGAGCAGTTCCGACGCCGACGTCGGCCACATCGCGTACGAGATGGCGATGCTGGTCAAGCGGGTCGGCCAGCACATCTCCACCAATCCGCGCCAGGGTCTCTCGTGAGCGAGGGAACGGGGGGCCGCGTCGTCGACGGACCGTTAGATCCCCGAACCCGGTGCTGGAGGTCGTCCGGATGACACACTGGATGGACGAGGAGGCCGGGCCGGTCGTCCGCCCGTACGCGCTCATCGGGGGGCGCACCCGCTCCTCCGGTGACAAGCTGGACCTGGTCGCGATGGTCACCTCGACTCGCGGCGCTCCTGCCGGGGGATTCGTCCCAGGCCCCGAGCAGGAACGCATCCTCGCCATGGTCACCACTCCGACCTCGGTCGCCGACGTCGCCTCGGACCTCAACCTGCCACTCGGCGTGGTCAGGGTCCTTCTCGGCGACCTGCAGGACCACAAGCTCATCTCGATCGGGCGCGCCTCCGCGAGCGAGCGCATTCTCAAGGAAGTGATCAATGGACTTCGGGCCCTCTGACGAACCCGTCGCCCTCAAGATTCTCATCGCGGGTGGCTTCGGGGTGGGCAAGACCACGCTGGTGGGCGCCATCAGTGAGATCCGGCCGCTCCGCACCGAGGAGGTCCTCTCCGACCGCGGTATCGGCATCGACGACGTCGACGGCGTCGAGGGCAAGACCACCACCACGGTCGCGATGGACTTCGGCCGCATCACGATCAGGGAGGGTCTGGTCGTCTACCTGTTCGGCACGCCGGGCCAGGAGCGCTTCTGGTTCATGTGGGACGAGCTGTCCTACGGCGCGCTGGGTGCCGTGGTGCTCGCCGACACCCGGCGGCTGACCGACTGCTTCCCCTCGATCGACTACTTCGAGCAGCGCGGCACGCCGTTCATCGTGGCCGTGAACTGCTTCGACGGTGCCGATCGGCACGAGGCGGAGGAGGTGCGCGTCGCCCTGGACCTCGACATGGACGTGCCGGTGCTGCTCTGCGACGTGCGACGCCGCGTCTCCGCGAAGACGGTGCTCGTGACGCTCGTGGAGCACTCCCTGAGGGTGCTGACGGCCAGCCAGAGCTGAGAGGCGGGCCGGGGTGCTCCCCCGGCCCCCGCCGGGGGTCGTAACGGCCGGGGCGCTACGGCCGGGGGGCGTGCGCGCCGGGCCGGAGGGCCGCGGCGCCCTTTTCCGCCACCGGGGGCGCCGGGGGCGTCACAGCGCCCGCAGGCCGCTGATCAGTTCCTTCAGGAGGCTCTCCGGGGGCATGGAGGCGGCGGGCAGCGGCGACCGCACCAGGATCAGGCCCTGGTCCAGCAGGTCGCCCAGGAGGACCTTGATCACGCCGATCGGCAGGCCCGCGTCCGAGGCGATCTCCACGATCGGGCGTGCCCGCCTGACCAGGTTGAGCAGCCGCCGGTGCTCGGAGCCCAGGTTCGCCCCGGCACCGGCCGGCGCGCCGGTCGCCACCACCATCGCGAGCAGGTCGAACGAGGACGACGACGCCCGGGTGCGCCCGCCGGTCATCGCGTAGGGACGGACGACGGGACCGGCCTCCTCGTCGACCCACTCGACGTCGTCATTCATTGGCCGGCCACCCGGGGGCTGGTGGCCAGGTGCTGGCCGACGCGGGTGACCAGGCGGGCCATCTCGTAGGCGATCAGGCCCACGTCGGCGGCGCCGGTGGTCATGACCGACAGGCAGCTTCCCTGGCCCGCGGAGGTGACGAAGAGGAACGCGGAGTCCATCTCCACCATCGTCTGGCGTACGGCACCGCCGCCGAACTGCAGGCTGGTGCCCTTGGCGAGACTCTGGAAGCCGGAGGCGACAGCGGACAGGTGCTCGGCGTCCTCCTTGCTCAGCCCTCGGGACGAGGCCATCATCAGCCCGTCGTTGGACAGGATCAGCGCGTGCGAGACGTCCGCCACACTCGTGACGAAGTCGTCCAGAAGCCAATACAGCTCACCCGGCACGTGGTTAAACCCCTTCCCCTCTGATGATCTCGCTGACCGCCGGCCCCCACCGGCGCGATGAACTCGTTCCCTCGGACCCGCTCCCACGGGCGTCGCCGGGGCTCGGCGAACCCGGGACCGGGGATCCGCTCCGGCGCGCACGGTCGTCCCGGCTCATCGCTTGGCACCGCCGTCCTCGTCGTCGGCGCGGCCGCGCTGCCACCCGGACTGCAGGGCGCTCATCAGCGCCCTCGCCTCCTCGGGAGAGCGTCCCTCGACCTCGGCCGGGCGGGACTCCTGGGCCGGGCGCGGCCGCGGCATGTCCGCCTGTCGCGACGGGAGTGTGTCCCCCTGCCGCGACGGCGGTATGTTCGCCTGCCGCACCCGGCGGGGCAGGCCGTCCCCGCCGCGCCTCAGCGGCTTCCACAGGTCCGCGGGGACGGGGACCTCACCGGAGGAGTCACCGGGCCGGTCCACCCGCTCCACGAAGGTCTCGGCGCGCTGTCCCGCCGACTCCGGGCGCACGCTGATGACGGTGAGCACCGGCGGCTCCTCGACGGGCTCGGGGTCGCCGAGCAGCTGCTCGGGAATGAGGACGACCACCCCGGTGCCGCCGTACGGCGAGGCGCGCAGCACCACCTCGACCCCGTACCTGGCGGCCAGCAGCCCGACCACGGCGAAGCCGAGCCGGTCGGTCTCGGCGGGGTCGAGCTCCGGCGGGCTGGCCAGGCGCTCGTTGATCGCGGCGCGCTTGTCGTCGGTCAGCCCGAGTCCCCTGTCCTCGATCTCGACCGCGAAGCCCCGCCCGACGAGCTCGCCCCTGACCGAGACCTGGCTGCCCGGCGGGGAGAAGACGGTGGCGTTCTCCAGGATCTCGGCGAACAGGTGCATCATGTCGGCGACGGCGTTGCCGACCAGGGTGGTGCCGCCCGTCGGGTAGATCCGCACCCGGGCGTAGTCCTCGACCTGGGCGGCGGCCCCGCGCAGCACGTCCTCCATCGGCACCGACGAGCGCCACTTGCGGCCCGCCGCCCCGCCGGACAGGATCACCAGGCCCTCGGCGTGGCGGCGCATGCGGGTGGTGAGGTGGTCGAGCTTGAAGAGGTTCTCCAGCGCCTCGGGATCCTCCGCCTGCTTCTGCATGCCGTCGAGCATCTTGAGCTGGCGCTGCAGCAGCGACTGGCTCCGGCGGGCGAGGTTGCGGAAGGACTGCGAGACGCCCTCGCGCAGCCTGGCCTGCTCCACGGCGGCGTCCACGGCGCTGCGCTGGACGCTGTTGAAGGCGTCGGCGACATCGTGGATCTCGGCCGTGCTGCCCGACGGCTTGAGCTCGGGCGCCTCGGCCGCCACGTCCACCCTGTCGCCGCGGCGCAGCTTCTCCATGACCTTCGGGAGCCGCACCTGCGCGAGGTCGGCGGCGGCCCGCCGCACGGCGGCGAGCTCCTTGGTGATCCCGCTGCCGACCCGGAACGAGACCAGCAGCGACGCGACGACCGCGATGAGGCCGAGCACGCCGATGACGCCGGCGCGGACGAAGACGCTGACGGCCGCGGGCGTGGCCTGCTCGACGAGCGCGGGGGTGACCGCCGTCAGGGACCGCTGATAGGCGGCGTCCAGCGCGTCGCCGGCGGCGCGCCAGTCGCTGGACCGCACCTCGGCGCCGGTCAGCACGTGGTTCTCGAGGGTGATGAAGCGGGCGTACGTCGAGGAGGCGACCAGGTCGGAGAAGGGGGCCCGCAGCTCGGGCTCCAGCTCCGGGAGCGCCTGTTCCATGAGGAAGATCCGGTTGGCGGAGAGCTGGGTGAACAGCCGCATCTCGCTCGGCGTCATCCGGCTCCTGAGCGCCAGCGAGCCCGCGGCGAGTGCCCGCTCGCGGCTGAGCAGGTCCATCGCCTGGCTGATCATCGTGATGCCGCGCGACTGGCGGTAGAGCGGGAGGTCGTTGTTGAGGCTCAGGGTGTTGAAGAGCCGCCGCAGGGCGTCCGGCAGCCGGGCGAACTCCTCGGAGAGTCCCTCCGGGCCGATCCGCCCGGAGTCGACCCTGGCGCGGATCATGTCGAGCGCGCCCACCTGCCGCATCAGCTCGTCGTGGCGCGTCCTCATCTCCTCGGACATCGCCGCCTGCGCCGCGTCCCCGGTCGTCTGCTGGCGCAGCCTGACGCGGGCCTGGTCGGTGACCGAGCGCTGCCCCGCGAGGGTGTCGCGGTCCGCGGCCGAGCGGGTGGCCAGGAACTCGGCCGACAGGAGGTGCTCGCGCTGGACCGCGGTGCCCAGCTCTCCCGCGGGCTTGCCGATGGTGTCGTACAGCGTGCCGACGGAGAGCAGGCTCATCGAGTCGCCGACCGTCACGACCGTCGCGAAGCCCCACAGCGCCACCAGCGAGGCGAGCGGGATGACCAGCAGCACCGAGACCTTGAACCGGATTGACCTGCTCGATGCCATGTCACCTCAACGGTTCGCTCTCAGATCGCCGGGGGAGGCCCGGAGGATCTCTAGATCGCCGACGAGAATAGCACTGGCGGCTCCTGCTATTTGTAGCCCATTCGTGACATGTCGTGAAAGAGTTTTCAGAAGTGAGTGCGTCAGCCGAGAGCGGCGCGTGATGCGGGAGCGGCGCTCCGGGTCCAGGTCAGTCGCGCGAGCCGGACGGCCAGCACGCCGATCAGGGCGACCTCGGTGCCGAGCAGGGTCCACTCGGCGAGACCGGCGAGCACCCCGTCCCCGGGGAGCGTCACGTAGGTGAGCGCCAGCAGCCCGAACCCCCCGGCCAGCGTCAGCCACTCCAGCGGCCTGGCCACCGGCCGCCACCGCTCGTCCTCGCCGAACCGCGCCACCGTCAGAGCGCCCGCCGCGGGCACCGCGGCCAGCACGGCGAGCGACACGTAGCGGTACGCCTGGGAGATCAGGTCGGTCCCCGTGCCGGGAAGGGCCGCGGGCACCACCGCGAGCACGATGAGCCCCGCGCCCCAGGCCAGCAGCAGCCGCTCGGCCAGGACGCCCACCGGCGCCCCCACGGCCCGCAGCCCGGCGGCCACCGCGAAGGCCGCGACTCCCAGCGCCGCCATCGCGAACCCGGTTGCCCCGGTGCGGTCCAGCGCGGCGTACTCGCTGATCGTCAGATCGAGCGGGTTCGCGTAGGGAACCGGGTCGGCCTGTCCGGCGGCCGCCGCCACGGCGGCCACGACGAGCCCGGCGCATGCGATCAGGGGGTAGAGCCTCTTCGACGCGAGCATGAGCTAAGACTGTCCGCCAGAGGACGTTTCAGACATCCGGCGGCACCCCTGATCCAACCCTGAGCCACCCCTGAGACGCCCCGCCCGGCGGCGGTCCCCGCGTCCGGGACGGAGGCGGGGGAACACCATGGTGCGAGCCGCGAGGCACAAGCCGGGTGAGGCCGCGCGCCGGACGAGGGCGCGCGGCCGTGTACCCGCGGCTGTACCCGCGGCTCGGCGGAGGTCGTGCTCAGCGGAGGTCGCGGACCTCGGCGTAGCGGGCCCTGACCTCCGGTGCGGGATCGGCCTCGTAGTGCTCGGCCTTGCCCGCCTCCCACTCCGGGGGCTCGTCGCCGCCGAGCAGCCAGGCGGCCTGCCTGGCCGCCCCGTCGGCGACGTACTCCCCGGGCTCGGGGACGACCACGGGCCGTCCGAAGACCGCGGGGGCGATCCGCCGTACGGCCTCCGACCTGGCGCCTCCCCCGATGAGCAGCACCCTGGCCGGGTCGAGCCCGAGGGCGTCGAAGGCGTCGGCGAGATGGCAGAGCATGCCCTCCACCGCCGCCCTGGCGAGGTGCGCCGGGGTGGAGGTGGCGAGTGTCAGCCCGTGCAGCGAGCCCGTGGCGGTGGGCAGGTTCGGGGTCCGCTCGCCCTCCAGGTACGGGACGTGGACGAGCCCTCCGGCCCCCGAGGGCGCCTCCAGGGCCAGCCTGCCGAGCTCGTCGAGACCGACCCCGAGCATCCGCGCGGCGGCGTCGAGCACCCTGGCCGCGTTGAGCGTGGCCACCAGCGGGAGGAACCGTCCCGTGGCGTCCGCGAACCCGGCCACGGAACCGGTCGGGTCCGCGCTCGGGCCCGCGGCGACCGCGAAGGCCGTCCCCGACGTGCCGATCGACACGACCACGTCCCCGGGCAGGGCGCCGACCCCGAGGGCCGCCGCCATGTTGTCGCCCGTGCCCGGCGCGAGCCGCACGCCCGCGCCGGAGACGCCGGCTGCGGGCCGCACCTCGCCCGCGGGGTCGCGGGGCCCCAGCACCTCGGGGAGTCCGGGCACGGCGCCGAAGGCCGTCCGCAGGAGGTCGGTCCGGTAGGCGCCGGTCGCGGGCGACCAGTACCCGGTGCCCGACGCGTCACCCCTGTCGGTGACGAACTCCCCGCCCAGCCGCCAGGTGAGCCAGTCGTGCGGCAGGCACACCCTCGCCGTGCGACGGGCGGAGTCGGGCTCGTGCTCGGCGAGCCAGCGGAGCTTGGTCACCGTGAACGACGCGACCGGCACGCTGCCGACCGCCTCGGCCCAGGCCTCGGGACCGCCCAGCTCCTTCACCAGGTCGGCGGCGGCTCCGGCGGAACGGGTGTCGTTCCACAGCAGCGCCTTCCTGACGACGTCGCCGGACTCGTCCAGGCAGACCATGCCGTGCTGCTGCGCGCCGACGCTCATCGCCTCGACGCCGTCCAGCCCACCGGCCTGCGCGATCGCCTCCTGGAGCGCGTCCCACCAGGCCCCGGGGTCGACCTCGGTGCCCTCGGGGTGGCTCGCGCGCCCCTGGCGGACCAGGGCGCCCGTGCGGGCGTCCCTGATCACCACCTTGCAGCTCTGGGTCGACGAGTCGACCCCGGCCACCAATGTCATCCGCGGACTCCGAGGAGGTAGTCCATCGCGAGCTGGTTGAGGCGCGTGAAGTGGAAGCCGCGCGCGGCCACCGCGTCGAGGTCGAACTCGTCGCGGCCGAGGTCGGCGATCGTCTCGCCGGGTGCCAGCGTGGGCTCGGAGAGCTCGGCGACCTTGCTCGCGGCGAGCGCCTCGGCGACCTCGGGGTCCGCGCGGAACGCCGCGACCTTCTCCTTCAGGATCAGGTACGTGCGCATGTTGGCCGCGGCCGAGACCCAGACGTCCTCGGAGTCCTCGGTGCGCAGCGGCTTGTAGTCGAAGTGCCTGGGGCCGTCGTAGCCGCCGTTCTCCAGCAGGTCGACCAGGAAGAAGGCGTTCTTCACGTCGCCGTGGCCGAAGATCAGGTCCTGGTCGTAGCGGGGGCCGTGCTGGCCGTTCAGGTCGATGTGGAAGAGCTTGCCGTGCCAGAGCGCCTGCGCGATGCCGTGCGCGAAGTTGAGCCCGGCCATCTCCTCGTGGCCCACCTCGGGGTTGAGGCCGACGCGCTCGGAGTGCTCCAGCTCGTTGATGAACGCGAGCGCGTGGCCGATGGTCGGGAGGAGGATGTCGCCCCGCGGCTCGTTCGGCTTGGGCTCGATGGCGAACCTGATGTCGTAGCCCTGCTCGATCACGTACGAGGTGAGCAGGTCCATGCTCTCCTTGTAGCGGCTGAGCGCGGCCCTGATGTCCTTGGCGGCCCCGGACTCGGCTCCCTCGCGCCCGCCCCAGCAGACGTAGGTGGTCGCGCCGAGCTCGGCGGCCAGGTCCACGTTGCGGATGACCTTGCGCAGCGCGTAGCGGCGGACGTCGCGGTCGTTGCTGGTGAAGCCGCCGTCCTTGAAGACGGGGTGGGTGAACAGGTTCGTGGTGGCCATCGGGACCTTGAGCCCGGTCTCGGCCAGCGCCTTCTTGAAGTTCGCGATGGCCCTGTCGCGGTCGGGCTCGACGGCGAGCAGGTCGTCGTCGTGGAAGGTGACGCCGTACGCGCCGAGCTCGGCGAGCCTGTGCACGCTCTCCGCCGGGTCCAGCGGGGCCCGGGAGGCGTCCCCGAAGGGGTCACGGGCCTGCCAGCCGACGGTCCACAGCCCGAAAGTGAAGCGGTCTTCGGGCTTGGGGGTGTAGGCGCTCATCTGCGTTCCTCCGATTTAATCCACTTTATGGACTTAATATGGATCGAGGTGGTGGGATCGTCAAGAGGTGGATGCTCCATGACACAGGCTGTACGCCACAATTCGATGCGCGCCCGCAATCTCGGCGTGGTTCTCGGCGAGGTCCGCAGGAGCGGTCCGGTCACCCGGGCGGCGCTGGCCGAGATCACCGGACTGACCAAGACGACGGTGTCGAAGATGGTCGGCGACCTGATCGAGGCGGGCATGGTCACCGAGTCGGGCGCGCTCAGGGACGGCGAGCGGGGGCGGCCCGGCACGGCCGTCTCGCTCAGCGGGCGGCGGGTCGCCGCGCTCGGCCTGGAGATCAACGTCGACTACCTGTCCGCCTGCGTGGTCGACCTCACCCTCGCGGTGCGGCTCAGATATACACAGGCTGTGGACAACCGTACGTCCTCCCCTGTGGAAACCCTGTCTCACCTGGAAGAACTCGCCCACAGGGCTGTGGACGAAGCGCACGCGGAGGGCCTGTCCATCGCCGGATCGACCCTCGCGGTGCCCGGCCCCGTGGACGGCGGGCTCGTCCACACGGCCCCCAACCTCGGCTGGCACGACGTCCGCGTCTCCGACCTGCTGGACTTCCCCGTCGAGGTGGACAACGAGGCCAACCTCGCGGCCCTGGGCGAGTTGTGGTTCGGCTCCGTCCCCGGCGACTTCCTGCACGTGTCGGGGGAGATCGGCATCGGCGCGGGCCTGGTGGTCGGCGGCACCCTGTTCCGCGGCGTCCGCGGCCTCGCCGGGGAGCTGGGACACGTGGTCGTCTCCCCCGACGGCCCGGCCTGCCGCTGCGGCGGCCGGGGCTGCCTGGAGCAGTACGCCGGACAGGACGCGCTGCTGAGGGCCGCCGGACTGGCCGGGGTTCCCGACGGGGTGGCCGCGCTGCTCGCGCGCCTGCACGCGGGCGAGCGGGACTCGCTGGAGGCCTGCGAGCGCGCCGGCCAGGCGCTCGGCGTCGCCCTCACCTCGGCGGTGCATCTGATGGACCCGGGGACCATCGTGCTGGGCGGGGTGTTCGCCACGCTGTTCCCGTGGATCCGGGGTCCGGCGCACGAGACGATGACCTCCCGGCTGGGCGTGATGCGCCGTGCCGTCCCCGAGCTGACCGTCTCGCGGCTCGGCGGCGACGCCGCGACCCTGGGCGCCGCCGGGCAGGTCATCCACCGGGTCATCGCCGACCCCTGGAGCCACCTGGCCGCAGCACGGATCTGACCGCGACGTCCACGCTTCATGGTAGGCCCGGCCTTCCAGCCGGGAAGGTCCGCCGCCATTTCATGGCCGGCTTCACGCGCCCGGCGAGATCAGGTGGCCGGAAGGTGATCCAGGTGGATGACGGACCGCCACACGTGCTGTGCCCAGGACAGGTCCTGCGGGTCGTCGTGGACGCAGGCCAGGGCGACGGCCTCATCGTGGTGGATCACGAAGCCGTACAGCTCGTGCTGCGGCTGCTCAGGCCCGGTGGAGGTCAGCCAGAAGGCGTGCCGCAGACCGCCCTGGTGGTGCTCGGTCAGCTGATGGGCCGCGTCGGTGACGGGGGCGCCCTCGATCAGCGAGGCCAGAAACTCATCCGGCGTCCCCGGGCCTGAAGCGGTCCGCAGGTCGGCGTATACGGTTCGGCCTGGACCGGCGAACTGCAAGGTTCCCTCGATGACGCGTGCCGCCATCCCCGCGCTGCGTTCAATGCTCCAGTGGTCGTTCAGCCGGGTCCTGACCGGTACGGGGAGCGCGTGGCCGAAATGGCGCAGCACCTCGTCCCGGTCCCAGTCTGCGCGTAGAACCCGGGTGAGCAGAGGGTGAGGGCTGGCGTCCACGTAGGGGATCTCGTCGACGTTGCGGACAACGACCGTGAGGTCGGCGCCCATCACGTCCTGGTCCCAGGGCTTGATGGCGTTGGCCAAGGTGCCGCTGAAGGCCAGACCGGCGTACGCGGGTTCGTCCCACAGCGAGTGGGCGCGTTCCAGATCGTCCTCACTGATCCGTATCCAGGTGCCCAGCATCAACGTCACCCCACCTGACAGCCGCACCGGCAGCAGGCACCTGGCGAAGCATCCGTGACCGTCCACACGTAGCAGGCCGGGGTTCACCGGGTGTCGCGCGGTCTCCGCGACCTCCAGGGCGACGTCGGGCAGCCCGAACCGCACGTCGATCTGGTCGGTGCCGGACAACTGCGTGCCGCAGCAGGAACACGTCACAACGGCGTCTGTGATCATGATGGGAAAGCATATCCAGTGCGGTGACGAGGTCCGTCGGAGCCGGTCGCGTCGCGGGAGGGCCTGCGCTGCGGGATCGGCGGAACCACGAGGCGCGGGGACGGCGGCACAGGAGATGGGATCGCCGTCCGCCGCGCTGCTCAGGGAGGGGCCACCGGTTCGACGTAGTGCTTTCCGAGCCGTCCGGCGACGCGGTGCGCGGCCTGTGACACGTCGTCTGCGGGGGCGTGGTCGGCGGGTTCCTCCAGGCAGGTGGTGCCCCAGCAGAAGAACATGCCCATGGAGTCGGCCCACACGGTCAGATCGGCGCTGATCACCAGGCGGGGTCGACCCTGGTCGTAGGAGATCGCCGGATAGATCCGGTGGGTGTGAAGTTCGGTACGCAGGTGCTTGAGCGCGGAGATGGCACCGGGATGCCAGGTGATCGTGCTCAATTGGTCACCTGCCGGGGCGCCATGGGACGGCATCACGACTGACTCCTTGATGGGTGCGTGCCGCTGCACCTGTCGGGCGGCTCGGGCCGCGCCGGCGTCAGCGCGGGTCGACATGCTCGGCCAGGATCACGTCGGCCAGGAGAGGCAAACCGGCTCGCAGCACGTCGGCGGCGTCCTTGGCGCGCAGGACGGCGTAGTGCTCGGCGAGATGTTCGGCCGCTGCGAGCAGTGTCAGCGCGGAGCTGAGCAGCGGGCTGCCCGTCCCTCGACCAGGGTTTCCGCAGTGCCGAAGAGTGGGAGCTGAGCTGCGGCGACCACCTGTACGCGCTCAGGAACCGCCCTCCCGCGCAGGTGGCGGCCGATCTCATCGTCGACCTGCTCACGGTACGACAACAGATAGAGGCGTCCGCTCCCGCCGACGTCGCGGACTTGCACCGGGTCCTGGCCGCGCTTTCCGCCGTTCACGCCAACGCGCTGATCCGCCTTGGAGACCACGGGGCCGCCGTGCGCTGGTGGCGCACCGGCCGGAACGCGGCGGACGCCTCCGGGGACCTCGAAACCCGCCTGCTGATCCGTGCGGAGGAAGCGGGACACGGCCTGTACGGGCAGCGTGCCCCGGAGACCGTGCTGCGCCTCGTGCACAATGCCGAGCAGATCGCCGGAGCACCGAACGTCGATCTCATGACCACCCGTGCGAAGGCACTGTCCTTGCTCGGACGGCACGGGGAGGCGTTGAAGACCCTGGACACACTCCTCGACCTCGCGAGCAAAGGGGTGAGCGCCGACCCGCTCGGTTTCTGGAAGGAAAACCAGATCTATTTCGCCGAGAGCTGGGTCTACGCCGGTGCGGGAGACGAGACCAGGGCGGGTGTGGCCCGCGACAACGTGATCAGGCTGACCGGCGACTACCAGTACCGGGCCAACATCGCTCTGCACGAGGCGCTCTCCGTGGTCGTTCGAGGAGGCGTCGACGAGGGCGCGCGCCGTGCGGCAGCGGTGGTGGACGCCGTTCCGATCGCCTATCGCAGCAACCACATCATCGAGACCGGGCGCATGCTGCTGCGCGCCGTCCCTCTCGACCAGCAGGACCGCCCGGTCCTCGGCGAGTTCCGTGAGGTTCTGGCAGTCAAGGCCGCGACGTAGTTCTCTGTGGACGACTGCCGCCGTACGGGCTCGATCGCGAAAGACCGGCGTCCCTCCGATCAGGGGAGACATCCACTCTCCCCATACGGAGCCGGGAGTTGGTTGAGATCGTTTCCTGGTTCGCCTGACGTATCGACGCGGAGATGCCGATGTCCCCTCAGCCGTTGTCCGAAGAGCAGATCGTCGCCCGTCTGGCCGAGCTACCGGGATGGGAACGTGAGGGGCAGACCATAACCCGGACGTTCAAGCACGCCTACCACGAGTGCGTACACCTGGCCATGTACGTCGCGGCCAAGGCCCGCGAGATCGGCCACCACCCTGACATGCACATCACCTGGCAGCGGATCCGGTTCGCGATCACCACTCACGACGCCGGAGACCGCCTCACGGCCAAGGACTTCGAACTCGCCCGCCACATTGACGCGATCGCCGCCGGCCACAATGCCGAAGCGGCTTGAACACGGGTTTGGAGCAAAGCGGTCCGCCGAGCGTCGGCATCTCTGATAAGGCCACGCCCTGCGAACGGCTCTCCCAGGACCTGTAGGAGGTTTAGATCATGAGCCTTTTCGGCGCTGATCATTCAGCTTGGTAGGTCATCGCTGGACGACCCCTCCTTGGTCAGGGTCTCCCGTATCCTATTCCGTCCTGTATGGGATGCTTTGCGCCATGCAGATAAGAAGCGGAAAAGTTGATGACATTATCCCTATCGTTGCTCTGCACGTGGACAGTTGGCGTTCGGCGTATGCGGGGATCATGCCCGACAACTTCCTGAACGGACCCCTGACCGACGACCGACTGACGCTGTGGCGAGAACGGCTGGCTTCGCCTGTGCAGGGATCAGGGCTGTTCGTCGCTCACGACGGCGATGGAGAGTTGCTTGGCTTTGTCTACCTGCTTCCGGTTCCCGGTGAGCGGATCCTGCTTGACAATCTCCACGTGCGGCCGGGGAGCATCGGCTCAGGCATCGGAACGCAACTGCTGCGGCGAGGGTTGGCGTGGGCGGCGGACGAGCACCCCGGCAGGGAGGTCTATCTGGAGGTGCTCAGTGCGAACACGCGAGCCATCGATTTTTACGAACGACACGGCGCACGCCGCACAGACGAGCGGATGTGCCGTTTTCAGCAGGGTTTTGAGCTGCCCGAGTTCGAGTACGCCTGGCCAATGAACTAGTACTAGCACCGATCGGCCCGCGCGCCACGTTGCGCCGGTTCGGCTACCAGCCGGACGACATTTCCCGCTTCGCCGCGCGCATCACGGGGCTGTCGACAACGATCCCCGCCCGCAGCTCACAGCCGACTTCATCATCGACCTCTATCGCCAGTCCCTTCAGCCCGAGAATGCGCTTTCTGCGGGCGGGACTCCGGTCCCGATCCGCGGCATAAGGAATGGGATGTATAAGGAGTCAGCCACCGCCAAAGACCTCTCTCGATTAGCACGATCGGACCGCGGAGGCCAACACCCGAGAACATCCCCGTGAGGTTCGGTCACGAAGGATCCGGGGGGGCGAGGATGGCGGCGCAGATCTCGGCCAGCCGGAGGACCTGCTCGGGGTCGAGGCGGTCGAACAGGGTCTGCCGTACCGCCTCGACGTGGCCGGGGGCGGCGGCGGCGAGCACCGCGAGGCCCTGGTCGGTGAGGATCGCCCAGCTCACGCGCTTGTCTGCGGCGCACGGCTCGCGCCGCACCCAGCCGTGCTCCTCCAGTCGCTTCACCGCGTGCGACAGGCGGCTCTGCGAGGAGTTGACCTCCGCCGCCAGCTCGCTCATCCGCATCATGCGCCCGGGGGCCTCGGAGAGCTTCACCAGCACGGCGTAGTAGGCGTGCGGCATGCCGGAGTCTCGTTGTAGCTGCCGGTCCAGCTCCTCCTGGACACGCTGCGAGGCGGCCAGGAACGCACGCCAGGTGCGCTGCTCGTCATCGTCCAGCCATCGCGTCACGCACCCACCTTACTTGAACTCTCAACAAAGCGGGGGTAATCTACTTGAGAGTTCAAGCTTTTGGGAGGAACCATGCCGGTCCAGCGACTCAACCACGCCGTTCTCTTCGTGCGCGACGTGAAGCGCAGCGTCGCGTTCTACGAGGAGGCACTCGGCTTCAGGGCGGTCATGGGCATGCCGGGCGCCGTGTTCCTCCAGGCCTCGGGGTCCAGCAACGACCACGACCTGGGCCTCTTCGAGGTCGGCGCGCAGGCGGGCCCGTCGGGGGCCGGGCGCTCGACCGTCGGCCTCTACCACCTGGCCTGGGAGGTCGACACCCTCCGGGAACTGGAGCGGATCGCCCTCAAGCTCGGCGAGCTCAACGCCCTCGTCGGCGCCTCCGACCACTCCACCACCAAGGCCCTGTACGCCAAGGACCCCGACGGGCTGGAGTTCGAGGTCTCCTGGCTGGTCCCCGCCGACCTTCTCACCGAGGAGGTGCTGAGCGGGCGCTCCAGCATCAAGCCCCTCGACATCGCCAAGGAGAAGGAGCGGTACGGCGCCGAGACCCGCGGCGGCCTCGGGGTCTCGATCCCCGTCTGATCGTTCCGGGCGTCCGGCTCGTCCGGTTCTGATCGTTCCGGGCGTCCGGCTCGTCCGGTCACCCCGACGGCCCAGCGTGCCTCGCCGGGCCGTCGGGGGACCTGGACGGGGAAGAGGGGGGTGATCCGGCGAAGGCCTCCCCAGCCCTTCGCCGGATCACGGACTCCACCGACGTGCCCGCACAGCTCGGGGATACTCCCCTTTCCGCGGTTTTTACCTATCCGTAAACCGTCTCGCGGGCGCCTGCCCCTGCCGGACCGGCGTCAGAGCCTGCCGAACCAGTCGCGTACCGCGCCGATCCCGCCGGTCCCGAGAGCGACCATCAGCGCGCACCGCGCCTTCGAGGGCGTCAGGCCGCGCGCCCCGATCGCCCCGACGCGCGCGGCGAGCCCCGCCCCGAAGCGCATCTCTCCGAGCGGGACCGTGTGCGTACGGCATCTAGACGCGACGACCACCGGGATCCCCCACTCCGTCAGCTCGGCGATCGTCGTGAAGAGCTCGACGGGTACGTTGCCCAGGCCGGTCCCCTCCAGCACGACACCCTGCGCCCCGGCGTCCACGACGGCGGTGAGCAGCGCGGGGACGATCCCCGGATAGGTCTTGATCAGGGCGACGTCCGACGCCGGGTCCCCCACGAACGCGGGCGGCCGGGACGGCGGGGCGAACAGCGTGGCGACCCGGTCACCGGTCACCCGGCCCAGCACGGGGAAGGGGGCCGACGAGAACGCCGCGACGCTCGTGGCGTCGACCTTGGTGACCCAGCGGGCCGCGTGGATCTCGTCGTTGACGCACACGACGGCCCCGGCACCGCGCAGCGCGCCGTCGGCGGCGGCCGTGATGGAGGAGACGAGGTTGCGCGGGCCGTCCGGGGACGGCTCGTCCAGGGGGCGGACGGCGCCGGTCAGCACGATGGCGCCGCGCTCCGCCGCCCGGCCCGCGAGCAGGTCCACGAGGTAGGCGGTCTCCTCCAGCGTGTCGGTGCCGTGGGTGATCACGACGCCGTCGAACCCGCGGTCCAGGATGGCCGAGCGCGCCCTGCGGGCCAGTTCGAGCATGGTCGAGGGCGACATGTCCCAGCTGGGCTCCGCCATCACGTCCTCGGCCACCACGTCCGCGGTGACCGCGCCGGGCGGGAGCGCCCGCAGGAGTTCGGCCCCGGACAGGACGCCCGGACGGCCGGGGGCGTACAGGTGGGCGATGGTGTCACCGGTCGCCAGCAGCAGCACACGCTTCAAGGAGGTGATCCCTTCGATGACCACTTTCAGATCGCCCCTATTTATAACCCATGACTACCCCCATTGGGGTTATCCGGAGGCCGGCGCGTGCCCGGAGGCCGTGCGGGACCGTACGAGACCGCCGGGAACGATCACGGCCCGGCGTGGGCCCCTGTCAGGGGCACCGGTGCCGTCAGCGGTCCGGGAGACGTGACAGCTCTCCGGCGAGCCCGGCTCCGGGGTCGGCGAGCCCGTCGCTCAGGAACAGCGCGCGGGCCGCCTCCCTCGTCCCGTCGTCCCGCCGCGCCCTGGTCACGAACTCCTCGGGTGTCCGCCCGAACAGGCGCCGCAGATTCGCGGAGCGCGCCAGCAGGTGCCCGATCAGCTCCGGCTGGGGCGCGAGCGGCAGCGGCTCGCCCCCCTCGTCCACCAGGCAGCCGTGCCTGCCCGCGTAGACGTGGCACGACGGGAGGACCTCTCCCGAGGAGAGGGTCACCGGGAAGGAGTCCGGGGGGAGCGGGAGCCGGAGGTAGTTCGGCTCGGTCGCGTCCAGCGCGGCGAGCTGGGCGTCGTCCACCCACACGACGAACAGGAGCGACGCCCCGGCCACCCTGACGGGCGCGGCGGGCAGGTAGGCGTTCCGGCTGACGTGCGCCGAGACCCCCGGGGCGACGCCGTGCACGGTGGCCGGGATCAGCGGGACGACGGGCCGGAGCCCGGCGGCGGTGAACTTGCGGCGCAGCTGGCCAGGCGCGGCGTTGGACCCGACCGCGACCACCGGGTGGCGGGCCTCCGCCGGCCCCGCGCCGAGGCTCGCCAGGTGGTCGGCGAGCCGCACGACCCGGCTCCCGGCCCGGACCCGGTGGCCGCCGAGGGCGCCGGCCTCCTCGGACATCGGCAGGAACCGGTCGCCGTCCAGCAGCCCGGCTCCCGCGGGGAGGCGGCCCGGGTAGGTCAGGGGCTCAGACATCGGGTCGTCGGCGAGCAGCCGGAGGGGATCGGCGGAGCCGGAGACGCCGGGGAGTGCTCCCGCGAGGTCGGCATGCTCGCGGGGGCTCATTCTTCAAGGGTAGGTGAAGCAGACAAACAACTCCTTTACCCCATGAAGGGTCAGACCGTACGACCGCGAGGGCAGAGGCGGGGGCACGCCCGTGGCGGGGGTGGGGTTTGCCCCACCTTTTTCCGGGATACCTCGCCCCTGTGTCCGGGCCGCCGCGGTCCCTACGGTGGATTCCATGACCGGCACCGAGATGACCACCCCCTGGGAGAGGATCAGCGCCCACTGGTCCACGCGGGCCTGGCTCCGCACCGCGCACCTGGTGACGGGCGTGCCGATCGCCCTGCTGGGCACGGCGGCGATCGGGGCGCTGGTGACGGTGTCGGTGCTGCTGGTGTGGACCGTGGTGGTCCCCGTGGTCGCGCTGCTGCTGTTCTTCGTGGTCGTCCGGCTGCTCACCCTCGTGCAGCGCTCCCGGTTCGCCGCCTTCCTCGGCGTCGACATCCTCCCGGTCCCGCGCCGCCCCCTGAGCGTGAACCCGTTCAGGCGGCTGCTCCAGGAGGCCAGGACGCGGAGCACCTGGCGCCGGATCGGCTACCACCTGCTGACCCCGCTGATCAGCGGCTTCGGTGCCGCCTCCGTCGTCGGGGCGTGGGCGGGCGGCCTGGTCACCGCCGGGCTCGCCGTGCGTCACTGGGCGGCGGAGGAGACCTGGCCGAGCCTGGTGTTCGTCCTCGTCTCCGGGGCCCTGCTCGTCGCGGGGCCGTGGGTGGCCCGCGGGTTCGCGGTGCTGGACGTGATCGCCGCCGAGGCCCTGCTCGGCCCCAGCCTGAGCGACCAGCTGGCCCAGCGGGTGGAGACGCTGCGGGAGAGCCGTACCGAGGTGGTCGACGCCGCGGACGCCGAGCGCCGCCGCATCGAGCGGGATCTCCACGACGGCACCCAGCAGCGGCTGGTGTCGCTGGCGATGAACCTGGGCATGGCCCGCGCCACCCTCACCGACCTGCCGGAACCCGCCCGCGAGGTGATCGTGCAGGCGCACGAGGAGGCCAAGCAGGCCCTGAAGGAGCTGCGCGACTTCGTCCGGGGGCTGCACCCGGCCGTGCTCAACGACCAGGGCCTGGACGCGGCGCTGTCCGGGCTGGCCGCGCGGGCCCCCTTCCCCGTACGGCTGAACGTCGACATCTCCGAGCGGGTGTCCCCCACGGTCGAGGCGGTGGCGTTCTTCGTCGTGTCCGAGGCGCTGACCAACATCACCAAGCACGCGGACGCGTCCGGCGCCGAGGTCGTCGTCGACCGCCTCGGCGACCGCCTCCACGTGGCCGTCAGCGACGACGGCCGGGGCGGCGCGGACCCTGACCGGGGGACCGGCCTGCGCGGCCTGTCCCGCCGGGTCGGCTCCGTGGACGGCATCCTGTACGTCGACAGCCCGCTCGGCGGGCCGACGACGATCAGAGTGGAGCTACCGTGCGCGTAGTGCTCGCCGAGGACTCCGTACTGCTGAGAGAGGGACTCGTCCGTCTGCTCGGCTCCGCGGGCATCGAGGTCGTGGCCGCCGTGTCCGACGCGGAGGGGCTGCTGCGCGCCGTGGACGAGCACGTCCCCGACCTCGTCGTCACCGACGTGCGGATGCCCCCCTCGCACACCGACGAGGGCCTGCGCGCGGCGCTCGTCCTGCGCCGCCAGCGGCCGGCGCTCGCGATCCTGGTGCTCTCCCAGTACGTCGAGGAGCGCTACGCCACCCAGCTGCTGTCCACCGCCACCAGCGGGATCGGCTACCTGCTCAAGGACCGGGTGGCCGACGTCGAGGAGTTCCTCGACGCGCTGCGCCGGATCGCCGCCGGAGGCACCGCCCTGGACCCCGAGGTGGTCGCCCAGCTGCTGCTGCGCAGGCACAGCGACCCGCTGGACCGGCTGACCCGCAGGGAGCACGAGGTGCTCGCGCTGATCGCGGAGGGCCGCTCCAACACCGGGATCGCCGAGGCCCTGGTGGTGTCCGAGAGCGCGGTCGGCAAGCACATCAACAACATCTTCACCAAGCTCGACCTCTCCGGCGCCGACAAGGACCACCGCCGGGTACTCGCCGTTCTGCGATTCCTGAAGGTTTGAGGGCATGCCGATGCGAAACAACGTCCGGACCGCCTGGCTGGTCGCCGGCGGGGCGCTCACCACGCTCACCGTGGCCTTCACCGCCCTGGCGACGTGGGCCGAGGTCACGAAGGTCGAACCGCGCGTCGAGACCACGCTGCAGTCCCGGGCGCTCACCTCGTCGGAGATCGTCGTGGAGGCGGCCGGCCACGTCAACATCTCGGTCGTGCCGAGCGCGCTGAAGCGGCTGGGCCTGGAACGGACGCTCCTGTGGGTCCAGGACCGGCCCGTGGTCACCGAGGAGTGGGACGGGCGGACGCTCAGGCTCGACGTCCGCTGCCCCGGCGACCGTCCCGGCCCTCCCTGCCAGGCCGACTACGTCCTGAGCGTGCCCACGGCCACCGACGTCGAGGCGACGTCCCACCGCTTCGGAAGCGTCTCCGTGGGCGGGATCCAGGGCGACCTGCGCCTCTCCACCGCCGTGGGCGACGTGATCGTGGACGGGACGGGGGGCGCGCTGCGGGTGCGGGCGCAGACGGGCAACGTGATCGGCGCCGGCCTCAGGTCCGCCCAGGCCGACGTCGAGACCGGCACGGGAGACGTCGACCTGAGGTTCGCCGTCCCGCCCGGCGACGTCAGCGCCGTGGTGAAGGCGGCCGGGAACGTGGAGGTCAGGGTGCCGGACGGGCAGGAGTACGAGGAGGGCTACAACGTGCGGACCGGCACCGGGAACGCGAACGTCGAGGTGCGGCGCGACCCGGCCGCCCCACGGCGGATCACCGCCCTGACCGGTACGGGATGGCTGAGCGTCCTCCCCTCCTGATCCCCGGGCCCTCCCGATCCCCGGGCGCCCGGCCCGCGCTCTCCTGACCCGTGAGCCCCACGGACCCGGCGCGGCGAGGAGCGTCACGGCCTCCCCGCCGGCCGGACGGGCGGGACGGGCATCGCACACACAGGTTTGACCAGTTCAAAACCAATGCCGGGGCGTCCGTACCCGTCCGGGGGACTTGAATCGAATCATGATTCCCGCCGACGACCCGCAGAGCCGAGCGGTCATCGACATCGCGGCGCGGCTCTTCGCGGCGTTCGGTCACGACGGCACGTCACTGCAGGGGATAGCGGAGGCGGCCGGGCAGGACCTGGCGTGGGTGCAACAGCGGTTCGGCGACAAACACGATCTCTACCTCGCCGTCATCGACCACGCCGGCCGGGCGGAACGGGCCGTCGTGGAGGACGCGCTCAGCGCGCTCCCCGCCGCCGGCCCCGAGGAGTTCGCCGCGGTCATGTACGACCTCTCCGAGCGCTACCTGGACTTCTGCCTCGACAACCCGCAGATCCCCGCCCTGTGGATGCACCGCTGGCTCGGCGACGCCGCCGACCTCCCCGACCTGGAGCAGGCCTACTCGGTCTCCCTCATCAACGACACCCGTGACGCGATGCGCGCCGCCGCCGGGGCCGGGCTGATCGACGACCAGGTGGACCTGGGCATGATGCTGCGTACGCTGATCTGGAGCGTGTACGGGTTCCTGCACGGCCGGACGATCGCCGAGGCGCACTCCATCTCCACCGACCCGCGGGCGCGGCAACGCCTTCTGGCCCATCACCGCCAGCTGCTCGACCGCATGCTGAGACTTCCCGGGGCCTGACCCCGCCGGACGACTCTCAGGCGTCCCCCGGCACCAGCCCCGCCTCGTAGGCGATGATCGCCGCCTGGACGCGGTTGTTCAGGCCGAGCCGGAGCAGGATGGCGCTGACGTGGGCTTTGACGGTGCCCTGCGAGAGGAACAGCTCGCGGCCGATGTCGTGGTTGGACATGCCCCGGCCGACGAGGGCCAGCACCTCGCGCTCCCGCGCGGTCAGCGACCTCACGTGCCCGCGTGCCACCCCCGCCCTGGAGAGCCTGCCGCCGCTCAGCCGCTCGATGACCTTCCGTGCGATCCTCGGCGACAGGTACGCCGCGCCGTCGGCGACCGCGCGCACCCCGGTGATCAGTTCGCGGGGGTCGGAGGCTTTCAGCAGGAAGCCGCGCACTCCCTCGTCGAGCGCCCTGGAGACGTACTCGTCCTCGTCGAACGTGGTCAGCATGACGACCGCGACCTCCGGCGCGGCGACACGCAGCTCGGCCGCGGCGGACAGGCCGTCGAGGCGGGGCATCCGGATGTCCAGGAGCGCGATGTCCGGCCGGTGCGCGCGCACCAGCTCGACCGCCTCGCGCCCGTCGGCGGCCTCGGCGACCACCTCGACGCCCTCGTCGGTGGCGAGGATCGCCCTCACCCCCGCTCGGATCATGGCCTCGTCGTCGGCCAGCACTATCCGGATCATCGGCTTTCCTCGTCTCCTCTCCCGCCGGGCGGGGCCCCTTCCTCCTCGAACGCCGGGCCGGACGGGAACCGCGCCGTCACGGCGAACCCGCCGTCCCGGGGACCGGCCCGCAGGGTCCCCCCGAGCAACCGCACCCGCTCGCGCAGACCCGCGATCCCGCTCCCTCCGCTCGCCGGCACCGGCCCCGGCGGCATGGCGGGGGCGGGGGCGGGGGCGGGGGCGGCGGAGTTGGACACGGTGACGGTGACCGCGTCGCGGGCCCGTTCGACGCGGACGCGCACGTCCGCGCCCGGGGCGTGGCGGGCGGCGTTGGTCAGCGACTCGCGCACCACCCGGTGCGCGGCCCTGTCCGCCAGCGGCGGCAGGGGCGCCCCCTCGCCGGCGCGGTCGAGGGTGACCGTCATCCCGGCGCCACGCGCGCGGTCCACCAGCGCCTCGATGGACTCGTCCGGCGGTTCGGTGGAAACGGCGCCGGTCTCGCGCAGCACCCCGAGGGTGTGGCGGAGGCGGTCGGTCGCGGTGACCGCGGAGGCCCGCAGCCGCGCCGCCGCCTCCCGGTTCCGCGGGCTCATGTCGGCGGCCAGCTCCAGGGCTCCGGCGCGCAGCGCGATCAGCGCCAGCTCGTGGCCGAGCGAGTCGTGCATGTCCTCGGCGATACGGGCGCGCTCGCGAAGGGTGACGCGCTCGGCGACGAACTCCCGCTCCCGCCCGAGCTGGGCGACCCGCTCCCGCCCCGCCTCCAGCAGGTCGGCCTGCTGCCGCTGGAAACAGCCCGCCAGCCACGGCAGCACCACGAAGAGGCCGAGAACCGCCAGCGCGCCGACAGCGGTCGCGAGGTCCGGCACGGCGTAGACGGCCCCGGACGTCGCGAGAACGGCCAGGAGCAGCCGGCCTCGCCGTACGGGCAGGTGGCGGCCGTGCAGGTAGGCGGCGACGGCCAGTATCACGAAGAGAAGCTGCCGCCACAGCGGGACGAAGTCGAGGTGCAACCCGCTGACCAGGGCGGATCCCGCGATCACCGCCAGTATCACGCCGTTTCTCATCGGGTCGACACTACCGATCGCAGCCTCGCCAGTCGCATCGCGGCGGTGACGGTCCCCGCCGCGGCCACGACCGCGAAGGTGATCGTCATCGGTAGGGCGAAGTAGGTGAGCTGCTCCCAGGTGACCGTCCGGCCGTTCATGAGAAAGGAGATCAGCCAGGGATACGCGGCGAACAGCGCGACCGGCAGCAGCACCGGCGCCAGCCGCAGCCCGGTCCGCCAGGCCGGGCTCCCCGCCCTCCGGCTCGCCCAGCGGCGGGACCGCAGCACGCCGAGCGCGCCCAGGCCCACCCCCGCCAGCGCGATCAGTCCCAGGACCAGCTCGAACGTCTGCCGGCCGCCGCCCGGCACGTCCGGCGTACCGCCCCGGCTCATCGCGACGAGCCCGGTGAGCACGTCGTAGGTGTCGTCGTGGAGAGCGGCGCTGTTGGTCATGACCGCGAAACCGTACCCCGTGTCCGGGGCGATCGCCTCCACCGCGTTGTAGGTGAACAGGTTGCCCGAGTGCACGAGCAGCCTGGTGCCGGCCACGCTCTCCTCGCCCCAGCCCATGCCGTAGTCGCGCACCGCGGACGGCGTGTGCATGGTCCTCAGGCTCTCCGGCGTCACCAGCCGCTTTCCGCCGCCGGTGTGGCTGATCAGCCATCTGCCCATGTCGGCCGCGTTCGTGACGACGTCGCCACTACCGCCGTCACGGAGGCCGGGCAGCTCGGGGCGCGCCGTCCAGGCGCCGTACACCGAGTTGAATCCCTCGGACGGCCTGACGACGCGGTCCCCGACGGCGCTGCCCGTCATGCCGAGCGGGCCGAAGACACGGCGCTCCATGTAGTCGCCGAAGCCCTGTCCGCCGACGACCTCGACCAGCCTGGCGGCCACGTCGTAGTTGACGTTGCAGTACTCCCAGCGCGTGCCGGGGTCGGCGGCCAGCGTGCCGGTGCCCAGCGCGGACACGTAGCCGGCGAGCGACGTGGCCGCCCGCGTCGCGCCGATGTCGACGGTGGTGTCGGACAGGCCGGAGGTCTGGTTGAGCAGGTGCCGCACGGTGATCCCGGCGGCTCGCCGGTCGGCCATGCGGAACTCCGGCAGCCGCCCGGCGACCGGCTCGTCCAGCGAGATCCTGCCGTCGTCGACCAGCGTCATGACGGCCATGGCGGTGAACGACTTGCTGACCGAGGCGACGCGCATCGGGGTCCTCTCGGTGACCGGTTCGCCGTCCGACCCGTGCCCGTACCCACCGGCGTGCACGATCTCGCCCCCGTGGGTGACGACGACGGACATCCCCGGCAGCCCGGTGGACTCCATGGTCCTGTCGAGGTAGGCCTCGACGGCGGCCGGGGTCAGCCCGGTGGCGGGCGGCGCGGCCTGTGCGGCCCGCGCGGCGGGAGCTGTGACGAGAACCGGGACGAGGACCGAGACCAGGCCGGCCGCCGCCGCCGCCAGGCGGATGAGCTCGTGTTTCATGGGGAAAACCTAGAAACCGCGGGTCCCGGAAAGATCCGACGATCGGCCACCACCACCCCCGACCAAAGTCTGGTCTCCGGCCGGCGACGGGCGCCGGACGTCCCGCCGGAGACCCGCGTGACCACCCGGACCGCTAACGGTGGCGGGGCGGGCACCCGCTCCCCGGCCTCGCTGTCGGTGGCATCCGTTACTGTGTCGCCGATCGCGAACGCGAGTGAGGTGGGAGCGTGCCCACGCCGGTCGGGAAATCTCTCGACGACAGGCCGCTACCGTCTCATGATGTCGGTAGATGACACTTCCACCGGCCGGGACGACGGCGACCCCGCCACCGTCCGCGCTTCCGGACGGTGACGGGAACCAACGGGGGTTTTCGAGGATGACCGCAACGACCATCTCGGCCCGGGGCGAGACCCTGGCCTTTCCCGAGGGCTTCGTCTGGGGGGCCGCCACCGCCTCGTACCAGATCGAGGGCGCCGCGCGAGCCGGGGGGCGGGGCACGTCGATCTGGGACACGTTCTCCCACACTCCGGGCAGGACCATCGACGGCCACACCGGCGACGTGGCCTGCGACCACTACCACCGCTACGCCGACGACGTCCGCATGATGGCGGACCTGGGTCTCGGGGCCTACCGGTTCTCGGTGGCGTGGCCCAGGATCCAGCCGTCGGGCTCGGGGCCCGCCGTCGCCGCCGGGCTCGACTTCTACGACCGGCTGGTGGACGAGCTGCTGGCGGCCGACATCGCGCCCTACGTGACCCTCTACCACTGGGACCTCCCCCAGGCGCTGGAGGACCTGGGCGGGTGGACCAACCGCGACACCGCCCACCGCTTCGCCGACTTCACGCGCATCATGTACGACCGGCTCGGCGACCGCGTCGGGACGTGGATGACCATCAACGAGCCGTGGGTCTCCGCGGTGCTGGGATACGGCATCGGCATCCACGCGCCGGGCCGCGCCTCGGCGGCGGAGGCCTTCCGCGCCTCCCACCACCTCCTGCTCGCCCACGGCCTGGGCGCCCAGGTGCTGCGCGACGCGGGCGCCCGCGAGATCGCCCTCACCCTGAACCTCACGCCGGTGATGACGCCCGGCCAGGTGAGCGACCCCGGCCTCGTCCCCTCCGCCGAGGACGCCGAGGCGGTGGACCTGATCGACAGCCTCATCAACCGGCAGTTCCTCGACCCCGTCCTGCGCGGGACGCATCCCGAACCGGTGCTCGCCATCATGGAGCGCATGGGCGGGACCGCCCACATCCACGACGGCGACCTCGAAACGATCAACCAGCCCATCGACCTGCTCGGGATCAACTACTACACCCCCTGCGTCGTACGGTCCGAGCCCGGCGAGCCGGCCAACGCCGCCTATCCCGGCAGCGAGGACATCCAGTTCAGCGGCACCCACGCCCCGACGACGGCGATGGGCTGGGCGATCGTGCCGACCGGGCTCTCCCAGCTGCTCACGCGGCTCTCGCGCGACTACCCCGAGGTCGGCCTGCTCGTCACCGAGAACGGCGCCGCGTTCGACGACGTGGTGACCGGCGACCGCGTGCACGACACCGACAGGACCGCGTTCTTCGAGGGCCACCTGAGGGCCGCGCACGCCGCGATCGAGGCCGGCGCCGACCTGCGCGGCTTCCTGGTCTGGTCGCTGCTGGACAACTTCGAGTGGGCCGAGGGCTACCACAAGCGCTTCGGGATCGTGCACGTCGACTTCGAGACGCAGCGGCGGCTGCCCAAGGACAGCGCGCTGTGGTACCGCGAGGTGATCCGGCACAACGGGCTGCACCGCGAGCGCGTCAAGCGCCCCACCCTGGAGGCGGTCGCCGCACGCGCGGGCGTGTCGAGGTCCACCGTCTCCCGGGTGATCAACGGGGAGAACACGGTCAGCGACGAGTTCCGCGCGATCGTCATGCACGCCGTCAACGAGCTGGGCTACGTCCCCAACTCGGCGGCCCGCAGCCTGGTGACCCGGCGCACCGACTCGATCGCGCTGGTCGTCTCCGGCTCCCCCGCCGATGCCCGCTCCGACGACCCGCTGTTCTCGGCGACCGTCCGCTCGGCCACCCGCGAGCTGGAGGAGTCGGGCAAGCGCGTCACCCTCATGCTCGCCGACTCTCCGGCCGGACGGCTCCGGGTGGAGCAGTACGCCGCCTCGGGGCACGTCGACGGGGTGGTGCTCGTGTCGGCGCGGGGCACCGACCCGCTGCCCGCCGCGCTGGTCCGTACGGGCATCCCCGTCGTGTCGCTGGGCAGGCCCTCGGTGGCGACGCACGCGGCGTACGCCGACGTCGACAACGTGGGCGGCGCCGCCTCGGCGGTCAGGCACCTGCTCGCCAGGGGACGGCGGCGGATCGCCGCGATCGCCGGGCCCCCGGACGTGGTCGCCGCGCAGGACCGGCTCAGGGGCTACCGCGAGGCCCTGCGCGACACCGGGCACCGGTCGATCATCGCCGTCGGCGACCTCACCCTCGCCTCGGGCGCGGAGGCGATGCGCCAGCTCATGCGCGACGACCCGGCGCTCGACGCGGTCTTCGCGGCCGGTGACCTGATGGCGATCGGCGCCCTGCGGGTGCTGGGCGAGTCGGGGCTGCGGGTGCCGAAGGACGTCGCGATCGTGGGATTCGACGACATCGAGGCCGCCTCGTACGCCGTGCCCGCGCTCACCACCGTGCGCACGCCCCGGGAGGAGCAGGCGCGGGCCGCGGTTCGCCTGCTTCTCCGCCAGATCGACGGCGGCCCCGTGTCGTCGACGATCCTGCCCACCGAGCTGGTCGTCCGGGAGTCCACCTGACGGGGTGACCGCGAGGCACGACGGCGGAGCGCGGGCCCGCCAGGCGGAGCGCGAGGCACGACGGGCGGAGCGCGAGCCCGCCAGGCGGAGCGCGAGGGCCCGCCGGGCACGCGACGCCCCGCGGGCCGGAGCGACCGCCCCGGCCCGACCTCCCGGCCTCCGGTTCACACGTCCACACGCCCCCGGGAGCCCCGGGGCTCTGGAACTCGGGGGCTCTGGAACTCGGGGCCTGAAGCTCGGCACCTTGGAGCTCGGGGCTCTGAAGCGCGGAGGCCCAGGAACCCGGAGGCCCAGGAACCCGGGGCCCGGAGACCCGGAGACCCGGGAAGCCCGGCCTCACGAGCGCGCTCGTTCACGCTCCTCGCGAGCGCGCTCGCTCGCCTCTCTCCCGGGACGGCTCAGTCGCGCGCCTTCTTCCCCTTCGCGTTGACCGCGTACCACTCCCCGCCGAAGCCGTCGACGTCATGCCCCTGGATGTCGCCGGCCTTGGTGTCCTTGGCGAAGTAGTAAAGGGGATGGCCGTTGTAAGTCACCTGCGTCGTGCCGTCGTCCCGCTCCGTGGTGTCGAGCAGGTCCGCCTTGACCCCCTGGCCCGCCTCGGGCCTCCCGTCCGTGACGTACGGCGGCCATGCCCGCGCGCAGGCGTCGGAACACGACGACTTCCCGTCCTTGTCCTTGTCGAAGAGGTAGAGCGTGCGTCCTTCCTCTCCGACCAGAACCTTTCCGATCCTCGTCTCCCCCAGCTCGACCACGGCCCTGGTCGCCGGTGAGGACGAGTCGGCGGTTTCCGGCGAGGTGGGGGTCGCCGGCGAGGTGGGTGACGCCTCGACCTGGTCCGCGACCATCGGTTCGGTCGTGCTCCCGTCGTCGGCGCCGCCGCATCCGGCTGCGAGCACGCTGAGCGCGAGCACGCCGGCACGAAGCAACTTCCTCATCTCCGACCCTCCAGGTAAGCAGTGCCATTAATGCTGGACAGCAGACACGCTGCGGCACCGGCCGGGGGGCACGACACGGATCGCTTGGACATGCCTTTGCCCGCCCTTGCGAGACCCGTCTCACGCCCGGATCATCCAGGCCGACGGGCCCGCCCTTCGCCGGCCCGCCCGCCCCGGCTCTCCGGGCCTCCCGCTCGCGACCGTCCGCGTACGGGAGGCCGGGGCGAGGAACCCGGGTCGGGGGCAAGGGACAGGGGGCGGGAGAGGGGGAGCGGGGCGGTCAGCCGGAGGCTCGGAGGGTGGCGCGGGAGCGGCGGTGTGCCCTCTGACGGCACGCAGGGCCGCAGAACCGGGCGGGGCGGCCGGTGCGCGCGACGTGGATCGGGTCGCCGCACATCTCGCACCGCGAGGGGCCCGCGCCGGGACGGTTCTCCTCACGCGCCGACGTCGTGCCCCGGGTCTCGTCACGTAACGGCACCGGAGGCCGAGTTTCGTCACGCGTCGGCGTGCTGCGTGTTGTTTCGTTACGCGGGGGCGTCACGGGCGGGGTTTCGTGGCCGCTCCTCGACGAGGGCGCGGCCCCCGGCACGACTCCCGTCGCGACCCCCGGCGCGGTGACCGGCGCGGTGACCGGCGCAGTGACCGGCGCGGCGACCGTACGGGCGTCGTAGTCCGCGCGGGCGGCGGCGATCTCGTTCTGGTGCCGTTCCGTCCAGTTGACGAGCGACTGGATGGTGTCGTGCAGGGTCACGCCGAGGGGTGTGAGCTCGTAGTCGACCCTGGGCGGCACGACGGGGTACACGGTGCGGCGCACCAGGCCGTCTCGCTCCAGATGGCGCAGGGTGACGGTCAGCATGCGCTGGCTGACGCCGTCGATCTCGCGGCTCAGCTCGGTGAAACGGAGGGTGCGGCTGTCGAGGAGCGCGATGACGAGCAGGGACCACTTGTCCGCGACCCGGTCGAGGATCTGGCGGACCTCGCAGTCTTCCCGGGTGTCCCACTGGCGCGCGTCGTAGGCGTCGTCGGTATCCGGGCAACAACTCGGTGACTTCGAAGTGCCTTCTTCCATGGTCATCGATGGTGTCCCATGATGCGACTACTTACAAGAGGGAACCGTCAACGTTCCCGCCCCTCCCCGAGGAGTCGTCTCGTGTCCACACCACCGTCTCCGCCCACGGACCGCATGGACGGGCGCGCCTGGGGCATGCTGCTCGTGCTGTGCGGCGCGATCTTCCTTGAGGGGATCGACGTGGCGATGCTGAACGTGGCCCTGCCGTCGATCCGCGCCGACCTGGACCTGACCACCGGTTCGCTGAGCTGGGTGATGAGTTCGTACGTGCTCGGCTACGGCGGTTTCATGCTGCTGGGCGGGCGGGCCGCCGACCTGCTCGGGCGGCGGCGGATGTTCCTGGCGTGGCTCGGCGTGTTCATCGTCTTCTCGGGCCTGGGCGGGTTCGCGACCGAGGGGTGGGTCCTCATCGTCGCCCGTTTCGTGACGGGGGTGGCCTCCGCGTTCATGGCGCCGGCCGGGCTGTCCATCATCACGACGAACTTCGCCGAGGGCCCGCGACGCAACCGGGCGCTCCTGGTCTACGCGGGTACGGCGGCGGCCGGCTTCTCCCTCGGCCTCGTCGTCGGCGGCCTGCTGGCCGAGATCAGCTGGCGGTGGGTGTTCTTCGCCCCGGTGATCATGGCCTCCGCGGTCCTCGTCGCCGCGCTCCTCCTCATCCCGGCCGGCGACCGCCCGGACCGTCACGGGCGGGGCTTCGACCTGGCCGGAGCGGTCACCGTGACCGGGGCGATGATGGTGCTGGTGTTCGCGGTCGTCAGGCTGGAGGACCCCGCCGCCGGATGGGGATGGACGGCCGGAGCGCTCGCCGCCGGGATCGCGCTGCTCGCCGCCTTCGTGGCGATCGAGCGGCGGTCGGCGTCACCGCTGGTGCGCCTGGGCGTCCTCCGCTCCGGCCCGCTGGTACGCGCCAACCTCGGCGCGCTGCTGTTCGGGGGCTCCTTCTTCGGGTTCCAGTTCCTCGTCGTGCTCTACCTCCAGGAACTGCGCGGCTGGTCGTCGTTGCAGGCGGCCCTGGCGCTGCTGGTGGTCAGCATCGACGCCGTGCTGGCGCCCACCCTCACCCCGCGCCTGGTGAACCGCTTCGGCAACGTCCGGGTGATCTTCGGCGGGCTCTGCCTGGCCGCCGTGGCCTACGCCCTGTTCCTGCCGGTCGGCCTCGACTGGACGTACGCGGCGATGTTCCCGACCATGGTCGTTCTCGGTCTCGGCTTCGCCCTGGCGTACGGGCCGCTCACCATCGCCGCGACCGACGGCGTGGCCGAGGAGGAGCAGGGGCTCGCCGGCGGGCTGCTGTACACCTCCTTCCAGTTCGGCTCGGCGCTCGGCCTGTCGGCGGTGACCGCGGTGAACGTCGCCGCCACCGGGTCCGGCGGATCCCTCCTCACCGAGCTCGACGGCTTCCGCGCGGCCCTGGTCATCCCGCTCGCGATGGCCGTCGCCGCGGCGGCCGTCGTCGCGTCCGGCCTGCGCGGGCGCGGCGGGGCCGGTACGGAACCCCGTCACGAGACCCCGGTGCCCGCCGAGTCCCGGTAGGCCCGCGGCCACCGGAGCACGGCCCTGTCACCGGCCGTCCGCACTGCTGCCGCACTTCGTCCGCCGCCCCCTCCTGGACATCGCTGTCCAGGAGGTCGGGCGGGTCGGTGTTCGGTTGTTCGATTGTTCGGTTGAAGGGGTGGGGTCAGAAGGCGTCGCCCCAGCGGCCGCAGTCGTCGAACTTGTCGGTGCCCTCGCAGACGCGGATCTTGAAGTCGT